>JBFWUS010000011.1:0-88238 GCA_050247155.1 Rhizobiaceae bacterium
ACCCCCACCCCGGCCAGCGTTGCTGGCCGACCCTCCCCACAAGGGGGAGGGTAAACGCGCCTCATGTCACGCATTCCACAGCCCCTTCTTCTTCAATTCCTCCATCTCCCGCGCGGCGCGTTCCCTTAGCCGCGCGTCGCGCAACAGTTTCTGCACGGTCGAGTCGTCTGCTCGATCCGAGTAGCGGAATTCGCTGTCGGCGTAGCGGTTGATCTCCTGCATGACCATTTCCATGTCGAACGGCCCGCGCAGTTCCTCCACCATCGCCTTCTTCTCATCGTAGGGTTTGTGCATGAAAGTTTCCGGCTTCTCAAACCAGTCGTCCGGCAGCTCGATATCCATCGCTCGCATCTTGATCGCGTCGGTGACGTTCTTGATGGCGCGGCCGGTAAAGCGCGGTTCGGCCTCCTTGATCAGGTGCAGATATTCGCCGATATCGGCCAGCGTCTTCGGCTGGCCGTTCTCCTTCATGAAACGCTCGAAAACCTTCATCAGGCCGTCTTCGTGTGGCTTGGAATGGCTTTCGTAGGCGTCGTCCACAGCGCGCTGGATTTCCTGAGCGGCATAGAGGTCATGCTCGCCAAGCGGGATTTTGTGGTTCTTGCCGGCTAACAGCACGAAAATATCGATGTAGTCTTCCTTGGTCTGCGGGCCGTCGACCAGCCAGCGCGCGCCGGCGCGCTGGCGCAGCGCGTCGTCGACATTCTCCGGATAGTTGGAGAACATGCCAAACGAACAATTGCCGCGCACCACCGTCATGGCACCGGAGAAGGCCGACATCAGGACGCCGGTGATTTCGTGCTGACCTGCCGAGGCGCGGTCGTCGGAACGTTTCGCGGCGACCTGGTCGATGTCATCCACGGTGCCAAAGCCGATCATGCGCGGGTTCAGCACGTTGTCGATGAACTGCTTGCAGTTTTGCCCGGATTTGCCCTGATATGACGAGATCTGGTCGACGCCAAAATTCTCGTAGTGGAAGGGATAACCGGCGATCTGGCAGTAGCCGTGCACCAGCCCTGCTATCATCTGGATCAGCGTCGTCTTGCCGGTGCCCGGCGCGCCGTCGCCGATGAAGGTGAACAGGAAACCGCCGAGTTCGACGAAGGGGTTGAGCTGCCGGTCGAAATCATAGGCCATCAGCATCTTGGCCAGTTTCACCGATTGGTATTTCGCGATGTGGTTGCCGACGACCTCTTCCGGCTTCTTGAAGGTCATTTCCAGCGGCTTCGACTTCTTGCCGGGCGCGACGTCGAAGCCGTCGATGGTGAAATCGTCCTTCTCGATGCGGATATGGGCGTTCTCGAAACCGCCGAGCCCGTCGAAACGGCTTTTGCGGGTCAGCAGCCCATCGATGGCGACACGCGCAAAACTGTCGGCGCGCAGCATGAGGTCGCCGTCGTCCTTGGAGCCCGAAATCGCCGCATCGAGCGCCGCGATCATCGATTTCAGTGCATCCTGCGCGGTATCGAACACGAAGTTAGGCTCGGCGATGTCGTTCGGCGCTTCGCCGTCCGACTCGATCAGTTGCGACAGGTAGGAGGCGAACGTGAATGCCGAGACATAGGCGGCGGCGTTGAGCAGTTTCTTGAAGCGCGTGGCGTCGTCGCCCTCAAGTGGCGTCTTGGCGTTCTTCGATTGCAGGCTTTCGAGATCGTTGCCGCGGGCGAACACATCCGCCACCGCCAGCGCCACGGCCAGGCCGCGACGGGCGCGGTAGAGCAGGGTGTGCTGGCCGATGTCCATCAACTGATCGTCAGGCTTCACCGACTGTACGGTCTTGGTCAGCTCGACTTCCTTGGTCTTGGAAAGACCGCCCGTGGCGACAGGCGAAACGAACCGCCGGCCGGTGCCGGCCAGCGCGGTGCTGGATTGGCCGGAAGCCGCTTCCATCACGACGACACGGGTGATCATCGACTGCGCGGTGGCGCGATGTTTTTCGATATCGGCTTCGGCAATGGTGGTCAGGCCGGTGTCCATGTCATTTCCTCAAAGGCAAGATTTTCGCAGCATCATCCAAAGTCTGGGCTTGGCGGGCCGCCGCAATGTAGATGTCGAGCGTCCGGTCGAGACGGCCCAGCAGCAGTTGATCGAATCCGGCATGATCACCAGTCGCCTGCTCGGTTTCCAAAGCCGAGAGATAGAGGGGGCGATCGTCGGGTCGGACGGCAATCGGAGGGTAGCATCCCCTCACGAGAATCAAGTTCATCAGGAGGCGCGCCGTTCGACCATTGCCGTCGTTGAAGGGATGGATGCCGACAAGTCGTCGATGGGCTGCGAATGCATTTTGTGGCTTGTTCTCGGCGGTAGCAAGCCAGTTCGCGAAGTCCTGCATCAACATCGGCACGTCGACCGGTGACGGAAAATTATGAACACCCGCGTTTGTGTTCACAAAACGAGCCCTGTCCGCGTAGCCGCCAGCAATATCCGGATTGCTCTTCGCAACCACCAAACGGTGCAGATTACGCAAGTCGACTTCGGCGAGAGGTTGGTCCGTGTGCGAAGCGACCTCCATCACCCAATCATATGCGCGCGCATGGTCCACCGCCTCGAGATGGTCTTTCAAGGGCTTTCCACTAATGGTCATGCCCTTTTCCAGCACCAGCGCCGTCTCACCGGCGGTCAGCGTGTTTCCCTCGATTGCATTGGAAGTGTAGGTGATGTCGATGCGTTGGCTGTGGTCGAGGCCGTCCAATCCGCCCGGCCGCAAGGTCTTCCGCAGGCTATCCAGCTCGCGTTTTTTCTGAGCAACGCTGGCGAACGAAGTCATTCCAGCCTCGCCCAAGCTTGCTCGAACAAGGAGCCAACAGCCTCACACATCCGAGATCACCTGTCCCTTGGACAGAATGTGCACCTTGTAGCCCGCGAAAATCTTCTGCGCCTCGCCGTCGGCGTAGAGCGCCTGGTAGGCCTCGTGCGGGATCAGCGCGTGCTTCTCATAAGCCGAGACGCCCATGCGTGCGGCTTCGAGATCGTCGGTGTTGATATAGAATTCCTGGCGATCCTTTTCGCTTGACCACAACCCTTTGTGGCCGGGCTTTTCGCCCTTGGAATAGACTTCCTGGATCGTCCATGTCAGCAGCCAGGCATTTTCAGGTTTGCGCACCTTGGACAGGACTTCCGTCACCGTTGAATTGTTCTCGGTGACGCCCGATGAATAAAACGGGCCTAGCACGACGCGCCGCAACTGCTTCGGGTGCAGCGTGGCAAAATCCTTGTCCATGTTGGTGGCGATCGTCGCGGGCGACAGAGTGTAGGCCGAGTTCTTTTCCGTGAAGGCGTCGAACTCGTGTGCCAGCGCCGGGTTTAGGAGGCCGTCGACGGGCAGGGGGATGTTCACCTTTTCGTTCAGCTTGCCGCCATCGGTGACCAACTGGCTGACGATGTCTTCAGACGAATCCTCCACCGTCGCCATATAGATCAGCGGCAGGTTGGCGCTGCCGTCGAAGGTCGCCCAGTGGACGAGATAATAGGGCCGGCCGGTGTTGGGATTGACCGACACCTTTGCCGTCTGCGCCAGCATGAACGGTCCGAACACATTGCCGTTGCGGACTTCCTCCAAATAGAGCCGCTCGGCCATGGTCTTCTGCAGCGCCTCGGGAAATTCCTTGTGGCGCAGGATGAAGTCGGCCATTTCTGCGCGCAATTCATCCGCCTGCGGAATCTTGGCCAGCCGTTCTTCGGATTGGCGGCGGTCGTTCTCCAGTTCGAGCACGTGCTGGTAGACAGGGTAACCGCTCTCGGCGCGCGAAATCTTGAACTTCTCCATAAAACCGAGACGGTTGCGCCAGCAGAGAAAGCTCTTCTCCAGCTTGTCGATATATTCGGCGGCGATCTTGGCGACGATGCCGTGCCGGTAAAGCGGCGAACGGTCGTCGCGCATGAAGATTTCCAGCCCATCCAGCGCTGCCGCGATGGTGGTGAAATATTGGACGGCCGGGTCTGTGGCGGGGGTCATGGCAACGCCTTACCCTCCCCCTTGCGGGGAGGGTCGTCCGTAGGACGGGGTGGGGGTGGTGACGAAAAGCTCTTCGATTGCAAGTCCAAGTCTTTCTTCACCACCCCCACCCCGTCTCACGATCACTTGCTGCGCAAGCTGATCGCTCGCCGACCCTCCCCGCAAGGGGGAGGGTGAGCCGACCGCCTACGCGCTCACGTAATCCGAAGCATTGTGCTTACGCAGCACCTCGTCAAACCGCCGCGCAAAGGCCTCGTCGGCCAGCTTCTTGCGGCGCTGGATGTCGGCGGTCGCCACCATGTTCTTCTCGTGCAGTTCGAGCAGGTCGCCGATGTGCTTTTGCGCGGCGGCCCCGATGCCGGCCATTGTCTCTTCCGCCGTGTTGTCGACCTTGGAGCCCAGCGTGTTGATCTTGTGCGCGACGTCCTGTTGCGCAGCCGTCTTCAAGGAATCCTCCAGCGCCTTGTAGAGCACGATGCGCTGTTCGGTATCGATGGTCAGCTTGTTGATCAGCGTCGATTGCGCCGCAATCTGGTTGTTCAGCGAGTCGACGAAGGTCTGGAACATGGAGGTGTAGCGCTCCAGCGTCTGGCTTTCGGCCAGCAGTTCCTGCTCCTTGGCCTGCTTCTCATTGTATTCGGTCGCCAGTTTGGAGCGGTCGCCTTCCAGCTTGGTGCGCTCCTGCTGGCTGGTCGAGGCGGCGATCTTGTTCTCGATATCGAGGAGCAGCGGATTCAACTCCTCGATGCGTTTCTGGACCGCCGTCAGGTTTTCCATCGTCACCTTGCGGCGCTCGATCACTTGGCCGAGGCTCGCCTCGGAGGTCTTGTAGCGGGCGTCGAGGATGCCTTTCTGCGCTTTCAGAATGCCGACGATAGTGTCGGACTTCGACAGCAGTTCCTGCAGATTGCCGGCCAGCGACATGTTTCGCACACGCTCTGTGCGCATGCGCTGCTTGGATTCGTCTGAGAAGATGCCGACGAAGGTTTCCCAGCCGGTAAAACTCTTCATGTTCTCGAATTCCGCGCCGAAAACATTGGTGGCGTCTTCAAGCCCGATGATCAGGTCGGCGATGTTGCCTTCCATCACCTTCTGCTGCTTCAGCACATCGTCAATGCGGGCGTTCTCGATGTCGAAATCGGTGGAGCCGATCTTCTCGTCCGTCTTGGCGATCTGGTCGAGAACCTTGCCGGACTGCTCGATCTTGGAGCGCATCTGCTCGACGACCTGCTTGGTCTGCTCGATCTGCGCGTCGAAGTTTTGCAGTTCAGCCATCGGCGTTCCTCCTCGGGTAACGGGATCGTGTGCGGCGGAATATATGTGGGGGTCTTATCGATTGAAAGACAGACCGCGCGCAAATTTCACCCGGCGCCGCAGCGAATAGCCGCCAATCTCAGCCATGGTCAAACGTCGCCAGCCCGGCCGCGCGGTTCAGAATGCCGATGCGCCGGGGCGCGGCGCTCACTCGCGGCTCCGCCAATGCTCGGTTCTGTGGTTCGGAAAATAGCTTCCGACCATCAAAAATATGACATTCATCCTCATAATTAATGCAAAGAATATCTATTCTTGTAATACTCTCAAGTAACTGTAGGTTATTGCATATTTTCGAAGCAACATTTTCCACAAATTTTGTTTTATATGAAATGACAAAATGTTATAAATAGATATTCATAGAAGGATAAATAGTTATGGCAGGTCCAAATTTACGAAATCGTATTGGTCATGGGTTCGTCAGTCGTCAGGCGCTCGCGGAAAGTGCAGCGATAGAACTTCGCGAGGCCCCGGAAAAGAAATTCGTTCAAAGTCCCGCCACGACGAAGGCTTTCCTGCCCTTGGGGGCAAAGGCGGCCGCGGTGAAGGCCGTCGATGACAATGTTTCCGGCGCGAAAGGTTCGGCTTTTTTCGATTTCATGTTCCCGAAGTTGAAGAACAAGCCGCTGGTCGCCAGCGATGCAGATCTTGCCGCCTTGGCGGCGGCGATGAAGGATACCGCCCCGCCAAACAGCAACAACGAAACCATTCCGGCCGGCTTCACCTATCTCGGCCAGTTTGTCGACCACGACATCACGCTCGACCTGACGCCGCTGAGCGACGCTCAAAACGACCCGGAAATGACCAAGAATTTCCGTACACCCGGGCTTGACCTCGACTCGGTCTATGGCGCCGGACCTGGCCCGTTCCGTTTCCTGTTCGCCCGGTCGCAGGATGCGAACGGCAATACGGTCGATACGCCAAAACTTCTAATCGGCACGGCGGAAGAATCGCCAGCGCTGCCAGGGCAGCCGAATATCCCCAACCTGCCCAATGATTTGCCGCGCAACATACAGGGCGTGGCCTTGATCGGCGATCACCGCAATGACGAGAACCTTCTGGTGGCACAGATCCATCTCGCCTTCCTCAAGTTCCACAATGCCGTTATCGATCACCTGACTGCCGCCAATACGCCTTCGGACAAACTGTTCGCCGAAGCGTCAAAAATGGTCCGCTGGCATTATCAGTGGCTCGTGCTGCATGATTTCGTCTCCCGGCTGGTGGAGCCCGGGCTGATCCAGAAGATTCTCAAGAACGGCCGCAAGTTCTATCGCTTTAAGACCAAGCCGTTCATGCCCTGGGAATTCTCCGGCGCCGCTTACCGCCTGGGACATTCCATGGTGCGTCAAGGCTATAACCATAACAGGCTGTTCCGGTTTCCGCAGCCGCGCCTGGCGCCGGGCACATTCAACTTCTTCTTCCGCTTCACCAACCTGTCGGGCACGGTCAGTTCCGGCGTGCCGGGGCAGGGCACGTTCCCAAGCAACTGGGTCGTGGACTGGCGGCGCTATTTCGAGCTGCCGGCACCGCCGGCGATCAAGGCCGAGTTCAACCATTCGCGCAAGCTTGATCCGTTCCTGGCCGACGAGCTGCACAAGCTGCCCGGCGCGGACCCAAACTCGCCGGAGGCCAGCCTGGCCTTCCGCAATCTCAAGCGCGGCGTGCGCATCGGTCTGCCGTCCGGCCAGGCGATCGCCAAGGCGATGCTGAAGGAGGACACATTCAGTCCGCTGACCGTGGCCGAACTGACGTCGGGACCGGATGGGGTCGAGCTCAAGCGCCTCAAGATGGAGAAAGAAACGCCGCTCTGGTACTACATCCTGAAGGAAGCGCAGGTTCGCGGCAACGGCGAGCGGCTGGGTCCGGTCGGCTCGCGCATCGTCGCCGAGGTGTTCATCGGCATGCTGCAAGGCGACGAGGGGTCGTTCCTGAGCCAAAAAAACTGGAAGCCGACATTGCCGTCCATCAAGCCTGGGCATTTCACCATGGCTGACATGTTGATGTTTGTCGCCAACGCGCAGGGCGGCGATCCGCAGAAGGAGCTCAACCCGGTCGGCGATTGAGACTTTCCGCATTGAACTAGGGGTAGCGAGGCGGAGAGGGTAAGCGGGGCGCGTCGAAGGCGTGCCCCGTTACTCGTCTGGGCGCGTCTACCGTCTCACAAACCCGACGAAATCCTCGGGCTCCGTCCGGCCCATCTCCTCTTCCCAATGCTTGCGGCATAGCGAGACGTAGGCCTCCTTGCCGATCGCAACCTGCTCGCCTTGCCTGGCCACCTTGCCGTCAGGTCCGAGCCGCACGACCATCGTCGCCTTGCGGCCGCAACGGCAGACAGTGCGCACTTCGCGCAGCTCGTCGGCAATTGCCAGCAGGGCGCGCGAGCCGGAAAACAGATTACCCTGGAAGTCCGTGCGCAGGCCGTAGCACAGCACCGGAATCGCCAGGCGGTCGGCGACGCGGCCAAGCTGCCAGACCTGCTCCTCTTCGAGAAACTGGGCCTCGTCGACAAAGACGGCGTGCACGCTCGTATGCTCGTGGTGATCGGCGACACGGGCGAAAAGATCATCGCCGTCGCGGAACATCGCTGCCTCCGCCTCCAGCCCGATGCGCGAGGAGATATAGCCGCGCTCGCCCTTGCGATAGTGGCCAGCGACGAACAGCATCGTCGTCATGCCGCGCTCGCGATAGTTGTACGCGGCCTGCAACAGCATCGTCGTTTTACCGGCGTCCATCGCCGCGTAGTGGAAATAGAGTTTTGCCATGTTGGCTTTCTACCGGCTGCGGCGGCGCTCGGCGAGGCGGCGCGGCCTGCATCCACCGAAATCCGTCAAGCACAGACCGAGTGTCGCAATAAGCTTAGTGAACGCCGCATCGAGGCGATGCCGGGCGGCTTGCAACAGCCACAAAATGGTGTTTGGCTCGGCTTGAGAGGGATTACAACAAAACCCCCTGCCGAAGCGTTGGGGAACTCGTGGGAGAAAGTCGCATGTCGCGCATGAAAATATTTGCCGCCGCATTGGGTCTGACGACCGTGCTGGCGTCCACGGCGGCGTTCGCCGCCGATGCGGAAAGCTGCAAGAAGGTTCGCCTGTCCGATGTCGGCTGGACCGACATCCAGGCAACGACCGGCGTGGCCTCGGTGCTGTTGACCGCCATGGGCTATGAGCCGGAAGTGATCCAGCTCTCCGTCCCAGTCACCTACGCCTCGTTGAAGAACAACGACCTCGACGTCTTCCTCGGCAACTGGATGCCGTCGATGACCAACGACATCAAGGACTATACGGCTGACGGTTCCGTCGAGACGGTCAGCCAGAATCTGGATGGCGCGGGCTATGGCCTCGTCGTGCCGACCTACATGACCGAAGCCGGCGTCAAGACGCTGGCCGATCTCGCCAAGCCCGAGATCAAGGAAAAGCTGGACGGCAAGGTCTATGGCATCGAGGCCGGCAATGACGGCAACCGCATCATCCTCGACATGATTTCGAAGCCGGACAGCGGCCTTGCCGGCTACGAGCTGGTCGAGTCGTCCGAAGCAGGCATGCTGACGCAAGCTGAATCGTCCATGAAGGATAACACCTGGATCGTCTTCCTTGGCTGGACGCCGCACCCGGTGATGGGTGAAATGAAGATCAGCTATCTCGATGGGATGGGCGACTCAGGCTTTGGCGCGGCCACCGTGCACACCAATGTGCGCAAGGGCTACGCAACGGAGTGTCCAAATGTCGGCGCCTTCATCAAGAACCTCAAATTCGACCTGTCGATGGAAAACACGATGATGGACGCCATCCTCAAGGGTGGCAATGCCAATGATGTCGCCAAGGAATGGCTGAAAGCGCATCCAGATGCGGTCGTGCCATGGATCAACGGCGTCACGACTTTTGACGGCGGTGATGCCGCGGCGGCTGTCAAGGCAGCGCTGGAAGGCTGATGCAGCCGGCTAACAAATTCTGAGAAAAGGGCAGTCCCGCGGGGCTGCCCTTTTTTGTTTGCTGTGACAGTATGAGTCCGAAACGGACCGGTCGGAAGAGGGGACAATGGATCCAATCTCAAGCTTGCTGGCGAGCGTGAAAATCCCCATCGGCAAGTGGGGCAAGGCGTTCTTCGACTTTCTCACCGACAATTTCGATTTCCTGCTTCGCGGCTTTTCCGGCGGCATGAACTTCGTGCTGGACGGCTTTGTCGACCTATTGCTGCTGTTGCCCCCGGTGCTCGTCGTCGTCCTTGTGGCGTTGCTGGCCTATTATCTGCAGAGATCGAAAGCGCTTGCCATCGGTGTCGCGCTTGGCCTGCTGTTCATCATCAATCAGGGGCTCTGGAAGCAGACAGTCGAGACACTGGTTCTGGTCGTCGCGGCGTCGGCGGCCTCAATGGCCATCGGCGTGCCGCTCGGCATCTGGGCGGCGCACAAGCCGAAGGTCTATCGCATCATGCTGCCGATCCTCGACCTGATGCAGACGCTGCCCACCTTCGTCTACCTGATCCCGGTTTTGACGCTGTTCGGCCTCGGCAACGCGCCGGGCCTCATCGTCACCATCATCTTCGTCATCCCGACGGCGGTGCGTCTCACCCATCTCGGCATGACCTCGATCCCGAAGGCCATCATCGAAGCTGGTGAGGCGTTCGGCGCGACGAAACGCCAGTTGCTGTGGAAGGTGGAGTTGCCGGCGGCGCTGCCCACCATCATGGCCGGCCTGACGCAGTGCATCATGCTCTCGCTCTCCATGGTCGTGTTCGCGGCGCTGATCGGCGCAGGCGGCCTGGGTACTGAAATCAACCGCGCGCTGGGTTCGCGGCGCATCGACCTCGGTCTTGAAGCTGGCCTTGCCATCGTGGTGCTGGCCATCGTTCTCGACCGCATGACCCGCATTGCCGTGGGAGGCAAGAAATGAACGTCGCCGTCGATTTCAAGAATGTCGACATCATCTTCGGCGCGGAGCCGCAGCGGGCGCTATCGCTGGCCGAAAAGGGCGCTTCCCGTGCCGAAATCCTGGAACAGACCGGCGCCGTGCTCGGCTGCGCCGGCGCCAATTTGACCGTGCTCGAGGGCGAGATTTCGGTGCTGATGGGCCTTTCCGGCTCGGGCAAATCGACGCTGCTGCGCGCCGTCAACCGGCTGAACACGGTTACGCGGGGCAGCATCCTCGTCCATGACGGCGAAAAGACCGTCGACGTCGCCAATTGTGACGAGGCGACCCTGCGAAAGATCCGCCAGAAACAAGTCGCCATGGTGTTCCAACAGTTCGGCCTGTTGCCATGGCGCACGGTCGAGGAAAATGTCGGGCTAGGCCTGGAACTCGCCGGCGTTCCGGATGCCGAACGCAAGGCGCGTGTGCACAAGCAGTTGAAACTTGTCGGTCTCGATCAGTGGGCGCGCAAATACGGCCACGAGTTGTCGGGCGGCATGCAGCAGCGCGTCGGCCTAGCGCGCGCCTTCGCGACAGAAGCGCCGATCCTGCTCATGGATGAGCCGTTTTCGGCGCTCGATCCGCTGATCCGCACAAAACTGCAGGATGAGTTGCTGGAGCTTCAGGCGCGCTTGAAGAAGACTATCATCTTTGTCAGCCATGACCTTGAAGAGGCGCTGAAAATCGGCAGCCACATCACGATCATGGAGGGTGGCCGCATCGTCCAGACCGGCAAGCCGGAAGACATCGTTCTGAGGCCCGCCAACGACTACGTCCGCGACTTCATCGCCAATGTGAACCCGCTCTCCGTACTGACCGCCTGGAACGTCATGCGCTCCAAGCACGAGCTGGAATCAGCCGGCCGTGGCTGGATCTGGCTCGACAGGCGCAAGACCACGCGCTTCAAGGTCGACAAGGACGGACTTGTGGCTGCCGCTGAACGCGATGGCAAGCCGGCGGTGTGGGTGTCGTGCGCCGATGTCGACAAGCAGCCTGAAGATACGGCCCAGGTCTTCTGGGCGACGCCCGGCACGCCGCTGAAGACGGTGATGCTCGCCATGCATCGTTCGAATACCGCGCCGGTCGCCTTGTTCGACGACGCCTCGCGATTCGTCGGCGCCATCGGCGTCCGGGATGTTTTGCAGGCAGTGTTGAGGCGTTAAGGCTCGGTTTGCGGCTGGCCATTTCGAAGCCTGCATCGGGGAGGGCGCGCTCAGGGTGGTGCATGGCCGCGACGAAGGCTGAACGCCTGCGCGACGCCCTCGGCGCTCAAGCCCGAGACGTCGGAGGAAGCTGAATTCCGTTCGGCGCTGGAAGCGGCTGAATAGTGCTACTGGTTCCTGGAGCGCGGAGCGTGTAGTCATCTGGTCATGGCTGCATTCCTCTATTCCGGTCCCGCCGATGCGAGATACACGCTGCTCTTGGCGCATGGCGCCGGCGCGCCGATGGATTCGGACTGGATGAACACGGTTGCCGAAGCGCTGGGTGCGCGAGGCATTCGCGTCGCACGGTTCGAGTTCGGCTACATGGCTGCCCGCAGGGACGGGCAGCGTCCGCCGCCATCCCCCGCCAACAAGCTGATCGGCGAATATCTTGCCGCGATCGGCTCCGTGAAAGCTACCGGCAAGCTCTTCATCGGCGGCAAGTCCATGGGTGGGCGCATGGCATCGATGATCGCCGACAAGCTTTATCGCGAGAGCAAAGTCGCCGGCCTCGTGTGCCTTGGATATCCCTTCCATCCACCCGGCAATCCTGAAAAACTGCGAACGGACCATCTCGAACCGCTCACTGTGCCGACGCTCATCTGCCAGGGCGAGCGCGATCCGTTCGGAACGCGTGAGGAGGTCGAAACATATCCGTTGTCGAAATCGACCGAAGTTTTCTGGTTACCCGATGGCGACCACGACCTCAAACCGCGTAAAGCATCCGGTCTCAGCCTGGAGCAGAACATCGCAGCTGCCAGCGACAAAATCTGCGAATGGGTCGGCCTACCGGCTTGAATCTTGTTTATGAACATGAACTAAACTAACGCGTGAAGTTCTTGCTGCTTTGACGCGGTTGGGGTCTTTGGGGCCGCTGCTGCGTTGGCTGAAAAGATGAATCCGGTTCTGCCGGTGTGCATCTGATATTGCTGGATTTCGGCGCATGGGATTGGCGCGAGGGAGCATCTCCTGAGCGCTATTCGCGACGTTTTTGCAGCCATCATGCCAAGGCAGCGCCAAGGGGAGATGGTTTGTGCGCAGTGCAGTTCGTAACATTGTAGCAGTGGCTCTTGTCGGCGTTCTGGCCCTTCCGGCGATTGCGGCAAAAACGACGCTCGTGGTGAAGTTCAAGCCGGGTGAAAGCTCCGCGACCGTGGCGGGGTCCATCCAGGGTTATGACATGACGACCTACTTGCTGGGCGCCAAGGCGGGGCAGACGGTCTCTGTTCGCTTTGAGCCTGACAATACAAGCTGCGCCTTCAACCTGACGGCACCGGGCGCCTCCGAAGCAATGTTCAACGGATCGATCAACGGCACCGAATTCACCGGAGAGTTGCCTGTCGATGGCTCCTACAGCGCGATGGCCTATCTCATGCGCAATGCCGCGCGGCGCGGCGAAACCTGTAATTTTAAGTTGACCTTCGCAATCAGCGGTTAGACCATTGCTGAATGCCCGGTCCTGATTTTCCCGACACAATCGTCAAACCGCGCACCAAGACGCGTCCGAAGGTCGAGCGGCCGAAGCTCTACAAGGTCATCCTGATCAACGACGATTTCACGCCGCGCGAGTTCGTCGTCATCGTGCTGAAGGCGGAATTCTCGATGAGCGAGGATCAGGCGCAGCGCGTCATGATCACGGCGCACCGCAAGGGCGTATGCGTCGTTGCCGTGTTCACCAAGGATGTCGCGGAGACGAAGGCCACTCGCGCCATGGATGCTGCGAAACAACTCGGCTTCCCGCTGATGTTTACGGTCGAGCCGGAGGAATGATCTTCCTTCTCCCCGTTTACGGGGAGAAGGTGCCCGAAGGGCGGATGAGGGGCTGTAAACCTGTGGCGGACGTTGGCGCTGCCCCTCACCCGACCGCTACGCGGCCACCCTCTCCCCGTAAACGGGGCGAGGGAAGAAGTGCTTACCGCCCCTCGCGATACCACATCGCGCCAAGCGCAAAGAGCAGCAGGGCCAGCCCGAAGAAGCCGCCGAACATCGGCACGCGCGAGACCGATTTCAGCACGCTGTCGCCTGTCGTGCGCAGGCCGATCCAGTCGTTTCCGGAGGCGTTGGCCGAAGCGCGTACAGGCACGATGTTCGGGATGCTGTAGCTCTGGCCAGTCAAGCCACCCGACACCAGCCGGCGAACGCTGCCGCCGGAAGCATCAGCCTGCGGCTTCAGCACGGTTTCAGTGGATACGACTTCCTGGAACTCTGGCGCATTGACGGGGCCGACATGCGCCAGCGTCGTCAGATCGCCATTTGCCACCTGATAAAGGCCGATTTCCTGGACCTCGGAACTGCCGGTGAAGATGCCAGGCTGCGTGGCGCCAAGCTGCATGGTCATCGCCTTGCCTGACGGTGTGATGATCTGCGCCGGGCCGGGATCGTCGCTCATCGTCTGGCGCTGCACCTCCAGCACCATACCGCGGCCGTTGGCGGTCAGGCGCTCTTCCTCAAGCTCCGGTTCCTTCATCAGCCAGTGGGCGAGGCGGCGATAGAGCGAGACATGTGGGCCGCCGCCCTCGAAGCCGCGCGCCCAGAGCCAACCCTGGTCGGATAAAAGCATGCCGACGCGGCCTTCGCCCTTGCGGTCGAGCACCAGCAGCGGCCGGTTGTCGGGTCCCTGCATCACCGACTGGCCCTCCGGCTGGTCGATGCCGATGAGGCGGAACCAACGGCTCCAGTGCGGCGGCTCGCTCTGCGAACCTTCAAGGCCGCGCGTCACCGGGTGGCGTTTGCCCGTGTCGGTCAAGCGCGGATAAAAGGCCTGCTCGATCACATCGCCGGTCGGCATGGCCGGCAGAGCCGACATCAGGGGGGTTTGCGAAATTGAATTGGCGCCGGCATATTCGGGTCCGGCGGCGATCAGCAGCGCGCCGCCCTTTTCGACATATTCGGCGATGTAGTCGTAATAGAGGATCGGCAGCACGTCGCGGTGTTGGTAGCGGTCGAAGATGATCAGGTCGAAATCGTTGATCTTCTCGACGAACAGCTCGCGCGTCGGAAACGCGATCAGTGACAGCTCGTTGATCGGCGTGCCGTCCTGCTTTTCCGGCGGACGCAGAATGGTGAAGTGGACGAGGTCGACCGAGGCATCGGACTTCAGCAGGTTGCGCCAAGTGCGCTCGCCGGCATGCGGTTCGCCTGAAACCAGCAGGACGCGCAAGTTTTCGCGGATGCCGTCGACCAGTGCGATGGCGCGGTTGTTGGTGTCTGTCAGCTCGCCGTCGACACGGTCGATCTGCAATTCGACGATGTTGCGGCCGGCGTTCGGCACGACGATCTGCAGCGGCATTTCCTGGCCGATGAAGGCGCGCTGCACCGAGCGCTGCTCGCCATTGATGGAGACGCGCACATCGACTGCCGCGCGATCGTTGCCGGTCCCCAGCACGCGGTAAGTCAGGTCGAGCGGTTTGCCGACGATGCCGAAGCGCGGCGCTTTCTCGAAGCGGATGCGCCGATCGCGTTCGCCTTCCTCGCCGGTGATCAGCGCATGGATCGGGGCGCCGATGGCGGCGGCGCCTGCCGGCACGTCGTGCACCTGTCCGTCCGTTACCAGAACCGCGCCGCCAATCCGCGAGGGCGGCACGTCACGGAAGGCGCTGTCGAGTGCGCCGAACAGGCGTGTCTCGGTCCGCTCGTCGGCCGCGCCGGACTTGCCGGCCTCCACGACACGTACATCGAACTGTTTGAAGCGCGCGAGGCGTTCCTGCAAGCCGGCCAACGCATCGTCCGTTTGCTTGGAGCGCTCGCCGATGTCTTGGCTCTGACTGCGGTCGACCACCAGGGCAACGACGCTCTTCAGCGGTTCGCGGTCCTCGTCGAGCAGCACGGGATTGAACAAGGCCAGCGCCAAGGTGGCAAAAGCCGCCAGGCGCAGCCACGCGCCGCGCTGGCGCAAGAAAACGCCGGCAATGCCGAAGATCAGCGCGAGCGTGAACATGGCCGCAAGGACTGGCCAGGCGAAGAAGGGCTCGAAGGCGAGGGACCAGTTCATGCTGAGCGCCTGCTACCCTCCCCCTTGCGGGGAGGGTCGGTCCTGAGCTTGCGAAGGGCCGGGGTGGGGGTATGTAGGCGTGGCGTCGACGAGGTCTTACCCCCACCCCGTCTCGCAATTCTCGCGAAGCTCGAATGGCTCGCCGACCCTCCCCACAAGGGGGAGGGTAGGGCTGGCGTGCCTGTCACCGCCTTCATTGTCCCAGCCTTTCCAGCAGGGCCGGCACATGCACCTGGTCCGACTTGTAGTTGCCGGTCAGCATGTACATCACGATGTTGATGCCGCTGCGATAGGCGTAGACCCTTTGCATGGGATCGCCTGGCACGGTCGGCAGCATTGGTTCGCCGCCTTCATCGACGGCCCAAGCCCCTGCAAGGTCGTTGGCCGTTATCATGATCGGCGTCACGCCGTCGCCCGTGCGCACCGGCCGTGTGCCATCGTTCGACGCGTCAACCGAGGCTTCGACCCAAAGCGGCGAGCCGGTGAAACGGCCCGGAAAATCGCGCAGGATGAAAAACGCCTTCGTCAGCACGTGGTCTTCCGGCACCGGCTCAAGCGGCGGAACGTTCATGTTGTCGAGAATGTCGCGCAGGCGCTGGGTGGCCGGGCTCGCCGATGCATCCAATGTTGTCGCGTACTGGTCGCGCGTATCGAACAGCACGGTGCCGCCCTGTTTCATATAGGCGTCCACGCGCGCGATCGCGGCTTCCGAGGGCATCGACGCATTCGGATCGATCGGCCAATAGATGATGGGATAGAACGACAGCTCGTCCTTGGTAAGGTCGACGCCGGCGGGTTCACCCGGTTCGAGCGCCGTCTTCTCAATGAGGAACCGTGTCAGCCCGGTCAAACCGGCCCGGCTGATCGCATCGACGGAGGAATTGCCGGTCACGACATAGGCCAGCCGCGTCACGGCAATCGCATCAATGGCTTCGGCGTCTCCCGGTTTCTGATCCTGTGCGAAGGCCGGTGGGGCCATCAACGCGGCTCCGGTAACGAATGCCAGCGCGATCATGGCCGCTGTGGCTGCCGGAGCGGAACGGCGCGGACGACGCGCGAACTGGCCGCCCATCCAGAACACGGCCAGTGTGTCGAGCACCATCAGGACCAGAGCGGCGATCAAGAGCGGCCCCCGCAAATCGCGCGATTCGTTGAGAGCATAACGCATCTCGGATACCGGCGCTGCGAATTGAGGCCGCACGATCGGCGCGAACACCGCGTCCTGCGCCAGAAGATTGTGCGCCAGCAAACCATCCTCGCTGCCGTACAGGCCGGGCGGGTTCTCGATCGTCACCGGCTTTGCGCCACCGCCGGCGGCGATCGGCCGTGCGTCGGGGGTCGGCGGAATGAGCTGGCCGTTCGCGGCGATCATGCGGTAGGGCGGCAATGTCGCGCCGGTTGCTTCCGCATTGGCCGCAACGCTGCCCTGATTGCGCGAAAGCTGGACGATGCGGCGCAGCATCTCGACGAAACTGCCGGAAATGGGAAGGTTCGACCACGTCGCTTCCGGCGTTACGTGGAAGAGCACCACCGTGCCCTGATCGCGGCTTGCGCCGGTCACCAATGGTGTACCATCACCCAGATTGGCCCAGGTGCGCTCGGCGAGGTCCGGGGTCGGCTCAGCCAGAACCTGTCGGGAAACGCTCACTTCGTTGGGCGGCGTCAGATCGGCAAACGGGCCGGTCGGCGGGAAGTCGGACACAGGCTGCGGCTGCGTCCATGACAACGCGCCGCCCAGAGCACGTTCGCCAAGCCGCAGGCGAACCGGCAGCAATTCCTCGTCATTTTCGGCCGTAGCCAGCCGCTGACCCGCGAAACGCACCAGCGTGCCGCCTTTCTTCACCCAGTCGATCAGTTTTTGGCGGGCCTCGGCCGGGATCGTGCCGATATCAGCCATGACGATCATCGCCGGTTTCTGGTCGAGCAATTCGGGGATCGCGATGCCGAGGTCAGCATTGGTCGACTGCACGAGATCGGCAAAGGGCTCCAGCGCGTGGCGGATGTAGTAGAGGGGCGACAACAGCGGCTGCGCTCGATCGCCCTCGGCTTGCGACAGCAGCCCGACGCGGCGGCGTTTCGAGCTGTCGTCAAGGACGCGGATGGCACTCGCCTGCGCCTGTCCATCGATCGAGATGGAGGAGAAATCATTGCGCAGTTCGAAGGGTACGGTCATCGTCGCGGTGCCGATCGTCTCGCCCGGCCCAAAAGTGATCGCCGCGTCGGCGATGCGCCGGCCCTTGTCGTCGAACGCACCGGCCAGCACCTGTTCTGGCGCTGGATTGGGAGCACGTACCGCACGCAGCGCAAAGCCATCGATCTGATTGTCGGCGGCCGCAAGGCCGATATTGCTCAGGCGCTCCGGCGCGATCCAGACATAGTTCGCGGCCCCGGCGCCCAGGATCGAGCGGAACGCCGCCTCGTCGCCGTCCTGCGCCAACCCGTCGACCAGCAGCGCGACAGTGGCGCCCGGCAGCGTCTGCAACACGCCCGCAGTGCGCGCCAGCACGCCCTGCCGATCGACCGGGATCGGCCGCGGCTCAGCCGCGCGCAGCCTGTCGCGCGCGGCCTGCGCGTCGAACGGTCCGATTTCGGCATTCGGCTTCTCGGCTGTGAAGGCCAGCACCACGGATTTGCTTTCGGCGGCGGCGTCATTGATCAGCCGTTCGGCGGTAGCGACGCGGCGTTCCCAGTCGGAGGCGCTTGCCCAGCCATTGTCGACCACCAGCGCCAGCGCAGAGCCGTCCGCCGGCAGGCGTTCGCGCGGGTTCCACACCGGCTCGGCCAGCGCCAGGATCACCAGCGTCGCCATCAGGAGGCGCAAGAGGGTCAGCCACCACGGACTCTGCTGTGGCGTTTCTTCCCGCTTCAGCACCCGCGCCAGGATTTTCAGCGGCGGAAAGACTTCCGTCTGAGGTTTCGGCGGCGTGAAGCGCAGCAGCCACCAGATCACCGGCAGCGCCAGCAAACCCCACAATATGGCTGGAAAACCAAAGGCGAGCGGCAAGAAGCTCATGCGCGCGCCCCCGCGACGATGTCGCCCTCGGCGGTCAGCGCCATGTGAACGCGCACCAAGGCCTCGGAGGCCAGCCGGTCGGTGTGATTGACGGTGTAGCTCCAGCCGAGCCGACGCGCCCAGGCGGCAAGCTCCTGCCGACGTGCGGTGTAGAGCGAGCGGTAATCCTCGCTCAATTGCTCGGCGCGGCCGGCCGTCAGCTTCTCATTGGTCTCGGGATCGATGAATTCCGTGCGGCCGGTGTAAGGGAACGTCTCCTCGGCCGGGTCGGCCACTTCGATCAGATGCGCTCGCACGCCATGTCGCGCCAGCACATCGAGCCAGGCCATCGTCTCCTCGGCCGGGTCGAGGAAGTCGGACACGATCACGATATCGGAGAAGCGGCGGATCATGTTGAGATCGGGCCGCATGGGCAGGCTTGCCGCGTGGCTGAGATGCGAGGCCAGCCGCTCCGCGCCGTTGCGGGCGGCGAATGGGTCGGTCAGGCCGGGCCAGGCAATGCGCTCGCCGCTGCGCGACAGCAACTCGGCCAGCGCCAGCGCAAGCACCAGCGCGCGCGATTCTTTCGATACTGTCGCAGCTTGCGACTTGTAGAGCATCGAGGGCGAGGGGTCCGCCCATAGCCAGACTGTGTGTGCAGCCTCCCACTCGCGCTCGCGCACATAGGTGTGGTCGTCGCGGGCGGAACGGCGCCAGTCGATGCGGTTCATCGACTCGCCTTCGGCATAGGGCCGGAACTGCCAGAAATTCTCGCCAATGCCGCGCTTGCGGCGACCGTGCCAGCCGGCGATCACCGTGTTGACGAGGCGGCGCGCCTCGATCAGCAGGTCGGGCACCAGCGCGGCCCGCACGCGACCGCGCGCCAGCGCGTCGCGGGTCGCGACGGGGGCTTGCGCTTCGCCGATACGGGCCATTAGATCTAGACGCCCTTCACCAGCTTGGCGACGACGTCTCGCACGGACATGCCTTCCGCTCGCGCGGCGAAGGTCAGCGCCATGCGGTGCTGCAGTACCGGTTCGGCAAGCGCCTTCACGTCGTCAATCGATGGGGCCAGCCGGCCTTCGTAAAGCGCCCGAGCGCGGGCGCAGAGCGTGAGCGCCTGACTGGCGCGCGGGCCGGGGCCCCAAGCGACATTCTTGTCGGTTTCCGTGTTACCCTGGCCGGGCCGCGCGGAGCGCACAAGCGACAGGATCGCTTCCACGACGCTTTCCGGCACAGGCATGCGGCGGATCAGCAACTGGATTTCCTTCAGGCGTTCGGGCGTCAGCACATTGCGCGCCTTGGCTTCATCGACGCCCGTGGTTTCCAGCAGAATGCGCCGTTCGGCCTCGAGTTCCGGGTAGAGAATATCGATCTGCATCAGGAAGCGGTCGAGCTGCGCCTCGGGCAGGGGGTAGGTGCCTTCCTGTTCCAGCGGGTTTTGGGTCGCAAGCACGTGGAAGGGGGCCGGCAGGTCGTGCCGCGCGCCGGCCACCGTCACATGATACTCCTGCATCGCCTGCAAAAGCGCCGACTGCGTGCGCGGCGAGGCGCGGTTTATCTCGTCAGCCATCAGCAATTGCGCGAAGATCGGCCCCGAAATGAAGCGGAAAGAGCGCTTTCCGTCCTGGTCCTGTTCCATCACCTCGGAGCCCAGAATGTCCGACGGCATCAGGTCCGGCGTGAACTGGATACGGCGGGAATCCATGCCGAGCACGGTGCCAAGCGTCTCGACCAGCTTCGTCTTGGCGAGGCCCGGCACGCCGACCAGCAGCGCGTGACCGCCTGAGAGTAGCGCCACCAGCGCGCGCTCGACCACGCTTTCCTGGCCGAAGATCACACGGCCGACGCCGTCGCGGACCTTGGAGATGTCGGCCAGCGCCTTCTCGGCCTGGGCAATCATCTCCTTTTCGCTGACTGCCGCTTCCTTGATAATTGCACTCATGCAGAATCAATCCCTTGTGCGAAAGTCTTTTGCGCAGCATGCGCCTGCTACGGCTGAAAATGAAGGGCCGCCAAAGTTGAAGTTAGAACACCTATTTGGGCTGACAATGCGGCCAACAGTGACTATTTCGTGACTATGGCGAGTAACGAAAATGTCAGATCGGATGGTTTGCGCGACGCCTCGGACACCGCTGGGCTCGAAGCGCTGATCTCGCGCGCGGCGCGCGCTGGCAAAGGTTTGCCGCCTGTCCATCGTTGGAATCCCGAATTCTGCGGCGATCTCGACATGGAGATCAAGCGCGACGGGACGTGGTTCTATCTCGGCACGCCGATCGGCCGCATGCCACTCGTGCAGCTCTTTTCGACTGTCTTGCGCAAGGATGAGGACGGAAAGACCTACCTCGTCACGCCGGTGGAAAAGGTCGGAATCCGCGTCGAGGACGCGCCTTTCGTGGCCGTCGAGATGAACGCCAGCGGCAAAGGCATGAGTCAAATCATCACCTTCCGCACGAACGTTGGCGATGTGGTTGAAGCCGGACCCGAACATCCCTTGCATTTCGTCGATGAGGACGAGACCGGCGGATTGAAGCCGTATGTTCTGGTGCGCGACCGCCTCGAAGCGCTGATCAACCGGGCCGTGATGTATGAATTGATCGAACATGGCGAAGAGATCGACATCGATGGCATCGCTATGTTCGCCGTCCGCTCGCATGGCGAAGTCTACCCGATCATGCCGGTCGAGAAGCTGAAGCGGCTGAGCGCGTGATGACCGTTGCTGTCGAGAAATCGATGCCCCCATCCCTAACCCCTCCCCTCAAGGGGGAGGGGGACTTGGCGGCAACGCTTGCGAATCCCCCTCCCCCTTGTGGGGACGGGGTCCCGAAGGGACGGGTGGGGGTATCGACGTACTGTAGTTTCGGAACGCAGTGCTGATGGACACCGCCGCACAGCGCTTCACCGTTGACGATCTGCGTCGCCGCGTCGTCCGCGTCGGCGACGCGGTGGATGAGCATGGCGAGTATGGCGATCACCGCTGGAACCCCGGCCATCCGCGCCTGCAGGATCTGTGGAAGATCAAGGTGCGCGATGCCGCCGTGCTGATCCCTGTCGTCGACCACCCGGGCGAGGCGACCGTCATCCTGACAAAGCGTACGGAGGCGCTGCGGGCTCATTCGGGGCAGGTGGCTTTTCCCGGCGGCCGTATCGACGACACGGACCCAAGCGCCGAATTTGCGGCCCAGCGTGAAACGGAAGAGGAAATCGGCATCCGTCCCGACCAGGTGGAGGTCATCGGCCGCATGCCAGACTATATTGCCGGAAGCGGATTTCGTATTGCACCGATCATCGGCGTGATTCAGCCCGGTTTCGAACTCGACGTGAACGAAGACGAGGTCGAGACCGTTTTCGAAGTGCCGCTGTCGTTCTTGATGGACCCGGAGAACCACGCGCGCGGCAGCCGCGAATGGAACGGCATCGAATGGTCGTTCTTCGACATGCCCTATGGCGGCCAGCGCATCTGGGGCGTCACGGCCGGCATCATCCGCGCCTTCTATGAAAGATTCTACGCGTGAGCTCGGCGACGATCGCCGGCAGGGCCCCGTGGCTCGACGATGCCGATTTGCAGACTTTGCTCAAAGTGCTCTCTGCCGATGGCGAGCAGGCGCGCATCGCCGGCGGCGCGGTTCGGAATACGCTTCTCGGTGAGCCGGTCGCTGATATCGACATCGCGACGACCAACGAGCCCGGCGAAACCATGGCTCGCGCCGAGGCGGCCGGTTTCAAGACCGTTCCGACTGGCATCGACCACGGCACGATCACGGTCGTTGCGGGCGGCAAGCCCTATGAGGTCACGACGCTACGCGTCGACGTCGAAACGGACGGCCGTCGGGCCAAGGTCGCGTTCGGCCGTGACTGGAAGGCCGACGCCGAGCGACGCGACTTCACCATCAACGCGCTTTATGCCAAGGCCGACGGGTCGATCGTCGATCTGGTCGGCGGCCTGGCCGACCTCGAAAGCCGAACGCTGCGCTTCATCGGCGACCCGGAACAGCGCATCCGCGAGGACTTTTTGCGCATCCTGCGCTTTTTCCGCTTCTTCGCCTGGTATGGCTCAGGCCGACCGGACGCCGAGGGTTTGAAAGCCTGTGCCCGACAGAAAGACGGGCTTGAGCAACTCTCCGCCGAACGGGTCTGGTCAGAGCTGAAGAGGCTCCTTTCGGCCCCCGACCCATCCCGCGCGCTGCTCTGGATGCGGCAGGCGGGTGTTTTGTCGAAGGTTCTGCCGGAAAGCGAGAAATGGGGCATCGACGCCATTCACGGCCTGATTGCCGCCGAACGCGATCTGAAATGGTCTCCCGACGCTATGCTTCGGCTTGAAGCGATCGTACCGCCGGATCAAGGCAGGATGGCGGAACTCGCCCGGCGGCTCAGGCTGTCGAACGACGAGGCAGAGCGCCTCGACGGCTGGTCAAGCGCCGCGCTTCCCTTACCTTCGACGACCGACTTGACGATGCGTCAAAACCTCTATCGCGGCGACAGGCAGGGCGTGGAGGATCGGCTCAAACTGGCGCTTGCCGGGGCTCGTGTGCGTGCTGTGCAGGATAACGCCGCATTGCACGACGCAGCCGGCTATGCGCGGCTGCTCAAGCTTGCAAACATGTGGGAAAAGCCGGTCTTTCCGCTCAAAGGGGCGGATTTGCTGGCCGAGGGCGTGCCGGAAGGTCCGGCACTGGGCAAGCGCCTGAAAACGCTGGAAACAGCGTGGGTCGAGTCCGGTTTCCAACTCTCGCGCGACGCGCTGCTCGAGCGCGCCGCGAAAATCGGAAAATGAAGGTCAGGCCGCGTCGCGAACCTTGTCGATACGGGATCGGATGGCCTCCAGCATCGTCTCGCGAATGATGGTTTCACCGTGCGTTTGGCGCATGTGCTCGACTGCGCGGCGCATCACTTCGGCTTCTTCCTCATGGCGTGTATGCCAGTCACAGCCCGGAACGAGCGACCCGCAATGGAATTCCTTCATCGGATGCCTCCTTCTCAGTTTGCTTGGGAATAGAGCATAACACGAATGAGCGGGTTTGGTTGCAGAAATGCCGCCCTGGCCTAGCCGCTCAAGGCCATTTGACCGCCGGAGGCATGGACGAGAGAATCGAGGCAACGTTGCCGCCGGTCTTGAGCCCAAAGATCGTGCCACGATCGTAAAGCAGGTTGAACTCGACATAGCGTCCACGCCGGATCAGTTGCTCCTCGCGGTCAGCCTCAGTCCAGCTTTCGTTGAAATTGGCTCGCACCAGCTTCGGATAGATCGTTTCGAAAGCCCGGCCGACGTCGCGGACAAAAGCAAAATCGGCGTCCCAGCCGCCTTTTTCCTCCGGCGAGTGCTGCCAGTCAAAGAAGATGCCGCCGATGCCGCGTGCTTCGTTGCGGTGGGGCAGGTAAAAATACTCGTCGCACCAGTCCTTTAGACGATCGTAGTCGGCGACAGTTTTGTGTTTTCTGCAGGGCTCCCGCATGGCCGCGTGGAAGGCGGCTGTGTCGGGGTGCTCTTGCGTGCGCCGGCGATCCAGCACCGGCGTCAGGTCCGCGCCGCCGCCGAACCACCAGCGCGACGTCACGACCATGCGCGTATTCATGTGAACGGCCGGCACGTGAGGATTCCACGGATGAGCGATCAGCGAGATGCCGCTGGCCCAAAAACTTGGGTCTTCTTCAGCGCCGGGTATCTGCTTGCGGAATTCTGGCGAAAACTCGCCATGCACCGTCGAGCAATGCACGCCGACCTTTTCAAATACGCGGCCAGCCATCATCGACATTATGCCGCCGCCACCTGCGCCATTGTCGCGATGCCACGGCGTGCGCTTGAAATGCCCGGCCGGCTTCGAGCGATCGGGAGCATCCTCCTCGAGATGCTCGAAGGCAGCGCAGATGTTGTCGCGCAGGCTTTCGAACCAGGTTTTCGCCGCCCATTTCCTGTCCTCGATGTCGTCCGGCAGACCTGCGGGTATTTCTGGTCGCTCCACCATCATGTCCTGTCTTCAGTTTCGGCAAGTATACGAAATGACTCGTAATTTCCGCAGCGATCCCTAATCTCATTCGTGAGTTGGTCAAGGAGTGAAACCTTGCGCACGCCCGCAAGACCACCGCTCGACGGCCTGAGAGACCGGCTGGCGAAGAGCCGCGCCGAAACAGGCGGCAAGCCGCGCGACGGCTTTTTGCGCGAAACCTTCGTGCTGCCCCGCACCGATGCACGCGTCAAAGCCCGCGAATGGTTCGATCGTTGGCCGAAACAGGCTTACTGGACCGCAATCGAAAGCTGGTTCGAGCGTCCCAACGACGTGATCGAGTTCACGATGCGCCGGCTGCCGGCGGCGGATTGAGGGCGGTGAATGGTGAATGGTGAACAAGAATGATTGTCTATGGCTGGACTTGAAGTCCATTTGCGATGACCATTCACCATTCACCATTCACCATTCACCATTCACCATTCACCATTCACCATTCACCATTCACCACCTTCAATGCCCTTCAAATGCGATCAACGTTCTCACGTCTACCCCTAGCGCCTCCAGCTTCTTACGGCCGCCCAAATCCGGCAGGTCGATCACGAAACAGGCGGCAATGATGTCCGCGCCCATCTGCTTCAATAGCTTTGTCGCACCTTCCGCCGTGCCGCCGGTCGCGATCAGATCGTCGACCAGAATCACCTTCTCACCGGGCGCGACCGCGTCCTTGTGCATCTCCATCTCGTCAATGCCGTATTCCAGGCTGTAGGCGACGCGCACCGTCTCGTGCGGCAGTTTTCCCTTCTTGCGGATCGGGATGAAGCCGGCCGAAAGCTGATGCGCGATTGCGCCGCCGAGAATGAAGCCGCGCGCTTCGATGCCAGCGATCTTGTCGATCTTCTGCCCGGCATAGGGGTGCACCAGTTCGTCAATCGCCCGGCGAAACGCGCGCGCGTTTCCCAGCAGGGTCGTGATGTCGCGAAACAGGATACCCGGCTTTGGATAGTCCGGGATGGTGCGAATCGCCGCCAGCAAGGATTCTTCCAGCGAGTGCTTCATATCGTTTCCCCGTGCGCGGCCAAGATCGTTATCCGCTCTACACAATCAGCCGACGCCTTGCGATGCAATTCGGTTGAAACGCCGTCATAGCGGGGCAGGGATACGATCTACAAAGCCGGCCACGAGCGCCTGAGCGCCCGCTGTCGTCAGATGCTCGCCATCCCAATAGATGGGCATCCGGTCCAGGATCAGCGGGCATGATTGCTGCGGGCAGGCAATCTCCAGCAACGAGACGTAGCGCGCGGGCCATGTTTTGAACGCCTCGCCTAACTCTACGTCATAGGCAAATGTATCGGGCGGGAGATTGTCCCAGCTTGTCGTTTGATCTCCCCGCGTCAGGCGCTCCGCCAGGAGGACAGGTATCGCCTCCGGAAAGATTGGGCTCGGGCCAAGAATGATGGTCTGGATGCCCAGCGCGGCGAGTTCGTCGATCTGGCTTCGGAATGAATCCATATGGCCGTCCAAAGTCCAGATCGCCGACAGGATGACGAGGGACGGCTTCGTTCGACGTATCCAATCGAGCGCGAAGTCGTTGACCGATCCGCAATTTGGCCGCCGCGGTGTTTCGAACCCGCGTACCGGCTGGCAGCCGGAGGCCGTTATCTGGGCCACTGCATATCCTTTGCCTTCCAGTGCGGGCTGGAGTCCAGGAAGCAGATGCGCGGCATGGCTGTCACCCCAGATCAAGGCGATAGGCCCGTTGGTCGGCAGGCATTCAGGCGCCAGGGCCGAGGCCGGCTGGTCACGCTGCAAGAAACACGTACCTTCGCGGTAACCGGCCGCGCGGTCGTAGCGATAGGCCAGCAGCGCCCGTGCGTCAGCAGGCAACCGCCCAGAAAATCCGCCAGCCAGGATCGTTCCCAGCGATAGCCCGACCCCGACAAGAACCCCCGTCGCGGTCAACCAGAATATCCGTCCTGAGGTCCAGAAAGGACTGCGCCGGCGCGTCGGCGTTTCGATGAAGCGATAGGATAGGTCCGCCAAAACCAGCGACATCGCAATGACGATGGTCGTTCGCGCCGCTGCTCCCGTGTCGGAAATCAGCCGTGTGGCAAAAAACAACACCGGCCAATGCACGAGATAAAGCGAGTAGGAGATGCGGCCTATATAGACGAGCGGCGCAAATCCTAGTGCTGCGGCAGCAATGTTGCGGCGTTCGCCGCCCCAGATCCCGAGGGCGCTGCCAACAACGGGCAGCATAGCGCTCAGGCCGGGAAACGTTGTCTGCTCGGACAGCACGAAGACCGAAGCCAGGATGATGCCGATCCCGATGGTCACGGCTCCGGTTGCGATCATGCTTGTCGGTGGCGGCGGTACGGTCCGTATCGCCAAAATGCTGCCCGCAAGAAGTTCCCATGCGCGGAATGGAAGAAGGTAAAACGCGGCCTCCGGCGACCGCCAAATCATCAGTTCGGAGGCGACGAGCGATATGACCAGAATGAGAGCAAGCGTCAGACCCAGGCGTGACTTGCTCGATCTCCAGATCAGCATTGCAAGGGCAGGAAACAGGAAATAGAACTGTTCCTCCACACCCAGCGACCAATAATGCAGCAGGGGCTGCGTGTTTGCCTCCGGGCCGAAATAGGCCGACTCCTGCCAGAAATAGATGTTGCCGACAGCAAGCGTTGACCACAGCAAGGATTTGCAGAACTCGACCAACCGTGTCGGAAACAGGAAGACTGCAGCCGCTACAAAGGTTAGGAGCGACACTGCAAGAAAGGCCGGTGCAATACGCCGCGCCCGCCGTTCGTAAAAGCCGATGAGGCTAAAGCGTTGCTCGTCCAGCTCGGCATAGATGAGCCGGCTGATGAGATAGCCGGAGATGACGAAAAAGACATCGACGCCGACGAAGCCGCCATCGAGCCCGGGCACGCCAGCGTGAAAGAACAATACGGGGATAATCGCGAAAGCGCGCAGCCCGTCGATATCCGGCCGATAGTTGTGCCCTGTCATTCGCGCCCCTAACCACGGCAAAATCGCATCGCATCGCGTGGCGCTGTAATCAAGAGTTGTCCTTACCTGCGGATATTGCCCTTAAGAATACGCATGCTGGGGTCTATGGGGGGTCCTGTGATACAATAGATGACCCTTGACGGCCATCGATGGAGGGGTCTATAGGGGGTCTATGCAAATGTACGTAGACCCAAGGAGGGTATGATGGAAAGCAGCGTCACCATCAGCGACCACACGATCTGGTTCAAACACCTGACGGATCACCGGCTTCGGGATCGGCTGGAGAAGCTCCACGACGATGAGGCTATCAATCTGGAGGCCGACGGTGTGGTTGGGCGATGGATCAGGATGCGTACTGGAAAGAACGGGTATCGAACGCCTGCGATCCGGCCCGACGGAAATATGAAGGCAGTCTGGAACGAATGGTTCAAACAGCGGCGCGGCGAGAACATTGAGTTGCGCGAGATTGTGTTGGCCGATGACTATCTCGCGTCGGGCTCGACGCTTTTCTCTGAATGGAACAGCAAGGAAGACGAAGAGGCGTTTCGTGATCTCTGATCGATATGATGTCGTCGTCGTTCCATTTCCTTTCGACGACATTCCGGTTCGCAAGCGCAGGCCCGTCTTGATATTGTCGGGTCGACAATTCAACCAGGCCAACAATCATTCGATCGTGGCCATGATAACGACGGCCAAGGAAACAAACTGGCCGAGCGATGTCCAGATCGAGGATCGCACCACCGCGGGTCTCTTGGTGCCCTGCGTCGTGCGGTTTCGCCTGCAGACGATGCCTAACGCACTGATGGTTCGATTTCTCGGAAAGCTTGGGCCGCTCGACCGGCTGCGCTGCGAGCGGCAGTTTGCCGGCATTCTGGCGTAGCTGCCTCAAACAGCTAGGCGCGCTGATTGATCTACTGTTCCCCGAGCGCATAGTCTCAGTCAGGTCGATATCTCCGCGACTTGGCGGGCTTCTGCTATGTCTCGTAACCATCATGTGACGAACAGGTCTCGGCCTCGACCATGCATCGTTCCGAACGCCTTCTCAATCTGATTCAAGTGCTGCGCCGACATCGCGCGCCTGTATCCGGCCAAGTATTGGCTGACGAGCTCGGGGTGAGCATCCGCACGCTCTATCGCGACATCGTCACGCTGCAAGGGCAGGGCGCTCACATCCAGGGCGAGCCCGGACTGGGTTATGTGCTGAAACCCGGCTTCATGCTGCCCCCGCTGATGTTCTCGGAGGATGAGATCGAGGCCATCACGCTCGGTATTCGCTGGGCGGCGCGGCGCTCGGATGCGAGGCTCGGGCTTGCGGCGCGCAATGCCGGCGCAAAGATTGCCGCGGTGCTGCCTCCGGAGCTCAGGCGGGAGATGGAGAGCTCGACGCTGCTGATCGGGCCGGATCAATCCGGCCTGTCGGAGCCCGTTGACCTGACGGCCCTGCGCATCGCTATCCGCAAGGAGCACAAGCTGCGCATTGCCTATCGGGACAAGGACGGCTCGCCCACAGTGCGCACGATCTGGCCGTTTGCGCTGGGGTTCTTCGACAAGGTGAAGGCGGTCGTTGCCTGGTGCGAATTGCGCGATGATTTTCGCATGTTCCGAGTGGATCGAATGGACCGCATCGACGCGATGGATGAGCGGATGCCGCGCCGGCGGCTCGATCTGATGAAGGCGTGGAAGGAGTCCGAGGCCGGTCACGCGCATGGCGACGCTACTGCCACAATCTGACAGGAGCCCGATCTATCCTCAATGAGGTCGCGGATGACCACATCAAGGATACCGGCATGAACAATACGAGCAGGCGTCTCGTTTCAGGAGGGCTCATCATCATGGCAATGACTGTTTCAACTGCAACCTTGGCTCAAGACGCCAAGACCGCGCTCCAGATCGTCAATCCCCAAGGCCTCTACGATCCGTCGCCCATCGGCTACAGTCAAGTCGTCATCGTGCCTGCGGGGCGGCGGATTGCCTATATCTCGGGCCAAGGCGGCGCGGACGGAAAAGGACAATTGTCGCCAGATTTCTCGACGCAGGTTGAGCAGGCTTACGCTAACCTGAACACGGCGCTGAAAGGCATCGGCGCAAGGCCGGAACAGGTCGCCAAACTGACCGTTTACGTGGTCGATCATGACCCGTCGAAGCTTGGCGTGTTGACCGAAAGTGTCGTCGGCATGTTTGGCAAAACGCTTCCAGCGCAGACGCTCGTGGCTGTCCCCAAACTGGCGCTCGACACGATGCTATTTGAGGTCGAGGCAGTCGTCATTTTGGATTAGCGGGGACCGTCCCGAACAGCGAGGCCGACTTGGCAGGTCAAAGAGACGACGCGCCGCGCAACTGGGTCGCGGTGGCTTCGGCGGAACATGTCCGGCGGGGTGAGGCCGGCGGCTTCATGCAGGTCAATCACGGTAAGCAGGGGCCGCTAAAACGTATCAAGCCAGGCGACCGGGTGGTCTACTATTCGCCGAGCGAAGTGATGCGGGTGGCCGATGGGTTGCAGAGCTTTACGGCGCTCGGCGTGGTGCGGCCAGGCGACATCCGCCAGGGCGTCATGGCCGGTGACTTCAGGCCGTTTCGCCGCGACGTCGATTGGCGCACAGCGCAGTACGCGCC
Organism: Rhizobiaceae bacterium; assembly: GCA_050247155.1. Taxonomy (GTDB): domain Bacteria; phylum Pseudomonadota; class Alphaproteobacteria; order Rhizobiales; family Rhizobiaceae; genus Mesorhizobium_G. The sequence goes on from JBFWUS010000011.1 coordinate 29,923, forward strand.
GATCCGCCCGCTGCTCGACAGACTGCAATTGACCGCGGGCAAGACGAACTGGGGCGCCGCGTTCCGCTTTGGCCTGATCGAGATCAGCGACGCGGATTTCGAGACGATCAAGGCTGTGATGACTGGTTAGAGACAGTGCCGCAACGCAAAACGGCCCGCGCGAGGCGGGCCGCGATGCATTTGTTTGCCTGTTTCAGTGAGCTTCGTTCGCCCACACCTTGCGCTTCACCAGATAGACCATGGCGCCGAAGATCAGCATGAACAGGATCACCCGGAAGCCGATTTTCTTGCGGTCCTCGAGATGCGGTTCTGCCGCCCACATCAGGAATGCAGTCACGTCGTGCGCATACTGGTCCACGGTTGCAGGCGCGCCGTCGTCATAGGTCACCTGACCGTCGGAGAGCGGAGCCGCCATGGCCAGCGACTGGCCGTTAAGGAAATAAGGGTTGTAGTGCGTACCCTCGGCGACAGCCATTCCGGCGGGCGGCGCATGATTGTAGCCGGTCAGTAGCGAATAAATGTAGTCTGGGCCGCTTTCCTGATAGCCGGTGAAGATATCGATCACGAACTGCGGAAAGCCGCGCGTCACGCCGCGCGCCTTTGCAATCAGCGAGAAATCCGGCGGCGCCGCGCCGCCATTGGCTGCTGCCGCGGCGGCCGCGTTGGCGAATGGCGACGGGAAATAATCAGACGGCAGGCCCGGCTGATCGGCCATCTCGCCGTCGTCACCCATCTTCGGGATGGTGTATTCGGCCGCGAAGGCCTTCACCTGTGCTTCCGAATAGCCAAGGTGCTCCAATGTGCGGAACGATACAAGGTTCATCGAGTGGCAGGCGGAACAGACTTCCTTGTAGACCTTCAGGCCACGCTGAAGCTGCCCCTTGTCATAGGTGCCGAACGGGCCAGCGAAAGACCAGTCTTGTTCGCGCGGTGCGAGCAGGGGGTAGTGCTGGGTCTCACCCTCGGCCGCCAGATGGATTTCACCGCCGTGGTCGCCCGCTGCCGCCGGCGGATGTTCGCCAGCGGGAGCCGCCGGAGCCGCACCTTCTGCCGCGGGCTGCTCAGCAGCCGGCTTGGTTTCCTGTGCGTAGGCCAGCGTAGCGGCGCTCGCCAGCAGACCCAGAGCGGCCAGACCGTGGAGTAGCTTCTTCATTTCCGATGTCCCTCTCCGGTTCCTGGCCGATCAGCCTTTGGTTTGCGGCGATGCCGCCGCGCCGACCGGGTGGCCGGAGCCGCCCTTGTTCTTTTCAAGTACCGCTTCGGTGATCGAATTCGGCAGGCGCTTCGGCGTCTCGATGAGACCCAACACCGGCATGACGATCAAGAAGAAGGCGAAATACAGGAAGGTGGAAACCTGCATGGCCGGGATGTACCAGCCCTCCGCCGGCTTCGAACCCAACCAGCCGAGGAAAATGCAGTCGATGGCGAAGATCCAGAAGAAGAACTTGTAGAGCGGGCGATAGACCGCCGAACGCACCTTCGACGTGTCCAGCCACGGCACCACGAACAGCACCGCGATGGCCGCGAACATGGCGAGCACGCCGCCGAGCTTCGAATCAATCGGGCCGATGTTGAAGGTGATGGCGCGCAAGATGGCGTAGAAGGGCAGGAAGTACCATTCGGGCACGATGTGCGCAGGCGTCTTCAGCGGATCGAACTGGGTGTAGTTGTCCGGATGGCCGAGGTAGTTCGGCATGTAGAAGATGAAGTAGGCGAAGATCGCCAGGAACACCATCATGCCGAAAGCGTCCTTGATGGTTGCATAGGGCGTGAAGGGCAGGGTGTCCGTCTTGGACTTCACCTCGATGCCGGTCGGGTTGGTCTGGCCGACGACATGCAGCGCCCAGATATGCAGCACCACAACGCCGGCGATCATGAAAGGCAGCAGGTAGTGCAGTGAGAAGAACCGGTTCAGCGTCGGGTTATCGACCGCGAAGCCGCCGAGCAGAAGCTGCTGAACCCATTCGCCAACCAGCGGAATGGCGGTGAAGAAGCCGGTGATGACGGTCGCGCCCCAGCCTGACATCTGGCCCCAGGGCAACACATATCCCATGAAGCCGGTGGCCATCATCAAGAGGTAGATGATGCAGCCGAGAATCCACAGCAGCTCACGCGGCGCCTTGTAAGAACCGTAATAGAGGCCGCGGAAAATATGAAGGTAGACGGCGATAAAGAAGAACGACGCGCCGTTGGCGTGCATGTAGCGCAGCAGCCAGCCGGAGTTTACGTCGCGCATGATCTTCTCGACCGAATTGAAGGCTACGGCCGTGTCGGCGGCATAGTGCATGGCCAGCACGATGCCGGTGAGGATTTGCACGCCCAGCATAATCGAAAGGATGCCGCCGAAAGTGTAGGCATAGTTCAGGTTGCGCGGCACCGGGTAGGCGACAAAGCTGTCGTACATGAGGCGCGGCAAAGGCATGCGCGCATCGATCCAGCGTCCAAGGCCAGATTTCGGCGTATAGGTCGAGTGTCCACCGCTCATCGATAAATGCCCCTCAACCGATCTTGATCTTGGTGTCCGACAGGAAGGTTACCGGCGGAACGGGAAGGTTTTCCGGCGCCGGGCCTTTGCGGATGCGGCCGGCCGTGTCGTAGTGCGAGCCATGGCATGGGCAGAACCAACCGCCGAAATCGCCCTGCTGGCCGAGCGGGATGCAACCCAAATGGGTGCAGACGCCGATCATGACCAGAATGTTTTCCTTGTCCTTGCTGGCGACGCGATCGACGTCGGTCGCCGTGGCATCGGCCGGCAGGTTGGCGTTGCGCGCAACCGGATCCTTCAGTTCGTCAAGCGGAACGTCCTTGGCGGCCTGGATTTCCTCAGGCGTGCGGTTGCGGATGAACACCGGCTTGCCGCGGAACTTCACCACCATCGAAGCCCCGGGCTCGAGCGAGGCTATGTCGACCTCGAGCGAGGACACGGCCAGCGTCGAGGCATCCGGACGCATCTGGTCGATGAAAGGCCAGGCCACGGCGCCGGCGCCGACCACGCCGGCCATGCCTGTGGCAACATAAAGAAAATCGCGGCGTGTGGGCTCGTCGCTTGCGTCGTGTGCGCTCACCGGCTTTTTCCTTCTGCCTCTTCCTCACCGTCGGTGGAGCTTTGTCCCCGCTCCTTGCACGCAGTCCCGACGGCGCATGGCGGCAGGCTGGCGCATTCCTCCGGCTTTTGATTTTGGTTTATGCGGGGCATTGGGTCTTGTCCAGCCGGGGAGGAGCCCCATGGCAGATTGTCGCAACGGTTTTTTGGCTCTAAGACGGCGCCTCGGTCGCCTGAGACCCGGCAAGTTAGGCCGTGCGGTGACGGTTGGTGCGGAAGCGCCCGGAATCACGCCTCATTTGGAGCATCGATGTCCGGCACGGAATTGCTAGAACGACCTGCAACGCATCGGCTTGCGACGGTCTTCGCTATCCTGGTGCTGATCTTCTGCTTTATCTATTTCTTCGAGCTGGCGTCGTTTCCGTTCTCGCTCGACGAAGAGTGGGCGGCGCTGCGCAAAAATCCCGCCGTCTGGATCGGGCAGGGACGATGGGGTTCGTTTCTCATCGAGAAATACGTGCTGTCGCAGCCGTCCATACCCGTCCTGCCACAGATGATGTTCGGCTTCTCGTGCGCCGCCACGTTCCTGATGATTCTGCACATGGTGGGGCGTGATAACCTCAATCTGCGGCTCCCCGACTATGCGTCCTTCGTGATATTTTGCGCGTTTCCGACCTGGTTCTATATCATCGAATTTTCCTCCAACATCGGCGCGGTCGCGATCGGGCTTTTCGCCGGCATATCGGGGGTCTATCTTGCCTTTGCGGCCGGCGGAAAGCGTTGGCGTGACCCGCAGTTGCTGTTCGCCCTGTTCGTTTCCAGCTTGCTGGGCGCCTTCGCAATTTCCACATACCAAACACTGCTGTTTTGCATGTGTGCGGCATGTGCAGGAATCATTCTTGCAAGGTCTATAAGCTCTGGATCCTCAGTCGATATTAAATATATCCTTAAATTTGCTTTTTTCCTTTTATGCTCAACCATATTATATTTAATGATATCTAATATATTCAAATATTACTATCAAGTAATCGAAACATACACGTATATCTTCTTTAATACGAGATATTTCCTGAATGATCCGTTGCGGGCGTTGCTCAAGACGCTCCATGAAGCCGTGGGGTTCTACGGAATCTCGGATTTTGCCTATCACAGCCCGGTATGGGCGATCCCCGTCTTGCTCGCGACGGGTATCGTTGCGCTGCTGTTTGACGGCCAGCATGGCGTTTGGAACCGCCTGGCCCTGGTCGTGGGGGCAAGCGCAATGATCCTGGTGCCGTTCGCGCTTAATCCGTTCTTTCCGGATTTCGTTCTCGGGCGCACCATGGTCGCGACTGCGATGAGTGCTTGGTTCCTAAGCTATATCGGGTTGAACAGTCCTCGCAGAACGATCCGCTGGCTGGCCAATGCCGCGCTGGTTCTGTCGATCGTCCAGATCGTCTACCTGCAAAACAAGAACCAGGCTTCCAGCTACTTTCTGGCAAAGCACGATCTGCTGGTCGCAACGTCGATCTATGATCGTCTAGGCAATGCCCCGGGCTTCCAGAAGGGCGTGCAGTATCCGATGGCCGTATTCGGCGGCCGGGAATTTCGAAGCGCCTATTCGGTGTCGGAGCGCTCGAACGCGAACGCCTCCTTCTTCGGCCCTTACCTGAACAACAATTTTCGGGTGCGTGCCTATCTCAGGATAATTGGGCTGGAGGGGTTGAGGCCCATGACCGACGATGAAATGGACAAGGTGATCGTCCGGCTGTCCCAAATGCCCATCTGGCCAGCCGCAGGCAGCGTCATACTGGAGAACGGCAACTTGCTGGTGCGGCTGAGCAAAGAGCCAGGGCCGACCGATGCAGCGTCTCTCGCGCGCGTTAACGCAGCGCAGCCGTAGATATTTTCGCAGCAGCGTGGGCTTGCCGAACCATCGACAAGTCCGGTGCTGATTGCCGCGAGGGTTTTTTGGCTCTAAGACAACGCCGGTAGCTTGATCGCCCTCTCTGGCTTCTGCCGCGCGATCTTGTTGCTTTGCCGCGATGCGTGAGAAATGCCTGCGAGCTGAGGTTGCTCAATGTGGTGCGGCCCGCTTCAGGGTATCTAGAGAAAACATGACCAGCAGCATCGAAATGTCAGCGCGGCCGAATTCAGAAAGGCTGGCGGCGATCTTCGGCATCCTGATGCTGATTTTCTGCTTCTGCTATTTCTTCGAACTCGCCTCTTTCCCTTTTTCGCTCGATGAGGAGTGGGCGGCGCTCCGGAAAGACCCGACCGTGTGGATCGGACAGGGACGGTGGGGTTCGTTCCTCATTGAGAAATACATTCTGCCCCAGGCCGCGATCCCCGTAGTTCCGCAACTTATGTTCGGCCTGGGCTGCGCCGCCTCCTTCTTGATGGTCTTGCGGGCGCTCGGTCGAGACATCTTCAACCTGTCGGTCGCCGACTACGCGTCCTTTGTCTTCTTCTGTGCATTTCCTGCTTGGTTCTTCATCGTCGAATTCTCGTCCAACATCGGCTCGGTGGGGCTGGGCATGACCAGTGGAACGTACGGCGCCTATCTCGCCATGACGTCAGAGCGGGCGAAAGGCGGTCTATCCGGCGTGCTCCTGCTACTGCTGGTGAGCCTCCTTGGGGCCTTCGCGATCGCGACCTACCAGACGCTGCTGTTCTATCTGTTTTGCATTTGCGCGGGATGTCTCATCGGCAGATCGCTGCATCAGGAAGGGTCGGTCGACCGCTGGCTGCTTTTGAAAGCGGCGCTGTTTCTGATCGGATCGGTGGCCTTCTATGCCGTTGTCTCGGCGCTGTTCAAAAATCTCTATTCGATCCAGGAGACCTACACGAACGCATTCTTTCATCTCGATTATTTCTTGGCCGATCCGGTCCAGGCAATGATCAAGACCGCGACAGAGGGCGCGGCGTTTTATGGCGTCGTCGAGGCCGTTTATCATAGTCCTGTCTGGGCCCTGCCGATCGTCATCCTGGCCGGAGCGATCGGGCTGGCGGTAGACGGACGGCTTCACGCCTTTGGCCGACTGGCGGTGCTGGCGGGCGCCGCCGCCATCCTGGCTGCGCCATTCGCCTTAAATCCGTTCTTTCCGGGGCTCGTGCTCGGGCGAACGATGGTCGCGGTCCCGGTGGCGGCATGGCTGCTCTGCTACTTCGGTCTGAACAGCCCGCATCACGTAGTCAGAGCGGCGACAAGTGTCGCCCTGGCGGTTGCTATCGCGCAGATCGTCGTTCTGCAAAACCGCAGCCAGGCTTCCGGCTACTTTTTGGCCAAACACGATTTGCTGGTAGCGACATCGATCTACGACCGCCTCGGCAATTCACCGGCATTCCGCAAGGGTACTCGATATGCGATTGCCGTCTATGGCGGCCGGACCTACCGGACCGTCTTTCCGGTTCCGGCCACATCGAATGCCGCAGCGTCGTTCCTGGGACCTTTTGTGGGCAACAGCCAGCGCGTCCTGTCCTATCTCAAGATCGTCGGTCTGGAGGGATTGCGTCCGGCTACGCAAGCCGAGCTCGATGCCGTCGTTGTCCGTCTTTCCAAAATGCCGATCTGGCCCGCCGCGGGAAGCGTCGTGCTGGAGAATGGTGTTCTGCTGGTCCGGCTGGCGCGAGATCCTGGTCCCACGGAGACCGAGTCGCTAAAAAGGGTCGGTGCCTTGTAGCGCAGAGTTCCTATCGCCGCAGTAGCATGCGCCCGGCGACGAAATTGATCGTCGTCGTCGCCGCCAATGTGAGCAGGAATGCGATCCTTGCGTCGCCAGTAAACCGGATGAAGGCCTGCAGCAGCGCGAGCCCAATCAGAAACACGCCGATCGTCACCGCCCCGAGCATCAGGCGCGCCTTGAGCGAATTGTCACCGCCGACGAACACGCGGTCAGGATAAAAGATCATCACGAAGGCTAGGCCGACCAGCCAGGCGATCGTGTAGGAGACGCCCGGCGAAGCGACCAGAAGCGCGACGAAATAGACGAGCGTCGTCAGCGCTGTGTTCAGCCCGCCGGCAACCAGGAACCGTACCGCGTCCGAGCTGACATGGTCAGTTGCCCGCGGCATTCACCAACTCGCGAAAAGTCTCGTAGTCGCGGATATAGTCTGCCGCATCGTAAGGGTGCGAGGCCTGCACCAACAGCGCGGTGTCCGGCTCGAATTTGTACTGGATGCCCCAGACGAGCGGCGGCAGCAGCAGGCCTTTCGAGGGATGGTCCAGCACCACTTCGGCCCGGCGCTTGCCGTCATCCACCACCACGGCCAGTTTCCCGTGCACGGCGATCAGGAACTGCGCGCACGCGCGGTGGGCATGTTCGCCGCGCACCTTGTTCGACGGCACGCCATAAACGACGAAGGATCGCCGCGGCACGAAGGGCAGGTCCTTGCCGAACTCGATCGGGGTCAGGTCGCCGCGCAAATCAGAGAAGTAAGGCAGCCGCCAAAGCTCGCTGCCGCCGACGCCGACATCGGTTCTCGCCCCGGCCTTTTCGGCGAGAGGCGCGATCGACACCTCGGTCGGCCTTTTTGCCGACGCGGTTTGGTAGCCGATGATCACCGCAGGATTGCCGACGACGATCGCATAGGGCGGCACGTTCTTGGTGACAACGGCGCCGGCTCCGATCATCGCCGCGCGCCCAATGCGCACTCCAGGCAGGATCGTCGCATTGGCGCCGACCGACGCCCCATCCTCGACGACCGTTTGCAGGAACGCCTCGGGATATGCCTTGGACCGCGGAAACATGTCGTTGGTAAACGTGGCGTTCGGCCCGACGAAAACCTTATTGCCCAGTCGCACGCCATCCCAGAGCTGCACGCCGCATTTCACGGTCACGTCATCGCCGACCACGACATCGTTTTCGATGAAGACGTTGTCGCAGATATTGCAGTTCGTCCCGAGTTTCGCGCCGGGCAGCACATGGGCAAAGGCCCAGACGCGGGTGCCGGCGCCGACAGTCTGGCTTTCACACAGGCCGCGCTCATGCACGAAAACGCCTTCGGGAGCCGTCATGGTTTGCCATCTCCGGTGACGACATGGCTGACGATGCGCAGCGGCCGCCGTTTGGTGTTTTCGGCCGTGCGCCAGATGTAGAGACCGAGAATGCCCTGCACGGTCAGGATCAGCGAGCCGAGGAAAAGGGTCAGCAGGATCTGTGTGGCGTAACCGGCCTGTTCGATATAGCCGGACAGCTTACCGATGATCGTCACGATAGCTAGCACGAGGCTGACCGCGCAACCGATGGCGCCGATCCACAGAACCATCATGATCGGGAAATCGGAAAAGGACAAAACACTGTCCATCATGTAGCGCAGGCGGCGCGAAAAGTTCCAGGCGCTCTTGCCGTGCACGCGCGGCTGGCGCTGGTAGCCGACGAATTCGCGCCGGAAGCCGACCCAGAAAAGCTGCACCACCAGCGAGCTGTTCGGCTCTTCGATCGACAGCACCGCGTCGCGCACCGCGCGGGTGCAAGCAAAGATGTCGACGCCGCCCTTCGGCATGTCCGGCAGCACCACCTTGCGGTAAGCGTTCCAGAAGATGTTGGACAACGTCTTGGTCAGCCAGGGATCGCTGCGTCCGGTTCGCTCGCCGAACACGACGTCCGCCCGGCCGCTGTCCAGGATTTCAAAAAATCGGACGATCAGTTCCGGCGGTTCCTGCAAGTCCGCCGCCATCGCCGCGATGTGCTCGCCGCTTGCCATTTCCATGCCCGTTCGGATCGCCGTGAAGGAGCCGAAATTGCGGGCGTGGAACACGACCTTGCAAGGATAAGGCGTCTTTGCCGAAAGCTCGACCAGCAATTGCCCGGAATTGTCAGGCGAGCCGTCGATGACGAATATTACTTCGAGATCGCCGCCGACGTCTCTGTTCAAGTCCTCTAGCGCTGCGGCTAGGCTCGGGATATTCGCGGCGTTGCGATAGACCGGGATGACCAGCGAGCGCTTTGTCATCGTGCTTCCCAGTCGGCCAGCGCCGTGCAGACGCGGTTGATTTCCGCCTCGCTCATGCCGGGGAAGCAAGGCAGCGTGACGATGCGTTCAACCGATGCACGCGAGGCGGCGAGACCGTCTGTACTGACCCGTTGCGGCAAGTCGCGCCAGCCATGCTGATCGCAATCCAAGATCGGATAGTGGATTTCCGAGGCAATGCCGCGTTCGGTCAGGAACGCGCGGAATGCTTCGCGCTTGTCGCTCAGCGCCACGGCGAGATGAACGACCGAGCCTGCCGATCGTTCGAGAAATCTGGTCCTGTCGCCGGTCGCCGCCAGGAACCGCGCCATGATGGCGTTGCGCTCGGCGTTGTGCTTGTCCAGGTGCGGCAACAGTGCCGACAGGATCGCGGCTTGCATCTCGTCCATGCGCGAATTGCGCGCGCCGGAGAGTGCGATGTCGTATTTCGCGCGCCAGCCATATTGCTGCAAAGCGCGCACCGTGCCGGCCAGCTTGGCGTCGTTTGTCACGATCGCGCCGCCGTCGCCGAAAGCGCCGAGGTTTTTGGTCGGGTAGAAGCTGAAGGTGGCGATGTCGCCCATTGTTCCAGTCAGCCGGTCACCCAGCCGCGCGCCGTGCGACTGTGCGCAATCCTCGACAATCGACACGCTGGCATAACCGGCCTTGTCCATTGCCGCGCGCAAGGCCGATACGTCGACTACATTGCCGTAGAGATGAGTGGCGACAACAGCCAGCGTCTTGCCGGACAGCGCGGCGATGGCCGAATTGAGGTTCAGGGTCTGCGTGGCCGAGTCGATATCCGCGTAAACCGGCGTCAGGCCGATCTGGCGGCAGGCCGTGGTGGTGTAACCGCCGGCATTAGCGACGGTTACAACTTCAAGCCCTGCCGGGTCCCGGTCGCTGAGCAATGCGCGCAGTGTGATCTCCAGCGCGTCCGTCCCGTTGGCAACCAGCAGGCATTCGGCGACGCCGAGATACGCGCGAAATTCTTCGGCAAACGCCTTGCCGCGGGGGCCGTTCAGCCACCAGCCGGAGCGCATCGCGTCCAACGCGGCCTGCTCGACCGCATCCTGATGCAGACCGAACAGCCGTTTCAGGTCGTTCATGGGGATAGGGGGCTGGTTGGTCAACGGCTTCGGCCACACAAGGTCAGGTTGCGGCAACTGATTCCTGTCCGGAACCCTGCGACTGCCGGTTGGCACTACAGAGGTGTGCTGATTTCGTCAACAAATCCAGCGCCGCACCGGCGTTTCGCCCACAGGTGGCCTATCAAGCGGATACGCCTGCCACGCGACGGCAACAGGCGGCCAACTATCATCGAACGATGGCAAAAATCATCGACCGCGATCAATGGGCTGACGTCCCGGATGTCTGGAAGGGCGAGCTGGAATGCGGCCCGTTCGGCGCCAACCTCTGCCTGATTTTCAATGTTCTCGAAAGTCCTGGCGGCGGACCCCTACTGCACAAACACCCTTATCCGGAAACCTTTATCATCAGGCAGGGCAGGGGGCTGTTCATGGTCGGCGATAAGGAGATCGTCGGTGAGGCCGGGCAGATCCTGATCGTTCCCGCAGACACGCCGCACAAATTCACCAATCTTGGGCCTGGACCGCTGGAGACGATCGATATTCACGAAAGAGGGACGTTCGAGACGGAGTGGCTGGAGTAGGGTTCTTCCTTCGCCCCGTTTACGGGGAGAAGGTGCCCGAAGGGCGGATGAGGGGCGGTGCCGTGGTTCGAACGTCTGGCGAAATTATCTCGCCCCCAGCCTCACCAGCACCTCTCGCGGTATTCCATATTCCCGTATCGCGTCGTCGTGTCGGCGCAGACCGCAGAGTTCGCGCTGTATAAAATAAGCCCACACGGCCTCGGCGGCATCCTTGAGCAGAGGAATCCGCTCAGACTTGTCGCCTTGAAACGCCCGCAGCGCCGCCATGCGCTCGGCGACCACACGGCCGGCGTGGCCGAGAGATGACGCCTTCTCGGCGGCCACTTCATAGTCGAGCGCCAGTTGCAGGCTGTCTTGCAGCGTTGCGGCGGAGAAACGCGAGGGCGGGCGCAGGGTCATGCGAAACCGGCAGTATTGGCATTGCCCCTCACCCTTACCCTCTCCCCGTGAAGGACGGGGAGAGGGAGACCTCGGCGTTGAGAAACGTATTGCAATTGTAGCGCCGGGCGGCAAGTTGGAAAGCTTGCAGGAACGCTGCCGTCTCCCTCTCCCCATATTTCATGGGGAGAGGGTAAGGGTGAGGGGCAGCGCTGACAGGTCACAAAACTACTCCGCCGCCAGGCTTTCAGCCAGGAACCCGCCCGACTGACGATGCCAGAGCCGGGCATAGATGCCGTTCTTGGCCAGCAATTCGTCATGGGTGCCCTGCTCGACGATGCGGCCCTCGTCCAGCACGATCAGCCGGTCGAGCGCGGCGATGGTCGACAGCCGGTGCGCGATAGCGATCACCGTCTTGTCGTGCATCAGCTTTGAGAGGTTCTGCTGGATCGCCGCCTCGACCTCAGAATCCAGCGCGGAGGTCGCCTCGTCCAAGATGAGGATCGGGGCGTCCTTCAACATCACACGCGCGATGGCGATGCGCTGCCGCTGGCCACCCGACAGTTTCACGCCGCGCTCGCCGACGAAGGCGTCATAGCCTTGGCGGTCGCGGACATCGCGCAGCGCCCCAATGAACTCGTCCGCCTCCGCCTTACTTGCCGCAGCCCTGATCTGGCTGTCCGTTGCGTCCGGCATGCCGAGCCGGATGTTGTCGCGCAGCGAGCGGTGAAACAGCGCGGTGTCCTGACTGACAACCCCAATCGATCTGCGCAGCGAGCCCTGGGTCACATCGGCAATATTCTGGCCGTCGATCAGGATGCGGCCGTCTTCCAAATCGTAAAGCCGCAGGATCAGGTTGACCAAGGTCGTCTTGCCAGCCCCTGATGGCCCGACCAGGCCGACTTTTTCGCCTGGCTTGATGGTCAGCGAGATGCCGTCAAGCACGCCGGAACCCTTGCCGTAGTGGAAATCGACGTCCTCGACGCGGATTTCGCCACCCGTCACCTTCAGCGCCGTCGCGTCGGGCTTGTCGACTAGGCCAAGCGGTTGGGCGATCAGCGCCTTGGAATTTTCCAAAATGCCGAGGTTCCGCAAGATTGCGTTCAACTGCATCATCAGCCGGCCGAGCAGCATGTTGAGCCGCAGCATGAGGCTTAGCGTAAACGCGACACCGCCGACAGTGATAGCGCCGGCCACCCACAGATGCACGGCAAAGCCGGCGATCACCGTGATCATGAAGCCGGACAGCGCGGTGAGCAGGATGCGCAGTGTCGACAGCCTGCGCATGAAGGGGTGCATCGCGCCCAGATATTGCTCGAACCCGTCGCGGATGAAGGTGTCGTCGCCATCGGGCGAAAACAGTTTCAGCGCCTGGATGTTCGAATAGCTGTCGACGATGCGGCCATTGACCATCGAACCGGCTTCAGCCGTCGCCTCGGCGTATTTGCGGATCGAAGGCAGGTAGGTGCGCGCGAGCACGGCGAAGCCGACCATCCACAGCACCACCAGCCCGGCCAGCCGCCAGTCCAGCGTGCCGACCAGCGCCAGCGTGGTGATCGAATAGACGATGACGAACCAGATCACTTCGATGAAATTGCCAAGCAGGTCGCCGGTCGCCTGCCCGGCTTGCCAAACCTTGTTGGCGATTCGGCCGGCAAAGTCGTTTTGGAAGAATGTGTAGGATTGCCGCGACACATGCCGGTGCGCCTGCCAACGCACCAGATTGTAGAAATGCGGCGTCACGGTCTGCCCGTCCAGCAATGCTGTCAGCGCGATGATGATTGTGCGGGCGATCATGACGACGAAAGCCATGAACAGCAGTTCGTAGCCGGCCTGGTCCCATAAGACTTGCCAGGACTTCTGCGCGGGCAGCGCATCCAGCACGTCGACGAGCCTGCCGACGAAGTAGAACAGCCCCGCCTCGACCAAGGGCGCCAGCCCGCCGACCACGAGCATGGCGAAGAAAGGCGCTTTCGCTTGGCCGAGATAATGCCACAGGAAACCTGTCACCGTCGCCGGCGGTTGCAGGGGTTTCTGCTCGCGGAAGACGTTGATCCAGTCTTCGAACCAACGGAAAAGCGGGGTGAGAACCATTATTCACCCCTTATCCGAGTCAGGCGGCGCGGCAAACTAAACTTGTGTTCATCTTGTCGTTTGGGTGTCCGGGTCAGTCTTGAAGGTCTGCCCGGCATCACCGTGGCATGATCAATTCGCAGTGATGTCGAGCCTGTCAGGCGTCGGCCAGTGCAAAGTCCTTCAAGCCTGACCGTCAAGCAACCATCCTTATTTCAGCACATCGCCGCGATTGCACAGGCGCTGCCAGATACACCGCTTTCGCTGCCGAGCACATCCTGCGACTGCCTTTCGCGCAATCGAGAACCCTGCATCGTGACCCTCGCGGTTCGTCCTAAAGCCGTCGCGCGCCCGGCCCCTCCTCGGCCAAAACGTCTTTCGGATTGCGCAGCGTACATTTGTCGATCGAGAGACAGCCGCAGCCAATGCAATCGGCAAGACCGTGACGTAGCTTCTGAAGGCGCGCGATGCGATGATCGAGATCGATCGCCCATTTGCGGGAAAGCTTTTCCCAGTCTTTGACCGTCGGCGTGCGGCCCTCGGGAAGCGTCGCAAGCTGCGCGCTAATCTCCGCCAGCGAGATGCCGACTTCCTGCCCGACCTTGATGATGGCGACGCGGCGCAGAACGTCCTTGGGATAACGGCGTTGGTTGCCGGCGGTGCGGTGGCTCGCGATCAGTCCACGCGATTCGTAGAAATGCAGCGCGGAAACGGCGACGCCACTACGCGCCGCGACCTGTCCGACCGTGAGTTCCTTCGATGGCATCTTGGCTCTTGACCTCAACTAATGTTGAGGTTTTATCAAAGAACCCTTCGATGAGCAAATTGGAGGGTTTGATGAGTGAGCGGCGGATAGCTCCCTCCCCCTTGAGGGGAGGGTGCCGAGCGAAGCGGTCCGAAGGACGGTGGGGTCGTCTCCGACCCTCAAGCGCAAAGAGAACGTCGAGCACTGCCGCTGCTGACCCCACCCGGCCGCTCCGCGGCCGTCCTTCGGACCCCCTCAAGGGGGGGAGGGATCACCCCACCTGCCGCACCGCCTCGCCGATCGCCATCGCGGCGCTGACGGCAAGGTTGAGGCTGCGGCCGGCGACCAGCGGGATGACCACGCGCTCGTCCGCGCGGTTGTGCACATCGTCGGGCACGCCGGCCGATTCGCGGCCAAACAAAAGTATGTCGTCCGGGGCGAAGGCGAATTGCGTGTACGGAATTGCGCCCTTGGTTGTGAAGAGCACCAGGCGATGCCCTTCCCCTTTGCGCCACGCATCGAACGCCTCGAAATCGACATGACGCGTCAGCGCGGCAAGTTCGAGATAGTCCATGCCGGCGCGTTTCAGATTGCGGTCCGACATGTCGAAACCGGCGGGTTCAATGATGTCGACATGAACGCCCAGACATGCCGCCATGCGCAGGATCGTGCCGGTGTTGCCGGCAATGTCGGGCTGGTAGAGCGCGATGCGGAGTTGTCGAGTCATCAGGAATTTACCCCCACCCCTAACCCCTCCCCACAAGGGGGAGGGGGATTCGCCAGCGTTGCCGCCAAGTCCCCCTCCCCCTGGTGGGGAGGGGTTAGGGGTGGGGGTATAACTTGCAACGCGGTGAGTCGACACAGCCTTGGCCGAGCCCTCGACCGCTTTCGTTTCCGTGTCCTCTCTGCCACACCAAAGCGAGATGCATTGGGCCAAAGCCGATTGCGGCTGGTCTTTTCAGGCAAGGCCGGTTATACGGCGCTTCCTTTCAACGCGAACCGACGGAGGGCCAAATGGATACATTCATCGCCATGACCATGCGCACCCTCTCTCGCGGGCCCAATTGTGTTTGGCCTGCCGCCTGAGGCGGAATCCGGTTCGACGTTTTTAGACAATCTGACATCGCGATCGACCTGATTCCCGCCGAATCCTGTTTTCGGTTTTCCAAGGAATCTCACTATGTACTCGATCTTTTCGCGGGCTCGCAAAGCCCCCTACAGTTCTGTCTCCAGAATCCAGCCCGACGTCTTCGGCGTCGGTGAAGCCAAGCGCGCGGCCTGGGCTTTCGCCATCGGCGAACAATGGCCATCGGTTGATCCTCCCATCGGGCGCGCATCCCGGCGTGGCGACTTGCCGGACGTCGATTTCAGCCAGGCGGTGCGCATGCCGCGCCGCCCGGTCTGGAGCCGCGTCAAGGCAGCGTTCCGCGCCGCTTCCTCCGAGGCGATTGCCTCGGAGGAAGCCCTGGAATTGCCATCGATGCTGCTGCCGGTACCGCAATCGCCATCAAGCGGAACCGCTGCAAATTCCAGCAATGTGATCCCCTTCCGCCGCGCCGCATGATTGCCGCGCGGCGGCAAGGCCCTTATCTGTGTGAGACCGATGTTTCGCTATTTCGAAAACCTGCTGCCTCCCTTCCCACCGGAAGAGCCGGTCGAACCGCCGAAGACGCTGATCGGATTCTGTCTGCATTACACCAAGGGCGCATGGCCCTTCATCATCATGCAGACCGTCCTCATGGCGATCCTCGCCTTCGCGGAAGTGTGGCTTTTCGGCTTCATGGGCGACATCGTCGACTGGCTGAGCGCCGCAAACCGCGAAACTTTCCTGCAAACGGAAGGCTGGAAACTCGCGACTTTGGCGGCGCTGGTGCTCGTCGCCATGCCGGTGCTCGACTGGTTCCGCACGCTGCTTTCGCAGCAGACGCTGATGGGCAATTATCCCATGCGCATTCGCTGGCAGGTGCACCGCTACCTGCTCAAGCAGTCCATGACCTTCTATCAGGATGAGTTCGCTGGTCGCGTCGCCACCAAGCTGATGCAGACCGCGCTCGCCGTGCGCGAATGTATTCTGAAACTGTTCGAGGTTCTGAACTACGTCGTGGTCTATTTCATCGGCGTGCTGACCATCGTCGGCAGCGCCGACTGGCGGCTGATGCTGCCGATGCTGGCCTGGCTGGCGATCTATATCGTCCTGCTGCGCATCTTCATTCCCAAGATCGGCAAGGTGTCGGAGGAGCAGGCGGACGCACGCTCGTCAATGACCGGTCGCGTGGTCGATTCCTACGCCAACATCCAGACGGTGAAACTGTTCTCCCATGCCAAGCGCGAAGCCTCCTATGCCAAGGAAGCGATGGGCGAGTTCATGGACACCGTCTACCGCTCGATGCGGCTCGGCACGGCGCTGTTCACCCTGCTCGGTCTGTTGAACTCGGCGCTGCTGGTGGCGGTCGGCTGGCTGTCGATCTCGCTGTGGCTGCAGAACGATGTCACCATCGGCTCGGTCGCCGTGATCATCGCGCTGGTGCTCCGAATGTGGGGCATGTCGCACTGGATCATGTGGGAGATGTCGGCGCTGTTCGAGAATATCGGCACGGTGCGCGACGGCATTTCGTCGATCTCGCTGCCGCGACTTGTCGAGGACCAGCCGGGCGCCAAGGACATCCGTGTGCGCGAGGGGCTAATCGAATTCGACCATGTGCGCTTTCACTATGGCAAGAAGAAAGGCGTCATCGAGAACCTGTCGCTGACCGTCCAGCCGGGTGAGAAGGTCGGCATCGTCGGCCGCTCGGGCGCCGGCAAGTCGACGCTGGTGAACCTGCTGCTGCGCTTCTACGATATCGAGTCCGGCCGCATTCTGATCGACGGCCAGGACATCGGCGCGGTGACGCAGGACAGTTTGCGGGCACAGATCGGCATGGTGACGCAGGACACCTCGCTGCTGCACCGCTCCGTCCGCGACAACATTCTTTACGGCCGCCCGGATGCTAGCGAAGAGCAGATGGTGGAGGCCGCGCGGCGCGCCGAGGCTTTTGAGTTCATCGGACATCTGACCGACCCGAAGGGCCGCAAGGGCTTTGATGCGCATGTCGGCGAACGCGGCGTAAAACTGTCGGGCGGCCAGCGGCAGCGTATCGCCATCGCGCGCGTGATGCTGAAGGACGCGCCGATCCTGATCCTCGATGAGGCGACCTCGGCGCTGGATTCCGAGGTCGAGGCGGCAATCCAGGAAAACCTCTACCGACTGATGGAGGGCAAGACGGTGATCGCGATTGCGCATCGCCTTTCCACCATCGCGGCGATGGATCGCCTGATCGTCATGGATAAGGGACGAGTCATCGAGGAAGGCACGCATGATGAATTGCTCGCCCTGGGCGGGCTTTATGCGCAGCTCTGGCAGCGTCAGTCCGGCGGCTTCCTGCTGCACGATGATCCCGAGGCGGAAGCGCCGCGCATCAGCGGCGTCGTCGTGGAGGAAGCAGCCGAATAGGCTTGGGCCATCAGCTCAAGATTAATGGTGCTGGCGGAATCCTGACGCGTTCGAAGTCATGATGCAGATCTGGAGTTGAGTCGGTCCACGCAAAGGCCGCGCGAGAAACGATTATGTTCGATCGCCTGTTTTCCTGGTTCGAGGCCAGATATTCCCCGGTTGCGCTGGCTGAGGACCGGCAGCCCCCGCACGGGCTGATGCCGTTCATCCTGTACTTCGTAAAGCAGTTTCGCGTGGCCTTTGTCTTGCGCATGATCATCGTGGCCCTCGCCGCGGTCACCGATGCGATGCTGCCGATCTTCGTCGGCATGATCGTTGGAATGCTGACCAGCGTGCAGCCCGGCACGTTCTTCCAGGATAATCTTTGGTTGCTACTCGGCATGGCTGGCATCGTGATGCTGAGGCCCGTCACGACGATCGTCGACGGCTTGCTCCGCAATCACGCCATTGCGCCGAACCTGATCGACCTGATCCGCTGGCAGAGCCATTGGCATGTGTCGCGCCAGGACTGGACCTTCTTCCAGAACGATTTTGCCGGCCGCATCGGCACCAAGGTGATGCAGAGCGGCGACTCGGTGGAGATGAGCATCAACCTCACCATCGACGCAGTCTGGTATTCGCTCGTTTTCGTGATCGTGGCGATCACGGTGCTGGCCCAGTTCGATCTGTGGCTGTTGGCGGTGATCGGCGGATGGCTGGCGCTGTATTGCATGCTGACCCGCATTTCGATGCCGCTGATCACGCAAAGGTCGATGGCCCTGTCGGAATTTTGGTCGGTGGTTAGCGGCCGAATGGTCGACAGCTATACCAATATCCTCACGCTCAAGACCTTTTCGACCGGCGAGCACGAAGACCGCTACGTTTCCGAATCGGTCGTCGATCACGCCAACGCGTTCTACAAGCTCATGCGCGTTTTCACGCTGATGTGGTCGGCGCTGTTCATTCTCAATTCGGTGATGCTGATCGCAGTCAGCGGGCTGTCGCTGATGGCCTGGGATCGTGGCGCGATGAGTGCGGCGCAAGTGGCGACCGCCATTCCATTCGCGCTTCAGCTCACCACGATATCGCGCTGGATCCTCGATGTCGGCGCCAACATCTTCCGCCAGATGGGCGTGGCCGGCAACGCGATGACGACGATCGCCCAGCCGATCACCATGCTGGACCGCCCCGGCGCGCCGGCCTTGCAGGTGAACGCCGGCGCGATCGAATTCGACCGCGTGAACTTCAACTACTGGCGCAACGACGGCAAAGGCGGCGTCATTGACAATCTGACGCTGAAGATCGCGCCGGGCGAACGGGTGGGTCTCGTCGGCCGCTCCGGCGCCGGCAAGTCGACGCTCGTGAACCTGCTGCTCCGGCTCTTCGACGTGCAGGGCGGCCGGGTTCTGATCGACGGTCAGGACATCCGCGACGTTAGCCAGGAAAGCGTGCGGGCCGCGGTCGGTTTCGTCAGCCAGGATACCTCGCTGCTGCACCGCTCGGTGCGCGAGAACCTGAATTTCGGCCGCCATGTGGCAACGCATGACGACATCATCCGCGCCGCCGAAGCGGCGCAGATCACCGAGGTGGTTGCCTCGCTGGCGGACAGCCATGGCCGCACCGGCTACGACGCGCATGTCGGCGAGCGCGGGGTGAAGCTATCGGGCGGTCAGCGGCAGCGCATCGCGATTGCGCGCGTCATGCTGAAGGACGCGCCGATCCTCATCCTCGACGAGGCGACGTCGGCGCTGGATTCGGAGGTCGAGGCCGCGATCCAGGAAAATCTGAACCATCTGATGGACGGCAAAACGGTTATTGCCATCGCGCACCGTCTTTCGACCATCGCGGCGATGGACCGGCTGATCGTCATGGACAAGGGTCGTGTCATCGAGGACGGCACGCATGATGAGTTGCTGGCCGGCGGGGGGCTCTATGCGCAGCTCTGGCAGCGCCAGTCCGGCGGCTTCCTGCTGCATGACGAGCCGGACAGCGAACCGACGGACCTGTCGAAGGCCGCGGAGTAAGTCCGATGGACAGGCGGGGCGTTCGGCAAACAGCGCCAAAGTGATGAACATTTTTCGTCGTCAAATTCTGCCTGGAAAGAAAGATCTTCGCTAAATCAAGGAGTTGGCGATTGACCTAAAGATAGTCGCTGCTTTTTCGTCCACGCCCCCAGCCGCTCCCGCATAATCCTCGCGCTGCTTGCCAGGGAACGGGTGCGCGTAACCGAACACTCAGGCAAGGCGGTCCCGGGATTGGCTCCGCAACGGTAGCGGGGATTGGGTGATGAGCTTGAAAATCCTGGCCCCTGACCGAAAGTCCGAAAGGGCGGACGGTAGGGGAAGCAGACCACAGCGGCGCATGGCATGCGTCATTACTTAATTTAGATAGGCGCCTCTGCCATGCGCCGTTTCCCTCCGGGAGAGGGAAGAGTTCTTTGAGTGAGGAGCGACGGCCAAAGGCCGGCGATTTGACACCTTATGTGTCAAATCGAGCGACGAACGCCGGAGCCGTAGCGGAGGCTGCCAGACGGGATAAAATCCGGGCGTGGCGATGAACAGGTTTGTCTGGCGGTTTTCCTGTCACAGCCTTTGCACGGCTTCCCACAAGGTCAATATGGCAACGGCCACCAGCAACCATCCCGCGACCCGGCCGATAAACACCGTTGTCGAGGGGTTTGCGATCAGAGCATCGCGGCTCTTCAAGGCGGCCAGCGCCAATCCGCCGTAGATCGCGCCCTGGACGGAAATGGTCATGATGCCCATGGCAAGCGCCTGCGGTAGCAGCGGCCCGTAGTCCGGCTTCATGAACTGCGGAAAGACCGACATTACGAACATCCAGGCCTTTGGGTTCACCAGGCTGGTGACGAGCCCTTGCGTGAAGACTTTTCTGGTCGGCTTGCGCGCGGTGGTTTCAACCGCATCGACCTCGATTGCACTCTGCGAAAGCTGCCAGCCGATCCACAGCATGTAGAGCGAGCCGACGATCAGCATCGCACTGAAAACCATCGGCAGCAGCTTGCTCAAGATCGCGACCGCCGTCAGTCCGATCACGGTATGGGCCGCGCCGCCGGCCATGATGCCAGCGGTCGCGGCAAGGCCCGCCCGGCGGCCGCCGACCAATGCATTGGCGAGCACGAACATCATGTCCATGCCGGGCACGACGACGATGCCAACCAGCAGGAGAAAATAGAGCCAGAGATGTTCGAAATAGGCCATGAGAGCATGATCCGGATTACAGGTACCGGGTACATCAGCGCTCCTGACAGGCCAGTGTCAGGAGCAGCTCACCACGTCCGTCAACTGCTTGTGCCAGTCAGCGTTCGCGCCGCAGGCGCAACGCCTCTTCCACCTGTGCCAGCATCCACTTGGCGCGGCGCGCCGCATCGGCGTCGCTGCTGGCGGCGAGCTCGGTAAGGCGCGTGGCGAAATGTGGCGTCGCCAGGCTTCGGGCGAGGCGGCAGAAGTGTGGATACTCTTGACGATAACGGCTGGCGGCGATGCGAATCAGCGCGTCATGCAGGCGCTCGCGTTGCGGCGTCGACAGCGGAATGCGCTTCAGATACGTGGCCAAACGAGCTTTGACGTAGCCTGATTCGAAGAACCACGGATCGGCCTCGATAAACGAGATGGCGCTTTCGGCTCCCGTCGCGTCTCCAACCTTCAGCCGTTCAAAATCATGCCAGAATCCGGCCGGGTATGCATCGGCAAGTTTGCGATAGAAGTCGGTCCCCGCCTTGACGCGGTCTCCTCCGCCGCGTCGACGTTCCGCCACCGCCGCCTCTACCGCGGCAATCCGCGCGGCCCAATCATCATGCGTCTTCGACAGGTGCTAATCCGCTTTCACGATCACCGCGCTTTCGAACTCGATGACCTTGTCGCCTTTGGAATCCTGGCCTTCGCCCCAAACGGTGAGCAGGCGATAGCCCGGCCGTGAAGCCAGAGCGCGGTGGCCGGTGACCTTGCGGGTAAATGTCACCGTCTCGCCGGCGAACACCGGCTTCAGCCATTTCAGGTTCCGGAAGCCGGGCGAGGCGCCGACGCTGGGTGCCGGGCCAGTGCCATCCCAGGCTTCCGTGCCCTTCAGCATGCCGGTGCGGACATTGTATTTCATCCAGGTGGCGGCGGTGTGCCAGCCAGAGGCGCAGAGCGCGCCGAACACTGTGCCCTTGGCAGTCTCTTCCGACAGATGAAACGGCTGCGGATCGTATTTTTTCGCGAAAGCGACGATCTCGTCCGGATCGAATTTGTGGGACCCCAGCGTCACAGTCTCATTGAGCTGGAAAAAATCGTCGAGGCTCATGCGCCTGCCTCCGTTGGGATGCTTCTCGTCAGGAACATGCCGGTGTTCTGCAATTCGAACACCTGCTCGCCGCGCTGGTTCACCATCTCGGCCCGCATGGTGATGAAGCCGAGATTCGGCCGCTTGGCCGAGACGCGCTTCGACAGGACGGTGGACGATGCGGTCAGCGTGTCGCCGGCCAGCACCGGTCTTTTCCATTTTACATGCTCGATACCGGGCGCACCCTGCGATGTCGAATGAAGCAGCAGGTTGTCGCACAAGAGCCGCATGAACATGGAGCAGGTGTGCCAGCCGGAGGCCGAAAGCCCGCCCAGGATGCTTTCCTTGCCGGCTTGCTCATCGACATGCATCGGCTGCGGGTCAAACTCGCCGGCAAACTCGATGATTTCCTCGGCGCTCACCGTCTTGGAGCCGAACTGCATCGTCGCGCCCTCGACGAAATCTTCATAGGCCCATTTCTTGTCGGTCATGCAATGCCCTCGGTCGATCGTGCCGGGACAATGCAGGCTATGGGCATCGCTGACAATGGACCACGAGGGGCAGTCGGGTGGGACTCTGCCGAATGGCCTTAGCCGGGCGATCTTCAATGCATTTCGAAATGAGTTTGATGCGGAAGACGGCAAGACCCGACGCGTTGGCAAGCCTAGATGTGTTGCCGAATGGAGGGCATCATGTCTCGTTTGGCAGCATCGGCCGCTAGCATCGGCGTGTTGAGTGCGGCGCTCGTCTGGCTTTATGTTGGACCGTTAGCATCCCTGGGACTGCAGACATGGGCCGGCTTCATTGCCTGGGGCGCTTACGCACATGCCGGCGGCGGCTGGCGCGTTGCTGGCATCAACCTGTCCGGGCACCTTTTGGGCGCGATCCTCAGCGTTGCCGCGCATATGCCGATTACGCTCCTGGCGGATCTGACGGGCGTGCCGGCGGCCGCCGGTCTGCTGGTGGGTTTAGGTTCCGCCGCCTTCGTGTTGGCGTCGCGCTCGCCGCTTTTTGCAACGATCCCGGCCGCCGTCTACGGCTTCTCCTGCGCCGCGGTGCTGATCAATGTAGCGAAGCTCCCGGCAAGCCTGACCGCGCTGCCGCCGGCGCAGAATCCATTGTTCGTCGTGGCGCTGTCTATGACAATCGGCATTGGGTTCGGGCTGGTCTGCGATTGGCTGACCGAGCGCTTGCAGGGCAGGAGTAAGGCGGCGGCTGCTTAGAGCCAGCCTTTTCGCCGGAACAGCCAGAACGGAAGGATCGCCGACAAGACCATCAGCCCGAGCGCCCAAGGATAGCCCAGCATCCATTTGAGCTCGGGCATGACGTCGAAGTTCATGCCGTAGATCGAGGCAACCAAGGTCGGGGGCAGGAAGACCACCGCCGCCACAGACACGATCTTGATGATGCCGTTCTGCTCGATGTTGATCATGCCAAGGGTCGCGTCGAGCAGGAATGTGATCTTCTGCGACAGGAATGACGCGTGGTCGGTCAGCGAGGCTACGTCGCGTGACAGCGTTTTCACCCGCGCACGCATATCCTTCCCGCCCTTGGTCTGGCCCGCTGCGTTGGTCAGGAAGCCGGACAGGCGCTGCAGTGAAATCAGGCTGTCGCGCATGTTCGCGGTCAGCGATTCCTTGCGGCCGATGGCCTTCAGGATCTGCTGGAAATTTCGATCGCGCTGCGAGGCCTTCTGCTGGCTCGGGCTAAAGATGTCCTTCGACAGCAATTCGACATGTTGGGAGATATGCTCCAGCACGTCGGCCAGCCGGTCGACGATGGCTTCGAGCAGACCGATCAGGATCGTTTCGCCGGTCGTGCAGCCGATCGCTGCCTTTTCCGCGCGGATAGGAAAAGTCAAAAAAGCGCGCGGCTCATTGTAACGGATCGTCACCAGCGTGTTGCCGCGCAGCACGAAGGTCACCGGCGACATGATCGGCTCGTCACTCTCGACCTGCGAGGGCAGGGTAGCGGTCATGAAATAGGCGCCGTCCTCGACATAGAGGCGGCTGGAAATCTCGATCTCCTCCATCTCCTCGCGCGTCGGAACGCCGATGCCGAGCCATTTTTCGACCGCGGCTTCCTCTTCCTTGGTGGGATTGGACAGGTCGGCCCAGACGATCTTGGATGTCTCGGTCTCCAGTCCATCGATGGCGCGCAGCCGATCGTTCTCCACGACGAATGCCTTGATCATCGCCGGGTCTCCCTTGTTCAGGGTTGCTGGGGCGTCCAAATGGGCGCGGTTATGGAGATTGACGCGGCTGAAAACCTTGGCCGCCAGCCGCGACTGCCGGCCCGATAGACCCGCTGGCGGGCAAGGTCAAGCCGGAGATTTCTTGTCACGTCGCGCCGTCATCTACACAGCCAATCCTAGCGCGCGTGCGAGCCATGCCAGGACGATAAGGCCGAGAATGACGGCAAACAGAATCAGGCACCGTCTTCGCCATTCCTCCGTGTCGAACAGTTCGCGCGTACCGGGTGGCGAGTTATGGCGCCACCAATTGTCCACGAAGTCTTTCAATTTCATGGCTTGACCCTCCGCCGCAATTTGCATGTAGGGAGGCGATCTCGGGGATTAAAGTTCGAAGCTCTTAGGTATTGAACTTGAACAGCAAGATGTCGCCGTCCTGCACGATGTACTCCTTGCCTTCGTCGCGCGCCTTGCCTGCCTCCTTCGCCGCGACTTCGCCGCCCAGCGTCACATAGTCGTTGTAGGCGATTGTCTGGGCGCGAATGAAGCCGCGCTCGAAATCGGTGTGGATCACGCCGGCTGCCTGCGGCGCCTTGGTGCCGCGCTCAATGGTCCAGGCGCGCGTCTCCTTCGGCCCGGCGGTAAAATAGGTGATCAGGTGCAAGAGGTCGTAGCCGGCGCGGATCAGCTTGTCCAAGCCCGGCTCGGTGAGACCGAGATCGGCCAGGAATTCCATTTCCTCATCGTCGGGCAACTGCGCCACTTCAGCTTCGATCGCCGCCGAGATGATCACGGTCGACGCACCCTGTCTGGCAGCCATCTCCTCGACCGCCTTGGTGTGCTCGTTGCCGGTGGCGGCGTCTGATTCGGCGACGTTGCAAACGTAGAGCACCGGATGGGCGGTCAGCAGGTTGAGGCCCTGCAGCGTTCTCAAATCTTCGGCGGCGATGCCCTTCAGCAATACGCGGCAAGGCTTGCCATCCTGCAGCAGCGCCAGCGCCTGCTCCATGACGGGTAGGACGGTCAGCGATTCTTTGTCCTTGGCCTGCGCGCGCTTGCGCACGTTGACGATACGGCGCTCAAGGCTTTCGAGGTCTGACAGCATCAGTTCTGTCTCGACCGTATCCGCGTCGGCCACGGGATCGATGCGGCCTTCGACATGGGTGATGTCGTCGTCCTCGAAGCAGCGTAGCACGTGCACGATGGCATCGACTTCTCGGATATTGGCCAGGAATTGGTTGCCGAGGCCTTCACCCTTCGACGCACCGCGCACCAGGCCGGCGATATCAACGAAGTTGATGCGTGTCGGGATGGTCTCCTTCGACTTGGCAATCGCCGCGATCTTGTCCAGCCGCTTGTCAGGAACCGCGACTTCGCCGGTGTTCGGCTCGATGGTGCAGAACGGATAATTGGCGGCCTGCGCGACTGCCGTGCGCGTCAGCGCGTTGAAAAGCGTCGATTTGCCAACGTTGGGCAAGCCAACGATGCCGCATTTGAAACCCATGATGGAAATCCTAACGGAAAACGGAAGGTTGGCCCGGCCTATGGGCGAAAGAGGACAGAATCGTCAAGTCTCGCCCTTGCCGAAGAGTTTTTTGAGCATCGCCGCCATCGGCCCGCTTTCCGGTATCGCGACAGCCGGCTTTTGCGGGCGTGCTTGGCGGATGTGGCTTCGCGCTTTCTTGGCCGGTTTGGCGCTGCCGCCATCGTCCGATACGGGACCGGTCGCCGGCCCGCCGCCCTGCGAGCCGCCGCCGACCGCCAGCGCGACCTTGTTCATCAGGCCGCTGTCATCAGCCTTGACGATCATGTCGGCATTGTCGGCGATGACGTCGAGCAATGGATCGAGCCAGGTTTTGTCCGACTTGGCGAAATCGCCCAGGACATGGCCGTGGACGAGTTCTTTCACGCCGGGATGACCGACACCGATGCGGATGCGGCGATAGTTGGGTCCCAGATGCTGGTCGAGCGAACGAATGCCGTTGTGTCCGCCTGCGCCGCCGCCCGTCTTGATGCGCAACTTTCCCGCCGCCAGGTCGATCTCATCATAGAGCACGGTCAGCGCCGACGGTTCGAGCTTGTAGAACCGCATGGCCTCGCCAACGGCCTGGCCGGAGAGGTTCATGAAGGTTTGCGGCTTGATCAGCAGGACTCTCTCGCCAGCCAGCTTGCCTTCGGCGATCTCGGCCTGGAATTTCTTCGACCAGGGCGAAAAGGAATGGCGGCGGGCTATCGCGTCCGCCGCCATGAAGCCGACATTGTGCCGGTTGTTCGCGTATTTCGATCCGGGATTGCCCAGTCCTGCAATGACGTACATAGCCGGAACCTCGCAATTCCCGGAAAGCGGGAAGGACGGGTCTATTCCTCGTCCTTGTCGCCGCCCTTGATGGCTTCGGTGGTCGGCGCGACCGGCGCGCTGTCGTCCGCCGCCGTCAGACCGGCCGTGCCGGCAATGGTAGCGATGGTGAAGTCACGGTCCGAGATGACCGGCTTGACGCCGGCCGGCAGCTTGACCGCCGAGATATGAACGGAATCGCCAATATCCACACCGGTCAGGTCGACCGTAATGAATTCCGGGATCGCGTTGGCGGGGCAGTGGAACTCAACCTCGTGGCGCACGATGTTCAGGGCGCCGCCACGCTTCAGGCCCGGCGACTTGTCCTGATTTACGAAGTGCACTGGGACGTCGACGTTAACCTCGGTGTCTTTCGAGACCCGCAGGAAGTCGACATGGGTCGGGAAATCCTTGACCGGATCGAGCTGGTAATCCTTCGGCAGAACCTGGATCTTCTCGCCGTCGACGTTGATGGTCGCCAGCGTGGTCAGAAACCCGCCGCCGTGGATCTTGTAGTAGACGTCCTTGTAGGACAGGGCGATCGCCAGGGGAGGCTTTTTATCGCCATAGATGACTGCAGGCACTTTGCCGTTGCGGCGAACTGCACGGGCGGACCCCTTACCGACCGTTTCGCGCGCTTCGGCCGTGAGCTCGTAAGTTTCGTGGCTCATGGCACTTCCTTTCGCGTTTTGTTTGGAGCGCTTACGGGCAATTTCTCATCGACGATGGGAGCCGGTCCGTAAACGTCGAAAGCCGCCGGGTAGGCGGCTTTCCGCTGCGTTGCCTCCAAGGGTGTCTACGCAGGTGGCGGCTCTATAGTCGAAGCAGGCTCTGCTGGCAAGGCATGCGATGACGCGGTCAGGGCCTGCGCTTCATGAAGCCGCTTGGCAGAAACACCGTCAGGAGACCGAGCAGCGGCAGGTAGGAGCACACCTTGTAGACATATTCGATGCCCTTGTAGTCGGCCAGGATGCCAAGCGCGGCGGCCGCGATGCCGCCCATGCCGAAGGCAAAGCCAAAGAAGATGCCGGCGATCAGCCCGACACGGCCCGGCACCAGTTCCTGCGCGAAGACGACGATCGCCGAGAACGCCGACGAGAGGATCAGGCCTACGAGGACGACCAGGATGCGCGTCCAGAAGAGGTCGGCATAGGGTAGAGCCAATGTGAATGGCAGGCAGCCCAGGATCGAAAACCAGATGACGGCTTTCGGTCCAAAACGGTCGCCGAACGGCCCGCCAAGCAGGATGCCGAGCGCCGATGCTCCAAGGAAAAGGAACAGCAGGATCTGCGATTCCTGCACCGACACGCCGAATTTTTCGATGGTGTAGAAAGTGAAGTAGCTCGAGATTGACGCCATGTAGATGTTTTTCGTGAACACAAGCAGGGTCAGCACACCGAGCGCGACCATCACACGACGGCGCGGCAAAGGCGGCATCAGGCTGCCGAGCGCCCTCTTCGAAGGGTTGCGTTGTTCGTGGGCGTACCAGAGGCCAACACGAAACAGCACAAATATCCCGACTGCCGCCAGCACGGTGAACCAGGAGATGCTCCCCTGCCCGAACGGCACGACGATGAAGGCCGCCAAAAGCGGGCCGAGCGACTGGCCAAAATTGCCGCCGACCTGAAAGAGCGACTGCGCCAAGCCGAAGCGGCCACCGGAGGCCAATCGCGCCACGCGCGAGGCTTCGGGGTGGAAGACCGCAGAGCCGATGCCAATGAGCGCGGCGCCGATGAGCAGCAGCCAGTAGTGGCCGGCATAGGCCAGCACGACTAGGCCGATCAGAGACGAGGCCATACCCCAGGGCAGGGAAAAGGGTAGCGGCCGCCGGTCAGTGTAAAGGCCGACGACTGGCTGCAACAAAGACGCCGTGACCTGAAAGGTGAAGGTCAACAGTCCGATCTGAAGGTAGCTCAAATCGTAATTGTCCTTCAGCAGCGGATAGATCGCCGCCAGCAAAGACTGCATGATGTCGTTGACCATATGGCCGAACGAGACGGCTATGATGATCAAAAACGTGGTCGTCTCGGTGCTGGAGGGGCGGTTGGCGGTCAGGTCAGTCATTTGCGGTCGTTCTTTTGAGGTTTGCGGCCGACTTCTTAGCCGGATTGCGAGGTTGCCGCTTTCGTGCAAAGGTCCATTTCTTTCGCGAGTGGGCCACTTGAATGAAACCTCGTCCGCATATTTCTGCGGTCCAACTCATCGAACTCCACCGTCTACACGAGGTGCGCTGGGCCTGGTTGGAGGATGCGGAAGGCCCGCTTGTCGCGCTGCCGACCGAATACCCCGACGGCTACACTGTGCCCGAACATCATCATCGGCGAAGTCAGTTGCTGCATGCGCTTGCAGGCTTGGTGCTGATCAAGACCCGATTCGGGAGCTGGATGGTGCCGCCTGACCACGCCATGTGGCTTCCTGCAGGCATCGACCATTCCGTCGACATGCTCGGCCATGTGAGCATGCGGTCAATCTATGTCGAGCCGAATGCGGTCGATGGCCTGCCGGAAAAATTGCGTGTCGTGGCCATTACCAATTTGATGCGCGACCTGATCATCGAGGCCGCGAAATTGCCCCCGGGCATGGTCGCGATGGGGCGGGACGGCTATCTCATGGGGCTGCTTCTGCATGAGATTCCGCGCTTGCCCGAGCGGCCGCTCGGCCTGCCTTTTCCAAACGATCCCCGGCTGCTTTCTCTTTGCCGCGCCTTCATGGCCGAACCCTCGGCACTGGTTACTATCGACGGTTGGGCCGAACGAGTCGGTATGAGCCGCCGTACCTTCACACGCACCTTTCATAAGGAGACCGGGCTGTCGCTTTCGACATGGCGGCAACAGGCGCTGCTTTTTGCAGCGATACCGCGATTGGCAGATGGCGAGCCGGTGACGCGCGTGGCGCTCGATCTCGGCTACGACAGCGTGCCGGCATTCACGACGATGTTCAGGCGAATGCTGGGTGCCGCGCCGCGGGATTATTTCGGCAAAGCGCGCGGAACGCAGAGTGTCGCGTAGCCTGTCAATCGAACAGGCTCGACACACTCTCTTCCAGCGCGGTGCGGGAGATGGCTTCGCCCATCAGCTCGGCGATCGAAATGACGCGGATGTTGTGCGCGTCGTTGACGGCCTGAGTCGGCTGAATTGAATCGGTTATGACCAGTTCTTGAAGCTTCGAGCCAGCGATTCGGGCGACCGCACCGCCCGACAAAACCCCGTGCGTGATGTAGGCCGTGACGCTTGATGCGCCGTTTTCGAGCAGCGCGTCGGCAGCGTTGCACAGCGTGCCGCCGGAATCGACGATGTCGTCGTAGAGCAGGCAATCCTTGCCCCTGACGTCGCCGATGATGTTCATCACTTCGGATTCGCCGGGGCGGTCGCGGCGCTTGTCGACGATGGCGAGCTGCGCATCGAGCCGTTTGGCCAGCGCGCGGGCGCGCACGACGCCGCCGACGTCGGGCGAAACGACCATGACGTTGGCGAGCTGCTTGTATTTCGCCTTGATGTCGCGGGCCATGACCGGCACGGCGAACAAATTGTCGGTGGGGATATCGAAAAAGCCCTGGATCTGGCCGGCATGCAGGTCGAGCGTCAGCACGCGGTAGCAGCCGGCACGCGTGATCAGGTTCGAGACCAGCTTGGCCGAGATGGGCGTGCGGCCGGAAGCGCGGCGATCCTGTCGTGCATAGCCGAAATAGGGCATGACCGCCGTTATGCGCCGCGCCGAGGAGCGCATGAACGCATCGATCATAATCAGCAGTTCCATCAGATGGTCATTGGTCGGATAGGAGGTCGACTGGAGGATGTAGACGTCCTCGCCGCGCACGTTTTCCTGGATCTCGACAAAGATTTCCTGGTCGGCGAAGCGCCGCACCGCGGCACGCCCCAACGGAATGTTGAGGTATCGGGCGACGGCCTCGGCCAGCACCCGGTTAGAATTGCCCGCAAAAAGCTTCATTGAGTTGCCCTGGCGACGTCCGCTCCGGTGAGGGGGCTTTTAGCCGCCTGAGCGGTCAATGCAAGCGGGCATGGTTCGTATTGCAAAGATTTAATGACCAAGCATGGCAGCGCTATTTCACGATGAGATCGAGGTTGTAGCGCGACAGCGGGCGTGGCGCGGCGTCGGTGGTCAGGTAGGTTCGACCGAGAGTCATCGCCGTTTCGGTGTCCGAATCCATGATGATCATATGCGCAAACAGCGTCATGTCCGGTGCGATCGGCTCCGGATTGTCCTGGTAGAACATCTGGCTTTCCATCCACGACGGTGTGAAGCGCGCTCCGACGGAGTAGCCGCAGGCGTTTAGGCGGTGTCGGGTCAGGCCGCTGGCTTCAAGAGAGCGGGAGTGCGCCTCGAAGACATCGCCGAAGGTGTTGCCGGGCGTCATGGCGTTCTCGACCGCCAGAAGGGCGGCAAGCGACGCGTCGTAGAGCTCCTGATGGCGCTTGGATACCTTACCGGTCAGGACGGTGCGCATCATCGGCGCGTGATAGTGATGGAAGACGCCGGACCACTCGAGGGTCAACTGATCGTTCTTGGTCAGTTTTCGCCGGCCGGCCTTATAACGGCACAGAAGCGCATCGACGCCGGAGCCGATAATGAATTCGTTGGCGGGATAGTCGCCACCGCCGGCAAAGATCGCGCCCTGCATGGCGGCCAGAATCTTTCCTTCGTCGGCGCCCTGCTTGATCAACTTCAGGGCCGCGTCCAGCGCTTCGTCGCCTAGTTCGGCCGCGCGCTCTGCCTTCTTGATCTCAGCCGGGCTTTTGAAGAGGCGCAGCCGGCTGACGATGTCGGACGCGTCCTCGATCTTGCCGAAGGTTTTCAGTTGCTCGTCAAGCAGCAGGCCGTTGCGGGCCGTCAGTCCGTGTGTGTTGTATTCGACGCCGATCCGGCAGCCGAGCAAATCCAGGTCATTCAGCAGGTTGCGCAGGTCGAGAGCCGGATTGGCGTCGGCGCGATCAGTCCAGACCACGACATTATCGATGGTCGAGGTGTGTTTCGCCTGCCGCAGGTCGGCCGAGCGAGTGAGCAGCACCATCGACCCGTCGGCCTTCACGACAAGGCATTGGAAGAAACAGAACCCGAAGGTGTCGTAGCCAGTCAGCCAGTACATGCTCTCCTG
This sequence comes from Rhizobiaceae bacterium, assembly GCA_050247155.1. Classification (GTDB taxonomy): domain Bacteria; phylum Pseudomonadota; class Alphaproteobacteria; order Rhizobiales; family Rhizobiaceae; genus Mesorhizobium_G. Next base: position 61,154 of record JBFWUS010000011.1, read on the forward strand.
GGCGAACAGCAACATGGCGTCGAGCTTGCGCTCGGTCATTTCCAGCGTCAGGCGATCGCGCCGGGCGTCAAATTCCGACCGTTCGAAGTGCAGGGCCATCAAATGTCCTCCAGCACGATCGACGCGACATGGCGTCCATAGTCCGGCTCGTTGCGGTGGGTCGAGCGGCGGTAGGAATAGAACAAATTCTCTTCGGCATAGGTGCAGCGGTTCAGCGCCTCCGCCTTGACGCCGGCCTTTTCAAGGCGATCGATCGTGTAGCGATTGAGGTCGAACATAGCGTGGTTGGGCCGTTCTGAAGGTACGAAATAGATGTGATTCTGCGGCCCGGCGGACATGAAGCGCTCGACGAATTCGAAGCCGACCTCGTAGTTCGCCTGGGTGATCGAGGGGCCGAGGGCCGCCAGGATATGGTCGCGTTTGGCGCCAAGCGTTTCCATCTTTTCGATGGTGCTTTCGAGTACGCCGGTAAATGCGCCCTTCCAGCCGGCATGCGCGGCGCCGATCACTCGAGCGTCGGGATCGACGAAAAGCACGGGGCCGCAGTCGGCGCTCGACGTGCAGATCGCGAGGCCAGGGCGGTTTGTGACGATGCCGTCCGCCATGGGGCGCGGCAGGCCATAGGGTTCGGACACGACGATCGCGTCGGGCGAATGCACCTGATGCAGCGACAGCAGCGCTTCGGGCGAAACGCCCATCCAGGACGCGACGCGCCGCCTGTTTTCCGCAACGTGCTCGGGATCGTCGTTTGAGCCCGTGCCGGTGTTGAGACCGGCGTAGAGCCCATCAGAGACACCGCCGACGCGGGTGAAATAGCCATGCCGCACGCCGGAGCTAGCGGCTGTATCGAGCAATGGCGAGCGAAGCGGGTTCGGCAGCGAAGCAGTCAGCATGGCGGGTGTTGTGGTCCGGCAGGCGTTATCGCGTCAAGGGCGGAAGGGAGGCTGGCGCAGCCGATTGTTGTGCAAGCCGTTCAATTTATCGGTGCGAATCCTGGTAGGTTCTCAAGCGTCGAAAAGGCCAAGACCTTGAACAAATCGCCCATCGCTTCGGCACCGGCGAGGCGCTGAACCTCGCTGGAAAGGCGGTTGCGCGCGGGCTCGTCCGCCTTCGCTCCCAACGATCCAGCGCGTTCGAGGAGACCCAGCGTCAACAGGAATTCGCCTTGCGTGGCGAGGCGCGTTGTCAGGCCGGTTTGTTTCGTGATGGCAGCAAGCGATGCGAAGTCGACATGGGAGGTGAGGTCCGCTTCTCCCGGATGGGCGAGCGGGTCGTCATAAGTGTGTTTGAACATGGCTTGCAGCGTGTCGCCGATGCCCGGCTTGAGGTGGCCGTAGTCGATGAACAGCCCCGCGCCACCGTCGCGTGCGATCCGCTCGGCGATGGCCTGCATGAGCGCTTCGCGCGCCGGTGCAATTTCGAAGATCGCGCCAGGCTGGGCCTTTTCCGAATCCAGAGGAAGCAAGTCAGGGTCGAGCGATCCGGCGCCAGCGATAAAGACCAGCTTCTCAGCCTCGTCGATGTCGACCATGCGCTCGCGCCAGCCCCTATCCGTCTTGACGTATTGGCGGATCGGGACTGCGTCGAAGAGTTCATTGCCGACGATGAATAATGGCTGGCGAGGAGGCAATTCATCAACGCTGTTGCACCAATCGAAGGTGCCTCCGGTTCCCTGCAGGGTTGTCGCCTGCACCAAGCGCAGCCTTGGGCTCGTCTCGATCAGGTTGAAGCGGGCATTGGCTCGCAGGCCTGGCTCCAGCTTGTCCATCGTCCGGGCAATATCTTTGGCGAGCGTACCGCGCCCGGGGCCGATCTCGGCAATGATGGGGTTTTTCGGGCGGCCAAGGTCGCGCCAGACGGTGACCAGCCAGGCGCCGATCAGTTCGCCGAACATCTGGCTGATTTCCGGAGCGGTGGTGAAATCGCCGTTGCGGCCGAATGGGTCGCGGGTCATGTAGTAACCGTGCTGCTTGTCGAACAGGCAGAGGCTGAAATATTCGGCAACGCTGACCGGCCCGAGAGCCTCGATCAAATCGACAATCTTAGTCTTTAGCGCGGTCATCCGGCCACGGGCTTGGGGGCGGCCAGTTTGGCGCTTGCCATCATCCAGAGCCCGACCAGGATAAGCGGCAGCGACAACACCATGCCCATGGTCAGCCAGCCGCCGGCGAGATAGCCGATCTGGACGTCCGGCTCGCGAAAATATTCGGCGAAGGTGCGGGCGAGCCCATAACCGGTCATGAAGGCGCCGGCGACGAAGCCGGGGTAGCGCAATTTCAGGAGGCCGTGCGTCAGGATGCGCAGAACCACAAACAGGACAAGGCCTTCGAGCAGCGCTTCATAAAGTTGGCTCGGATGGCGCGGTTCCGGCCCGCCATTGGGAAAGATGAATGCCCAGGGCAGGTCGCTGGGGCGGCCCCAGAGCTCGGAATTGATGAAGTTGGCGCAGCGGACAAGGCCGAGCGCGACCGGCGTTCCGGCGGCGATCAGGTCGAACAGCGTCCAGACATTCACGCCGCGTGAGCGGGCCAGAAAGACCATTGCCAGCGTGCAACCCAGAAAGCCGCCGTGGAACGACATGCCGCCTTGCCAGATGGCGACGATGTCGAGCGGATTGGCCAGGTAGCGCTGGAAATCGTAAAACAGGATGTAGCCGATACGACCGCCCAGAACGATGCCGAGCGCGGCATAGACGAGCAGGTCGTCGATGATTTGGGGGCCAAATGGGGCCTTGCCGTCCCGCCAGAGTTTTGGGGTCGTCAGCAGCCGCTTGGCATACCACCACCCGAACAAAATACCGACGACGTAACCGACGCCGTACCAATGTATGGCCAGCGGGCCGAACCGCACGATCACCGGATCGATGTTCGGAAAGGCTAGGGCGGTGACGAACAGTTCGGTCAAAACTGGCTTCTCATGTTGCTGAGTCGAGGCGGACCATGGCGGTGCTCCACGACAGCTTCAAGGCAGGCTTATGTCAGAAACGGATTTGTCATCCGCTCGACGCCGAACCGTCCGCCGGGTCCGTGGCCGCAGATAAAGCCTATGTCATCACCGAGCGGCAGCAGCTTTTCCTTGATCGACCGGATCAGGGTGGCGTGGTCGCCGCCCGGCAGGTCGGTGCGGCCGACCGAGCCGTTGAACAGCACATCGCCGACATGCGCGAAGGCGTTGGCGCGGTTGTAAAAAACGACATGCCCGGGCGCATGGCCGGGGCAATGCAAAACTTCGAACGTGTGGTCGCCGAAGGAGACTTTTTCGCCTTCCGTCAGGAACCGGTCGGGAACACAATTGCGCACTGAGCCCTGGACGCCAAAGCGTACGGCCTGATTCTCCAGATTGTCGAGCAGCGGCTTGTCGGCCTCATGCGGGCCGATGATCTCAACCTCGAGCGCGTCCTTCAATTCCATCGCGCCGCCGGCGTGGTCGAGATGGCCGTGCGTGATCCAGATCGCATCGACCTTGATGCCATTCGACTTGATGGCTTCGAGAATGTGATCGACGTCGCCACCCGGATCGACAATCACCCCGACCTTTGTCGCGTCGTCGAACAGCATTGTGCAGTTCTGCTGGAACGGTGTGACCGGAATGATGCCTGCGTTCAGTCTGCCCATGCGAAGCCTTTTCGTTTGTCGAGAGGCTCATAGGGCGGCAGGGCGGCCGCGTCCAGCGGGAGGCGAATCCACAACACGATACCTGAAGCAAAAACGGGCGGCTTGCGGCCGCCCGTTCAAATGCTGATGTCGACGGCAATTAACCCTTGTTCATCGACTTCATGATGGCGCCGACGATGCCGGTAAGCACCGCGCCGCCGCCTGCGCCGCCGAGAATGCTGTTCAGGTCGAAACCGCTGGTCGCAGCGCCCGCCGCCGCGGCCGGATCGACAGCGCCGCCGCCCAACAGGCTGCCAAGAATGGCCGCGCCGCCGACGCCGCCAATCGCACCGCTCAGGATTTTAGGAAGCTGTCCCATGACGGCACTGCCGATGGCTGCGCCAACGGCCTGGCCTCCAATGATGCCGGTGATTATCTGCACGATAATCGGCATGAGAGTTTCCATGAAAGTTCCCTCCGTTCATACCGGCCCACCTGCCGGCGCGGATATCAGACGCTGATTCGTGTGAAAGTCAAACGAATGGCTAACAAGAGGTTAACGGCGGGCATCGCCTTCTTTTCCCGCGAAATTGCTAATGCGGCAGTCCTTCCTTAGGGGCATGACTTATTGATTGCACGCCGCCAGCCAGGAGCCGGCCGCAAGGAACTGCCGGGTATTGTGGATTGGCGTGCCTTTGGGGCGGGTTGTGCCGAAAAGCTTGGAGGCGGGCCGCATTTGGCGTAAGTTATGTCAACGCTACTGACATAATTTCAACGGAGCACCGCGCCGAATGGCCGACAGCAGTGTGAATGCCGGTCCAATAGGGGCCGGTCCGATACGCACCGCCATCACCAATGCCGATGGCATCGATCTCGCGCTGATCGAGCTGCTGTTCTTCGCCTATCGCGATTTCACCTCGGATCCGGACGAAATTTTGACTGGCTACGGGTTTGGGCGGGCGCATCACCGCGTGCTGCATTTCGTCAATCGCATGCCCGGCCTGACGGTTGCCGAACTGCTGGACGTGTTGCAGATCACCAAGCAGAGCCTCTCGCGGGTGCTGAAACAGCTCATGGACACCGATCATGTCGTCCAGGTGCAAGGGCTGAAGGACCGGCGTCAGCGCGAGCTTTATCCGACAGCGCGCGGCCGCGAACTGGCGCTGGCGCTGGCGCGGCCGCAGTCGCGCCGCATCGGCGCGGCTTTGAATGGCGCAAAGCCAGCCGACCGTGAAATGGTCGAGAAGTTTCTGAAAGGTATGGTCAATCCGGAGCTGAGAGCCCAGATTGACAAGCTGCCCGCGACGCCTGGGGAGGATAGTCATGGAACAAAATGAATTGCTGGCCGATCCGACGATCCCGAAGGATGACGCTCCACATCTCCTGGTGATCGACGATGACACCCGTATTCGCACCCTGCTGAAGCAATATCTGACCGAGAACGGGTTTCGGGTCTCCGTAGCCAGTAATGCGGACGAGGCGCGGCGCAAGCTGGTGGGGCTCGATTTCGACCTGTTGATCGTCGACGTGATGATGCCGGGCGAGTCCGGCGTCGACCTGACACGGTCTCTACGCGAACAGAAGACGGTGCCGATCTTGATGCTGACGGCACTGTCGGAGACGGATAGCCGGATCGCTGGCCTGCAAGCGGGGGCCGACGACTATCTGCCGAAACCGTTCGACCCGCGCGAGCTGATTCTGCGCATCAAAAACATCTTGCGTCGCGGGGGGCCGCAGCAGGCGCTGAAGGTCGAGCAGATCGTGTTCGGGCCTTACACCTTCCAGATCGCGCGGCGTGAGCTCAAGAAAGGCGGCGAGCCGCTGAAGCTGACGGACCGCGAGCAGGAAATTCTCGCCATTTTCGCCGAGCGGGCCGGCGAGACGATCCCGCGTCATGAGCTGGTCGCCAACGATTCGGAAGTGGGCGAGCGCACGATCGACGTGCAGATCAATAGGCTGCGCCGGAAGATCGAGAAGGATCCAGCGAATCCGGTGTGGCTGCAGACCGTGCGGGGGATCGGCTATCGCCTGTCGGTGGAATGACAACGACATGAGGATGATGGAGCGATAGGCTATATGGCCAATTCCGACATCGACCTTTCGCGGCGCAGCCGTTTCAACCGAGTGCTAAGCCGCAGCCTCGACGGTTTTCAGCGCTGGGCCGAGCCCTATAGGCGACGGCTGGAGCCGCTGTGGCGGCGCACCGAGCCGGTGCGACGGCAGTGGAACCGCATGACGCGGCTGATCGCCATCTACATGCCGAAGCGGCTCTATCCGCGCTCGCTGCTGATCATCATCACGCCGATGATCCTGCTGCAATCGGTAGTTGCTTTCGTGTTCATGGAGCGGCACTGGCAGCAGGTGACGGAGCGGCTGTCGACCGCCACCGCGCGCGACGTGGCGGCGGTCGTCGACATGATCGAGACCTTTCCGAAAGGTGACAACTATGCCGAGGCGATGCGCATCGCGCAGGATCGGCTATCGCTGCGCACCGACATCTTGCCGGCCGAACCGCTGCCGCCGCCGGGGCCGCGACCGTTTTTCTCGATTCTCGACAACATCTTGTCCGAGGAACTTGCCAAACAGCTGAAGCATCCGTTCTGGATCGATACGGTCGGCAATTCGGGCGTTGTCGAGATCCGCGTGCAACTCGACGACGGGGTGCTGCGGGTGTTTGCTCGACGCAGCCAGGCCTACGCCTCGAACAGCCATATCTTCATCGTCTGGATGGTGGGGACCTCGCTGATCCTGCTCACCATCGCCATCCCGTTTCTGCGCAACCAGATCAAGCCGATCTCGGCGCTTGCTGAGGCGGCGGAAAGCTTCGGCAAGGGCCGGCCCCGCGATTTTAAGCCGCGCGGGGCAGAGGAGGTGCGGCGCGCCGGCTTCGCTTTCATCCAGATGCGCGAGCGCATCGAGCGGCAGATGGAACAGCGCACGGCGATGCTGACCGGCGTCAGCCACGATTTGCGCACGATCCTGACGCGCTTCCGGCTGCAACTGGCGCTGACGGCGTCGAAATCGGCGCGCGAGGCGCTGACGGCCGACATCGACGACATGCAGCATATGCTGGAAGGCTATCTTTCCTTCGCGCGCGGTGAGGCCGAGGAGGACCCCGGCCGCTTCGATATCGGCGCTTATTTCGATCGGATCGCGGACGAGGCGAAGCTGCGGAAGCGCGATCTGACCACCTCGCTTGCCGGCGACCCGGAAATCCATGTGCGGCCGAACGCCTTCGACCGGCTTCTGAATAATGTGGTGGGCAATGCCATGCGTTACGCGACGTCGGTCAAGGTGGCGGCCGTGCATGAGCGGGGCTGGCTGGAGGTGACAGTCGACGACAACGGCCCCGGCATTCCCGAAGACCGGCGCGAGGAAGTGTTCAAGCCGTTTTTCCGGCTGGACGAAGCACGGAACCTTGATGCCAGCGGGACTGGACTAGGATTGGCGATCGCGCGCGACATCGCACGCAGCCACGGGGGAGATATCACGCTGTCGGACAGTGAAATGGGCGGGCTTAAGGCGACGGTGAGGGTGCCGGCGTAGGTGAGGGAGTAGGGATCGGTCGCTCCACGCACACGCAGCCGCACGGTCAGTCGAGAAATCAGCCTGGCCGGACGCTGATGCTTTCGGCTCTTCGTCGTGATAATCTCATTAGTATGAACGAGCTCGTGACATTGTCCGATCGAGCGTCGCCGACAACCCAGGCGGCCGAAGGCCTGCCACGCCGATCCTGGACCGTTGCCGAGATCGAGGCGATGGTTGAGGCAGGGATCATTGCGGAGAATGAACGGTTCGAGCTGATAGGCGGGGAGATCGTGCCGATGTCACCCAAGGGCGCGCGGCATGAGATGGTGAAAATAGACCTCAATCGGCACCTGCAGCGGACGGCTGGCGAAGACCTCAATATTGCTCCGGAAACCACGCTGCGCCTGAATGAGAACAGCTTCGTGGAACCGGATTTCTGCGTGTTTCCGCGCTCGATAATGCCGGGCGACATGCGCGGACATGACGTGTTGCTCGCCATTGAGATCGCCGATTCTAGCCTTGCCTACGATCGCGGCCGCAAGATTGGCATCTATGCCGCGTTTGGCGTCGCCGAAGTCTGGGTCATCAACGCGAAGACGTTGGTTACCTATGTTCACGCCAACCTCGGCGCGGAAGGCTATCGTGCGATGTCCGACGTTCCACCATCGCAAACGGTCACTGCCAAGCGAGCCGCAGTCAGCATGAATCTTGCTGCGCTCGGACTAACGCCGACGCAATAGTTCTCAGGCACGGTCGGCGGCGTCAGCCAACCTCAGAACAGTCCGCCGCCGTCCGCCACCTTGCGCTCGATCGCGCCAAGGACGACGGCGCCTTCTTCATCAGGAAAGCCGAGGGTCAGCACCTCGGACATGAATTTGCCGATCTGGCGCGGTGGGAAGTTGACGACCGCGAAGACTTGACGGCCGAGCAAGGTCTCGGGCGTGTAGTATTTGGTGATCTGTGCCGACGAACGCTTCACGCCAATAGCCGGGCCGAAGTCGACCTTCAGCTTGTAGGCCGGCTTGCGCGCTTCCGGAAATTCCTCGACCTCGACAATCGTGCCGGCGCGGATGTCGACCTTGGCGAAATCGTCGAAGGTGATCGGCGGCTTGACGTCGCCCGGCGGCACGGCGTGCGTCATGCGTTGCCGTGCGTCTCGAACAATACGCTGGCCAGCGCATCTTTTGCCGGCGTGCCGGACCAGGAGACGAACTGGAAGGCCTGATAGTAACACTCGCAGGCCTCCAGCGCGCTGGAGAGCAGCACCTCGACCTGAGCGCTGGTCGGCTCGGCGCCGCCTGCGAGCAGCAGCGACTGGCGGAACATGATCGCCCCCTCCTGCTCCCACAGGTCGAAATGGCCGAACAGCATCTGCTCGTTGATCAGCGAGAGCAGTCGCATCGTCTCCAGCGCGCGGTTCTCCGGCACTTTGAGGTCGAAGGCGCATGCCAGATGCAGCGCCTCGAAGTCTTCCATCCAGGAGAAGGAGACGTGATAGTCGGCCCAGGTGCCAACAGCGGTGATCGAAATCTCGTCATCGCCCGAGCGTTCGAACGCCCATTCGTTATTGTTCGCGACCTGCTCGATCACGTCGACCGGATGCGCTTCGCGCGAATATTCGAGCTCAATCAGTTCCATCAATTTTCCCATTGCCGTTGGCGCCTCGGCGCGGCGCGCTGCACACGACAAAACAAATCCACCCTGCGGGAGAGCATCTACGCGAAAGGAGGGAGGTCCCATCCGCCTATTGTCCCCGGCATGACCCGTCCCGAATCATGCAACAATTTCAGTGTATTGATGGAGAGTCGGCACGCCAGCGAATTTTTCGCAGCGCAGCACTCGGGATGTGGAAAGCGCCTGCCAAATTGATTCAGGCGCAACCCGTAACTGACTCACGCGGCAAGGCTTTTCCGCCTTGGCGCATTGTGGAAAATTCTATGAAGATTTTTTTGATTTCGGTTTGGGGGCGGCGTTTTCGTTGGCCTGCGCATCGCCGGAATTAACGCCAAGCCGGGATTCGAGCGCTTCGATGCGCGCCGCAAGCTTCTTGTTTTCAGTACGCGCTTTGGCCGCCATATCGCGCACCGCCTCGAATTCCTCGCGATGGACAACATCCATAGTGTTCAGGATTCGCTCTGCCTGTGCACGAAACGCCGTTTCGACTTCCCGGCGCACGCCTTGGGCGGCGCCCGCGGCGTCGGTCAGAAGCTTGGCGAAGTCGTCGAGTATACGATTGGGTCCGGCGGCCATGTCATCCTCGCTTTGTCTAATGTCAGGTAAGGACCGCGCCGGGCGAAAGCAAGACACAGGAACCGTCTGCGACAATGGGCGGGATCATAGAACGGGGCTGATGCTTGACCGGCCGGAATCTTTGGGACGTACGGCCGCCATTTCGCCGCAGTGTGGTCCACGGAAGTTGCAGAGATCAGGATATGGCAGAACGCCGACCAATGACGGCCGAACAGGTCCGTTCGGCGGGGTCAAAGTATAATTGTGGCGGCCGGGTGGGCGGACGCCAATGCTATTCGTGGCAGCGGCGGACCGGGTCAGTCCGCCGGAAGTTCAGCCAAGCGTCAAGTTGACGGCTTTCGGACCCTTGCCGCGCTTGTCGGGCTCGGTGTCGAAGCGGACCTTTTGTCCGTCTTCAAGCCCCGGAAGGCCCGACGACTGGACGGCTGAAATGTGAACGAAGACATCCTTGCCGCCATCGTCCGGAGTGATGAACCCGAACCCCTTGGCGTGATTGAAGAACTTGACTGTGCCGGACTGCGGCATGGAGAACTCCTTGCTATCCCATCTGCATGCTTAACCGCCGGGAGATGTTCCCGTGGGGCCTCGGTCGTTTACTGGAGGAGAAGAAACAGTTCCCATCGCCTTGTTTCAGTCTGACGCGCCTGCTTATGCGACCTTGCCGCGTGACTTGTTCGTCATCTTTCAGGCAAGCAGTTTCCGCTCTCCGGGCCGGCAAATGCCCGAAGCGTGAATTAGTCCTTTATTTTGTATCAGGGGGCAAGTGAAAGTTTTCGCGCCGCCAGGAGCGCGAACATAAGGCAAAGCAAAGGGCGCGGCGAAGACCGCCGCGCCCTGAAAGGCAGTTTGCACGCCAAAGTTAGCCGCGGAAATTACTCCGCGCGCAGGTTCACCGCCTTCGGGCCTTTGCCCATGCGGTCCGGCTCGACATCGAACGATACCTTCTGGCCGTCAACGAGAGTGCGAAGGCCAGACTTTTCGATCGCGGAGATGTGGACAAATACATCCTTTGCGCCGCCTTCCGGCGTGATGAAGCCGAAGCCTTTGGTTGCATTGAAAAATTTTACGGTGCCGGTCTGGGCCATGTTGGGGAAGCTCCTTCGCCCTGTCAGTCTGTTGGCGCTACCGCTGGAGATAGCGCCGGTGGTTATTTGGCGGTCATGCGGATGCATGATTAACCCCCCGCCAAAAGCGGGGCCGTCAGATATTCACGATGTCGGGGAAAGGGTCGTCCAAAACGTTCCAGTCTCCGGGTCAGCAAATGCCCGATCACAGAATATATCGCATGGACACAGGAGAGAGGCAAGGCCGCGCTGCAACTTCCGCACTCAACCTATACCATGGGATGGTGGGGTGGCGGCCTCTTCGACCTTAATGGAGAGGATGTCGGTGTAGTCGAGATAGTCTGGGCCGTCGCCACGTGCGGCGAGCGTGTCGGCTACAACAACGCGCGCCATCTGGTCCAGGATCAGGCCTTGCGGTGCTTCCGGCCAGGCAAACACGCCTGATGCCGTCGCGCCGAATTTGATGTCATGACAAACAAGATCGACCGTCACGCGCCAATTTTTCAGCGGCCTGTCGGCCGGCGGTTGCGGTGGCCTGGGAAGTTCGAACAGGCTCGCGACATGAATGGTCAGCGGTTCGGCAATGGTTATCCCCTTGTCGCGCAATTTGGCCCGCGCTTCCTCCCCATACGTTTCCAAGAGGTCCGGCGGCTTCGGACGCCAGGTGCTGCTGAAGAAGTGGAGCAGCCACGTTGCGTTCTGCGTCGCGTCGGAAAAGAGCAGCGCTGCATAGAAGCGGCGTGGTTCGGGCTGAAGCGCTTTCCAATCTGTTTCGGCAGGCGTTGCCGGCTGGTCGATGTAATATTGCAACCACTCCTTGCCGCGATAGCCGTTGCCGATCACGGCGCAGTCTTCGCCATAGATATGCCAGAGCGTCGAGAGTTCGTCGGCAGACGTACCGGGCTTACGCAGTTCCTCGACCGAGGCGCGAACCCGCGCCTGCGCATAGGCCTGCGCCGTCTCAAGGTTCTGAAAACCGCGTACCAGATGCTCGCCATCAGGCTCGCCGGTGCGGGCCATATCGAAGACGAGCACCGAGTATTCGGGTTTGGTTTCTTGCCGGGACATCGCGTGAAGATCGCAGGGGCGAACAGAAGCAGCAAGACGCCGTTGCATTTGCTGGCGATTTGGCGAGGATCGGAACGGATGCGGACGGGGGCAGGAGAGAGGAACATGCTCGGTTTGAAATCTTTGATTCCACTGCGCTGGCTGGCTGCCCTTGTCAGCCTGATTACGCTGTCGTCCTGCGTGGTCGTGGAGGAGGGGCCGAGGCCGATTCCGGACGATGGCCCTCGAGTGTGTACCGCCGAATATGTGCCGGTGTGCGCTAGCGACGGTCGCGACCGGCGCACGTTCAGCAACGCCTGCCTGGCACGCCGTGCCGGCTATGACGTCGAGCGACGCGGCGAATGCCGCCGGGAGCGCCCGCAGGAGCCGCAAATCTGTACACGCCAATACGATCCGGTCTGCGGCGAGCGGCGCGGCAACCGGCGCACGTTCGGCAACGCTTGCGAGGCCGACGCGGCAGGTTTCCGCATCGTAGGCCAAGGCGAGTGCCGCCGGCAGATCCCGGATGAAGATCGAGCCGCTTGCACCCGCGAATATGCGCCGGTTTGCGCGCGGCGCGGCGACAGCATCCGGACGTTTGGAAATGCCTGCGAGGCGCGGGTGAATGATTATAGGATTATCAGTGATGGGGCTTGCTGAGTAGAGCAGACGGCCTACCCGCAGGTTCCACCCCCTCCGGCCCTTCGGGGGTTCGAAGGACGGTGGGGTGGTTGCAACTGATCCGCTGCGTAAGAAATCCGGGCGCGACGCGGCCTCCGCGCCCGATATCGTCATTTTGGGCTGGATCAGGCCGCGTTCACGGGCGCGTTCATCGCCCACAGAACGCCAAACTTGTCCCGGACCTGGCCCCAGCGATCACCCCAGAACATGACCTGCAAGGGCATGACGATCTCGCTGCCGGCATCGACGGCGCGCTTCCACCAGCTATCGATCTCGTCATTGGTGAGATGAAGCTGGAGGACAAAGGCCTGCGGCTTTTCATAGGCGTGGCCGTAGTCCGGATAAAAATCCGAAATCATCAGGGACGAGCCGTTGATGTAGACATGCACGTGCATGGTGCGGCCTTGCTCGTCGGGCTCCACCTTGTGCAGGGTCTGCGCGCCAAAGGCGTCGGCATAGAAATCGGCGGCTTTCAGGGCGCCGTCGACGCTGATGTAAGGGCAAAGCCCGCCAAGCACCTTCGGGTCGTTGGCATTGATGGTCTGCGCATTCATTTTTTTTGCTCCTCAATGGGTTCAGCCAGAGTGGCTGCGCAAAGGACGAAATACAAATCCGGTTCCCGACATCGCCGGCGGAAAAATCCGTCGGCGATGTGGCTTTGATCAACCGCGATCACTGGCCGCCGCGGTGAAGAACGGCTCCGGGCTGTCGATCTCAACCAGCCTGCGGCGCTCGATCAGCCAGAAACGGTTGCCGATCGCGCGGATGAAGGAACGGTCGTGCGAGGCGAGCACGCAGCTTGCCTCGTGCTGTAGCAACTCGTCTTCCAGCGTTTCCTGCCCATCGATGTCGAGGTGATTGGTCGGTTCGTCGAGGAGGTAAAAGTTGGGATTGGTCAGCCGCAGCGTCAGCAACATTAGACGCGCCTTCTGGCCGCCCGAGAGCAGAACCAAAGGCTTGTCCTGCAACTCGACCGCGATGCCCGCGCCGGCAAGCAGCGAGCGCACGCGCTGGTCGCCGAGTTCAAAGCCGCGGTTGAGCAGATCGAACGGGCTACGCTTGCCGCCGAACTGTTCCAGCGCCTGGTCGCCATAGCCGAGCACGACAGACGGCGTGACCTTTACGCCGTCGGTCGATCCCGGTGTTTCGATGGCGCGGCGGATCAGCTCGATGAGGCGCGACTTGCCGACGCCATTGCCGCCGAGCAGCACGATGCGGTCGCCTTGCGCGATGCCGATCTTGCCGGTCTTGAACAGAACTTCGCCGGCTGGCGTGGTGACTGGAACGTCGTCGAGACTGACCAGCAGTTTGGCGTGCGTGCCGCGATTGGCGAGTTTGATCGCGCCGGCAGACCGTTCCCTGTGCGCGGGCGCTGCTGCTTCTTCGATGCGCTCGGCGCGCGCCTTGAGCTGCTTCGTCTTCACCGTGAGCAGGTCGCTGCCCGAATTGATGCCGATATTGTTCAGCTTCGCCGCCTGCCGACGGAGTTGCTGCGCAATCTTCATGTCGCGCTCATACTGCCGTTCGAGCGAGGCATCGACTTCGGCCAGTGCTCCCCGGGCGCGTGAATAGGGCAGGGCGAATAGCGGCGAAGCATCCGGGCGCAGAAATAGTGTGCGGTTGGTCACCGCATCAAGGAAAGCGCGGTCGTGGCTGGCGACGATGACCGGCATGTCGCGCGGCAAGCCGGCAAGCCAGCTTTCCAGACGCGCGATCTTGGCAAGGTCGAGATGGTTGGTCGGCTCGTCGAGCAGCAACGCGTCGGGTTCGGCGACGGCGACATGCGCCAGCAGCGCTATGCGCTGCCAGCCGCCGGACAATTCCGAAACTTTGCGCGTGCGCAGGTTTTCCGGGACGGCGAGGTCGTCGAGGATGATGTCGACGCGCCAGCTCTCGTCCTCGCGCTGGTGCGGCTCGAGCGCGGCGGCGACCGCCTCGGTGAAGGTCAGCGGTAGCAGCGAAGCCGGTACCTCCTGACGGACATAGCCGACGCGCATGCCGCGCGAACGGGTGATGTCACCGCCGGTTGGCTCCATTTCGCCGGCGAGGCAGCGCAGCAGAGTGGACTTGCCGCGGCCATTGGCGGCGACGAGTCCGAGGCGATCGCCCGGGCCGACGACGACGGTGAGGTTGGCAAAGAGCGGCGCGTTCAGCGACACGCCAACGGATTTCAGGCTGATCTGGGCCATTTTTTTAAACTCTGGTTTGCCGGACGGCGCGCGGCGCGGCCTCGGCGGTATCGTTCCGCGCTGCCAGACAGGCGGCGCGACGAGGGGCAAACCAGGAAAAAGAGCGGGAAAACCCGGACCGTTTCAGGTCAGCCCTGCAAGCAAGCTCGCAGGGCGTGGACAGGGCCGCGCTGACGATGGTGACGGAAAAACGTGATCACGCAGCCCTCCTTTCGAAACGGGTTGAAAGCGCGCGGCGTATACACCGAGGAACAGGGTTGTGGCAAGATGATGTTGCCCGTCTTGTCGTAAGCAGATGATGTTGCCCGTCTCAAGCCACACGCGCCGAGCGCGTACCGACGACGTCGCGGATATGGTTCGCGAGCTCCGCCGCGAGAGGCGTCGCGCCGGCATGTGGCACATACAGGTTGATCCAGAAATTCAGCAGAGGCGGCATGCCGTGGCGTTCGCCAAGAATTTCAAAGTCGGGCGGCACCGTGCACGCCAGCAAAGGCGCCACGGCGATGTCGGCTTCCAGTGTGGCCAATATCGGATCGAAATTCTTGTCTTCGCAAACCCAGCGCCAGGTTCGACCGACATCAGCGAGCGCTTTCAGCGCATACGGCCGCAGCGAACAGGTCTCGTCGTCGGTAGATATCGGCAAAGGATCGCGTTCGTAGGCTTGGCCGCCTTTGGCGCCGACCCAGACGAGTGGGTCCGACAGCAGCGTCACGCCGTTGTGCCCGCATTTCTTCTCGACGGTAAAGGTCAGGTCCACTTCGCCGCGATCGAGTTTTTCCAAGAGCCGTTGGGTCGTCTCGCAAACCAGCGACACACGCACGCGGGGCCAAGCCTGGTCGAACTGCTTGAGAATCGGCGCGCCGAAGCAGCGGACGAAATCGGACGGCATGCCGAGCCTGATCTCGCCCTCGAACTCGGCTTCGTTCATGGCCGACCAGACCTCGTCATTGTTGCGCACCATCCGGCGCGCCTGGACAACAAGCCGCTGGCCGGTTGGCGTGAGCTTCATGCCCTTGCGGTCGCGCTCGAAAAGCTGGGCGCTAAAATGATCCTCCAGCCGCTTGATCTGCAGGCTGACGGCCGCCTGGGTGAGATTGAGTACCCGCGCTGAACTGGTCATACCACCGGTGTCGACCACGGCCAGAAAGGCGCGCAGCAGGCCGATATCGATGTTGTTGGGCATCGCCTAAGCTCATAACGGTTGCTTATTGGCGGCATAATAAACATTCGTTTCCCTTATGCAATTGATCTGGCTAGGCTCGGGCTCTCTTCAAAAGGA
Organism: Rhizobiaceae bacterium; assembly: GCA_050247155.1. GTDB lineage: Bacteria > Pseudomonadota > Alphaproteobacteria > Rhizobiales > Rhizobiaceae > Mesorhizobium_G. The sequence continues at coordinate 76,785 of JBFWUS010000011.1, forward strand.
GACGACAATGGCGATGCCGCTTGAACGCGGCAGGGCACATGGCCCTGCCCGAACGAAAACCTATGCGCCTGAAGTGCTGTTCAACGCTGTGCTGGACCTGTGGTGGCGCGCCATGGCGGCGCTGGCGCAATGGCGCGCGCGGCGCGATCTCGAAGGGCTCGACGACGGGGCGTTGAAGGATATCGGCGTACCGCGTGGCGGGATTGAATGGGTGGCGAAGAACGGTCGGGAATGGATGACCACCACGCCCGATGCCTATCGCTTCAGGAACGCCCAGGCATTGCGCCCGGACGCCAGAACGACACTCCGGCGCACGTAGTCCAGCGGTTCCGCGCGTGCCGCCAGATCGAGATCGTTTTCGGTAACTGTGAAAACCAAGCCAGCGACCCTGTCGTTCGCGTTTCCGGTCTGAGTGACAACAGGTTCGTTGCCCTTGCCATGGCTTAGTCGTGCATAGCCCGGCAGATAATCCGGCACGCCGGAGAGTCGTCGCCTGAAAACAGCCAACTGGACGCTTTCCTCGCGGAATGAGCCGCAGGCAAACAACAAGAGTGGTTTAGAGATCAATGGCCTGGCCGGCCGCTTTTCTTCGACCGGCGCCCTCGTGCGTGATCGTCGGCGTTCGGGCGGTTGCCCTCACCCTCGTAGGAGCCGATACCGACCTTCTCGCGCTTGACCGGTTTGACGCCTTCCACCGGTTTTTCCGTGCGGCGGACGGTCATTTCGTCGAGAGAATTCTTGCGGAAGAGTGATTTGCCGTCGTCAGGTGTGCCGTAGTCCGAACCATGCGCTTCGCGGGCCGATTGTTTCTTGAACAGTGAGGAGCCGTCCTCACCCCCACCCCGGCCGGCTTCGCCGTCCCTCCCTCCCCTCAAGGGGGAGGGGGCCAGAGGCATCGCGTGGTCGCCCGACGTGCCCATGGCGTCGAGGTCCGGTTTTCGGAAAAGATTGGGCCGGGCGGCCTTTGCCGCGGCTTCGGCGGCGCGTGCCTCGTCCAGCTTGCGAAAACGCTCCTGCTCCTCCGCTGTGCGGTGCCGCGCCACGCCTTTGTTGTGTTTGCCCTTTTCGCGGCCGGAGGAGGGGCTTTGGGCCTCCACGTCGCGCGCCATGGGGTCGTCGGAAATCGACAGTTCGATCTCCTGCAGACGTTTGATCTCGTCGCGTAGGCGAGCGGCCTTTTCGAAGTCGAGATCGGCGGCGGCGTCGCGCATCTGCTTGGTTAGCGCTTCGAGGTGGGCCTTCAAATTGTTGCCCATCATCGCGCCCTGATCCTCGGCGAAGCCGGTGATGTCGGCGCGGACGTGATCGCGTTCGTAGACGGAGTCCAGGATGTCGGCGATGCGCGACTTCACGCTTTCCGGCGTGATGCCGTTGGCGGCGTTGTATTCGAGCTGCTTTTCGCGGCGGCGGTTGGTTTCCGCCATGGCGCGTTCCATCGAGCCGGTGACCTGATCCGCATAGAGAATGACCTTGCCGTCGACGTTGCGCGCAGCGCGGCCGATGGTCTGGATCAGCGAGGTTTCGGAGCGCAAGAAGCCTTCCTTGTCGGCATCGAGAATGGCGACGAAGCCGCATTCGGGAATGTCGAGGCCTTCGCGCAAAAGGTTGATGCCGACCAGCACGTCGAATGCGCCGAGCCTGAGGTCGCGCAGGATTTCGATGCGTTCCAACGTGTCGATGTCGGAGTGCATGTAGCGCACGCGAATGCCCTGCTCGTGCAGATATTCGGTCAGATCCTCGGCCATGCGCTTGGTGAGCACCGTGCAGAGCGTGCGGTAACCCTTCTTCGTCGTCTCGCGGATTTCGCCGACGACATCGTCGACCTGAGCCTTGGCCGGACGTACCTCGACCGGCGGATCGATCAGGCCGGTCGGGCGGATGACCTGCTCGGCGAAGACACCGCCAGATTCGTCCATCTCCCAGCCGCCCGGCGTCGCCGATACGGCGACGGTCATCGGGCGCATTGCGTCCCATTCCTCGAAGCGCAGCGGGCGGTTGTCCATGCAAGACGGCAGACGGAAACCGTATTCCGCCAGCGTCGCCTTGCGCCGGAAGTCGCCGCGATACATGCCGCCGATCTGCGGCACGGTGACGTGGCTTTCGTCGATGAAGATCAGCGCATTGTCGGGCACATATTCGAACAGCGTCGGCGGCGGGTCGCCCGGCGCGCGGCCGGTGAGGTAGCGCGAATAGTTCTCGATGCCGGCGCAGGAGCCGGTCGCCTCCAGCATTTCCAGGTCGAAGCGCGTGCGCTGTTCGAGCCGCTGCGCCTCCAGCAAACGGCCAGCCTTTTCAAGCTCTTGCAGGCGGTGCTGCAGCTCTTCCTTGATGGACTTGATGGCTTGATTCAAGGTCGGGCGCGGCGTCACATAGTGCGAGTTCGCGTAGATCTTGACGCTCTTCAGGTCCATCGTCTTGTGGCCGGTGAGCGGGTCGAACTCGGTGATGGATTCGATCTCGTCACCGAACATGGAGATGCGCCAGGCGCGGTCTTCCAAGTGGGCCGGAAAAATCTCGATCGTGTCGCCGCGCACGCGGAACGAGCCGCGCACGAAGTTGACGTCTTGGCGGCGGTATTGCTGTGCGACGAGGTCGGCGAGAAGCTGGCGCTGGTCGAGCCGGTCGCCGATCTGCATCTGGAAGGTCATCGCCGTGTAGGTCTCGACCGAGCCGATACCGTAGATGCAGGAGACCGAGGCGACGATGATCACGTCGTCGCGTTCGAGCAGCGAGCGCGTCGCCGAGTGACGCATGCGGTCGATCTGCTCGTTGATCGAGGATTCCTTCTCGATGTAAGTGTCGGTTCGGGGGACGTAGGCCTCCGGCTGGTAGTAGTCGTAGTAGGAAACGAAATACTCGACCGCGTTGTCCGGGAAGAACTGCTTGAACTCCCCATAGAGCTGGGCGGCCAGCGTTTTGTTCGGCGCGAGGATAAGGGCAGGCCGCTGCGTCTCCTCGATCACCTTGGCCATGGTGAAGGTCTTGCCGGAGCCGGTGACGCCGAGCAGAACCTGTGTACGGTCGGTATTCGCGACGCCTTCCACAAGATCCTTGATGGCCGTCGGCTGGTCGCCGGACGGCTTGTAGTCAGTCACCATCCTGATCTCGATGCCACCTTCCGACTTGTCGGGCCGGGCAGGGCGGTGCGGCGTCCAGATCACGCCATTCTTGTGCAGCGGATTGCCCGATTCGATCAGCGCGGAGAGTGCTGCGACCGTGGCGGTAACGTCGGAGTTCGACAGCTTGTCGACGTCCTCCAGCGCGATATCCAGGCCGGCGACCGGGTTCAGGCCGACCGCCGCACGCTCCCTAGCGGTCGCCGCGCCGCCCATCGACGTGCCGCGCGCGGTGCGGGTAGGGGAGGTGGAGCGCTCAGGGATTTTCTTGGCGCCCTTACCCTCCCCCTTGCGGGGAGGGTCGGCGCGCAGCGCCGGGGTGGGGGTCGGTGTGATTTCAGCACCCCCGCCCCGCTGCTCCGCAGCGACCCTCCCCGCAAGGGGGAGGGTAAGGGCGCTGTCATCCGCCTCTCTCGCAATCTGCGCCGCCCAATCCGATACCGAGCCCTTCAGCGGCGCACCGGCAAACTCAGCCTGCGGCGCTTCGCCGAAACCGGCGGGATGCAGCGGCTCGGAGGCGTCGTGATAGTCGGTCAGCGGGCTCGACTTGGCGCGCGGTGACGCCTTCGCGCTTCCGCGATCGTCTCGGGAGGTCTTTTCGGGAGCTTTGGCCATGGACTCAGTATGTAGGCCGATTGGTTGGCGGAAAAAAGTGCGGTTGCCCGCAATCAGGTGACCCATGCTGCGCTCCTGACATCGGGTTGTCAGGAGGTCGGCCGCAATTCGGCAGCCGGAAACGGCCTGCTTGCCGAATTTACCGAACTGCTCTTATGTGCGGCGAACGCGACAGAGGAGCCAGCACGATGAACGTCGACGACGTCATGCCCGATCCGAAGCTGCTCGCAAGCATTCGCGCCGACATCGAAAGCTATGAAGCGAAGCGGATGCGGGCGGCTGCCAGCGTGCGCTGGCGGGTTCCGCTGTTCCTCGTTGTCCTGGCGGTGCTGGTCTATTTCGCGGCGGTATTTTTGAACAGGCTCGCTAATCCATTCGAGCAGTGGCGTTCAGCGCCGCATGTTTTCCTCTATGTAGGCGGTTTCGTACTGGCGATCTTCGCCTTCTTCTGGGCAATGGCGCCGGCGCGGCAGACGCAGCAGGATTTCCGCTATCGTCTGTTCCCGACGATTTTCCGCTTCATCGAAGATTTTCGTTACCAACAGAATGAAGCGCCGGCGTCGTTCGACCGGCTGCCCCGCGAAATGGTGGGTTCGTTCAACCGCGAGACTTTCGATGACGTGATCACCGGCCGATATCGCGGCTTTCCGTTCGAGCTGTTCGAGGCGCGGCTGGCGGAAAAGGCAGGCAAGTCCGAAAACGTGACCTTCAAGGGCGTGGGACTGGCGTTCGAGGCGGCGAGCCCATTCCCGGGCATACTGGTTGCCGGCCGGCAGGCCGGCATGGTGGGCGGGTTCTTTCGAAATCTCTTCGGCGGGTCGCTCGAGGAGATCCAATCCGGCGTCGCGGATTTGGACAATGCCTATGATTTTCGTACCGACAATCCTGACGCGGCAAAGCCGCTGATTGTCGGGCGGCTGGCGCAGGCGCTGAAATGGCTGGGTGAGACCTGGCCGTCCGGGCAGGCGCTGGTGGCGTTGCGTGGCAGCGATGCGTTCCTGCTGCTGCCGCTCGAGAAGGACTATTTCGAGCTGCCGGCCATTTCGACGCCGCTGAGCTATGATGAGCATGTCCGGCCGATGATCGCCGATCTGGTGACGTTGCTGGAGACGGCGGCGCTGGTGCGGCAGGTTGGTGGCGGCGCCCAGTCCAAATGAAGACTTCGGATCAGACAGCGATCGAAGACTATCTGGCCGAATTGCCGCCAGACCGGCGTGTTTCAATCGAAGCCGTTCGAAAAGTGGTGCTTGCGCACCTGCCGGCCGGCTACGAAGAGAATTTCAACTGGGGCATGATCAGCTACGAGGTGCCGCTGGCGACCAGCGGTAGGACTTATAACGGCAAGCCGCTGATGTACGCCGCGCTGGGCAACCAGAAGAACCACATGGCCCTTTATCTATGCGGCCTTTATGCCGACGAAGCGCTGATGGCGCGGTTCAAGGACAAAGTCAAAGTGGCGGGCAGGAAGCTCGACATGGGCAAGGCCTGTCTGCGATTCAAAGCGATAGACGATCTCGACCTCGATGCCGTCGGCGAGGCCATCGCGGCGGTAACGCCGGAAGCGTTCGCCGAGTTGGCGCGCAATGCGCCGCGCCAGAAGCGCTAGGACGGCGAAAGGGACATCATGCGACGAACCAAACATCCCGCCGGGATTGTTCACCGGTTGACTCTCGACAGCAAAGCGTTAGCCAATAACCGCTTGGGCGATCCGTGCGAACGCATTGTCGATGTCTACATTCCGCATGGGCATGACGGCGCGGGCTTGCCCCTTCTGATGGACCTCGTCGGCTACACGGCAGGAGGGCCGGCGCACACCGCCTGGAAAAGTTTTAACGAAAATGTCCCGGAGCGGCTCGATCGGCTGATTGGCGATGGCAAGATGAAGCCCGTCGTCGTGGCATTTCCCGATTGCTTCACGCGCTTGGGCGGCAACCAGTATGTGAACAGCTCGGTGATGGGCAATTATGAAGACTTTCTGATCGGGGACGTGCTGCCTGCGGTCGAAGTACGCTTCGGCTGTGGTGGCGAGGGCAGGCGCGGGGTCTTCGGCAAATCGTCAGGCGGCTTTGGCGCGCTGATCCATGCCATGCGTCATCCCCACGTCTGGTCCGCCGCAGCCAGCCATTCGGGCGACGCCGGTTTTGACCATCTTTATCTCGCTGGCTTTCCGAACGTGCTGCGGGCGCTCGCCAAGCACGGCAATTCGATCGAGGAATGGGTGAAGGCTTTCGAGGCCAAGCCTAAGGTCGATAGCAAGGATACGATGATCCTGATGTTCCTGTGCCAGGCTGCGAGCTTTGATCCGGACCCAGAAGCCTTCCTTGGTTTGCGTCTGCCGGTGACCCTCGACACTTGCGAGACCATACCGGAGCGCTGGGGGAGCTGGCTGGCTTGGGACCCGGCCCTCATGGTGAAGTCTCATTCCGCCGCGATCGGAAAGCTCAAGGGCTTCTATCTCGAATGCGGCGCCGATGACCAGTTCGACATTCTCTATGGCACGAGACGGATCCATAAGATTCTGGAAGAACGCGGCATTGCGCACCGCTACGAAGAGTTTCCTGACGACCATACAAACGTCGACTACCGGATGGATGAAAGTTTGCCCTATCTGGCTGAGGTGCTGAGTTAATCCGACATGCGTTAGAGCTCGAAAGCTCTGGCCATGCATGGCGCGGAATTGTACCTCAAGCGGGGCAAACTTGGGGAAATCGATGGCGCAAGCGATTCGAAAACGCGGTCTTTCACGCCGGCTGCTGATCGGCGGCGCGGCTGTCGTTGCGGGGCTCGGCTGGGCGGGGACAACGCTTGCAAGACTTGGCCGCGACCCGAGCGGCCGCAAGGATCTCGGCCGTATCGCGGATGTCGATGGCATTGTGTTGGCCGAGCAGCCTTTGGCGAACCCGCCTGCTTTCGATCCCGGTCTCACCTGGCTGTCCAAGGGCGGCGAACTGAACGATGCCAGCGCGCTGTCGCGCACGCCTGTTTATGGCGTCGTCGCGGTGGCGAGCGAGGAAGACATCGCCAAGGCATTGGCCTTTGCACAGACGAACGGGCTGAAGGTATCGATGGCCGGTGTGCGCCATTCGATGGGCGGGCATGCTTGCGACGACAACGCGCTCGTGCTCGACATGCTGAAATTCAATACCGTCACCGTCAACGAAGCGGCGATGACGATGACAGTTCAGCCCGGCGCGACCTGGCACGATATCCAGACCATGCTGCATCCGAAATTCGCGGTGAAGGCGATGCAATCGACCGACATTTTTTCCGTTGGCGGTTCGATCTCGGTCAATGCGCACGGCATGGACCATCAGGCCGGCTCGGTCGCCGGATCGATTAAGTCGCTGCGCGTGATGCTGGCCGATGGCAGCATCGTGGGCTGTTCGCATAACGAGAATGCTGACCTGTTCCGCCATGTTGTGGGCGGCTATGGGCTGTTTGGCGTCGTGCTGTCGGCCGAGCTCGAAATCGTGCTGAACGTTGTCTACGAGACGCGGCGCGAGATCATCAAGTCGGAGGAGTTTCCTGCCTTCTTTGAGGAGAAGCTGGAGAAGGAGCCGAATATCGGCCTCTTCTACGGGCATCTCTCGACCGCGCCCGGCAATTTCCTCGAAGACATGATCGTCTACCGCTACGACAAAGTCGCGGATGCAACGCCTGCCGACATGCCGGCACTCGGCGCGCCTGGCGCGGTGGGGGTGAAGCGCGTCATCATCAATCTGGCGAAGAAGGGCGGGCTGTTCCAGGAGCTGAAATGGTTCACGGAAAAAACGCTGGAGCCGGAGTTCGAGAGCTGCACGGTGCCGCGCACGGCCGCGATGGCGGAAGGCGAGGCGTGCCTAGTTTCGCGCAACGATCCGATGCACGATTCCGTGCCCTATCTGTTCAACGATTTGCCTGCCGAAACCGATATCCTGCACGAATATTTCATTCCGCGTGCCGCCTATAACGACTTCATCGCCGGGGCGCGGGAGATTCTGGGCAATCAGCCGCTGCCGGTGCTGAATGCCTCGGTGCGGATCGTGCACAAGGAGGATGTCGCGCTGACCTATGCTCCGGAGCCTGCCTTCGCGCTTGTGCTCTACATCAACCAGCCGACCGACGACGCGGGCAATGCGGCGCAGCGCGAACTGACGCGGAAAATGATTGACCTGACGCTGCAGCATAAGGGCCGGTTCTTCCTGCCGTATCAGCTTCACTATACGGCGAAGCAATTGCTGGCGTCCTATCCGGAGCTGCCAGCGTTTCTGGCCAAGAAGAGCGAGTATGACCCCGGCGAACTGTTCACCTCGACCTTCTACCGGGCGCTGAAGGCTCTCAGCGGCGTCGCGTAGGCTGGGACAGTCATGGGTCCAGCCTGCCGCGCAGACCGCTGTCCGCTTGGGTAGCTTCGGCGGCGGGATTGGTGAGAAAGCCGTCGATCAGGTCAACCACCTCGGCAGGCTTTTCGACCTGCGGGATATGGTTGACGCCGTCCAGCACTTCCAGCCGGCCCTTCGGAAAGGCGGCGGCAATCTGTTCGCCTTGCTGCAGCGGCGTCACAGTATCCTCGCGTCCCCAGATAACAAGGACAGGCGCGTCGAATGTCTTGTAGTTCGCCAGGTCGGCTGAGTAGGCCGTTCGCTCGTCGGCGAAAAGGCCCGTCAGCAGCCAGGCGCTCACAGCTTGCGTCGTGCCTTCGACGGTGGCCGGGCGGGCATAGATTTCGATGCGTTCATCCGTCACCAGGCTGTCGTCGTGGATGAAGTCGCGCAATCCTTTGCCGATCAGCAGCGGGTTGGTGAAAGTCGCCGCTGTCAGAAGATTGCGCACGGGACCGATGCGCAATAGTGCGGCCAAGGGTGGTTCTGGCGGGCCTTTTTGTCCAAGGCCGAGGGCCACGTCGAGCAATATCAGTCCCTCGATGCGGTCGGGGGCGATGAATGCCGCTTCGATCGCCGCGCCGCCGCCATAGGAATGGACGCCAAGCGCGAAGCGGTCCAATTTCAACGCATCGGCGAAATCGAGGATTCGGCTGGACTGAGCGGTGCGTGAATAGTCGTGATCCGCGGGCCGTTCGGAATAGCCGAAGGGAGGCATATCGACGCCGATCACCCGCCAGCCGCGCGCGCCGAGCGGCTCGGCAATATCGCGGTAGGTTTCCGACCAGGCGAACGAGCCGGGCATGAGAAGCAAGGGCTTGCCGTTCGGTGGACCCCATTCGCGATAGTGGACGGCGAGGTCGCCGACCTGCACATAGCTTGCGCCGGCTCCGGCGGCCTGCTCGGGAGTCTGCGATTCCCGATTCAACGCCAGGGCGCCGAATATCATCAGCGCAACGCCGACCGAGACGAACAGCCCGGCAACAAGGAAGGCGAAGACCTTTAGCAGGCGGCGCATCGCCGTCGCGCGATGACAGGTTCAGTAATCGTAGACATGTTCCAACCTTGCCCCGCCGGATAGTATGGCAGGCAGCACTGAATGGAGTTGACGCACCGCGACGGTAAGCCCCGTCCGTCTGACAGCCGGATCGGCCGGAAGCTGATAGGCGAATAGCAATCGCGTTCCGGCAGGCAAGGCGATTTCATCATTCGATAAGATCGTGACAAGGATTTCGTCATTGCCCCCGATCTCGATGAAACGCATGCCCTTGTCGATCAGGCGCGGGATCATCTCCGTAAAGACCTGGTACCGCTTGGTGACGAAGACGGCGCCATCGGCCGCCATATCCTTTTCAAACTTGGTGTCCGGTTCGCCTGCTATCGCCGCCGCGACCGCGCCCGGCTCATCCCCTGTGCCCCAGACATGAATATCCAGAAAGGCGGGGTCCGAGGTCGCCGCGAGGGCGGACCTGATCAGATCGGCATAGGTCTGCTTGATCGTATAGGCGAGATAGGCTTGCGCCGTTCGTTCATAAGTGCGGACGCTGTCGCCCCACACATCGGGCTCGACGGCCAGGAGGCCCGCGCGCTTCTCTGCGTAGGGAAACTGGTACCAGGGAACCTGATCGAGGAAAGCGGCATATTCGGCTGCGACCCCGGCTTGATAGCGGTCGACGGCGACGGGGTCGCCGGAGGTCCATTCGGTGATAGCCCCTATCGTGTTCTCATAAGCCCACTGGATCGCGTGTTCGATGGTGTGGCTGGTGCCGATGACGACAAGCATTTGGTGGTTTTCGAAGTTGAACGGCTTGTTGGCGGTAGCGCGAATGACCATCGCATAGTCTTGCCAGAAGCGGCCGATGTAGGACCAGTATGGGAAATGGCTCTCGCGGTTGCCGGCTTTCAGGAAGGCGGCGTATTCGCGCGCGGCATAGACGATCGCCCATTCGGGGTAAGTCAGATAGGTAGATTCTTCCGGGCGCTGATAACCCTTGATCTCTTCGCGCACCTGATTGGCCAAAGCTGTCGGCGGAGCGGCTTCCGTCACGCCGGGGAGCGGCGTCTTGTCCAAGGGCGAGGTTGTCCAGAAGCCGTAGCCGAGACCCACAACAGGGATCGCCAACATGATCAGGACGATCAAGATGGCGATCTTGAGCAATCGTTTCAGCCACCGGAACAGAAACATCGCGCGGCGTCCAGGCCAGGTTCAGGCGGCGGCGTAACGATCGACGACGCGCCGCGACAGCCAATAGCCGACGAAGACCGCAAAGCCGCCGATCGCCAGATGCGGGGCGTTGGCAAAGAAGCGCGTCGGGAAATCGACGTCGGCGAAGGAGCGGAAACCGTCGATGAAGATGCCGCCGTCGAGGCAACCCGAACCAGTGACCAGGCCCAGCACGCCGTCGAAGAGATAGACCGCGCCAAACAGCTTGAAGTAGATCACCGATTGGCGGTGTGAGACGAAGGCGGCGATAGCTGCCCAGACGCCCGAAAAGCCGTGCAGCAAATCATCGTACCACTGGAGTGAGAACAAGCCGAACATCATGCCGTTGGCATCGTGAAAGGCGGGCACGTAATTCATGCCCACTATGCCGAAGAACATGACGGCGTAGAAGATCGCAAGCTTCTGGATCAGTGTCACGAGATCGGCCCCCGAAAGATTCGGGTGCAGGATACTATGCCGCCGTCACGGGAGAAAGGATGCTTGGATTTGGCCGGCGTGATGCGTTACGACATGCTGTAACCACGAGGGCCCAGCGCCTTGGCCAAGCAGTTTCCCAGCATCGACGACGCAATCCAGCGCTTTATCGAGCGCCAGCATATCTTCTTCACGGCCTCGGCTGCCGTTGGCGCGCGCGTCAACATCTCGCCCCGCAGCACAAGCGACTTTCGGGTTCTTGGACCGCAAAGCGTCTGTTATCTCGACCTGACCGGCAGCGGCAACGAGACGGCCGCGCATCTGATTGCCGATGGACGGCTGACCATCATGCTCTGCGCCTTCGACGGGCCGCCGAAGATTCTCAGGCTTTACGGCCAAGGCGTTTCGCACCGGCACGACAGCGCGCGCTTCGGCGAACTGCTCGCGGACCATTTTGGAGGCTATGCTCCGTTGGGTACGCGAAAAATCGTCGAGCTTCACATCGAGATCGTCCAGACCTCATGCGGCTACGGCGTTCCGGAATTCGACTATGTCGGCGAGCGCAGCGTGCTGGACGATTGGGCCGAGAAGAAGGGCGAAGACGGCATCCAGGCCTACTGGCGGGAGAAGAATGTCGTCAGCATGGATGGGCTGCCGACCGGGCTATTTGACTAACCCAAAAGACAGAGCGGGCGCCAGGATCGCTCCCGGCGCCTCCCTGTCA
>JBFWUS010000012.1:0-87589 GCA_050247155.1 Rhizobiaceae bacterium
CCACCAACATCCAAAACACAAATGCCTCCGATCAAACCGGAGGCATCTTGATGACCCCATCGTTAAGGGGTCCCGTTTGGACGAAAATCACCCCTCAAACGGGGTCCTCTTTCCATGAAAAGTCACATCTGGCGGCTTCCTCACCCTCCTCGACCGTCAATTCCGCACCGACAAGCCCACGATGGGTCGGACGCCCGTCCCGCAGCGGACCCTGCATCGAAACATGCAGCATCGAACCGGCCTCGACGACGGCGCAATAAGCGCCCATCGGCGCTGGCGGCGTCGGCAATGTCAGGCCCAGCGCGGCCAGCCGCTGCATTGCGTCATCGCTCATTGATTGCTCCGTGGTCGTGAAGTCGCTAGATCGCGATGCATTCCGCCGACCGCTGCTCAGAACCAACCGTCTCGCGGCACGTCCATGAGGCACGATCTAACTATTTGCCTGAATTAAGAAAATCGGACTTTGCCTGCCGGCCAGGCGCGTCAATCGTCCCACGGGAGCAAGATGACGCTACCCCGCGCCTGGTTCTCGGCGACGCGCTTATGGGCTTCGGCAGCCTTGGAGAGGGGATATACGCTGTCGATAACAGCCCTGATCTTGCCGGCCCTGATCTGTGGAAGCCAATTGGCCATATCCTCGATGTCGCCGACCAACGTGCCGCGCAACTGCTTCTGCGTGAAGAAGAAGTTGCGGATATCGAGCGTAACGTTCGTGCCTTCCATGAAGCCCATCGCGACGACGATGCCGAGCGGTCTCGTTACGTCGATCGAGCGTGCGAGAATCTCGCCGCCGAGATTGTCGATGGCGACATCGACACCACGCCCGTTCGTCCACTTGGCGATTGCTTCTCCAAAGTCCTCCCGACCGACGTTGATGACCAGTTCGGCACCGAGGCCAGCAGCAAATTTGGCGGAAGCCTCGCTGCGTACCGTGGTGGCAACACGAGCGCCTAGTGCTCGAGCGACCTGAATGCTCATGATGCCCGTACTCGATGCGCCAGCCTGCACCAAAACACTGTCGCCTTCCTTCACCTCTCCAATGACCTGCACGGCCCGGATGGCGAGCATGAGCGATACCGGCAACGCGGCTACCTGCGCGGCCGGCAAGCCGGTGGTGTCGCGCAATAGCCAGCGCTCGGGAACGACCGCATACTGGGCATAGGTTCCCGGAATCTGGAGTCCTGCAATGCAATAGCTCGAGGTCGCAGTGACGGGTCGGATATCGGCCTCCTCCGGGTTCAGCGGGTATCCCGGCATGGTGATGACGCGGTCGCCAATTTTGTGCCCAGTCACATCGGCGCCTAACTCCACGACTTCGCCCACGGCATCTGAACCGAGCACGTGAGGAAACGGCAGCGCCGGGGCGATATGCCCGAGGCGTATGTAGTGGTCGAGCCGATTGATCCCGGCTGCCAGTACCTTGATCAGCACCTGGCCAGGGCCGGGCTTGGGGGTTTCTATTTCCTCGAGTTGCAATTGTTCCGGCCCGCCAAAGGCCTTGATCACGGCTGCCTTCATGTCTGCCTCCCAGCAATATCTGCCTGACCGTTCCGACGGCTAATTCTTCTGCGCCAGCAATTTCTCGATCGTCCCGGCGAGAGACAGAAGCATTCTGTCCGACCCGGACGGAGCATCCAGGGCCAGTCCGACGGGAAGCTTGCCGGCAGCCACGGGCAGCGGCAACGTAATTCCAGGAACTCCGGCGACGGTGCCGGGGGCCGTATTTCTGATCGTTGTCGGGAAGAGCGGAAAATTCTTTCCGTCAATCACGATCGTCTCGTCCTCACCGACTGGCGGAGCGACAGCCGGCACGGTCGGAAAGACAAATGCATCGACGCCGCTGGTAGAGAACAACTCCTCATAGGCGGCCCGCAGTCTCGGGAGCCGTTGGGTGATGAAGCGCTGATAGGTTTCGTCGCTCACTTCATTCGCCGGCTGGGATGCACTGGCAAGAAAGCCCTTCACGTCTGGACTGCCGATCCTTTCGACGAATTGTTCGAAGCTGATGCCCAGGATTTCTGGTGCACGTTTCCGCCAAATCCGCACCGACTCGGCGGCAACGATGCCAAACCCGATTTCCAGGTCGATCTCCAGGAGTTCGGCACCGTCGACGGAAACAAACTCAACACCGGCATAGCCGAGCGCGGCAACGCCAGCGCCAAAAGCGGCGCGCACGTCGGCGTCGAGGTCGGTTTCTGCGAAGGGCTTCAGGAGTCCAAGCCGTATCGGTTTCGAGATTTTCTGCAGCGCATCGCGGTCACCCGTGATCACACCATCCAGAAGGGCGATATCAGCGACCGAATTCGCCATCGTCGTGATCGTATCGCGCGTCGGGCAGATGTTCAGGACACCGTCACCAGCATAGCGGCCGATGGTCGGGCGGAAGCCGACGCAGCCGCAGAACGCCGCCGGGATGCGCCCCGAACCGCCGGTGTCGGAACTTACAGCTGCGGTGACGAAACCTTCTGCGATGGCGGCAGCCGATCCCCCGCTCGAGCCGCCGGCAGTACGGTTCGCGTCGCGCGGATTTCGCACCGGTCCGAAACGCGCATTGTTGCTGGTCGTACCCAAGGCAAGTTCGTGCAGGTTGCTTTTGCCGATGACGATTGCGCCGGCCTTGCGCAGGGCGGCGACCACCGTCGCATCGGCCGATGCCACGTGCCCCTCAAGAGCGGGCGACCCGCCGGTAAACTGCCACCCGCCAACAGCGACATTGTCCTTTACGACGATAGGCAAGCCGTGCAGGGGGCCAACAAGAGCTCCGCCCGTGCGCTGCCGGTCCGCTTCATCCGCCTCGGCGAGCGCTTCCTCGGCCCGCAGCGAGATCATGGCGTTCAGATCTTGCTCTTGCCGGCAGCGTTCGAGAGCCGATGTGACCACGGCGCGGGCTGAAACCGATCCGGTGCGCAGGCGATCGAGCATATCCAGCACCGTTGGTGCTTCGAGATCGGGAGCCGCGGTCATGAGAGCAGCCCCGCGATCCGGTTGCGGAATATGTCTGCCGCGCCACCCATCATCTCTTCGACGATCACTGCCGCCGGTCGAATGTCCTTGATCAGGCCCACGCCCTGGCCGGACAGCCACGGCATTTCCTCAAAATCACCGGTCGTTTCCGGCACCGGCAACGTGACGTCGAACTTGCGCTTGGTGTGCGGATGGCCATGGACAAGCGTTTCGCCGACGACCGGCAGATGATCGCGCTGCGTCGGCACGTCCTGGAGACGGTCCGTATATTCGTTGACAACCCGGTTGCGCAGGAGACGCATCGGATTGAAATCGGGCATTTCGGGGCCGAATATCGACGAGCGCACTGTATCCACGCCTTGCGCGGCAACCAGCGCCTGATGATGGTACGGATGCACATGCGCCTCTTGCGAGGCAACGAGCCGGGTGCCAACCCACACGCCGTCAGCTCCCAACGACAGGGCCGCCGCCACGCCGCGCGCATCCGAGATGCCGCCCGAGGCGAGCACCAGCGCCTGGTTGCCGATCGCGTCCACCATGGCGGGGACGAAGGCGACGGTGCCAAGCCCGCCATAATTGTGACCGCCAGCCTCCCAGCCTTGCGCGATCACCACGTCGACGCCATCGCCCGCAGCGCGTCGCCCATCCTCAACACTGCCGACCTGTTCCCAGACGGATACGCCTGCGTCCTTGAGCAGCCTTAAATCCTTCGCCGCCGGATGTCCCCAATGGAACGAGGCGACTGGAACTTTCTCTTCGGCGCAGACCTCGATCTGCGCGTCGTTCGGGAAGCAGGTGATGAAGTTAATATTGAACGGCTTGTCGGTCGCGGCGCGGATGGCGGCGATGTTGGCACGCAGCTGATCTGGTGGCATGAAGCCGACCCCAAGCGCGCCGATGCCACCCGCCTCCGATACGGCAATTGCCAGGTTCGGAGTCTGGCCGACAAACGCCAGCCCAGCACCGGCGAAAGGATGCAGCAGGCCGTATTTCTTCGAGAACCGGGTCGCAAAGTAACTTTTAGCCGAACCGCCAGTTAGCACCATGAATTCCTCCCGTTTGCTTCGGCGCAAAGCAACTTCCCGATTGCGGGGCGGCTCTCTGGCTGAACATTTCGGCCGATTATGTCGAAACGGGTGCGGGCGTACTTGGACGATTGCGCCAAAAAACTTGGCGGAATGCGCTCAGGACTAATGCGCTAGCGGCCCAGATAGGCCGAGCGGTACTCACGGGGGGACATCCCGAAACGCTTCTTAAAGCTACGATTGAAGTAGGAGAGGTCGTTGAAGCCGCAAAGCAGGGCTGTCTCGGCGATAGTTCGTCCGCTCAGGTCGCGGCGCTGCAGGCACGAAGCGGCCTTGTCCAGCCTGCGTGTCATCAGTGTCTGTGAGAACGTCGACCCGACTGCGGCGAACAGCTTCTGCAGATAGCGCGGTGAAAGATTGAAACGGTCGACGACGCGATTAAGCGCCAGATCAGGATCCATGAGGTTCTGATCGATATAGCCATGCACGGCGGCTAGGCGAGCCAGTTGCTGCGTTCCGAGGTGGTTGCCCGGCGGCAAGCCCTCGGCCGCCGAATTGATCGCTCCGGAAAGCAAGCCGACCAGATTGTCGGCCAGAACGGAAGCGCTTCCGATCAGATCGGCTTCCGTCTCCTCCAGAAGCGCGTTCGCATAGCCGCGCAATATCCTGCCATAGCCATGCGACGCGCGGACGTTCGGCAAGGCCCCCGGATTTCGCTGCCTTAGCTGCGCGCCGAGAAGGGCACGGGGCACTTTGAAACAGATCAGATCGAACGGCTGGTCGTGCTGGACCGAGAAGGGTTCTCGCGTATCGATCAGCACCATGTCGCCAGTGTTGGCGGCCACCTGGGCATCGCGCTGGCTTGTCTTGCCAACTCCCTCGAGTTGCAGGTTTATGAAGTAGCAGTCGTCACTTGACTGATCGATGCCGCGTTTCGTGCGGGAGACGCAGTGCGCATCGGCGACGACACGAAAGACACCCACCGAGTTGAGGGAGAAGTGCCTGATACATCCGCCGAAACCGCCGGAACTCTGCCGTTCGGCAGCCAGTTCGACAAAGTTGTGGCACAGTTCCTCGCGCCAGTAATCAAACTGCCTGATGGGTGACTGGGCGCATGTATCATAGACGTTGAGCATCGGATGCACTGCCTCCCTTGCCTGCAACCCATCTGTCATCCAACGGCGGTATCAAAAACACTCTACCTGGCTACGACATCCCCCTGTCGACCAAGCCAAGCCAGCAGTTGACAGTTCCCATCAACGCTAGGTATATGACCAACCGATCGGTTGGTCAATACAATCCTGTTTTCTCCGAACGGTTTGGGCGTCCGTCATGCAAGCTCTGGAATACAAGGCATTGTTGGCGGCCTGGGGGCCGGGAAAAAGGTGGACGCTTCATGGCTAGGACGGCAACGGCCATCCGTCACATTCATTTCGAAGACCTCGGAGTATTCGACGCAGTTCTGCGGAAAGCAGGATACGACATCCAGTATCACGACATAGCCGCCCACGGCATCGGCGAGTTCGATCCGTTGAAACCGGATCTGGTGGTCGTGCTCGGTGGGCCGATCGGGGTATACGAAACCGATGCCTATCCATTGCTGGTCGACGAACGGGCGCTTCTGAAAAGCAGGTTGGCTGCGGAGCGCCCGACATTGGGCATTTGTCTCGGAGCGCAACTGATGGCCGATGCACTCGGCGCGAAGGTAGAGCCCACAGGCGTCAAGGAGATAGGCTTCTCAGCTCTCACACTGACGCCTGCAGGAACCGGCGGCCCGTTGCGGCATCTTTCGGGCGTACACGTCCTGCATTGGCACGGCGACACCTTCGCAATTCCGAATGGGGCCGACCATCTCGCTGAAACCGCCATTTGCCGCAATCAAGCCTTCTCAATGGGACCGAATATCCTAGGGCTTCAGTTCCACGCCGAGGCGGACACATCACGCTCGATCGAACAATGGCTTATCGGCCATGCGGTCGAGTTGGCGGCTGCGGGAATCGATCCGCGTACCCTGCGCGACCAGGCGGCGCAGCATGGCACAGCCTTGCAGATTGCGGCTCGCGCAATGTTTTCTGAGTGGCTGGAAACGGTGAAATCGTGACCACCCGCCTCGACAATCTTCTCGTCGGCGCGATCGCCCCGGTCAACCGCAATGGCCTGTTGACCGGCATCGACAAACGCCCGACCGGTCGGAAGCTATGGCTGAGCAGCATTGGTCTCGAAGGAGACGCACAGGCCGATCTCAAGCGTCATGGCGGACCGGAAAAAGCAGTCCATCATTATCCGCGCGATCATTATGACCTCTGGACCAAGGAACTCGGGCCATCGGAAGTCCTTGGTCAAGCGGGCGCATTTGGAGAGAACTTCTCGACGCGAGGCCTCGACGAAACCACAGTCGCGATCGGGGATGTCTTCCGGGTCGGCGGCGCGATCCTGGAAGTTTCGCAAGGACGCCAGCCCTGCCACAAGCTGAATGTCCGCTTCCGCGTGTCCGACATGGCGCTACGCGTGCAACGAAGCGGCAGGACCGGCTGGTATTATCGCGTGAGAGAAGAAGGCTATGTCGCCCCTGGTGACGAGATGATACTGATCGAGCGCCAAGCTCCCCGCTGGACACTTCAGCGTCTCTGGCGGGTTCTCTATATCGACACCCTCGACATGGATGAACTAACAGCGATGTCGGCACTTGCACTGCTGCCAGAAAGCTGGCGTCGGTATGCCGTTCGTCGGCTGGAAACCCGCCAGGTCGAAAATTGGTCAACGCGGCTATGGGGTATTGAGACGGAAAGACCTGCCACACCTTCCGTCCGCCTTGGATAACGGAGAGAAGGGAGGGGCGCTACGCGACCGCAATGCCCTCGATCTCAACCAGCAGGTTCGGCGCAGCCAGCGCCTTGACGATCAGTAAGGTCGTCGCCGGTGGCGTGCCGGTAACCGCGCCGACGCCCGCCTGCATGAACTCGCCGATACGGTTCTCGTCGGTCAGGTAGATGGTGATCTTGGCGAGGTTTTCTGGCTCCATGCCCGCCCCAGCCAGCACTTTGTTCAGATTGCCGATCGCAAGGCGTGTCTGCTCGGCGAGGCTCTCCGGGACGGAACCATCGTCTGCGACGCCGACCTGGCCAGAGATGTAGAGCTGCCGAGATGCGCCCTTAGCCTCGACGCCCTGGCTATAGAACGGGACGGCCGCGATGCCTTCCGGATTGATGGCGGTCAACATGATACTTCTCCTCTTTCAGTTCTTGTCGAGATGGGCCGCGCGCTGAGCGCGCAGCTCGGCGAATTGGGTGGAAATGGCCTTTTCAACCGCGCCGTCGAGGCGACGGGCTCGGCTCATGACCAGGAGGCCGTGGTAGAGCAGGATCAGGCGTTGGGTCATCGATGCGGACGCCCCCTGCCCGATCTCGCGGACGAGCACGCCGCCGATCGCTGCGCTGAGCATCCGCGCAACCTCATCGATCGTTTGCGAGGCGGGCGTGTCGACCGGTCCGAACTCGATCATCGAATTTGTGACGAGACAACCAAATCCGTCGTCGAGCGGTGGGCGAAAAATCGAAAGATAGAGTTCTTCGAGGTTCTCGAGCCGCGCCGCCGGCCCCGCAAACCGCTCCAGCCGCTCGTACACGAAGCCAACGACGTAGAAATGGAACGCAGCCCGGAACAGGCCCTCCTTGTCACCGAACGCGTTATAGATACTCCCCGATGTAAGGCCCGTCACAGCTTCGAGGTCGCGTACCGAGACGCCGGCATAACCCTTGCGGCGAAATGCATCCATCGCGCCAGCGAGGACCTGGGTTTCATCATATTCGCGGTTGCGACTCATGACGATCTTTCTAGAACGATCATTATATAATGATCGTTCTAGAATAACAGTCAAGCGCAGTACGAAGAAAGAGCCGCGCCTGCTTGTTCAACATCCCGTGGGCAAGAGGCTCCATCAGGGGCGAGGTGGATATCCAATGCTTCGCGGCCAAGTATTTTCAGGGCCTCGTGGACGGGCTTCGCGACTCTGCCGGACTAACGGTCAAGCTCCTGCAATGCAGTGGCCATAACCGACGCAAAGTCCAGTGCCGGCTGATTCAGGTCGATTGAAGGCCTATCACCCTACCCACCCTTGCAGACGTTTAATGGCGGTCAAACGGCGGACTAGCGGCAAGGACCTAGCCAGAGGCGTTCGCCGCCTCGGTGATCAGGTCGGCAATTTCAGTCGGCCGCGACGCTAGCGAAGCGTGGCTTGCATCAAGCGTGATGGTTTTCCGGGGCTTCATCCGCTCCGCCATGCGCTTCTGATTTTCAGGATGGATCATCCGGTCATGGCTAGAGATCTGATACCAGCAAGGCTTCTTCTTCCAGGCCGGTGCTGTGACATTGTCTCCGAAGGTTGAACCGAGTGGCGCCTTTTGGGTGACCGACATCACCCAAGCCTCGTCGGCTCCCATATCCTCACAGAAGCTCTCGTGAAACTTGTCATACTTGATCCACAGATATCCGTCGCTGTCAGGAGCAATGTTGGAAAATGCCTCGGGTGCTGCTTGCTGACTGATTGCGCCGGCGCTTTCTCCGCTGTCCGGAGCAAACGCCGCAATGTAGACAAGACCCACCACGTTGGGCAGGTCGCCAGCCTCCGTTATGACGGCGCCACCGTATGAATGTCCAACGAGAATGACATCCCCAGCCTGCTGAAGCACCATCTTCCGAGTTCGCTCGGCATCGTCCGCGAGCGACGTCAGCGGCAGTTCGACCGCGCGTACCGTTCGGTATCCTCGTTTGGCAAGTTCGGTAATGACCTTGGCCCAATGCGCGGCTCCGCCCCAGAAGCCATGAACCAGGACGATGCTTATTTCTTTAGACATACGAAATCCTCGACTGAGAGCGTTGCTGACTGATCGTAGCATCACTATGGATCGAATCTATGATAGAATCCCTCAAATACATTGCACAAACACCTGATTTTGCCGATGTGGACGCCCTATCGGAAGTGCTCGGCTCGGTCCGTTTTACCGGCGGGCACGTCGAGGCGCACTCGTCCCGTCTGCCAGGTGCGCAAGCATTTTCAAGCGGCGATCGGTCATTGCTGATCGTCAGGACAGGAACCCTTCGTCTCGCCTGTCAGGAAGCCGGCGCCGATCCGATTGAGCTGCATGAGGGGGATGTCGTGCTCCTGGCTTTCGGTTCCTCATTCTCGATTTCATATCCGGCGGTTGTAGCTGAGACACACTTGCCGACCGACGGTGAAAACCAGAGCGGGGATCCAGCTGGTGGTAAGTGCGAGTGGCTTCGAGGCACGTTCGATGTCGATGCCAGGCTTTCCGAACGGTTGCTGGTCTGCCTGCCAAAAGTCATGGTTCTGCGGCAGGTGAGGCGCGATGCGATGGGCTGGCTCGAGATAGCTTCACAGTTTGCATTGGCCGAAATCGAAGCGCGCGAACCGGGAGCTGCGGTCATGATCTCGCGCATCGTGGAGCTTCTGTTCATCAGATTGCTGCGATTGTGGGCCGTAGACCCAAGGGCGCAGGCAAGTTGGCTCGTGGGCGCTACCGATCCCGCAATTGGCCGCGCATTAGGCGTCATGCATGCTCGCCCCGACAGGGGATGGTCCGTAGCCGAGCTGGCGCGGATCGCCGGATTGTCACGATCCGTCTTTGCAGCACATTTTGTTAGATTGGTCGGCCACCCGCCGCTGAGATATCTCATTGGATTGAGATTGGACAAGGCAACCGAGCTTCTGCGAACAACGGACAAGACGATCGTCGAAGTTGCCATCGCCGTCGGGTATGACTCGGAAGCGGCCTTCAGCCGGGCCTTCAAGCTTCGGTTCGGCAGGAGCCCTTCGCGCTGGCGTCGGCAGTAGTGACGCGTGCTCGCCAAGTCCAGAATCGAATGACTACGAATCGTTGCTAGCACAATTCGGCGCCGGGTATTGGACAATACCAAGCCGGGCATTGGTCGGATGAACCCAATCTGAAAGGTTGAAAGGATCACAATTCCGACTACCGCCGCTTGTGGAGGAGCGGCCATCAATCTGGGGCGGAATTCTTGGCGTCCATACCGTGATGGCAAGAGACCAGTTCAACGACGATCAGTTCGATACCAACGCATCTTTCGGAACCTCCGGGTGCAGGACGCAGGTCCTAACTTTTGGCTGAGCATCCGGCGCCCGAAAGGCGTTCATTCCTGCGTATGCCTAGTGAACGTGAGGCCGCAAAGGTCTTGCGTGGGGAAGCTCTCATCCTTCGAAAGGACAAACCTCAATGAATCGACGCGTCACCGCCCAGGAGTTTGCCAAGGCCGCAGTTATCGAGGCCGCCACCGGAGCAGAGCTCGGCCAATACATCGTCGCCACGGCCGACGATGTGGATATTGCTGCACGTGAAGCCGCAGCAGCGCAGGTGGCTTGGGCGGAGACCCCCTTCGATCGGCGCGCGGCGATCGTTCGCGAGGCGGCTCGCCTGTTGAAGGAGCGCGGGGAAGAAACCGTGGGCTGGCTAACCCGCGAAGGCGGCTCCATTGCGCCAAAGGCTCAATGGGAAGTGGGCATGACCGTCGAGCAGATGATCCAGGCCGCCTCGCTGGCGGGCATGGCCAGCGGCGAGCTCTTTCCGTCCAGCGTTCCGGGCCGCACCAATCTGTGGCGCCGGGTTCCGGTCGGTGTGGTTGGCGTCATCGCGCCGTGGAACTTCCCCCTGTTTCTCGCCATGCGTTCGGTTGCGCCGGCGCTGGCTCTTGGCAATTCGGTCATCCTGAAACCCGATCCCCAGGCCGCGATCAGCGGCGGCAAGGTCATCGCGCAAGCGTTCGAGGACGCCGGCCTGCCCGCCGGCGTATTGCGGCTGGTCCAGGGCGGCCCGTCGGTCGGCGAAGCGATCGTTCGCCATGCGCTCGTCAACATGGTCTCTTTCACGGGTTCGACGGCAGTCGGTCGCCTGATCGGTGAAATCTGCGGCAAGATGCTGAAAAAGGTCGTGCTTGAACTCGGCGGTAACAACGCGATCGTGGTCCTGCCCGACGCTGACATCGAAGGAGCGGCCAGCAGCGCCGCCTGGGGGGCATTCCTGCACCAGGGGCAGATCTGCATGCAGGCGGGTCGGATCCTCGTGCATCGCGAGGTCGCCGACGCCCTCACCGCCGCGCTCACCCGGCGAGCCAAGGCGCTCTATGTCGGCGACCCGGTCGGCCAAGTGCATCTCGGTCCGCTGATCAACGATCGCCAGGCCGAAAAGGTGCAGGCGACAGTGGATCGTACGGTCGCAATGGGCGCGAAGGTGGCGACAGGCGGCAGCCGCGACGGCCGCTTCTTCCAGCCGACCGTTCTGACCGACGTGCGTCCCGGCACGCCGGCTTTCGACGACGAGATCTTTGGCCCTGTCGCACCGGTCACCACTTTCGATAGCGACGACGAGGCCGTCGCGCTCGTCAACGCTTCGCCTTACGGTCTGGCGGCCGGCGTGCATTCTGCGTCCCTCGGCCGGGCGATGAACGTCGCGCAGCGCCTGCGGGTAGGTATGGTCCACATAAACGACCAGCCCGTGAACTGCGAGCCGCATGTTCCATTCGGCGGCATGGGTATGTCCGGTAACGGCGGTCGTTTCGGCGGCCCGGCCAGCCTGCACGAATTCACCGAGACCCAGTGGCTGAGCTGGACTGATAAGCCCACCCAGTATCCGTTCTGAAGCGGTGACGATCCGGGACGTCCAAGAAGCCTCGTCCCGCTTGACTTGAAGAGAATAGGAGGAGCGGACTATGACCCATATCAGCAGGCCGGACCTGCGCATCGCCATCGTCGGGGGCGGGATCGGAGGACTGACGCTCGCGCTCGCCCTGCGTCAACGCGGGCTCGAGGCCACGGTGTACGAACAGGCCCCGCAACTTAGTGAGATCGGGGCAGCCGTCGCCCTGTCGGCGAACTCCACGAGAGAGCTGCGGCGGCTCGGCGTCCTGGACGCCATCGCTGCCTCCTCTACCGAGCCGAGCGAACTGATCTACCGCTCATGGCAGGACGACCGGCGCATCGCAGCTTTTCCGGTGCATGAGGACCTTGCCTACCAAAGCCGCTTTGGAGCACCGTATTTCGGCATCCATCGGGCCGACCTGCAGAAGGTCCTCGGCGGCGCTCTGGACGGGGCGGGTCTGCTTCTCGATCATCGACTTGTGGACATGAGCGAACAGGGCAACGGATTGCGGCTCGATTTCGCCAACGGGCATTCCGTCGAGGCTGATATGGTGATTGGAGCGGACGGGGTCCGCTCGCTGGTGCGGCGCTACGTGACCGGAAGCGAGGACGCGATCTATTCGGGTACCAGCGCCTTGCGAGGCATTGTGCCGGTTACTCGGCTGCCCTCGTTGCCAGATCCGCAGGCGATCCAATTCTGGATGGGTCCGGATGCCCATCTCCTGCACTATGCGATCGGCAACCGGGGCCAGGATGTCAATTTCTTTGCCGTTGTGGAGGGGCCGAAGACATGGTCTCATAATACCTGGCAGGCTCCGGTGACGCAGGATGAGGCGATGGCCGCATTCGAGGGTTGGCATCCCGCCGTCGCGGAGATGGTCGGCGCCGTCGAGCACAAGGTCCGGTGGGCGCTATTCACGGTACGCCCGCTGTTGAACTGGTCGCGCGGCCGTGCGGTCATTCTCGGCGATGCAGCTCACGCCATGGTGCCCCATCACGGCCAAGGCGCGAACACGACGATCGAGGATGCGATTACGCTCGCCGAGATGCTGTCTCACACCTCCGTCGACGATCTGGAGCCTATGCTGCGTCGGTACCAGGGCCTGCGCCGGGCGCGCACCCGGAAGATCCAACGCAGCTCTCGTGTGACGAACGATCTGCTGCACCTGCCGGACGACAGCCCGGTCATCGCGGACCGCGACCGCCGCGTCTCCCGCTTCCCCCAGGACTTCGGCTGGATCCATGCCTTTGACGCGCTCGCGTCTGTGCGGCGGTTGCCTTCGGCGCGCGTAGCTTGAACGATAGGAGATCACGGATGAAGCCGATTGACGCCATCATAGAGCGGGTTCTGCGAGAGATTGGCAGCATCGAACAGACCCCGCTGGCGCCCCATACGCGCCTACGTGAGGATCTGGGGCTTGATTCTCTTACGTTGATCGACGTGGCAGTTGCCCTCGAGGACGCTGTCGGCCTCGCCGTTCCGGACGAGCAGCTCGAGCGCATGCAAACTGTCGGCGAGCTTGCCGCATGTCTGGAGCGTACCGCCATCGACTCGGCAACCTGAATGACATCGGGACGAATGTCCGCCGCGTGACTGACTTCGTCACGTCGCCTCAGTTGTTGACGTTCAGGGAAGCGCTAGATCGCAGTCGACAGCGTCCACGCGCTCGATTGCCGGAATATCGCTGGTACGCGGCAGACGACACGTTCGGCGTCCGCCGGATCGGTGCCCCGGATAGTCAGGTCGGCTAGATCGGCGCGGCGTTGCCGGCCGCAAGTTAACCATAGGAAAGTTCACCGAGCCGACCGACGGCTGCATCTCGGGCACGAGATGCAGCCGACTTGTGAGCAGTGGGATCGCGCCATCATCCTCTTCGTTCGGGTATCACCCAAGACTATCCCAGTATTGGACTTTGAGGAGGGCGACCATTCATTTTAGCAACCAGAGCACTCGGAGACTACAGAATGTGCAAGATCGAGCGGATCGAAACGGCGATACTCGACATCCCAACGATCCGTGGGCACGTCTTGTCGATGACGACGATGACGACACAATCGATTGTCCTCGTCACCATTCGCTTCTCCGACGGCTCAGTCGGACTCGGCGAAGGCACATCCATCGGCGGCATGAGCTACTGCCCCGAGAGCCCTGAAAGCATCAAGACCGCGATCGACACCTATATCGCTCCGATCCTGGAGGGCCGCAACGGCGACGACGTCAACGGCGCGCTCGGCTTGATCGAGAAGGTGGTCCGCGGCAACCCGATCGCCCGATGCGCGGTCGAGATCGCGCTGTGGGACGGTCTCTCGCGCCGTTTCGGCGTCTCGGTGGCGCGCCTCTTCGGCGGCCCGGTCCGCACTGCCTTGCCGGTCGCCTGGACACTCGCCAGCGGCAATTCCGAGACCGACATCGCCGAAGCGGAAGAAATGATTGCCGCCCGCCGACACAACATCTTCAAGCTCAAGATCGGCAAACGATCGTTGAAAGACGACCTCGCGCATGTCGAGGCGATCGTCCAGGCAGTTGGCGACCAGTCGAGTATCCGCGTCGATGTCAATCAGGCATGGTCCCTGACCGACGCCCGCCGTGGTCTCGCCGGCCTGCAGTCGATCGGGGTCGAGCTCGCTGAGCAGCCGATCCGTATCGGCTCGCTCGCGGCGCTGAAGTCGTTGACGGAGCACACCGAAATCGCCGTCATGGCCGACGAGCAACTGACCGGACCGCAAGACGCTCTCGCTGTCGCAGCAATGCAAGCCGCCGATGTCTTCGCGGTCAAGATCGGCCAATCCGGCGGACTGAAGCGGGCCTCCGAGGTTGTTGCAATCGGCGAGGCTGCCGGCATCGGCCTCTACGGTGGCACGATGCTTGAAGCGGGAGTCTCGACAGCAGCGGCCGTACAACTCTTCTCGACCGTCGAGCATTTGGACTGGGGTACCGAGCTCTTCGGACCGCTGCTCCTCAAGGATGAAATCCTGAGCGAGCCAATTCGCTACAGCGACTTCTGTGTTCACCTTCCCGAGGGTCCGGGGATCGGTGTGACGCTGGACCCCGAGAAGGTCGATTTCTACCGCCGCGATCGTACGCGAAACCTGCGCCTGGTTTCATGAGGTAGTCGGCAACGAACGCCGGCGGTCTCCGCCGGTCACGCAGCAAGATAGCGCCGGCGTCAGACCGAGCAAAGCAAGGAGGAGTGTCTATCCATGTTCACACCAGAAGCACTTGACGAACTGGATCGCCGACTCGACGGGATCGTGCAGGACGATCCGGAGAACGGCATCTTCCGCGCCCGCCGCGACATGTTCACTGACCAGGAACTCTTCGATCTCGAGATGAAGCACATCTTCGAGGGCAACTGGATCTACCTCGCCCACGAGAGCCAGATCCCGAACAACAACGACTACTATACAACCCATATGGGCCGGGTGCCGATTGTCATTACCCGCGACAAGACGGGGCAGTTGCATGCGATCGTCAACTCCTGTTCGCACCGCGGCGCGATGCTCTGTCGCTTCCGGCGTGCCAACAAGGCAACGTTCACCTGCCCGTTTCACGGCTGGACTTTCTCGAACACCGGTAAGCTGCTGAAGGTGAAGGATCCGGACGGTGCCGGCTATCCCGGACAATTCAACCAGCACGGCAGCCATGACCTCACCAAGGTCGCGCGCTTCGAGAGCTATCGCGGCTTTCTCTTCGGCAGCCTGAACCCGGACGTCTCCTCGCTTTCCGATTATCTCGGCGAAGCGAAGACGATGATCGACATGGTCGCGGATCAATCCGAGGATGGCCTGGAGGTCGTGCGTGGGAGCTCCACCTACACTTTTGATGGCAACTGGAAGCTGCAGGCGGAGAATGGGGCCGATGGCTACCACGTCTCGGCCGTGCACTGGAACTATGTCGCCACCACGTCGCGCCGCGGCCAGGAGAAGGAAGACAAGATCAAGGCGAACGACGCCTCGAAATGGTCCAAACAGAAAGGCGGCTTCTACAGCTTCGACAACGGCCACCTGCTGCTGTGGACCGTCTGGGCCGATCCTTCGAACCGCCCGCTCTATCCCCAGCGTGACGAGCTTGTGGCGAGGTACGGCCAGGCCAAGGCGGACTGGATGATCAGCTACCTGCGCAATCTTTGCCTGTATCCGAACCTATTCCTGATGGATCAGTTCAGCTCGCAGTTGCGCGTCTTCCGCCCGATCGCGGTCGACAAGACCGAGGTCACAATCTACTGCATCGCGCCGAAGGGTGAGAGCGCCGAGGCTCGCGCACGCCGCATCCGCCAGTACGAGGACTTCTTCAACGCCTCTGGCATGGCGACTCCGGACGACACCGAGGAGTTCCGTGCCACCCAGCGCGGCTACGCCGCCGCCCCCGTGGCGCCATGGAACGACCTGACTCGTGGTGCGCTGCAATGGATCAAGGGCCCGGACGAGGACGCGAAGGCTATTGGCCTCGACCCGATCCTCTCCGGCGCACGTACCGAGGACGAGGGCCTTTTCGTCATTCAACACAGCCAATGGACCGAGCGGATGCGCGCGGCGATCAACGCTGAACGCGAGACCGTCGTCCCTATGGCCCAGGCCGCGGAGTGAGTGAAATGAGCGATACTCTCCAGCTTGACCGTCCCGTGCGCACGCTGTCGTTCGAAGAGATCCAAGCTTTCCTGTTCGCGGAGGCGCGCGCCCTCGACGACCGGGAATTCGATCACTGGCTCACCTTCTACCATGAGGATTGCGAGTTCTGGATGCCGGCGTGGGACGACTTCGACCGGCTGACCGAGGATCCGCAGTCCGAGATTTCGCTGATCTACTACCCCGACAAGCAAGGCATTCAGGACCGTGTCTTCCGCATCAAGACCGACCGGTCCTCGGCCACCAGCCTGCCGGAGCCACGCACCCAGCACCACATAACCAACATCGAGGTGCTGGGCCAGAAGAACGGCGAACTGACGTTGCGCTTTAATTGGCAGACCTTGAGTTACCGCTACGCAGCGACCGACCAGCATTGGGGAACGTCGTTCTACACGGTCGACACTCGGGGCCAGTCGCCGCTCATTACGTCAAAGAAGATCGTGCTCAAGAACGATCACATCCACCACGTGATCGACGTCTACCACATCTGAGCCGATCCGCACTCGAACTATCAGCGCCCGCCTTGACACGTTCGGGGTGGGAACGGGGAGGAATTGCCATGGGCTACCAGATCGCCCTGAACTTTGAGGACGGCGTTACCCGTATCATCGAATGCGGCGCGGACGAACTCGTCATGGATGCCGCCTTCCGTCAGAAAATCAATATACCCATGGATTGTCGCGACGGCGTCTGCGGAACCTGCAAATGCCACTGCGAGAAAGGCGAATACGAACTCGGCTTCTATCTTGAAGAGGCGATGACCGAAGACGAGGCGGCAGCCCGAAAAGTCCTTACGTGCCAGATGAAGCCCCAATCCGACTGTGTGGTCGCCGTACCCGCTTCGTCGATCATCTGCAAGACCGGCGCCGAGACCGTAAAGGGCGAGGTGATCTCAGTCGATGCCCTCTCGACGACGTCGTTTGGTCTGCGGGTGAAGCTGGCCAAACCAATCCCCTTCCTGCCTGGTCAATTCGTCAACATCGGCGTACCCGGCACTGACCGCCATCGTTCCTATTCGTTTTCGTCCGCTCCCGGTGCCAGCGAGGCGAGCTTTCTCATTCGCAACCTGCCTGGTGGTGTGATGTCTACCTGGCTCGGTCAGCGTGCGTCGCCCGGCGACGCTGTGGAGCTGACGGGTCCGATGGGCGCTTTTTACCTGCGCCCCATTGAACGCCCACAACTCTGGCTCGCCGGTGGCACCGGCCTGGCCCCCTTTCTTGCCATGCTTGAGAAGGTCGCCGAGGAAGGCACAGAACAGCCGATCCGACTTTATTACGCCGTGACCCGCGGCGCCGATCTGGTTGAACTCGAGCGCGTGCGGACGCTGGCCGACAGGATCGAGAACGTCAGCATCGTGACTATCCTCGCGGCTGAGGAGGAGGAACACGAACGCAAGGGCTTTGTGACGAACCACCTCGGGCCTGCGGACTTCAACAACGGAGACATTGATGTCTACCTCTGCGGTCCGCCGCCAATGGTGGAGGCTGTGCGTCAGCACATGACCGCGCTTGGCGTTGCGCCAGTGAGCTTTCGTTTTGAGAAGTTCAACCCAACCGAATCCCCGGCGGTGGCGGCATGAGTGGGCGCTTCGCAGGGAAAGCGATGGTTGTCACCGGCGCCGCCCAGGGCATCGGCCGCCGCGTCGCTGAACGCGCCGCCGCTGAAGGCGCCGAAGTGTTGATCGTCGACCGCTCGCCACATCGCGACGAAGTCGTCGAGACGATCGGTGCGGCCGGAGGCTCGGCGCACGCGTTCGATGCCGACCTGGAAAGCTGGCAGGGCTGCGCCGCCGCCATGGCGCGGGCCACGGACCTCTACGGCCGTATCGACATCCTGGTGAACAACGTCGGCGGCACCATCTGGGCGAAGCCCTACGAGTTCTACCAGCCGAACGAGATCGAGGCCGAGGTCCGCCGCTCGCTGTTCCCGACGCTTTTCTGCTGCCGGGCGGCACTGGACGTGATGCTTCCCGCCGGCAGGGGCGTGATCGTCAACGTTTCATCGATCGCGACGCGTGGCCTCAACCGCGTGCCCTATGCAGCGGCCAAGGGCGGGGTGAACGCGATCACGGCTTCGCTTGCCTGGGAAGTTGCCGAGCGCGGCATCCGCGTGGTCGCCACCGCGCCCGGCGGCACCGAAGCGCCGCCGCGCAAGGTACCGCGCAACCCCACGGCGCAAGAGGCCCAGGACAAGGCCTGGTACCAGACGATCGTCGACCAGACGATCCAGTCCAGCCTGATGAAACGCTACGGCACACTGGATGAACAGGCGGGGGCGATCCTTTTCCTGGCGTCCGACGAGGCCTCCTACGTCACCGGCGTAACGCTGCCGGTCGGCGGGGGCGATCTCGGTTAATCCATACGGGTTCGGGGAACTTCAATGGGAGGAAGAAAGATGAAATCCACGCTTAAAATAGCGCTGGCCAGTTCAGTGACTCTTTTTTGCATTCAGTCAGCCGCCGCGAAGGACTTTAAGGTCGGGCTGCTGCTGCCTTACTCTGGTGTCTACGCGGCACTCGGCAAGGAAATCGATGATGGCTTCGCCCTCGGTATCGAAACATTTGGGGCCGGCACCGGCGCGAACTTTGAAATCGTGCGCGAAGACGACGAAGCGACGCCGCCAGTCGGCCTCGCGAAAACCCGCAAGCTCGTTCTGCAGGACGAAGTCGACATACTAGCCGGTGTCGTGTCCTCCGGTGTGTTGGGCGCTATACGGGACCTGGTCCACAGTTCGAAAGTGCCGCTGGTCGTCGCCAATGCCGGCAATGACGAAGCGACCGGGAAGGATTGCTCGCCCTATATCACCCGCATCTCCTTCTCAAACTATCAGGTCAATACTCCGATGGGCGCCTGGTTGAAGGAGCAGGGCATCGGCAAGGTCTTTACCCTTGGGGCTGACTATGCTGCTGGGAAACAACAGGTCGGCGCCTTCGCCGAGGCGTATAAGGCCGCGGGCGGTGAGGTTGTTGGCCAGGAGTGGACACCGTTCCAGAAGACCCAGGACTTTGGCCCCTATCTCGCCAAGGCAAAATCGAGCGGCGCGCAGGCCATCTATGCCTTCTACGCCGGCGGCGAGGCAATCTCTTTCGTCAAGCAGTACGACAGCTTCGGACTGAAGAGCGGTCTGCCGTTGTTCGGTCCCGGCTTCTTGACCTCGCAACTCTACGTCAACGCGGAAGGCCCCGCGGCAGAAGGTGTTGTTACGGCGTTGCACTACGTGCCGACGATCGACAACCCGGAGAACGCCGCCTTCGTCAAGGCGTTCAAGGCAAAGACCGACCGCCTTCCTTCAGAGTATGCGGTGCAGGGCTATGACGCCGCCCGCGCCCTGGTTGAGGCCGTCAAGAAGGGAGCTACCGACCGCGATACGCTCGCAAACGCATTGCGTGTCGCCTCGTTCAACGGGCCGCGCGGGGCGACCGCGATCGACCCGGCCACCAACAACATCGTCCAACCAATCTACGTGTACCAGACGGTTGCCGGCGACGGCGGCATGACGCAAAAAGTGCTCGCCACCTTGCCTGCCGTGCCTGACCCAACCAACGGCTGCGAAATGCCCGCCGTCACCAAATGACCGGCCGACACTAGCAAAACGGAAAGGTTGGCAACGATGGATACCGGATACTGGGTGCTCCAAGCGCTGAACGCGTTGCAGCTATCGATGCTCTTGTTCCTGCTCTCGATCGGGCTGACGGTCATCTTCGGGCTCATGCACTTCGTCAACCTGGCTCATGGCGCCCTCTACGCTATCGGCGCCTACGTGGCCGCTAGCGTGGCTCTCGCCGGCGGCGGCTTCTGGGGCGGCTTCGTGCTCGCCCCACTCGCGGTCGCCGTCGTCGGGCTATTGCTCTACCTGGGACTGATACGCCGGATGAGGCGCTCGGGGCCTATGGCGCAGGTGCTTGTCACCTTCGGACTTATCTTCGTTTTTCTCGACCTTACGCGGATCATCTGGGGAGACATCGCCCTGTCGGTTCCTACACCCGAGGTCTTGTCCGGACGCATCAGCATCCTCGGCGCCGAATACCCGACTTACCGGCTGTTTCTCGTATTGCTTGGGGCAACAGTCCTTGCGGCTCTGACATATGTTCTAAGCCGGACGCAGATCGGCGCCATGATCCGCGCCGGCGTCGACAACGACGCCATGGCTGCCTGCCTCGGGATTGATGTAGAACGGCTGTTCTTTATCGTTTTTTGCGTTGGCTGCGCTCTAGCTGGGCTTGCTGGCGCGGTGGCAGCGCCGCTTCTCTCCGTCACACCCGACATGGGTTTGCAGGTTCTCATTCCAACGCTGATCGTCATCGTGTTGGGTGGCCTCGGCAGCCTCAAGGGCGCCATTGCCGGATCGCTCATCTACGGCTTTGTCCAGACTTTCGGGGCCGTGGTCGCGCCGCAGTTCGCTTCGGTATTGATCTACGCGCTGCTTGCGGCCGTGCTGGTCTTCAAGCCGACCGGTATCTTCCCGGCAAAAGGTTGACCGAAATGTTCCGTCATACGCCCCTCCGCCTCGCTGCGCTGGCGCTCATAGCTGCCGGCGCCATCTTCCAAGTTCTCACGGCCGATTATTTTGGGCTCGATATCACCGTCGAGATCGCGGTGCTGGCGCTTGTTGTCATCGCCCTCGACATGGTCGCCGGCTTCGGCGGCATGGTCTCCCTCTGTCATGGCGCGCTGATGGGCCTGGGCGCGTACAGCTATGCGGCGCTCTCGGTCATATTCGAGGTTGAACCCGCGCTCGCCATGGCTGGAGCGGTGGCGATCAGCGGCGCGGCCGCATGGCTCATCGGCGCCATCTGCGCGCGTGCGCACGGCATCTATTTCATCATGGCGACACTGGCATTCGGCCAGATGGCTTACTCCTTTGTTTTCGAGTCAGCCACGCTCGGAGGCGACGACGGCGTCAGCGGCGTTCCGCGCCTCGATCTCAGCGCCTTCGGCATCGATCTGATGGATAGCCGGACATTTGCGCTGGCTGCGTGCATTCTGGCCGCCGTTGCCTATGCCTTCGCTGCGATGGTGCTCCGCTCCGGCCTGGGACGCAGCCTGAGCGGCGTGATGCACAATGAGAAGCGAATGCGGGCCCTCGGGTTGAATGTTTGGCGCGTGAAGGCCGATGTCTTTGGCCTGTCCGGGTTGATAACGGGCTTGGCGGGTGCAGTTGCGGCGCAACATGTGATGTTCGTTTCGCCCACTGTCATGTCCTGGACCGTCTCGGGCGAGGCCCTCGTCGTTGTCATTCTTGGCGGGCTCGGCACGCTTGTCGGACCGGTTCTCGGCGCTGCCGCGTTCGTTGTTCTGAAGCATGAGATAAGCTCCCTGACCGAACACTGGCACATGATCGTTGGATTGATCCTGATCGCTGTGGTGGTCAGCGGCGCCAACGGCATCTTCGGTGTCATGGAAGCCCTTGCTCGGCGCCTGGCACGCTCCCGCGCGGCAACGGCCGGCCGCGTCTCGTCGTCGGCAAGGTAGCCACCAATGCTTGAGACTCGTAACCTTTCCAAGAGCTTCGGTGCTATCCAGGTCACCAAAAACGTCTCTATGAAGCTGGAGCGCGGCGAGCGCCGAGTGATCCTCGGACCGAATGGCGCCGGCAAGACCAGTTTATTCAATCAGCTTGTCGGCGAGCTTCGTCCGAACAGTGGTTCGATCCATCTTGCCGGCGACGACGTCACCGCCTTGCCGGTCGCCCAGCGCGCCCGCCGCGGCCTATCCCGAAGCTACCAGAAAAACACTCTGTTCGATGGGCTGACCGTACAGGAGAACCTCTCGCTCGCTGCCGCCGTGGCCACGGGCAACGCAACCTCGATGTGGCGCGACAGCCTCGGCAAAGCCGAGGTGCGCGAGATCGTCACCGAGGTAGCAGAGCAGGTCGCTCTGACGCCGCACATCCATGCGCGCGTCAGCGACATCTCCTACGGCGTGCGCCGCCAGTTGGAGATCGGCGTGGCGCTCGCCACACGCCCGACGGTACTCCTGATGGACGAGCCGACCTCCGGCGTTGGACCTGAGATGTCAAAGGGTTTCCTCAGCGTCCTGAACGGCCTGCCCCGCGACCTGACCCTTCTGATCATCGAGCACGACATGGACCTTGCATTCGGCGTCGCCGACACGATCACGGTGCTGAACTACGGCGAGGTAGTATTCGACGGACTGCCCGAGCAAGCGCGCAATAGCAGCCTGCTGAAGGAAATCTATCTCGGGAGTTGGGAAGATGCTTGAGGTAACCGGGATCGACGCCGGCTATGGCGAGACGCAGGTTCTCTACGGGCTCAGCCTCTCGGCCAAGTCTGGCCGCGTTCTCTCCATCCTAGGCCGGAACGGTGCAGGCAAGAGCACGACATTGAAGACCATCATGGGCCTGCTGTCGGCCCGGGCCGGTGGCATCGTCTTCGAAGGCGCAGCGATCGCGAACCGGCGTCCGTTCGATATCGCACGCGCCGGCATCGGCTACGTGCCTGAGACGCGCGACATCTTCCCTTCGCTCACTGTTCGCGAGAATCTCGAACTCGCCTCTCGTCGCTTCGACGCGCCCAAAGACGGCTGGACCTTTGACCGTGTGATTGGGCTTTTCCCACGCCTTGGCGAACGATTGGACAATGGGGGCGCACAACTTTCCGGCGGCGAACAGCAGATGCTGGCGATCGCCCGCGCCCTCCTGATGAACCCACGCCTCCTGATACTGGACGAGCCGACCGAGGGGTTGGCGCCGATAATCGTCAAGCTGATCCACGACAAGCTGAAGGAACTTCGTGAGGGTGGACTCTCGATGATCCTGGTCGAGCAGAATTTTGGTTTCGCCGTCAGCCTGGCCGACGACGTGGTCATTGTCAGCAAGGGGCAGGTGGTCTGGACCGGCAGCCCCGATGATATCCGGGCCGACGTTGAGGCGCAGCATCGTTGGCTGGGAGTCTAAGGTCGTCAGCAGCCTGGAACGTGGCGGCAACTCTCAGCCCTCCGGGACGCAATGCCAGGTTACGGTCAAACCAGTTTGCGCGCGACCTCCTGAGCCACTCTGACGAATTTGTGGACATGTACGCCCTGCTCATCCACGCGGTGGTTGACAGACAAAGCGGTCGAGCCGATCGGCGGTGTAATGCGATGGAAGCGGATGCCGTTCCGCGGCGCCGTGCTGACGGATTCCGGAACAATGCAGAGCCCCTCGCCGATCGCGACCAGGCTAAGCGCTGTCTGCAGGTCCATCGTGAAGACCCGACGCTCCACTTCGATCCCCTGGCGGTGGCATTGCTCGATCACAAAGTCGGCGTAGCTCGGCCGCGGAAACTCCGGATAAAGGATGAAGTTCTCGTTCCGCACGTCCGCCAAGCTGACCGGACCGCGCGCCGGCAGAGCAAGCGTGTCCGGGGCAGCGACGACCAACGCCTCCTCCGTAAGCTTGCGGGTGACAAATTCCGGATCCTGCAGGGCCGGTCGGGCGAAGGCAACGTCAATCTCACGTCGGACCAGCGCGCGATAGAGCCTGGCATTGTTCATTGGAATGAGGCTGAGGTTTACACCGGGATAGTTCGCGCGGAACGACTTGATGATGTTCGGAAGAATGCCGTAGGAGGACGAACCGACAAAGCCGATGCGCAGCCGCCCTTCAGCCCCCTGCCCGATACGGCGAACCTCGAGTTCGATGTCTTTGACTTCCTGAAGCACCTCGCGTCCACGATCATAAAGGCGGCATCCCGCCTGCGTCAGTGTGATGGTGCTGCGGCCGCGATTGAAAAGAGCCGCGCCAGTCTCGTCCTCAAGTTGCTTGATCTGTCGGCTCAGCGGCGGTTGCGCCATTCCAAGCCGATCCGCTGCTCGTCCGAAGTGCATCTCTTCGGCAACAGCGACAAAGTAGGAAAGTCGTTTCAAGTTCATCTGGGTGATCGCTTGCCTGGATGAAGGATTGCATGGCACGGGAACTTAAGTGGCCCGGAGAAGGAGACCTAGCACCGGAGGTTCGAGAGGCTGGTCTCGAGCGCGCCGCACGCTTTGCTGCGCTCGCAGGTCCGGCAGTCGCGACCGCATTTCGAGACTGCCTGATCGGGCTCGGTTCCACGCATTGTTTCCGCCACGACGGTGTGCCGACTGGCGTTCTCGGGACTAAACGACATCTCCATTGTTTCCTCCGGCTGCGCTCTTATTGGCGGCTTGCTTGTTGGCAGGAGAATAGCTTGCCGAGGGACATTCTTTCCAATACTGACTCAGTGCGGACGATACCTGTAGGGTATTGATATGGAGCTGCGCCAACTACGCTACTTTGTCGCCGTAGCCCGGGAGCGAAACTTCACTCGCGCTGCCCGGCTGCTCAACATTGCCCAGCCTCCACTCAGTCGACAGGTGCAACAACTCGAGCACGAAGTGGGTGTGCGCCTGATCGAGCGCGGCTCGCGGCCGGTACGGCTGACAGAGGGAGGTCGGCTCTTTTACGATCAGGCGGTGCAGGCGCTCGAACACATCGAGCAGATGTTGGAGATGACACGGCGCCTCGCGGCAGCAGCCCGTCCCCGCATTGGTATCGGGTTTGTCTCTTCGACGCTGTACGGCTATTTGCCCGAGGTGATCCGCCGCTATCGAGCCGCTCGTCCCGAGGTTGAAATGTCTCTCCATGAATTGACCTCGCTCGAGCAGATCATTGCGCTCAAGGAGGGACGGATCGACGTCGGCTTCGGTCGGGTACAACACGACGACCCTCAGGTCGACCGGGTGCTGATGCGTAAAGAGGCGTTGCTCGCCGCGGTACCCGCATCGCATCCGTTTGTCGGTAGCGCGGAACGCCTGCGGCTCGCCGACCTCACGGGTCTTCCGCTCGTTGTCTATCCGAAGGCTCCGCGCCCAAGCTATGCAGACCAGGTGCTGGGGCTGTTCCGCGCGCGCGACGTCCGTCCGCCGTTTGTCCACGAAGTGAAGGAACTTCAGACGGCGCTCGGCCTCGTTGCCGCCGAGAGCGGCATCGCGCTCGTTCCGGCCTCGGTTGCACGCTTGCGTCGCGACAACGTCGCCTATGTGCCACTTGATGAGCCCGACGCGCTGTCGCCGATCATCATGAGCACCCGGCGCGACGATGCCTCGCCGGAGATCGCACTCATACTGAAGCTGATCAAGCGGATGTATCGCGACGAAGGCATCCCCTTCGGCCAATAGCCTGCAACTCAATAGGTTTCGACGTGCATCCGGCCTTCTCCGCGTAATCCGGCGCGAATGTCGTCCCAGATCATGCCCGAGCGCCCGCATACCTGCGCAAGGGCTGTGTCGACCCCGTCCTCAAGCCCCTTCAATCCACAGACATAGACATGTGTAGTCGGCCGGCGCAGCAGGTCGGCGACAAGCTCAGTCCGCTTCAGCAGCCGGTCCTGAACATACTCATGCTCATCGGCCGCAACCCGCGAATAGACGAGTTCGCGATGCAGTTCACTTTGCAGATACCGCTGCAGCGGGCCGAAATAGGGAAGCTCTTCAGGCCGACGCGCGCCGAAGAAGAGATAGAGCCCGCCTGGTCCGTTTGGCGCCGTTCGCCGGCGGCGGTGGGTGAAGCCGCGGAACGGCGAAACCCCAGTGCCCGTGCAGATCATCAGGATATCCGCCTGCGGGTCATCCGGCATCAGGAAGGTCGCACCGAACGGGCCAACGACATCAACCTCCTCGCCGAGTTCGCGGTCGCACAGCCAGCTCGACGCGATGCCGGCCACCCCTTCGTTGACGACGCGCTTCACCGTCAGCGCCATGTTGTTGGTGTTGGGCCGCTCGCCATCACGCGCGCTCGCCGCGGAATAGAGGCGCATCGGATGCGGTCGCCCCGTTCCGTCAACGCCCGGCGGCACCAGCCCGATGCTCTGACCCTCAAGATAGGGAAACGGCTCCGCGCCAAAGTCGAGAATGATGTGATGCACGTCCGAGGCCGAGCCGTCAGCGGTGATCCGCGTGTTCCCTGTAATCGTTGCCCGCGCCGGAGTATCCCGAGTGAAGGCGTTGATCCGGGGTTTCGAGGCTGACGCCGGCGCTTTCGCAGGGCCGCGCAACCCCAGATGCGCAATCTCGAGGATGCGCGTCGCCTCGGCGTCGAAGGCATCCGGCACGACACCTGCCATCTCGGCCGGACGCGCCGGCAACATGACCCAGCCATGCTGCTCGGCGACGTCATAGTAGCGCTCGACGTTGAACCAGTTGTCGATCGCTCCGGTCGGACAGGGTCTTACGCAGCGCATGCAGAAGGTGCAGGTCGCCGGGTCAACCACATAGTTTGACCGATGCGAGATCGCCCCGGTCGGACAACGCCCCTCGCAGGTGTTGCAGCGAATGCATATCTCGGGGTCGATGAGATGCTGGCGCACGCACCGAACCTCAGATCGCGACGGCGAGCTCATTCACTTCGGCGGACGCCAACTCATTCAGCTTGGCGTTCTTAGCCCGCTCGACGTTGAGCGCCTTCTGCAATTGCGCCGCCGCCTCATCCATCCGCCACGTGTTGGCCCAGGCCGTCAGCGTCATGAAGCGGGCGATCTCGTAGTGCTCGATCGCCTGGGCGCAGGCGATGATCCCAGCGTCCTGTACCGGTCCCTTGCCGGCGGTCTCCCTGAGCACGTCCTCGGTCTCTTGCAGGAGACCTAGTATCGCCTCGCAAGTGACGCCTTTCACGGGCTCGCCGAGGCTCTCGAACACCTTCTCAAGCCGCGCGATCTGCTCGCGGGTCTCGTCGATATGGTTCTCGAGCGATGCCCGGAGCTTCCCGTTCTCGGTCGCGGCGACTATGGTCGGCAGCGTCTTCAGAATCTGCTGCTCGGCGTAATACATGTCCTGCAAAAAATGCAGGAACAGGTCGCGGAAAACTTTCACTTGGCTTCCTCCTCTATGGTTGCTGGTCGAAGGCGACAAACAGCCGCCGCACGATGCGGGTGATCGCGACCGCAGCCACGCCGGCGACGACTCCCCAGAATGCAGACCCGATGCCCCAGATCGAGACGCCTGCCGTGGTGATGGTGAAGGTGACGAGCCCCGCTTGCGCATCCTCGCGCGCGCCGAGCATGTCGCCGAGACTCTTCAGGATCGCCCCCATCAGCGCTAGTCCCGCAAGCAGGCCCACCACCTGCACTGGAAGCAACGCAAGCAGCCGCCCGACGCTACCCGCGAAGATTCCGCCGAGACAGAAGAATATTCCCGCCGCCACTCCCGCCAGCCAGCGACGTCCGGGGTCGGGATGGCTGTCGGGTCCGGCGCAGAGCGCCAGCGTGATTGCGGCGAGCGCCGTGGTGATGCCTCCGAAGAAGGCGGCGACCACCGAGGCAAGGCTTGAGACGAGGATGATCGGCTTGGCCGCGACCTCGTAGCCATTGGACTTGAGAATGGTCAGCCCAGGCAGGAATTGTCCGGTCACGGTGGTTATGACAAGCGGCAGCGCCAAGCTCAAAGCCGCCTCCACGGTGAAGACCGGCCATGTCAGCCTTGGTGCTGCGAAAGCGAACCCGATGGAGCCTGGGCTAACTCCATAGACGACCCAACTCAGCAAGAGCCCAAGCGCCAGGAGCAGCAGCATCGTGTAGCGGGGCACAAGCGCGCCAAAGGCAAAATAGCCGCCGATCAGCAGCGCCATCACGCCAGGCGCCTCGGCGATCCCACCCATGGCGTGGACGCCGAACCCGAAGAGAATACCGGCCATCATGCCGTCCGCCACCGCCGCCGGTATCGCCGCGACCAGCCGGTCGAAAAGGCCGGTCGCTCCGAGCACGAGTATTGCCAGCGCTGCAACGATGAATGCGCCAACGACTTCGCCGAATGGCATCGCGGTACCAATAGAGATGAGCAATACCGTTCCCGGCGCCGACCAAGCCGTAACCACAGGAGCCCGCGACCAGACACTGAGTGCGATGCTCGTCACGCCAGCCGCCATCGAGATCGCGAAAATCCAGGACGAGAATTCGGCAGCCGACACGCCCATCGAATGCGCCGCCTGCAGGTAGATGAGCAGCGGCCCCGCATAGGAGACGAGCACCACAAGGAAGCCGGCACTGACTATTGCAGACCAGTGTCCACTCGCGCCAATCCTATGCGGGACAGCGAGCATCGCGATCAGACCAATGCGGCTTCTGTCGCCTTGCGCACTTCGTCTTCGGTGACGCCGTCGGCCAGTTCGACAATCCTGAGGCCGCCCTCGACCACGTCGAAAACTCCGAGGTTCGTGATCACCCGGTCAACAACTCCGAGCCCGGTTAGCGGCAACGTGCAGTGTTTCAGTAGCTTGCTCTCGCCATGCTTCGACGCGTGATCCATTACGACCACGACCCGCTTGACGCCGGCAACGAGATCCATGGCGCCGCCCATGCCCTTTACGAGCTTCTTTGGCACCATCCAGTTGGCGAGGTCGCCCTTTTCCGAGACCTCCATCGCGCCGAGGATCGCCATGTCGATCTTGCCGCCGCGGATCATTGCGAAGGAATCCGCCGAGGAGAAGTACGATGTCCGGTCGAGTTCTGTGATGGTCTGCTTGCCGGCGTTGATGAGATCCGCGTCGATCTCCTCTTCCGTCGGGAAGGGACCCATCCCGAGCATCCCGTTCTCCGATTGCAACGTCACGTCCACCCCTTCGGGGATGTAGTTCGACACGAGCGTCGGAATTCCGATTCCCAAATTCACATACATGCCGTCGCGCAGCTCTTGCGCCGCGCGGGCGGCCATCTGGTTGCGGTCCCAGGGCATTTCTTCCTCCTCAGGCGGCGTGTGTTGTGCGCTGCTCAATTCGTTTTTCGTGCGCACCCTCTATGATCCGGTGCACGAATATCCCGGGCGTATGGATGCTATCCGGATCGAGGCTTCCAACCGGCACGATCTCCTCCACCTCCGCCACGCAAACCTTCCCGCAGGTGGCGGCGTTCGGATTGAAGTTCCGCGCCGTCTTTCGATAGACCAAGTTGCCTTGGGCATCCCCTTTCCACGCTTTGACAATGGAAAGGTCGGCGACGATCCCGCGTTCGAGAATGTAGGTCTCGCCATCGAACTGC
The DNA here is from genome assembly GCA_050247155.1 of Rhizobiaceae bacterium. Classification (GTDB taxonomy): domain Bacteria; phylum Pseudomonadota; class Alphaproteobacteria; order Rhizobiales; family Rhizobiaceae; genus Mesorhizobium_G. The sequence continues at coordinate 29,270 of JBFWUS010000012.1, forward strand.
TTGTGTTCCTTCCCCTCGGCGATGACCGTACCGACCCCGGTCTTTGTATAGAAGCCGGGGATTCCCGCGCCGCCGGCCCGCATCCGTTCGGCGAGCGTCCCCTGCGGGTTGAACTCAAGCTCCAGTTCGCCGGCGAGATACTGCCGCATGAACTCGGCGTTCTCGCCGACGTAAGACGAGATCATCTTGCGGACCTGCTTCGTCTGCAGCAGCAGGCCGAGTCCAAAGTCATCGACGCCGGCATTGTTCGAGGCGACCGTCAGTTGCTTCGCGCCCGAGTCCCGGATGGCCGCGATGAGCAGTTCCGGGATCCCGCACAATCCGAACCCGCCGGCGGCGATCGCCATGCCGTCGAAAAGCAGCCCGTCGAGCGCCGCCACTGCGTTGTCGCGTACCTTACCGCTCATGCCATGATCTCCGTCTTAACCGGGGCGAGCCCGAGCATCTCGCGCGCTTGAGTCCAGGTCGCGACCGGCCGCTCATAGCGGGCGCAAAGGTCGACCACCCGCTGGACCAGCGCCGCGTTCGACGGCGCGAGGCGGTCGCGGTCGAGGCGCACATTGTCCTCGAGGCCGGTGCGCGCGTGACCACCCTCGGCCACGCACCATTCGTTGATCGTGAACTGATGCTGCCCGATTCCGGCAGCGCACCACTCGCCACCTGGCGCCAGACGGCGCATGGTCCGCACAAAATAGTCGAACGCGTCGCGATCGACCGGCATGGCGTTCTTCACGCCCATGACGAACTGAACGTAGAGTGGTGACTTAAGCCGCCCGTCCTGAGCCATCGTCACCGCCTGGTGGATATGGCTGAGATCGAAGGCCTCGATCTCGGGCTTCACCTCGAACTTGCGCATTTCCGAGGCGAGCCAGTCGACAAGATCCGGCGGGTTCTCGTAGACCCGGGTTGGGAAATTGTTCGATCCGACCGCGAGGCTCGCCATGTCGGGTCTGAGCGATAGCATGCCCCCACGGGTCTGCCCTGCCCCAGAACGTCCGCCGGTAGAGAATTGAATGATCATCCCGGGGCAGTGTTTCTCGATCCCCTCTTTCAACTTGGCGAATCTTTCCGGATCGGAACTCGGCGTGCCATCCTCGTTCCGCACATGCGCATGGACGATGCTCGCCCCGGCCTCGAAGGCGGCTTGGGTGCTCTCCACCTGCTCGACAATGGTGATGGGCACCGCCGGGTTGTTCGCCTTGGTCGGCAAAGATCCGGTGATCGCGACGCAGATGATGCAAGGCCGACCACCGTGCCGGGACTCCAGCTTATCGACCGTCATCACAAAACCTCCGCCGCTGCCGGCTTCAGCATTCGTGACAGCGCATCCACGAAGAACGGCCGGAAGCCCTCGGGATGTTCGCTCATCGGAAAATGCCCCAGTTCGTCCATCACGGTGATTGTCGCGCCCGGTATTGCCGCGGCTGTCCGCCGCGCGTCCTGCGGCGTGCATGTGAGGTCGTAAGCGCCGACCAGGATGTGCACCGGGGTGCGGGCAGTGTCGATCTGACCAAGCCGCCCGATCAGGCTGTCGTCGCGGGTGTAGAAGCTGAGGTCACCGCGAAAGACGCCTGGCCCCGAGGCCATGAACATCCACAGCGTGTTCCACCGCTCTGCCTTTGGCGCATAAGGGGAAATGTTCGCCGAGACGAGCGCGGCTCCCATCTCACCGCCATGCGCGTCGGGACGGTGAAACCAATCGATATCGTACCAGGCCGGCTGAAAGTCTGAGGCCTCGATAGCGATGAAACCCGAAAACTTGTCGCCATGCAGCGCCGCGATCTGAAGCGCGATCCGCCCGCCCATCGAACAGCCGGCGAGGATCGGTCGATCAAGTCCGAGTCCCTTCACCACGGCAAGAACCGTGGCAATGTAGGATTCGGTTGTCAGCAAATACTCCTCTGTTTCGAAACCTTCGGGCGGAAGCGACTTACCGTGCCAGGGCATGTCGAAAGCGATCAGCCGATGATCCTTCGTCACCCCGGCATCGTTCATCAGGTGCCGCCACTGACGTGTGTCCGCCCCTGCAGTATGCAGGCAGAGGATCGGTCGCCCCTTGCCTGCCTCTTCGAAATAGATCCGTCGCGGGGTTCCTTCGACGACGACCGTGATGTAGCGGCCGGTGATTGGCTCGATTCCAGTCATGCCTTGGCCTCCACGCGCGGCAGAGCGAGGAACTCCTTGAAGAACCTAAGGTTTTTGACCAGCGCCAGGATGTCGCCTTCGATCTTCGCCCGACCGATCGTCACCAATCCGAAGATATCGTGGAACCCGGGCTTCGGATGAAGCTTCCAAAATTCCTTTAGCGCCTCGGAATCGGTTGTGATCGCAAACCGCCAGGGTGTCTTGCGACTGGGGCCAGGCACGACGCTCACGAGACGGCCCTTCTCGAAGACCAGATAATATTCTTCGTTGTCGACGCGCAGCAGAACCGTCTCCGAGATCAACCGACCAAGGCGAAGCATGTGCGGCGCGGCGTCGGCCCGCGCCTGCATGTGTTGCAGGAGCTCGAGCATGGTCTGTCCCAGATGGCTTACGTTCGAAATCTCGATAAAATTGCGCCGGCATCGTCCAGCCGGCAATGGTTCCAAGGGTATCCCTCGATACCTTCAGTTAATGGTTGGAACGGGTATCGCGCGATACCAACGAAGGCATTGGTTTGGTTCCTCCGGTTTGAGATGGATATTCGTCACCCCCGGCCAGCCCGGACATCCGACACAACGCAAGCATAAGTTCACGGGGAGGAAAAAACGTGGCTACTGTCACACTGGACAATATCACCGACGTGGTGATCGGCTCGCTCGGACAGAATGGCGAGATCACCGATCGCCAACGGGAAATCATGACCGCGGCGCTGAAGCACCTGCATGGCTTCTGCAAGGACGTCAAACTCCAGCACCACGAGTTCCTTGCGGCCTGCAACTTCCTCGCCCGTGCGGGGGAAGCCACCAACGACAAGCGTCAGGAATTCATTCTGCTCGGCGACATTCTCGGCGTCGAGGTTCTCGTCGACATGCTGACCAACCCGGTCACTGGCTCCGAGAGCGAGTCGACAGTGCTCGGCCCCTTCTACCGTGACAACCCTCCCGTCCTGCCGAAAGGCGCCTCGGTCGTTCAGAAGCATTTCGACAATGAAGAGACCGTGCTTTTCGAGGGCCATATCCGCGATACCGATGGCAAGCCCATCGAAGGCGCCATCATAGACGTCTGGGAGGACGCCCCGAACGGCCTCTACGAGAACCACGACCCGAATCAGCCGGACTACAATCTTCGCGGCCGGTTCAAAACCGACAACAACGGTCACTACGCGTTGCGCGCCCTGCGCCCCGTGCCCTACCCCATACCGGAGGACGAGACCGCGGGCGAACTGCTGCGCTATATGGGTCATCATCCCAACAGACCCGGACACCTTCACGTCATGATCGCCAAGCCCGGCTATCAGCCACTGATCAGCCAGATCTTCGATGCCGACAGCAAGTGGCTCGACAACGACTCGGTTTTTGCGGTCAAGGATAGTCTGGTGGCCAATTTCAGGAAGACGCCGAACGCTGCGGACAATCTGCATGTCGAGTTCGACTTCGCCCTGAAGCCCGCCGCCGCGCGCGCGGCAGCTTGACCGTCATGTTGCCGGTCCCAGCGAGGCAATGTTTCTTTCTGCGTCGGCATTGCTGGTGTACCGCATAGGCAGGCATTTCAATCCGACGTGGCGGAGCCATCGGCTGGTTGGCTCCGTCAATGTGCGTTACGGCGTAGCCACGGCGCACGCCCCCGGCGGTATGCAGCAGCGTCCACGCGCGCCACCTTTAGGAACGACGAGGAGATATGATGAAGTCTTCTACGCAGGCCAGCCCTACAGCCGCAGGTCCTACCAGCGGTCTTGCCCATACCGAACGCCCTCTGCTGTTCTGGAAAGACCAGATTACACTCAAAGCCTCGCCTCAGGCGGTTTGGGACCTGATCAAGACATTCGACCAGATCGACAAGTGGCATCCAGCCACCGAAAATTGCGTCATGCTGGTCGGCGCCAACGGTGTTCCGCTTGCCGTCCGTGAGTTCCAACTAAAAGGGGGTGGTTTCGTAATCAGCGAGCTCCTCCAGTATCGCGAGGACGTGAGATGGTACAGGTATCGCATTCTCAAGACAAATCTTCCCATGACAGGATACGAGGGCGAGATGCGCGTCGAAGCCACACTGGGTGGGGGTTCGCTCGTCGTCTGGACAGGACAATTCCAGCGCCGAGATGAAGACGCACAACCGGATCAAGACGACGACGCTACTCTCGCACTGGTGCAAGGCGTGTTTCGTTCCGGTCTTGAGAACATTGAAAGGCTGACCGGGGATTGAGGACCGTCGCCAACAATCCTACTCGTGGAACGTATATGAGGTCGGGCTTGACTTCGCGCCCCTAGCTCTCCTCCTCCATCCCCGCAAAGAAATCGGGCGTAGTGGCGCAATTGAACCCTGGAACCTCTTCGGCGGAAACCGCGAGACGTAGCGATTCCAGGTCGGATAGGTCGCCGACTGTATTGAGCATTATCTTGTACGCTGTCGGAGCCGTGAAGCGGATCGTTGCACGATAGGTCTTGATAATGTCGATCATCGTCGTGGGCGTCGCGGTCTCCAGCAATGCTGCCGCAGCGCCAAAACGCTGCGTGCCACCGGCGCCCGGCACGATGCCAACTTTGACCTCCGGCAGACCGAAGCTTGCCTTCACGCCGGCGATACGGCCATGGCAGGCCAGCGCAACTTCGGCACGCCGCCCAGGGCAGCGCCATTGATCGCCGCCGCCACCGGCTTGGCGAATTCCCTGATATCGGCTCCGCCAATGAAAACTCCTCCCGCACCGGTGATGACAATGCCTGTCACGGCTTCATCAGCCGCCGCGTTGTCGAGCGCCGCGATCAGGCCGGAGCGCACATGCGCCGAGAGGGCATTGACCGGCGGATTGTTGATGGTAACGACGAGAACGCCACCTTCCGGACAGGCGGAAACACTCTCGGAAAATCGCATCTCGGGCATTTGGAGCCTATTCGGGAACGACAGCGGTGGCTTGAATCTCGATCTTGGCGCGATCTTCAACCAGCGCCACGACCTGCACGGCCGCCATGGCCGGGAAATGACGTCCGATCACGTCGCGATAGGCCTGGCCGATGCCGCGGAGATTTCCGGTGTATTCCTTCTTGTCGGTGAAATACCAGGTCATCGAGGTAATGTGGCTGGGTTCTGCGCCACCAGCCGCAAGGACTGCAACGATATTCTCCAGCGTCTGGCGCACCTGCCCGACGAAATCATCTGTCTCGAACTGGCACTGCGCATTCCAGCCGATCTGGCCGCCGACAAAAATGGTGCGTCCGCTGGCGGCGACGCCGTTGGCATAGCCGATCGGCTTCGCCCAGCCCTCCGGCTGCAGGATTTCATGCATATGTCGTCTCCAAACGTTCTTCGAGAGCCGCACGGATATCATCCGGCCACACGATCGATTTGTGGGTATCGAGCGACGTCGCCACTACGCTGTGGCGCGCGCTCCAAAGCGGCCTGCCGCCGGCCGAGACCTTGTGCTCAAGGTCCAACGACGAGCGCCCGACGCGCCTGACGAAAAGCTCGAAGTCGAGCGTGTCGCCATGAAAGCCGGGATGGACAAAAGCAAGGTCGAGCTTGACCGTCGGCGTACCGATGCGGCGCTTGTCGATGAGTTCCCTGAAAGGCGCGCCAATCGACGCGAAAAACTCCTCCAGAACACCTGCAAGAATGTTCAGATAGGAGGGGAAATAGGCGATGCCGGATGGATCGCAGTCCCCAAAGCGCAACGGTCGGCTGAGACGGAAGGACAAGGCCGATAACCCCGGTCAGTTCGCGAAAGCCGGGATGCCGGTAATGGCGCGGCCGAGGATCAGAGCGTGGATGTCGTGCGTGCCCTCATAGGTGTTGACGACTTCCAGGTTGACCAGATGCCGCGCGACCGGAAATTCGTCGGATATGCCGTTGCCGCCGAGCATGTCGCGGGCGGTGCGCGCGATCTCCAGCGCCTTGCCGCAGGAATTGCGCTTGACGACGGAAGTCATCTCAACCGGCGGGTGGCCCTCATCCTTTATGCGGCCGAGCCTGAGGCACAGCTGAAGTCCGAGCGAGATTTCCGTCGCCATGTCGGCCAGCTTCTTCTGGATCAACTGGTTCGCGGCCAGCGGCCGACCGAACTGCTTGCGGTCGATCACATATTGTCGGGCGGTCTCATAGCAGGACTCGGCAGCGCCGAGCGCGCCCCAGGCGATCCCGAAACGGGCGGAGTTGAGGCAAGTGAACGGGCCTTTCAGGCCGCCGACATCCGGCAGCATGTTTTCAGCCGGGACGAACACATCGTCCATGATGATCTGGCCGGTGATGGAAGCGCGCAGCCCGACCTTGCCGTGGATGGCCGGAGCGGAAAGCCCCTTCCAGCCTTTCTCAAGAATGAAGCCGCGAATGACGCCATCTTCGGTCTTGGCCCAGACGACGAAAACATCGGCGATCGGTGAGTTGGAAATCCAGGTCTTCGACCCGCTGAGCAGATAGCCGCCGTCGGCCTTCTTTGCCCGCGTCGCCATCGAGCCCGGATCGGAGCCGTGATCGGGCTCCGTCAGGCCGAAGCAGCCGATACGGGTGCCCGCGATCAGTCCGGGGAGGTATTTGCGCTTCTGGTCTTCACTGCCGAATGTGTAGATCGGGACGATGACGAGCGAAGATTGCACGCTCATCATCGAGCGGTAGCCGGAGTCGATGCGCTCGATTTCGCGGGCGATCAGGCCGTAGGAGACATAGTTCAGTCCGGCGCCGCCATACTCCTCCGACACGGTTGGTCCGAGCAGGCCGAGTTCGCCCATTTCACGGAAGATCGCGGCGTCGGTCCTTTCGTGCCGGAAGGCGTCCGTAACGCGCGGCAGGAGCTTGTCCTGGGCGTAGGCGCGCGCGGTGTCGCGCACCATGCGTTCTTCCTCGCCAAGCTGGGTATCGAGGCCGAACGGATCGGCCCAGTCGAAGGCACCCGCCTTGGAAACTTGCTTGTTCATGGTCGTTCCTATCGTTTCGCTGCCTTCATCAGTTCGCGGCCGATGATGAGTTTCTGGACTTCCGTCGCGCCTTCGTAGATGCGCAGCGCCCGGATCTCGCGATAAAGCCGCTCAGTGATTTCGCCGACGCGCACGCCGCGGCCGCCGAACATCTGCAGCGCCTGGTCGATCACCCATTGGGCGTTCTCGGTCGCCGTCATCTTGGCCATGGCGGCCTCGCGGGTGATCGGCAGTTTCTGCACGTCGCGCCGCCAGGCGGTGCGCACGGTCAGCAGCGAGGCGGCATCGATGGCCGTGGCCATCTCTCCGAGCGTGCTCTGGGCGGTCGGCAGGTCGGCCAGCGTCGCTCCGAACATTTTTCGCGACTTGGCGTGGGCAACTGCCTCGTCCAACGCCCGGCGGGCGAAGCCGAGCGCGGCTGCCGCCACCGAGGGGCGGAAGATGTCGAGCGTGCGCATCGCGATTTTGAAGCCTTCACCGGGTGCGCCGAGAAGCTGCGATGCCGGGACACGGCAATTGTCAAAGCGGATGCGCGCAAGCGGATGCGGCGCGACGGTTTCGATGCGCTCGGCGATGGTGAAGCCGGGCGTGTCGGCATGGACAACGAAGGCCGAGATGCCGCGCGTGCCGGGCGCTTCGCCGGTGCGGGCGAAGACGGTGTAGACGTCGGCGATGCCGCCGTTGGAGATGAAGATCTTCTCGCCGTCGAGCACATAGTCGTCACCCTCGCGGCGGGCGCTGGTGCTCATCGCGGCTACATCCGAGCCAGCTTCCGGCTCGGTCAGCGCGAAGGCTGAAATCAGTTCACCTCTGGCGATCTTCGGCAGGATCGCCTGCTTAACCTCTTCCGAACCCGACAGGCTGATCGCGCCGGTGCCGAGCCCCTGCATCGCGAAGGCGAAATCGGCCAGACCGTCGGCATAGGCAAGCGTCTCGCGGATCAGGCAGAGCGAACGGCTGTCGATCTCCCCAGCCGCGCCGCCATAGGCAGCCGGAACACAATTGCGCAGGAAGCCGGCAGCGCCCAGCGCCCTGACCAGCCGCTTGCAGCTTGCATCGGCGTCGGCATGGTCGATCTCGCCCAGCCCGCTGGCGGCGATGAAGCCGTCAAGCTCGCGAACCAGTGCACGATGACCGTCGGCGAAAAACGGCCAGTCGAGATGATCGCGGCTCGGTGCGCCGACCGCTTTTGCATGTGCCGTCATCGCTCAGTTCCCCTTGAAGGCCGGTTTCTGCTTCGCGGCGAAGGCTTCGAAGGCGCGGCGGAAATCGCCGGTCGCCATGCAGATCGCCTGCGCCTGCGCCTCGCTCTCGATCAGTTGGTCGATGCCCATCGCCCATTCCTGGTCGAGCATCTTTTTGGTCATGGCGTGCGCGAACCACGGGCCGTCGGCGAGGTTGCGGGCGAATTTCTGTGCCTCGGTAAGCAGCGCGCCGCGCTCGTGCAGCGCGTTGTAGAAACCCCAGGCATGGCCCTCGGCGGCGGTCATGGCGCGGCCGGTGAACAGAAGCTCGGCGGCGCGGCCCTGGCCGATAATGCGTGGAAGAATGCCGCAAGCGCCCATGTCCGCCCCAGCGAGACCAACACGGGTGAACAGGAAGGCTGTCTTCGCTTCCGGCGTGGCGACGCGGTGGTCGGCCGCCATGGCGAGGATCGCACCGGCGCCGGCGCAGATGCCGTCGATAGCGGCGATGATCGGCTGTGGGCAGGCCCGCATCTGGCGCACCAGATCGCCGGTCATGCGGGTGAAGTCGAGCAGATCGGGTATCGACATCCGCGTCAGCGGCTCGATGATGTCGAAGACGTCGCCGCCGGAGGAGAAGTTGTTTTCAGCGCCGGTGATAACCACGGCGCGCACATCGCTGGCGCGGCCGAGCGCCCGGAACAGGTCGGTAAGCTCCTCATAGCTCTCGAAGGTCAGCGGGTTCTTCTTCTCGGGCCGGCTGAGCGTGATGGTTGCGACGCGTCCGTCGGCATCCGTCTCGAACAGGAAGTGCTTTGGCTTGTGGCCCTGGAAAGGACGTTTCTTGTCCTGCATCGGGTTGGTCATCGTCATCCTCCCAGGACTTCGCCACCGGCGACCGGGATCGCCTGGCCTGTGATTGCGGTTGCCTTTTCGGAGGCGAGCCAGAGCACTGTGTCGGCCACTTCCTGCGGCGTCACCAGCCGCCCCTGCGGGTTGGAACGGGCAAGCGCGGCGCGCGCCTCATCGGCCGAGCGCCCGGTCTTGCCGGTGATCGTCTCCACCGCGCCATCAAGCAGCGGCGTGTCGGTGAAGCCGGGGCAGACGGCATTGACGGTGACGTCGGTGCGGGCAAGCTCCAGGGCCAGCGCACGCGTCAACCCGACGACGCCATGCTTCGAGGCGCAATAGGCAGAGACATAGGCATAGCCGGTCAGGCCCGCGGTGCTGGCGACATTGACGATGCGGCCGTTTCCGGCACGCCTGACCGAGGCAAGGGCGACCTGTGTCACCAGGAACGTGCCGGTGAGATTGACGCCGATCACCCGGCTCCACAAGGCAAGGTCGGTCTTCTCGAAAGGCGCAGACGGCGCTTCGCCTGCGCAATTGACCAACACGGCGATGTCGCCGAAGCGCTCGACCGCCCTGGCAACGCCTGCCTCGACCGAAGCGACGTCAGTGACGTCGAAGCCATCAACTAGATGCGCCTGACCACCTGTATCGACAATCTCGGCGCGAACGGCTTCGAGCGGCGCGGCGCGGCGGCCGCAGAGGCTGACGCGATGACCATTGGCGGCAAGCCCCAGCGCAATGGCCTTGCCGATGCCGCTGCCGGCGCCGGTAACGAGAGCGTGACGCTCGCTCATTACTTCACCACCGGGGCGGTCGTGGCGCGCTCCAGATTGCTCATATATTGGGCGCGCGCCGAATGATACTGCTTCGGCCAGACTTGTTCCGCATAACCGATCTTGGCCGCCTCGTGCATCACGAAGGCCGGGTCGGCGAGATGCGGGCGGGCGACGGCGCACAGGTCGGCACGGCCCGCGGCGATGATCGAGTTGGCGTGATCGGCCTCCGAGATCGCGCCGACGGCGATGGTCGGCACCTGGATCTCGTTGCGGATCTTGTCCGCGAACGGCGTTTGGAACAGGCGGCCATAGACCGGCTTTTCTTCCTTCACCACCTGACCCGACGAGCAGTCGATCATGTCGGCCCCAGCCTCCTTGAACATGCGTGCAAAGATCGCGGCGTCCTCCGGCGTGTTGCCGCCTTCGTGCCAGTCATTGGTGGAAAGGCGCACCGAGATCGGCCTGTCTTCCGGCCAGACGGCGCGAATGGCGCGGAATACTTCGAGCGGGAAGCGCGCCCGGCCCTCATGGTCACCGCCATATTCATCGTCACGCAGATTGGTCAGCGGCGACAGGAAGGACGACAGCAGATAGCCGTGGGCGGCATGCAGTTCGAGGATGTCGAAGCCAATAGCGGCAGCGCGTTCGGTAGCCGAGACAAAATCAGCCTTGACGCGATCCATGTCCTCGCGGGTCACGGCGCGTGGCATCTCGGAATTCTTGAGATAAGGCATCGCCGAGGCCGAGATCAGCGGCCAGCCGCCTGTGATCACCGGCTGATCGATGCCTTCCCAAGGAACCCTTGTCGCCCCCTTGCGGCCGGCATGGCCAAGCTGCATCCCGATCTTGGCCGGCGTCTGCCGATGCACGAAGTCGACCATCCGCTTAAAGGCCGCGGCCTGCTCCTCATTCCACAGACCGAGGCAGCCGGGAGTGATGCGGGCATCGGGCGACACGCAGGTCATTTCCGGGAAGACGAGTGCCGCGCCGCCCATGGCGCGCGCGCCGATATGCACGAGGTGGAAATCGTCGGGCAGGCCGTCGGTGGCCGAATACATGGCCATCGGCGACATCACGATGCGGTTCTTCAGCGTCAGCCCCCGGATCGAATAGGGCGTAAACATGGGTGGAACCGGCTTGCCGTTCGGCTGGGCCGGCGCTCCGGCCCGCTCGGCAAACCAGCGCTCATAGCCTTCCAACCAGTCCTTGTCGCGCAGGCGCAAATTCTCGTGGCTGATCCGCTGCGAGCGCGTCAGCATCGAATACATGAACTGTTCGGGCTCAAGCGTGTCGGCATAGCGTTTGCCGACGACCTCGAACCACTCCATCGCGTTGCGCGCAGCGTTCTGGATGCGCGCAACGTCGACGCGGCGCACTTCTTCATAGGCCGACAGCACGGTCGGGATGCTGGCCTTGTCATGGCCGATCAGGTCAAACTGGCGGGTGAGTTCGATGGCATCGTCGATGGCGAGTTTCGTGCCCGAACCAATGGCGAAATGGGCGGTGTGGGCGCTGTCGCCCATCAGGACGACATGGCTGTTGCCGTTGAAGTGACTCCACTTCTCGCAGATCAGGCGGCCGAAATTCAGCCAGGCCGAGCCGCGCATATGGCGGGCATTGGTCATCAGCTTGTGGCCGTCGAGCGTTTCGGCGAACAGCTTCTCGCAGAAGGCGATGGACTGGTCCTGGTCCATCTGGTCGATGCCATGCGCCTTGAACACTTCGTCGGTGGTTTCGACAATGAAGGTCGAGGTGTTGTCGTCGAAACGGTAGATATGGGCCTGGAACCAGCCGTGCTCGGTGCGCTGGAAATCGAAGGTGAAAGCGTCGAAACGCTTGTTGGTGCCGAGCCAGATGAACCGGTTGGGCCGCGTCACCATGTCCGGCTTGAAGACGTCCGCATATTTATGCCGGATGCGTGAATTGACGCCATCGGAGGAGATGATCAGGTCGGCGTCGGGGAACTCCTCGTCGCCCTGAACCTCGGTTTCGAACACCAGCTCAACGCCAAGTTCGATGCAGCGCTCCTGCAGGATGTTGAGCATCTTCTTGCGGCCGATACCGACGAAGCCGTGGCCGGTGGTGCGGATCTTGCGGCCCTTGAACACCAGTTCGATGTCGTCCCAATGGTTGAACGCATCCTCGATGGTTGCCGCAGTCTGCGGATCCCACTGGCGCATCGACTGCATCGTGGCGTCGGAGAACACCACGCCCCAGCCGAACGTGTCGAAGGGCCGGTTGCGCTCGACCACCGTGACATGATGAGCTGGGTGCTGCTTTTTCATCAGCAGGGCAAAATAGAGGCCGGCCGGCCCGCCGCCAATGCAGACTATGCGCATTCACTCCTCCCAAGCGTTTCAGCAAACAGGCATGCCGCCAGCAGACTTCGACTATGAACTCGATCTGAAAAAACTTCAAGCTTAAAATAATTATCGGCAACTTCCTTGCATAATGAGGCTCGATCGATGGAGTTGGGAGGGGCTGACGCCGGGCGTTCAGCTTTGGTCCAGGGCGGTCACGATCGACCGTTTCAGTTTGCCGAGGCGGTCGAGAAGCACTTCCGCATCCTTAAGTGGAAGCTCTGCGAACATCCCTGAAACCCACTCGGCGTGGGCGTCCGCCATCTTCTTGAATTCAGCGCGGCCGAACAGGGTCAATGCAATGATCTGCACGCGGCGGTCGTTTGGCGAGGTGGTGCGGCTGATATGGCCGCTTTCAACGAGGCGTTCGACCAGCGCCGTCATATTGCCTGCCGAAACCATCATGCGCTTGGACACGTCGCCCAGCACCATGCCCTCCTTAGCGCGTTCGAGCTGCGCCATCAGGTCGAAACGCGGCAAGGTAGAACCGAATTCCTCTCGGAGCCGGCGACGGATTTCGGTCTCGACCAGAGCTGAACAAGTCAGAAGCCGAAGCCAGAGCCTGAGTTCTGTGCCATGGTCGGCGGGCGCTTCCAGCACCTTCGTCTCTCCGTCGATCCGCTATTCTTCCAAGGTCTCGATCATCATCATCATTTTCAGTCGTGTCTGTTGCGCGGCAATCCTTGAACGTTAAAGTAATATGATCGGGACAGCGGCATCAAGATTGAAGATGCCCTTCGTCAGGATCGGAGGAGGCGGACGCCGATTTCACTGGGAGAGGACGCAGTTCATGCCGTTTCACAAGGTTGAGGACTGGAGCGACGCTTACGCGAGCAGTCCTCATATTTTTCCGGTGGCGGCGACTACCCGGCGCGCCGGGTGGCGGAAGCCGCGGCCTTTCGCGACCGGATGAAAGTGCAAGGGCGAGCACGGCTGGATCTCGTCTACGGGCAGGCGGAGCGCAATGTCTTCGATCTGTTCCTGCCGGCAGAGGCCCCCCTCGGCCTGCTGGTCTTCGTCCATGGCGGCTTCTGGCTGGCCTACGACAAGTTGTCCTCGTCACATTTCGCAGAAGGGCCAACCAACGCCGGCTTTGCCGTCGCGTTGCCGAGTTATCGGCGGCGCCGTCGGTGCGCATCGCCGACATCGGCCGTGCAATCGGTGCGGCGGTCAATCGTTGCGCGGATGAGATTTCAGGACCGATCGTTCTGGTGGGACATTCGGCCGGCGGGCACCTCGTCACACGCCAGATATGTCGGGATTCGACCCTGGATGCAGCGGTCGCGGAGCGCATCAGGCATGTCGTGTCGATTTCGGGCCTGCATGATCTGAGGCCGTTGATGAAGGCGGAAATGACCGGCAAGCTCAAGCTGGACATGACGGGGACCCACGCCGAAAGCGTCGTCGGCCGGGTTGCGTATCTTTTCGCCGTGGACGCCGGGTCACTCCCACTCGATCGTGCCGGGCGGCTTGCTCGTTACGTCATAGACCACGCGGTTGATGCCACGCACCTCGTTGATGATGCGGGTCGCGGTATTGCCGAGGAAGTTCATGTCATAGTGGTAGAAGTCGGCCGTCATGCCGTCGACCGACGTCACCGCGCGCAGCGCGCAGACGAATTCATAAGTCCGGCCGTCGCCCATCACGCCCACCGTCTGCACCGGCAGAAGCACGGCGAAGGCCTGCCAGATGGCGTCGTAGAGCCCGGCCTTGCGGATTTCGTCGAGGTAGATCGCATCGGCCTCGCGCAGGATTTCCAGTTTCTCGCGCGTCACCCCGCCCGGGCAGCGGATCGCCAGGCCAGGCCCCGGGAAGGGATGACGGCCGATGAAGTGTTCGGGCAGGCCGAGTTCGCGCCCGAGCACCCGCACCTCGTCCTTGAACAGTTCGCGCAGCGGCTCGACCAGCTTCATGTTCATGCGATCCGGCAAACCGCCGACATTGTGATGCGACTTGATGGTGACCGACGGGCCGCCGCTGAAGGACACGCTTTCGATAACGTCCGGGTAGAGCGTCCCCTGCGCGAGGAAATCGGCGCCGCCGAGCTTTTTTGCCTCGTCCTCGAACACTTCGATGAACAACCGGCCGATCGTCTTGCGCTTCTTTTCGGGATCGGCCTCGCCTTCCAGCGCCGAGATGAAGCGGTCCGACGCATCGACCAGGATCAGCGGCAGATTGTAGTGCTCGCGGAACATGGCGACGACGTTCTTCGCCTCGTCCTTCCGCATCAGCCCATGGTCGACCAAGATGCAGGTCAGCTGGTCGCCGACCGCTTCGTGGATCAGCAAAGCGGCGACGGAGGAGTCGACGCCGCCCGACAGGGCGCAAATCACCTTGCCCTTGCCAACCTGCTGTCGGATTTTTTCGACCATCGAGGTGCGATAAGCCGACATCGACCAGTCGGCTTCAAGGCCCACGATCTTGTGGACGAAGTTGGCCAGCAGTTTTGCGCCGTCGGGCGTGTGCACGACTTCGGGATGGAACATCACACCATACATTTTTCGCGCGACATTGCCGAAGATCGCAAAGGGGGCGCCTTCCGATTTGCCGAAAATCTCGAAACCTTCAGGCAGCGAGATCACGCGGTCACCGTGGCTCATCCAGACCTGATGCCGCTGGCCTTGCGTCCACATGCCCTCAAACAGCGGGCAGTCCTTTTCGATCTGGACATAGGCCCGGCCGAACTCGCGGTGATCGGACGCCTCGGCGACGCCGCCCATCTGCACGCACATGGTCATCTGGCCGTAACAGATGCCGAGCACTGGAATGCCCGCCTCGAATACCTCCTGTGGTGCGCGCGGGCTGCCCGCCTCATGGGTCGACGCCGGCCCCCCCGACAGGATCACACCCTTCGGCTTGATACGTTTGAAAGCATCGCCGGCGGATTGAAACGGCACGACTTCGGAATACACGCCGGCCTCGCGCACGCGCCTGGCAATCAGTTGCGTAACCTGGCTGCCGAAATCGATGATCAGAATGGTGTCGGGATGGCTCGTCATTGCGGGCCTTTAGACAAATCATCGAGTCGGCGCAATGGGTTGCCCGGTCTTGTAAGCAAAGTGATTCAACGCCGCAAAGGGCCGGTGCGCGTCTTCATGCAAAGATTCAGGCTCTTGATCCGATGGATGAGCTCAAGCCAGCCCGATCGTGCCGTCCGCCAGGCCAGCGGCCAGCTGTGCGACAGCGCCCGCCAGCTTCTCGTCGATGACATCGAGATATTGAGTCCAATCGCTGACATGGCGCAATTCGGCTGCGCCATCCGAGATTCCGCGCAGCGCAATCAGGGGAACGTCGAAGGCCTGACAGGCGCGCAATACAGCATAAGTCTCCATGTCGACCATTTGCTCGGGAACGGCGTCGTAGCCCGCGCCGGAGATGATGCCGGCGCCGGTCGACAACGTCGCTTGCTCAACCCCGGCAATGCGCAACGGCAGAGGCAAGGTCGCGGGCAGGCCGAGGAAAGGCGTCTCGCCTTTCGGGAAGCCTAGCGGCGAGGCGTCCATATCGCGGTAGGTTACCGAGATCGCCTGGTAGATGCAGGTTTGCTCAAGGACGCGGCTGCCGGCCGAGCCGAGAGAGACCACGAGGCCGGGCATGGCGCCAGTGTGCTTCAGGCCGGCCAGCGCGGCAGCCAGCGAAACAGCGGCCTCGACCGGGCCTACTCCGGTCATCAGCGGTTTGAACCACTCCCGCAGGCGAGGGCCGTATTCGGCTTCCGCAGCCATCGCGAACAGCACTTTGTGGCCGGCGATCATTTCCATCATCTTGCAAGCCTCGATGCGGCGCCGGATTCAGCCTTCAATGCCTTGCCGGCCGGTGATGGTCATCATCGTGCCGGTCATAGTGGCGATCAGTTTGGCCTCGCCGTCGGCGCCGATCGCATAGGCTTGGCCGTCCGCCACGATGATAGTGCGGCCAGGCTTGGTCACATTTCCGCGAAACAGGAAACGTTCGCCTTTTCCCGGCGCGAGCAGGTTCACCTTGAATTCGATGGTCAGCACGCCCGCGTTCTCAGGCATCAACGAAAACGCGGCATAGCCGCAGGCCGAGTCCAGCGCGGTTGAGATGATGCCCGCATGCAAAAAGCCATGCTGCTGGGTCAAGGCGGGCGAAAAGGGCATTTCGATCTCTATCGTGCCCGGCGTAACAATCGTCAATTCCGCTCCCAGCGTGACCATGGCTTGCTGGCGCGAAAAAGAAGAACGAACACGCTCCTCGAAATCCAGCGCAGGTGCGTTATTCGGCGCCATCACATCGTCCCCGTCTCGAAAGCTACTATCGCAGGCGTCTTTGGCGCAGGCAATGTGCTCTATTGCAGCGCAACAAAGAATGTTCAGTTCAACCAGATGATTGCTGCATTCAGGACTGTGGCGAAGGCGACCCACGCCAGATACGGCATGAACAGCAAGCTGGATAGGCGGTCGACTTTCCTCGTGACAAACACGAAGGCTGCAATAGCAGCCAGGAGATGAACCAGCACGATCAACGCCAAACCGGGCATCCGCAATCCAAAAAAGGCTGGAGACCAGGTGAAATTGAGGATCATCTGGATTGCCCAGATGGCCATGGTTGCTCCGCCAGGCCGCCGCAGAAACGTTCGCCAGCCGGCGATGGCGATCGCGACATAGAGGAGCGTCCAGACCGGCGCAAAGATCCAGTTTGGCGGGTTGAACCACGGCTTTTGAAGGTTCGCGTACCACTCACCCGGCACGGTCGCGAGGCCGATCAGCGTGCCGCCGCCAAGCGCCAAAACAAGAAAGCCAAGCAGCGGAAAAATGCGTTTAGGCATCAATGTCTTCGACCCCTGGAAGGGCAGCACAAACAACGCAGCGGGTGGCCGATTGGTTCATGCCGGTCCACTATGGATTTCTGGCAAGCACCGCTGAAAAAAAGCCGTCGGTGCCGGTGCGGGCCGGAGACAGCGAAATGCCATTCCTGTCGAGGCGCACAGCGGCGGCGGGCGCCTCGAAAGCGCTGCTCCAAACCGTAGCCGGCTCGACCACCTTGAAATCGGAATTGCGGCTACAAAATCCATCGATCTGCCCCTCATTTTCATCGCCGAACACCGAACACGTCACATAGACGAGGCGTCCGTCCGGTTTCACGAATCGGCTGGCGTCATCCAGAATTGCCGCCTGTTCCGCCTGCCGCGCCGCGAGTTGTTTCGCGGAGAGCCGCCATTTGGCGTCGGGCCTGCGCCGCCAGGTGCCACTGCCCGTGCATGGGGCATCGACCAGCACGAGGCCCATGCTGCCGACGAGCGGTTCAAGCTCGGCGCGTTTGGCAACGACCTCGACATTCTTGGCCTCGGCGCGGCGCAAACGGTCAAAGATCGGCGCTAGCCGGGCCTTGTCGGCATCGTGCGCGAAGATCTGGCCGGCATTTTCCATCGCTGCCGCCAGTTCCAACGTCTTGCCGCCCGCGCCGGCGCAGAAATCCAGCACGCGCATGCCGGGCTTCGCCCCCGCGAGATGTGCAACGATCTGCGAGCCCTCGTCCTGCACCTCAAACCAGCCCTTCTGAAAAGCTGGTTCGGCCTGAACATTCGGGTGGCGGCCAGAGCCGTCGATCGGCGGGATGCGGATGCCGTGAGGGGCCAGCGCAGCCGGGGTCGCGTGCAGGTCGGCCAGCTCCGCCAACACTTTGTCCCGCGTTGAAAGCAGCGTATTGACCCGCAAATCCAACGGCGGCCGCGTGGCCATCGCCGCCGCTTCTTCGACCCAGTCAGCACCGTAGGCCGCCCCAAGCAGCGGCACACACCAATCCGGGCAATCAGCCCTCACCGCATCTGGAGCGCTGTCGAGATTGCGTTGGGCTATCGTGGTCAGTTCCCGCTCGTCGAGCGCCGGCGGCGCGAACTTGTCGCCCTGAAGCGCGGCGTTCAGCGCGTCAGGCGTCTGACCCCACTCCAAGAGCACCGCGCCAAAAGCCTGGCCGCGCGGCGTGTCCTGCCCGGTGATCCAGCCGGCGGAGCGCTTTCTGCGTAAGGCGTCATAGACGATATTGCCAATGGCCGAGCGGTCGGCGGAGCCGGCAAAGCGATGCGACAGGCCCCAATCCTTGAGCGCATCCGCGGCCGGCCTGCGCCGCCGCTCCATATCCTCAAGCACTTCGATGGCCGCCGCCAGCCTGCCGCCCAGTCGCATTCTCGGTGATCCCGTTTCGGTTGACCCGTATGAAACGGTGCTAGTGCGCGCCAATACGGAAAACAAGATGCAGGGATGAGCAAATACGAAGGGCGCGGCTGGCGCGCCACGCCCTTCGACGACTCAGAGGATGATTGACCCGCGTCAGGCAAGGTCGAAGCGGTCGGCGTTCATCACCTTATTCCACGCCTTGACGAAGTCCGTTGCAAACTTCTCTCCGGCGTCGGCCGAGGCGTAGACCTCCGCGAAGGCGCGCAGTTGCGAATGCGAGCCGAAGATCAGGTCGACGCGCGTACCGGTCCAGCGTTCCTTGCCGGTCTTGCGATCGTCCGCGTCGAACATACCGTCGCCATCGGCGGAGAACTTCCAGCGCGTGCCCATCTGCAGCAGGTTGACGAAGAAGTCGTTGGTGAGATGGCCCGGCCGATCGGTGAAGACGCCGTGCCTGGTCTGTCCGGCATTGGCGCCGAGCACACGCAGGCCGCCGACCAGCACCGTCAGTTCGGGGCCGGTCAGCCCGAGCAACTGGGCGCGATCGACCAGCAGTTCCTCATCTGACAGAAGGTGCCTGCCGCGCTTGTAGTTGCGGAAGCCGTCTGCGATCGGCTCCAGCGGCGCGAAAGATGCCACGTCGGTCTGCTCTTGCGAGGCGTCCATGCGGCCGGGCGCAAAGGGCACGGCGACATCGTTGCCACCGTCCTTCGCCGCCTTTTCGATTGCCGCGGCGCCGCCGAGCACGATCAGATCGGCGACCGACACCCTCTTGCCGCCAGCCTGCGTGGCGTTGAAATCGGCCTGGATCGTTTCGAGTTTCTCCAGCACTTTGGCCAGTTGCGCCGGCTCATTGACGGCCCAATCCTTCTGAGGGGCAAGCCGGATGCGCGCGCCATTGGCGCCACCGCGCTTGTCCGAATTGCGGAAGGTCGAGGCGGACGCCCAGGCCGTCAACACCAGTTCGGAGACGGACAAGCCCGAGGCCAGGATTTTCGCCTTCAGGGCCGCGACGTCCTTGTCGTCGATCAGCGCGTGATCGACGACCGGGATCGGATCCTGCCAGGACAGGATTTCCTTCGGCACCAGCTTGCCGCGATAGCGCACGCGCGGCCCCATGTCGCGGTGGGTTAGCTTGAACCAAGCACGCGCGAAAGCGTCGGCAAACTGGTCGGGGTTTTCGAAGAACCGCCGAGAGATTTTCTCGTAAGCCGGGTCGAAACGCAGCGCCAAGTCCGTTGTCAGCATGCCCGGTGCGGTCCGCTTCGAGGAGTCGTGCGCATCCGGAACCGTGCCCGCGCCCATGCCGTGCTTCGGTGTCCACTGGTGCGCGCCGGCGGGGCTCTTGGTCAGCTCCCACTCATAGCCGAACAGGTTCCAGAAGAAGTTGCTGGTCCACTTCGTCGGCGTGGTCGTCCAGGTTATCTCGATGCCGCTGGTGATCGCATCGCCGGCGATGCCGGTGGCATGTTTGCTCGACCAGCCAAGGCCCTGCGCCTCGATGTCAGCGCCCTCCGGCTCCGCGCCGACCAGCGCCGAATCACCCGCGCCGTGCGTCTTGCCAAACGTATGCCCGCCGGCAATGAGGGCCACCGTCTCTTCATCGTTCATAGCCATGCGGGCAAAGGTCTCGCGGATGTCGCGCGCAGCCGCCAGAGGGTCCGGCGTGCCGTTCGGCCCTTCCGGGTTGACGTAGATCAGGCCCATCTGCACCGCACCCAGATGTCCGCTCAATTCACGGTCGCCGCTGTAGCGCTCGTCGCCCAGCCAGGTGCCTTCCGAGCCCCAGTTGACGTGGTCTTCCGGCTCCCACACGTCGGCGCGGCCACCGCCGAAACCGAACGTCTTGAAGCCCATCGATTCCAGCGCCACGTTGCCGGTCAGGATCATCAGATCGGCCCAGGAGAGCTTGCAGCCATATTTCTGCTTGATCGGCCAAAGCAAGCGACGGGCCTTGTCGAGATTGGCGTTGTCCGGCCAGCTATTCAGCGGCGCGAAGCGCTGTTGGCCGGCCCCTGCCCCACCACGTCCGTCGCCGACGCGATAGGTGCCGGCGCTATGCCAGGCCATACGGATGAATAGCGGCCCATAATGCCCGAAGTCCGCCGGCCACCATTCTTGAGAATCGGTCATCAGCGCGTGCAGGTCGGCAATCACGGCATCGAGGTCGAGGCCCTCGAATTCCTTGGCATAGTCAAAACCCTCGCCCATGGGATCGGACAGACCAGAGTTCCGGTGCAGCACCTGAACGTCTAGCTGCTTCGGCCACCAGTCGCGGTTGGCCCGCTGGGTGGGAGTGTGAGCCACTGGGCATTTGCCCGTCTTGTCTTCAGCTTGTGCGTCCATGTCAGTCTCCGATGGCTTAGTGCTGTCTGGCTTGGCCAAACCGCTCCGCCGCGCCACCATGCACGGCAATACGACAGGCCTTTGAAATTGGAACGATTCCAAACTAACGCCAGATATCCATAATCCAAAATTGTCTTTTCTATTTTCTCTGATAATTTTTTGTGATCATGCGGATCACACTCAGGCAGATGCAATATTTCGATGCCGTGATGCAGACACTGCATTTTCGGCGCGCTGCCGAACTGGTCGGCGTCACCCAACCCGCCCTTTCCGCGCAGATCGCGGAACTGGAGCAGCAGCTAGGCGCGCGCCTCTTCGAACGCGGAGCTAGCGCTGTCCGGCCAACGCAGGAAGCGCTGCATTTTCATCCGAAGATGGAGCGTATCCTGTCTGAAGTGCGCGATCTCGAAGTAGCCGCGCGCCGCGAGCGGTCGACACTCGAGGGGCGGCTGGTCCTCGGCGTGATCCCAACTATAGCGCCCTACCTGCTGCCCAGGATCTTGCCGCTGCTGCGCGAGCGGTTCGACGGACTTGAGCTTCAGGTGCGGGAGGCGGTCACGCACGTGCTGGTCGAGGAGACGCTGGCGGGACGCATCGATGGCTTCGTCGCGGCGGAGCCGCTGGAACATGCGGGCCTGACAACCCAGCCGCTGTTCGAAGACCCGTTCCTGTTGGCAACGCCCCGGCAGGACGCCGGCCTTGTCGGCTCGCCGGTCTCGCCGGACAGCCCCGCGCTCGAACGGCTGATGCTTCTGGAAGAAGGCCATTGCCTGCGCGACCAGGCGCTTGCCGCTTGCGGGCAGGTCAAGCCCGTCGCGATGGCTAGCTTCGGCGCGACTAGCCTCACGACGCTGCTTCAGATGGTGGAGCACGGCATGGGCGTGACGCTGCTGCCGGAGATCGCCTTGCCCTCCATGGCTGGCATGGCCGGAATCGCTGTCGTGCCGTTCAGCGAGCCAAAACCATCGCGCACGATATGCCTGGCGCGGCGGAAGAAAAGCGGCCGCGCGCGCGATTTCGAGGCCCTTGCGAACGTCTTGCGCGAGGGGCATCGGCATATTTTCCGGGCGGCGGAAGCGGCAAGGTCCGCCACCCAAGCAACCGATTGATCTGCCTAGAAAAAGTGCAATCATCCGCCCATCGTTAACGAGGGAGCGATGATTCGTCATGAAATCCTATATTGCTGAAGTGTTCGGGACGTTCTGTCTCGTCTTTCTTGGGTGTTCGTCCGTGGTGTTGGGCGGCCTCGGCGGGCTGCTGCCGGGCAGTTCACTGGGCATCGCTTTCAGTTTCGGCATCGCGGTTGTCGCCATGGCCTATGCGATCGGACCTGTGTCGGGCGCGCATCTCAATCCGGCGGTTTCGTTGGGCGCCTTTCTGGCCGGGCGACTGCCGGCGTCCGACCTGATCGGCTACATCGTCGCGCAGGTGATCGGCGGCATTCTGGGTGCGGTGGTTCTCTACGTCATCGCCAGCGGTAAGGCTGGCGGCGCGCCTGCGGTGCTCGCAGCCAATGGCTGGGATCCTGCTGCAGGCTATTCGACGACCGCGGCGCTGATCGCCGAGATCGTCGGCACCTTTGTCTTCGTAACGGTCATTCTCGGCGTTACCGCGTCAAAGCACACGACCGTGCTGGCCGGCCTTGTGATCGGCCTCACCCTGGTCGCGGTTCATGTCTGCCTGATCCCAGTGACGGGCACGTCGGTCAACCCGGCCCGCTCGATCGGCCCCGCCCTGTTCTCGGGCGGCGCGGCGATCGGCCAGCTCTGGCTGTTCATCATCGGCCCGCTGATCGGCGGTGCGCTGGCGGGGATTGTGTCGAAAGCCAAGCTGTTCGAGTTGGATTAGGCGCTTGGCGCTTAGCCTATCGCAGGGGCCTCCGGGCCCCTGTTTGATTCGGACGCTTCAAGCGCCCATGAAGCTCATGCTCACCAGCGCTACGGCAACCGCCGCCAGCACCGGGTAAAGCGCCAGCAGGCTGGTCAGCAGCGCGCGCCAAACCTCGTTGCCCGCTTTGGTTTCCTCACGCACCGGTGAAAAGGGACCGGCGGCCGGAAAGGTCGCGCGTTCGGTTGCGGCGGTTTCGCTGGAAAGCAGGCTCATCGGAGGAACTCGGGAGGCAGGCGGTCTGGAGGGGATACTCTATGACGCCTCATCTAGTGCCCGATTGTCACGCTTTTGCGGATGAATTGCGGAAAACTGGTGACATTCTCGCGCAGGCTCAGCGCCTTGCCGCCCCAATCCTTATCGGCTAGAGCGGGGCGCGCTTGGCTCAAGCCCGCGCAAATCCTGCATTTCTGACAGACTGCACCACGGACAAAAGTTAATGGCCGACACATCGCAAAAAATGCTGGCGCGCCTGCCGCGCGGATTTGTCGACCGCACGCCGGAAGACATCCGCGCTATGGACCGGATGACGGCCAAGATCCGCGAGGTCTTCGAACTCTACGGCTTCGAGCCGGCGGACCAGCCGCTGATCGAATACACCGACGCGCTGGGCAAGTTCCTGCCCGACCAGGACCGGCCGAACGAAGGCGTCTTCTCCTTTCAGGACGATGACGACCAGTGGCTGTCGCTACGCTACGATCTCACCGCGCCGACCGCGCGTTATGTGGCTGAGAACTTCGATAAGCTGCCGAAACCCTTCCGCAGCTATCGCAACGGCTGGGTGTTCCGCAATGAGAAGCCCGGCCCCGGCCGCTTCCGCCAGTTCATGCAGTTCGATGCCGACACGATCGGCACGCCGGGCGTCGCCGCCGACGCCGAAATGGCGATGATGATGGCCGACGTGATGGAGGCGCTCGGCATCGCGCGCGGCGACTATGTGATCCGCGTCAACAACCGCAAGGTGCTTGACGGCGTACTGGAGGCCATCGGCCTCGGCGGGACTGAAAATGCCGGCCGCCGGCTGACCGTACTGCGCGCGATCGACAAGCTGGACAAGTTCGGCGTCGACGGCGTGCGGCAATTGCTTCAGGCCGGGCGCTGGGACGGCGGCAAGGAAGGCGAGGGCGATTTCACCAAGGGCGCCGGTCTCGACGACAATCAGGCGGCCATTGTCGTTTCGTTTTTTGTCGTCACCACGCCTGACGAGACACCTGGCAGCGTGAGTTCGTCCAATCAAGCGCGACTGGACTATTTGAAGCAGCTCGGCATCACCAATGCCTCCTATGCGGAAGGCGTGGCCGAGTTGGAACAGATCGGCTCGATGGCGGCCTTCGCCGGTTATGGCGAGGACCGCATCCGCCTCGACGCCTCCGTCGTGCGCGGCCTCGAATATTACACCGGCCCCGTCTTCGAAGCCGAACTCTTGGCCGAAATTCCCAATGAAGACGGCAAGATCGTGCGCTTCGGCTCGGTCGGCGGCGGCGGGCGCTATGACGGCCTTGTCTCGCGCTTCCGGGGCGAGCCGGTTCCGGCGACAGGCTTTTCCATCGGCGTCTCGCGGCTGATGACGGCGCTGAAGAATCTCGGCAAGCTGGACACGTCCGATGTGATCGCACCTGTTGTCGTGCTGGTCATGGACAAGGATACTGAAAGCCTCGGACGCTACCAGAAGATGGTTTCTACTTTGCGCCAGGCCGGCATTCGCGCGGAACTCTATCTCGGCGGCGCGGGCATGAAGGCGCAGATGAAATATTCCGACCGGCGCGGCGCGCCATGCGTGGTGATCCAGGGCGGCAACGAACGCGCCGAAGGCACAGTGCAGATCAAGGACCTCGTTGTCGGCGCGCGATTGGCCGCCGGCATTTCCAACCACGAGGCTTACAAGGAGGCCCGGCCCGGGCAGGTGACCGTACCGGAAGCGGAACTGGTCGCGACTGTGCGCGGCATTCTCGATGCGCAGAAGGCGGAACGGGGATGACGGGCGGCACGCTTTTTCCTTCCCCCCTTGTGGGGGAAGGTGGATCGGCGCGACGCGCCGAGACGGATGAGGGGTGTTGGCAGGATCGCCGACGTCTCACTTCGTCCAACACCCCTCATCCGACCTCGCTTCGCTCGGCCACCTTCTCCCACAAGGGGAGAAGGCAAGGCACTACCCGATGACCCGCCTCCCCTCTTTCGCCACCGACATCGTCGCGCTCTTCGCCCAACGCGGAGCGGCCCTCACCGATGTCGCCATCGTGCAGCCGGCCGATCCGTTCCTCGACATGGCCGGCGAGGACCTGCGCCGCCGCATTTTCCTGACCGAGAGCGAAACCGGCGAGCAGCTTTGCCTGCGGCCTGAATTCACCATCCCGGTCTGTCTCGACCACATCGCCAGCCGCGCCGGCACGCCGCGCCGCTATGCCTATCTCGGCGAGGTGTTTCGCCAGCGCCGTGACGGCGAGACGGAATTTTTTCAGGCCGGCATCGAGGATCTGGGCGAAACCGACACAGCCAAAGCCGACGCCCGGTCGATCGCCGATGCCCATGCCCTGCTTTCGGCGGTCTTGCCCGGGAAACCACTGACAATCACGCTCGGGGATCAGGCGATTTTCGAAGCGGTTCTGGCCGCGCTCGGCCTGCCGCGCGGCTGGCGGATGCGGCTGGCCCGCGCCTTCGGTTCGCGCGAACAGCTTGAAGCGGCGCTTGCTGACCTTGCCGATCCGCCACGCAATGGCGCGCTGCCCGCCAACGTCGCCAGTCTCGTCATGGACGGCGATATCGAGGCGCTGGCGGCACATATAGAAGCGGGCATGGAAGAGACCGGCCTGTCGCCCTCCGCCGGCCGTACGCCGGCGGAGATTGCGCGCCGCCTAATCGAGAAGGCCGAACTGCGCAGCGTGCGCCTGTCGGCGGAAGCTTTTGATGCGCTGAAGGCCTTTCTGGCCATTCATGCACCGCTCTCGGAAGCGGCCGGCACGCTCGCCGATTTCGCCGGGAAAGCCGGTCTGTCGCTTAGTGCGGCGCTCGAAAAATTCTCCGCCCGTGCAGACGCCGTCTCCGATCAGGGCCTCGGCAACGCGGAAATCTTCTATGACGCCGCCTTTGGCCGCCCGCTCGATTATTACACCGGACTGGTGTTCGAGATCGGCATACCCGGCGCAGAGCGTCCGCTGGTCGGCGGCGGGCGGTTCGACCGTTTGCTGACGCTGCTGGGCGCCAAAAAGCCGATCCCCGGTGTTGGCTTCTCCGTCTGGCTGGATCGCATCGAGGCGGCGCGGGGTGTTGCCAAATGATTGCGTCCGTAGCGCGCGTTACCCCCACCCCTAACCCCTCCCCACAAGGGGGAGGGGGACTTGGCGTCAACGCCGGCGAATCCCCCTCCCCCTTGTGGGGAGGGGTTAGGGGTGGGGGTAAGATTTGGCAGCAGCCGCGCCGAGGCCATACACAATGACCCTCACGCTTGCCCTGCCATCCAAGGGCCGGCTCAAAGAGCAGGCGTTGGAAACCCTCGCCAAGGCCGGGCTTACGGTCAGCCTGCCGTCCGACGATCGCAAGTATCGCGCGCGGGTCGAGAACCTGAAGGGCGTCGACGTCGCCTTCCTCTCGGCATCCGAAATCGCCGGCGAGATCGGTCGCGGCGCGGTCGATCTCGGTGTCACCGGCGAGGATGTCCTGCGCGAAAAGACGGCCGACTGGGAACAACGCACCGAAATCCTGACCCGGCTCGGCTTCGGCCACGCGGACGTCGTCGTGGCGGTGCCGGACATCTGGCTGGATGTCGACAGCATGGCCGACCTCGACGATGTCGCTGCCGACTTCCGCCAGCGCCATGGCCGCCGCCTGCGCATCGCGACCAAATACTGGCGGCTGACGCAACAATTCTTCTCCGGCAAGCACGGCATTCAGGTCTATCGCATCGTCGAGAGCCTTGGCGCGACCGAGGGCGCACCGGCGGCCGGCTCGGCCGATGTCATCGTCGACATTACGACGACAGGTTCGACGCTGCGCGCCAACCGTTTGAAAGTGCTGGACGACGGCATCATCCTGCGCTCGCAGGCCTGCCTCGTCGCCTCACGCAAAAAACGCAGCGCCAAGGACGAGGCGCTGGTGGCGGAGATTGCGGGGATGGTGACGCAGGCGATGGGGAATAGGGAATAGGGTTTGGCAAGCTAAGAACCTGCCGAACGTCCAGTGCACTATTTCCCTATTCGCTGCTGCCTATTCCCCACTCCCACAATCCATTCACCCCTGCTAATCTGCCCCGTCGTTCTGGGAGGATCGTCACATGCCAAACCATTCGCTGAAACCAGTGGGCGGGAAGAGCCGTGTCATCGGCGACACATCCAGGCCGCTGCTCGGACTGACGATCCCGCAACTCCTCGCCCGAGCCGTGCGTGCCAATGGCCCGCGTGAGGCAGCCGTGTTTGTCGATCAAGACAAGCGCTTCACCTGGGACGAATTCGCCGAGACGGTCGACCAGCTCGCTGCCGGACTGCTCGCGCTGGGCTTGAAGACCGGCGAGCGCATCGGCATCTGGTCGCCCAATCGCTGGGAATGGCTGGTCACCCAGTTCGCCACCGCCCGCATCGGGCTGATCCTGGTCAACATCAATCCGGCCTATCGGCTGGCCGAGCTCGAATATGCGCTGAACAAGGTCTCCTGCAAGGCGCTGATCACGGCGGCGAAATTCAAGACGTCCGACTATCTCGGCATGCTGCAGGCCCTGGCGCCCGAGCTGGCCGACGCCGAACCCGGTTCTCTCAAGTCGAAAACGCTGCCACATCTGAAAATCGTCATCCGCATGGGCGAGGACGAAACGCCCGGCATGTACAATTTCGCCGACGTGCTCACCATGGTTGGTGCGGAAGACCTTGCGCAGCTTGACGATATCACCGACGAGCTTGATCCTAACGACGCGGTGAACATCCAGTTCACCTCCGGCACGACCGGCATGCCGAAAGGCGCAACGCTCACCCACCGCAACATCGTCAACAATGCCGATCAGGTGACGTCCGGCATGAACTTCACCGACGAGGACCGGCTTTGCATTCCGGTGCCGTTCTATCATTGCTTCGGCATGGTCATGGGCACGCTTGGCTGCGTCTCGAAAGGGGCGACGATGGTCGTTCCGGGCGAGGGTTTCGAGCCGGGCGCAACGTTGCGCGCCGCGACCGGCGAAAAATGCACGGCGCTCTACGGCGTACCGACGATGTTTGTGGCCATGCTCGACCATCCGGATTTCAAGAATTTCGATTTCTCAACCCTGCGCACCGGTATCATGGCGGGCGCGCCCTGCCCAATCGAGGTGATGAAGAAGGTCAACTCACTGATGAACATGCCAGAGGTGACCATTGCCTATGGCATGACCGAGACCAGCCCGGTCTCCTTCCAGAGCGCGGTGGACGACCCGCTCGAAAAACGCGTGTCGAGCGTCGGACGCATCCGGCCGCATCTGGAGGTGAAGCTCGTCGACGAAAGCGGCAACGCCGTGCCGGTCGGCCAACCGGGAGAACTCTGCACGCGCGGTTATTCGGTGATGAAGGGCTATTGGGGTGACCCGGAAAAGACAAAGGACGCCATCGACGCCGACGGCTGGATGCACACCGGCGATCTCGCGACATTCGACGAGGATGGCTACTGCAACATCGTTGGCCGAGTGAAGGACATGGTCATCCGCGGCGGCGAGAACGTCTATCCGCGCGAGGTCGAGGAATTCCTCTACCGTCATCCGAAAATCGCGCAGGTGCAGGTGTTCGGCGTGCCGGACCAGAAGTATGGCGAGGAACTCTGCGCCTGGGTGGTCGTCGCAGCCGGCGAAAAGCTCAACGAGGAGGAGGTGAAGGCGTTCTGCCAGGGGCAGATCGCGCACTACAAGATCCCGCGTTATGTGCGGTTCAAACCCGAGCTGCCGATGACGGTGACCGGCAAGCCACAGAAATTCATCATGCGCGACGCGATGGTGGAGGAATTGGGACTGGAGATCGCCAGGACGGCTTGAAGATAGCCTACTTGATAGCAGGGCGCTTGAGCCGCGCCCTCTCCCGCTCAACTTCCTCGCGGCAATAGCAGCCTTCGAGATGGTCATTGACCATGCCCATGGCCTGCATGAAGGCGTAGACGGTCGTCGGCCCGACAAAGCTCCAGCCGCGTCTTTTCAGTTCTTTCGAGATGCGGGTTGATACCGGCGTCGTCGGATTGGCCACGATGTGCTCGCGGTCGACGCGTTCTGGCCGGTCAGCCGGCCCGGGTTCAAAGCTCCAGAAGAAGGCGGCCAGCGACCCGGCCTCTTTCACCAGCTCCTGCGCGCGCTTCGCATTGTTTATGGTCGAGACGATCTTGCCGCGATGGCGGATGATGCCGGCATCCTGCAGCAGCTGCTCGACATCTGATTCATCAAAAGTCGCTATCGTATTGAAATCGAAGCCTTCGAACGCTTTGCGGAAGTTCTCGCGCTTGCGCAGGATGGTCAGCCAGGACAGACCGGACTGGAAACCCTCCAGGCAGATCTTTTCGAACAGCCGCTGGTCGTTCACCACCGGCCGGCCCCATTCCCTGTCATGATAGAGCTGATAGTCGGCTAGATTGCCATGCCAGGCGCAGCGGCGCTTGCCGTCGTCGCCATCGACAAGGCCAGCAGGCGCGGGAAATGTGTTGGAACCGGTCATTTCTGCATTCTTTACCGAGGATTTACCAGTTTTCTGAACAGTGCGGTAACCACACCAAAAGGTTTACGGCAAGCTTTGCATTTTAAGCATGGCGATTCATCATTCGGTTGCCGGCATCGCGGAAAATCCTCTTCGGCGCCGCTCAGCTTTTCGGCGCATGCCTGTGTAATGAGAGTCCGTTCATGCATCTGCGTCCCCTTCTTCTGAGCGCCGCCGCGCTGCTGCTTCTTCAAGCCACACCGTCTCTTTCGCAGGACAGGTATATCGCCCGTCCGCCGGTCGTCGTCAGCCCGGATCTTGCAGCGCCATGGGTCATGCAACTGGGCCAGCAGCCTGGCAGAGTTGTGCGGCGCGCATCGCGCGAATATGCGCCGCGCCCGGTCTACCGTCGGGTGGTTCGCCGGCTTCCCGATGGCGGCGTGCTTGTACAACCCGGCCGGCAAGTCTTGCGCCGGATGCCTGCGGCGCGGGTGCAGACGGCCGGCATCGCCGCGCCGCAAAAGCGCGCCGTCCAGCCGCAGATGAACCCGATCTACCTGCCGCGTGAGGTCGATTATCCATCCGACCTGAAAGCAGGTTCGATCGTGATCGATTCGCCGAACAAGTTCCTCTATTTCATCCGCGGCGACGGCACCGCACGGCGCTTTGGCGTCGGCGTCGGCAAGGACGATATGGGCTGGACCGGCACGCAGCCGATCAGCCGCAAGGCTGAGTGGCCTGAGTGGCGTCCGCCGGCTGAAATGATTGCCCGTGAAAAGGCCAAGGGTCGGGACCTGCCGGCCTACATGGCCGGCGGCGAGGCAAACCCGCTCGGCGCCCGGGCGCTTTACCTCGGCTCGACGCTTTATCGCATCCACGGCACCAACGCGCCCTGGACCATCGGCACGCAGGCATCATCTGGCTGCATCCGCATGCGCAATCAAGATGTCATCGAGCTCTACGAGATGGTGAAGGTCGGCGCGAAAGTCGTTGTTATGTGATTCTTTTCCCGGATCGGGGGACGGGCGACCGGCACAAAGCCGGCTCCGTCGAGAACGGCGCGGGTCAGGGCCCCGCGCCGTTTTCGTTTTCTCTCAAGCGTAAGAATCTATTCCGCCGCGACCAGCGATTTTGCGGCCGGCACGCCGGCCGGCTTCTCCCCGCCATAGGCCCAATCGAGCAGTTTCACTGTGTGCACGATCGGCATGCCTGCGCCGTCGGCGATCTGCGTGATGCAGCCGATATTGCCGGTGGCGATCACATCCGCTCTCGTGGCGGCCAGGTTTTTCACCTTGCGCTCGCGCAGCTTCTCCGAGATCTCCGGCTGCATGATGTTGTAGGTGCCGGCCGAGCCGCAGCACAAATGCCCCTCGCGCGGCTCGCGCACCTCGAAGCCCGCGCGGACAAGAAGCTCTTTTGGCAGCGTCTTGATCTGCTGACCGTGCTGCATGGAGCAGGCGGAATGATAGGCCACCGCCAGTCCAAGTTTTTGGGTTGTCGCGGGCAGATCAAGGGTAGCCAGATATTCGGTGATGTCTTTCGCCAGCGCCGAGACTTTTGCCGCTTTCGCCGCGTAGGCAGGGTCGAGCCGCAGCATGAAGCCGTAGTCCTTGATCGTCGTACCGCAGCCGGAGGCCGTGATGACGATCGCATCCAGCCTGCCTGTTTCGATCTGGCGGGTCCAAGCGTCGACGTTCTTGCGGGCGGCCTTCAGCGCCTCCTCCTCGCGACCCATGTGGTGCACCAGCGCGCCGCAACACCCCTCGCCCTCGGGTACAACAACCTCGACGCCGAGCCGGTTCAGCAGGGATATTGTCACCTCGTTGATGCCCGGCTCCAGCACCGGCTGAGCACAGCCCGTCAGGATCGCTACGCGACCACGGCGGCTGCCGTGAGCGGGATGTATGCCGGGCCGCGCCATCGCGGACTTCGCCGGCACGGAGACGGGCGCAAGCCGCAACATCGCGCCGAGCGGCTTCAGCGCCGGTAGTTTGTCGAAGAGACCGGCGAACGGACGGCCAAGCTTCGCTAGTGCAAGCGCCGCCCGAAACCGAGCCGGATACGGCAACACCATCGCCAGCACACCCCGGATCAGCCTGTTGGGGAGAGGCCGCGTATAGGTCTTCTCGATATGCGCCCTGGCATGATCGACCAGATGCATGTAGTTCACGCCTGATGGGCAGGTCGTCATGCAGGCGAGGCAGGACAGACAGCGGTCGATATGCGTGACGATCTTTTCGTCCGCCGGCCGGTCATTCTCCAGCATGTCCTTGATGAGATAGATTCGCCCTCGCGGCGAATCCAGCTCGTTGCCCAGCGTGACATAGGTCGGGCAGGTCGCCGTGCAGAATCCGCAATGCACGCAGGCGCGCAGGATCTTTTCCGATTCCGCGACATGCGGGTCGGCGAGCTGGCCGGGGGTGAATGTGGTCTGCATTGGAAAGTGCCTACCCCATCCGTCCCGGATTGAGAATGTTGTTGGGATCGAATTCCGCCTTCAGCCGCCGCGACAACTCCGCCAGCGCCGGCGCTTGCGGTTCGAACACCGACACTGCGGCGCGGATCGCCGGCGTGGCCCGCACCAGCGTCGCGTGGCCGCCGCCGTGGCTTCGAACCAGCGTGCGCAGTCGCTCGGCTTCCGGCTCACCATGTTCCATCCGCAGCCAGACGAGGCCGCCTTGCCAGTCGTAGAAACACGTGGCCGGCACGTCGCGGCGCAGCGCCAGCGTCATGTTGTGAGCATCGGCGGGCGGCATGGAAACGCGCCAGACCGGCCTGTCGGCGCCATCGACAAACGGTGCGCAGTCGCGAATGCCGCGCCAAAGCGCTCGCGAGCGTTCGCCGTCGATGCGCTGCATCGGACCCGCATTTTTCAGCAACCCCTCCAGCAGCGCCAGCCTGTAGGCGATCGACGGCGGAAAACCTTCCAGCCGCAACAGGGTTGCGGCCGGCGAGCCGAGCGAGCCGCGATCCACCAACACCGAGATGCCCTCCGGCAGGTGGGCGGCGCTGGAGACCTCCGCGCTCGACCCCATCGCCAAGCTCATGGCCGACGCCGCCTGATCGTCCAGCAGGCCGCGCACCGCGAGCGTCGTCTCGGTCTCGGCAGCCGGCAGCACTTTGAAAGTCACTTCGGTGGCCACTGCGAGCGTGCCCCATGATCCGGCTAGTCCCTTTGAGAGATCATAGCCGGTGACGTTCTTCACCACCCGCCCGCCAGCCTTGAAGGCTTCGCCGCGACCGGACACGGCGCTGATGCCGAGGATATGGTCGCGCGCCGCGCCCGCCTTCAGGCGTCTCGGTCCGGCCAGATTGGCGGCAAGCGCCCCGCCGATCGTGCCGCGTCCCGGCTCGCCCCCGAGCAACGGCCCGTAATCCATCGGCTCGAACGCAAGTTGCTGCCCGTGTTCTGCAAGCAACTTCTCGATGTCCACCAAGGGAGTACCGCCGAAAGCGCTCAGGACAAGCTCTTCCGGCTCATAAAGCGTCACCCCTGAAAGCTTCGACAGATCGAGCGTATACTCCGCCTGCGCGGGCCGGCCGATGCCGCGCTTGGAACCATGACCGACGATTTCCAGCGGGGTTTGTTCGGCCGCCGCCCAGCGGACAATCGAGAGGACCGCCGAAGACGATGAGGGTTTAAGTGTGGTCATCGCGCGGATCAGAATCTCGGAATGTCCGGAAATGCCACCTGCCCCTTATGGACATGCATACGGCCAAGCTCAGCGCAGCGCCGAAGCTGCGGAAACATCTTTCCGGGGTTGAGCAGATGGTTCGGGTCGAAGGCACATTTGACCCGCATCTGCTGGTCGAGGTCGGCTTGCGAAAACATTTCCGGCATCAGGTCGCGCTTTTCGACCCCCACACCGTGCTCGCCCGTCAGCACGCCGCCAACCTTAACGCACAGGCGCAGGATGTCGGAGCCGAAAGCTTCAGCCTTTTCCAACTCGCCGGGCACATTGGCGTCATAGAGGATCAGCGGGTGCAGATTGCCGTCGCCGGCGTGAAAGACGTTGGCGACGCCCAAGCCATATTGCTCCGACAACTCGCGCATACCGGCCAGAACTCTGGGCAGCTCTTTTCGAGGAATCGTCCCGTCCATGCAGTAATAATCCGGCGAGATGCGCCCGACGGCCGGAAAGGCAGCCTTGCGGCCAGCCCAGAACGAGAGGCGTTCGGCTTCCGAACTGGAGATACGGCAGGTCGTGAAGCCATTTCTGGTCGCGATTGCCTCGACAAGACCAATGAGATGATCGACCTCCGCGGGCGGACCATCGAGTTCCACGATCAGCAGCGCTTCCACATCGAGTGGATAGCCGGCATGGACAAAATCCTCCGCCGCGTGGATGGCCGGGCGGTCCATCATCTCCATGCCACCCGGGATGATGCCGGCGCCAATGATATCGGCGACGCATTGGCCGCCTTGTTCGCTGGTCGGAAAACCGATCAGCAGCGCCCGCGCCGTCTCCGGCTTTTTCAGGATGCGCACGGTGACCTCGGTCACCACGCCGAGCAGCCCTTCCGAACCGGTCATGATGCCAAGCAGATCGTAGCCTTCGGCATCGAGATGCTTGCCACCCAGCCGCACGACCTCGCCGTTGATCAGCACCATTTCGATGCCGAGCACGTTGTTGGCGGTGAGGCCGTATTTCAGGCAATGCACGCCACCCGAATTTTCCGCCACATTGCCGCCGATCGAACAGGCGATCTGCGAGGATGGATCGGGAGCATAATAGAACCCCTCCTGCTCGACCGCGTGTGTGATGCCGAGATTGGTGACGCCCGGCTGCGCCACCACGGCCCTATTCGGATAGTCGATCTCGAGGATACGATTGAAGCGGCTCATCACGAGCAGCACCGCATCTTCCAGCGGCAAGGCTCCGCCCGACAGAGAGGTGCCGGAGCCGCGCGGCACGACGCGGATGTTGCGCTCGTTGCAATAGGCAAGAATGCGCGAGACCTGTTCCACAGTCTCGGGCAGCACAACGACGAGCGGGAGCTGGCGATAGGCTGTCAGTCCGTCCGTTTCGAAGGCGCGCATTTCCACCGGCGCATCGACGACGCCTTCGCCCGGCACGATCAAGCGCATCGCGGCGACGATCTCATCGCGGCGGCGCAGCGTTTCCGCTTCAGGTGCTGGCATGACAAGGCCGGACATCGGCAGGGCCCGGCTCTGCTAGCTAGCCAAGCGTTCTGGCTCGACCTTGAAATGCACCTCTTCGCGACGCCCAAGCTCACGCAACACCGCCGAAAGATTAGCCAGTCTTGGGTTTCCTCGCGGGCCGAACATCCGCATCAGGTTCTTAGGATCCATGGAAACCGACACTGCAAGCTGTTCGAAGCCTATCGTCGCATTGATATAATTTCGAATGAGTGCTTTGCCGAGATCGGCATCGCCCGCATTCAGGGCCTCCATCGCCTCACTCAGCAAGGCGGCCCTGAATCCCGGATCGCGATCAGCGCGCTCTCTTACGGTCTCGCTGTAGCTGCGGGATAGCACCATTGTCATTCCTCCAGCTTTTTTCTTTGCTTGTAGTCGGCCCAACGTTCTTTCGCAGCACTAATATCTGCATCCTGTCGTGATTTGCTCCCGCCGCCGAGCAGTAAGATGAGTCTAAGTCCATCGAATGCCAAATAGACGCGTAGCCCTGGACCCCAGTCTATGCGCCGTTCCAGGACACCTGCCCCCACGGCTTTCAATCCAGACCGGTTTCCAGCCGCCAATCGGGCGACAACGGTGTCTACCTTTGAAGCGTGTACATCCGGCAGCCGGCGAAACCAAAGATCAAATGGACGGGCGCCAAATTTGTCCTCATACACCCTGATCTCAACAGCCATAAGTGTCATATACGACACCTGCCGCAGCCCGGCAATTCATCCAGGTGTTGGTCAGCTCAATGCCCCTTGCCGCCTTCCGAATGCGAGCGGCGGATACGACGCACCGCCCACCAGACACCCAGGATGACGATCGGCACCGAAATCGCGGTCACATATTCCGGCTTCAGCTCAAGGCCGAAAAGATGCGTGCCCTTGGCCAGATAGCCGATCAGGCCGACGACATAGTAAGAGACCGCCGCCACCGACAGGCCCTCAACGGTCTGTTGCAGACGCAATTGCAGCCGCGCGCGATTGTTCATGGAGGCGAGCAGATCGCGGTTCTGCTTCTCGACCTCGACATCGACCCAGGTACGCAGCAGCGTGGTGGCGCGGGTCAGCTTGCGCGACAGGTTCTCCTGGCGCTGCTCGACCGAGCGGCAGGTGCGCATCGCTGGCGCGACGCGCCGCTGGAGAAAACCGCGCCAGGTGTTGTAGCCGGGCACGGCAGTTTCGTTCAGCGCGTCGAGCCGCTCCTGCACGATGCCGTCATAGGCCCGGCTGGCTCCGAAACGATAGAGGCTCGCCGCTGCATCAGCCTCCAGCTCCGCGGCCAGATCTGTCAGATCCGTCAGAAGGTCCTGCTCATCGCGCGTTTCATGATCCTTCATCTCGCGCGTGATCTGCACCAGACGATCTTCGATGCGCCGCACGCGACCGGAGAGGCTCAGCGCCATCGGCAGACCCAGCATCGCCAGCGTGCGATAGGTCTCGATATCGATCACGCGCTGCGACACCGCGCCGTTGCGCGCCGGCGACATGCCGCGATCAAGCATCAGGATGCGGGTCAGGCCGTCGCCATCCTGCCGGAAGTCAGTGACGATCGCCGCATTGCCGTTTTCAATTACCGAGTAGCAGAGACTGGTGGGATCGAAGGTGGAGATCAGCTTCTCGTTGGCCGGGTTCCATTTGCGGATCTCCAGCCGGATCGCCGAAATCACCGTGCCGGGCGGCGAAAATCCGTTGCCGAACGGCGAATCTTCCTGCTCGTCCGGACTTGCGGGAAGCGGGCCTTCCCAAAGATAGGTCGAGAACTCCGTGTGCCGCTCCCAGCGCACGCTGCCCTTGCCCCATTTCATCGCGTGGTGCCGGGCCTGGCGATCCGGCGCGGCAATGCCCAGCCGGCGCGACAGCGCGGCGAGCACGGCATAGTCGACAGACGAGCCGCCTTCCGTCATGAAAGCGAGCTGGATCAGAACGCGCGGCGCTTCGATCAGCGGATAGGGCCGCGAATGCACCTCGCCCAGGGCAGATGCCCTTCCGTCATGCGCCGGAAAGCCCAAAACGCTTCCTATAACACGAGGCTGGAACTCAAGACTGGAAGGATCGTGTGCCATCGCGACCCGGTGCCCCACTTCGCCGGCGCTCTCGTAAGATCATAGCACGCGCCAGGCAACGCGCCACTTCGTCGCGAATCTTGATCGGCGGTACTGCTGATCGATCCCAGTGCAACAGTCCTGAGCCCGATATGTCGCAATGGATTTGAGCCAATAGGCCTTGGATTGCGCACTGTTGCCGGGCGATCACATGTCCACTCGCAAACAGCCTTGAAATCCCCGCCATTTGTCCGTAAGTGACGCCTCGTCCGACACGCCATCCTGGTCGGATGCCCGTGCAGTTGTAGCTCAGCTGGTTAGAGCGCTGGTTTGTGGCACCAGAGGTCGGTGGTTCGAACCCACCCAACTGTACCAATTCTTCTCCGCTATCGCGAAACGCCAAACGTCTTCTCGAGCCACGCCTTTGGCAAGGCCGGCGCGAAGTGACCGTCGCGGCCCGTCATGTCCTCCGCCGCAACCAGCGCGTTGAGGATTGCTTCTTCTGTCGCCTGCACGACGGCGCGGAAGAACGGGTTCAACTCGGCATCCGGAATGAACGTCGCGGTCGCGGTCTGCCCATTGGCCGGCTTCATCGCCTGGGCGTTGGCGGTTGAAAAGGCGAGGAAAATATCGCCGGAGCTGTGGTGGCCGACGCCACCGGTCTGGTTGACGCCCAGCATCATACGCCGTGCCAGGCGTTTCATCTGATGTGGCAGCAGCGGCGCATCGGTGGCGGCGATGCCGATGATCGAGCTCTTTTCGGCTGGCGCTGGTTTGCCCATGTCCAGCAGAGCCGGGCCGGCGCGTAGGCCACGGATTGTGAGTTGCGGACGGTCGCCGAAATTGGATTGGACGAAGACGCCGACGGTAAAGGTCTGGCTGCTCCAGGCGACAAGCCGGGAGGCGGTGCCGGAACCCGCCTTGAAGCCGAAGGTCCGCATGCCGGTACCACCGCCGACATTGCCTTCCTCGATCGAACCGCCCTTCGCGGTGTCGAGCGCGGCAAAGACGTGATCTTCTGTCACGTGGTGCCCGTTCATGTCGTTCAGGAAGGAGTCTGATGTTTCGGCAGCTACAGGAAGACCAAACGCATCCTCCAGCGAATCGGGGAGGCGGCGGTACATCCATTTCAGCGTCGCATCACGCGCCATGCCGCAGGAATGGGTGTTGGTGATGGAGATCGGGAAATTGAAGGCCCCGAGTTCTTCGATGATATGCGAGCCGCTCATCTCGCCATTGCCGTTGAAGCTGACCAGGCCAGCGAAACACGGCGTGGCCAAATCGCTCACCGGTCGCGGCAGGATCGCCGTCACGCCGGTCCGCACCGGGCCTTGGCCGACCACAAGCTTGCCGTCCCCAGAGATCAGCGTGGTGTAGCCGACAGCTAGGCCCGGCACATCCGTGATGGCGTTGAGTGGCCCCGGCATGCCGTCGAACGGAATGGCGAAGGCGCGGGCGCGAAGTTTTCCGGTGGGCGTTTGTTTGTGCGGGTTGGGCATCGCGGCGACCTAGAACAATGAACCCTGGCTACCGGTGGGTGCCGGCTTTTTCTCGGCCGCCTTAGCCTTTGGCGGCCGCAAGCGGCCCGCGCCGGCAACAGCTTCCTTTTCGCCATCGGCAAAGCGCAAGGTGAGTGCCGCGCCGTCAGCAATCTCGGCCGCCCGGCGCAGCAGACTGCCGTCGCCATCCATGACCAGCGCAAAACCCCGGGCCAGGATCGCCTGATGTGACAGGGTGTTGAGCAGGCGGTCGGCTTGGGCCAGTCGGCCTGAAGCCCGCTCCAGCCGGATCGAGATAAGCTGGTCCTTGCGGCGCGTCAGTACCGCCAATTGCTCACCAACCACGCCGATGCGGCGACGCAACGGTTCGACAGACAGCCGAGTGCTTGTGCGTTCGAACCGCGACCGGCGATCCCGGCCAGCACTGCGCAATCCGGAATCGAGCCGTGCGCCGCAGGTGGTCAGACGGCGTCGCGCCTCGCCAAAGCGTTGGGCCAATGATGCAGGAGACAACCGTACGCCGGAAAAGCGGGAGCGCTTGCGCTCGAGATTGACGGCGAGGCTACGATCGAGGCGTGTCGCCGCCTCGTCAAAGCGCCGGCGCGGCAAGGCAAACAACTGGTCGGCAGAAGGCAGCATACGAGCGGCGGCCGCCAGCGCCGTGCGCTTGCGCTCCAGATGCCGGGAGGTGCAGCGCCCCAGTCTTGCGCCAAGACCGGCCAGAGTGGCCTCGAGCTCGGCCTTCACAGGCACGGCGATCTCGGCCGCGCCGGTGGGAGTGGGTGCGCGGACATCGGCGACATAGTCGACCAGCGTCCAGTCGGTTTCGTGGCCGACGGCTGAGATGACCGGTATCTCGGATGCAGCCACGGCGCGCGCAAGCGCTTCGTCGTTGAAACCCCAGAGGTCTTCCAGGCTGCCGCCGCCACGGGCCACGATCAGGAGATCGGGCTTGGGGATCGGATCGTTCCAGGCGAATTCGTTGAAGCCGCGTACCGCAGCCGCCACCTCCGCACCCGACGTTTCGCCCTGGACCCGTACCGGCCAGACGATGACGTGCAGCGGGAAACGATCGCGAATGCGGTGCAGGATGTCGCGGATGACGGCGCCGGTCGGCGACGTGATGACGCCGATGATGCGCGGCATGAACGGCAGAGGCTTTTTGAACGCCGGGTCGAACAGGCCCTCGGCCTGCAGCCGGCGCTTGCGCTCTTCCAGCAGCGCCATCAAGGCGCCGGCGCCGGCCGGCTCCAGATTGTCGATGACGATCTGGTATTTGGACGAGCCCGGATAGGTTGTCAGCTTGCCGGAGGCGATCACCTCCATGCCTTCTTCCGGCCGGAATTTCAGCCGTCCCATGGTTCCCTTCCAGACCACGGCTTCGAGCCGCGCCCGGTCGTCCTTCAGCGCGAAATAGGCATGGCCGGAGGAATGCGGCCCGCGATAGCCGGAAATCTCGCCGCGTACCCGAACATTGCCGAACTGGTCCTCCACGGCGCGCTTCAACGCGCCGGAAATTTCCGAAACGGTGTATTCGGCGGCGTTGGTGGCCACGGGCGAATCGGCGGTGAAGAAATCGGACATCGGCGGAATCGACCCGGATCAGCTGACCGCGTCAATAGACGCCGGAATTGATACCGGTCAGCCAGCGATCGACGTTTTCGACCGCGCGAAGCAGCAGCGAGGAATCCGAGCGGGACGGAATGAAATCCCAACTCTGCCAGAAGCGTTCGGCTTCCTGATCTATCGCGCGAACGACGATTGCCCGTCCACCCATAATGCTTGCCCCCTGTACGCAACGGGCGAGTGCATGCGTCACCAGTGCGGTGCCGACACCCTTTCCCGTATGGCGCAGGTCGACAGCCAACTGGCCGATGAGCAGGCACGGTATGGGGTCTGGAGGCTGACCGGTGCGGATGGATCGAGGAACGATTTTTGCCTCGATGGAGGCGGGTGCCAGTCCATAATATCCAGCGACTTCGCCTTCGACTTGCGCCACAAGGACACGCGTGAAGCCGTATGTCTGGTTCGTCCGTGCAAACTTGGCGAACCAGGCGTCAAGCGTAGGTTTGCCGCAACTAAAGCCCTCCAGCCGATGCTTGTCGGACAGGAGCTCGATGGTGACGCCGCGCAACGCTTAGCGATCCAGCAATACGGTTCTCTTCAATCGCTCAATCACCTTGGGAGAGGGTGGCGTCGCCGGCCTGTCGAGAATTTCCAGAAACTCCTCAAACGCCTCGGGCGACACCCGAATGAGCGTTTCATTCAGGATCGCCATCTGCGCTTCCTGCAACGCCGCCTGACGCATGAACTCAGACCGCGACACGCCCGCGATCGTCGCGCCGCGATCGATGATCGCGAGATCGTCGTCGCGAAATCGCATCGAGATCGGCGTCTCTTTTTTCTTTGCGGCTGGCATCGCGAGCTCCTGAAACAAGCGTGCAGAATAGCGAGATGTATTGCAAAATGCAATACATCGAAGGTTATGGTTCAGAGCAATCGCTTGAAGGCCCGTCTAGTTGCCGGCGGAAGTCAGGACGTGTCGAGGCGTTGCGTCGGGCGTTCACGTAGGCTGGCGACATCCAGCGACCGCTCCTGCGTGAGGCCAGACAGCGGCTGGTCCATCAATTCCCAGACCGCGCGCTCGTTCAGGATGACAAGCCGCCCGGCCGCTTCGGCCAGGCACAGCAACGCAAGAATGGCGTGATTGAGATCGGCGGGCGATGCCGAGGACGGTTGATCATCGACCGCCGGCGCAGGGTCTTGCGGGACGTCTTCGATGGGAAGGACAGCAAGCACGCCGCGTGACACCAGTCCGGTGCGGATGACCATCAGGGCCATGACGACGAACATCAGGAAGACGCGCCACCGCGCCTCATCTTGTCGCTCGTTTGCCGCCTTCCAGTCCATCGCCTTTCCTTCATGCAAAAATGCAGTCGCAGGCATCATCGCGCGGGGTTGAAGGGGTGTGGATGAAAATCGCGAAAAAATTGCGGTCAGTGTCTATGCCGTATTCTGGGCCGACTCTGGTGGCTGCGCTTGAGAGGCATGGATTCCTGATGACCTCCGCTCCACTGCGTTCCGCTCCGGCACAGGAATGACGGACTGCGGTTTCGTTTCCGCTAGTCGTCAACGGTGGTGATTGGCATCAGCCATCAATGCAGTCCGTCATTCCTGTGCCGGAGCGGAACGCAGTGGAGCGGAGGTCATCAGGAATCCATGCCTCTCAGGTCCGGCCGCCAGAGTCGGTACAAGTATCGCGCGTTATGAAACAACGAATCGATTCTGGAAAGTAGAGGTAGGTCCCCGCGCCAGTGGCGATCGCTTGCAACTATTTGGCAGTTCCTTCCGGCGTGCCGTTGCTACCACCCTTGCGACACGACCCCCGCCTTCATGCGCTTGGCCCTTGTCGCGGCGAAGGCGGCGAAGTCGATCGTGCCGGTCTCGTCGGGCATCGGCGCGGAGATGTTGTCCAGGCTCTCGGCGATGTGGCGCGCCAGGGCTTCCACCAGCGCCGGGTGTTCTGAATGCCCGCGCATAATGCCGATCTGGCATTCGGGCAGTTCGCCGAAACCGTCGGCTTCGGTGAGCACGCGCATGCCGGGACGCAAGGCGCATTCGGCGAGCACGGAAACCGCCAGGCCCGACAATACGGCGGCAGTGATGACGGTGGCGGAAAAGCTAGTGAACAGCACACGGTATTCGCGGCCCATGCGGTCGAGCACATCCGTGCCGGCGCGCCGCCAGATGCAGCTCGGCCGGCCGAAAGCCACCGGAAGTGGCGTCTGTTCATGCACCACATGGTTGCCGGAGGTGACCCAGAGCAGCGGCTCCCGCCGCACGACTTCCGACGGCGCCGTCTCATCATTATGGGTGACGATCGCGATATCCAGATTGCCGCGCTTGATGTGCTCGCGCAGGCTGGGCGTCGGCTCGCAAATGACCGAGAGTTCGACACGCGGATTGGAGCGCGAAAACCGCGCCATGATTTCCGGCAGGAAACGGTCGGCGTAGTCGTCCGGCGTGCCGATCCGGATATGGCCTTCCAGGCTGGCGTCATCGAACGCGGCCAGTGTCTCGCGATTCAATCGCATCATGCGCCGCGCATAGGCGAGCAGCTTTTCGCCATCCTCCGAAAGCTTGTTGGAGCGGCCTTCCTTTTCAAACAGCGGCTTGCCGACGATTTCTTCCAAACGACGCATCTGCATGGAAACCGCCGACTGCGTGCGGTGAACCTCTTCAGCCGCGCGCGTAAAACTGCCGGTGTCGGCGATGGTGATGAATGTGTGGAGTTGGTCGAGATCAAGCGGCGGTTTCATCGAAGCGATCCATCATCAATGTTGATGCTAAACATTAAAAACATTCGTTGGATTAATCAATCTCCCTGTGAGAAGTAAGGATCGTTCAAAGCCGGGCGAAAAGCTTTCCGGAAAGTGCGCGACCTCCCACGCGCGCTAACGGTTTGTTGCGCCCGCCGCCAGCTAAGGAAAAGACCCATGACCGCGATCGACTACACCCGCTCCGACCCCTACGCCTGGACGCGTCCGACGCTCGTCAACCGCGCCACGGCCTGGGTCGCCAATTCATACCGCGCCTGGAAAAACCGCCGGGCCTTCTATCACCTCGGCGAGATGTCGGATGTCGAACTGCATGACATCGGCCTCGTGCGCGGCGATCTTGCCGTGCCGGTGGACCTGCCGCTGGCCTACGATCCTACCGCGCATCTGGGCAAGGTGGCGCGCCGGCGCATCAACCGCATGGAAGTCTCCACGCGCAGCATCGCCTGAGGAGTTTCACATGACGACGCAGGCGCTTCCCGCACTCCCGTGACCGGTTCCCCCGCCGGTCTGCCTGCGATACTGGCCCGGTCTCATTGAGAGGCCGGGCTTTTTGTGGTCCTTGGGGTCCTGCTGCTTACCGATGCCGGTCGACGCCGCGGCGGAACTGCTCGAAGATGTTGTCCATGCCCTGCTGGTAGTTCTGGTCCTGAGCGACGCCGCCTTGACCGCCGGGATTGAACATCTTGCCGAAGATGTCTTCCAGCGGGTTTGACGGTGGCGCTTGGCGCTGACCGCGCCGCTGTGGCTGTGCCCGTGGCTCGTCTTCCGGCTCCGCTTGCGCCTGACCGCCGCCCAGAATCTGGCCGAGAATATCGCCGAGCGGATTGTCGCTCTGACTCTGCGGTTGCTGACGCTGCGGGCGGCGTTGTGGCGCGTCGTCTTCCGGCTCCGCCTGCTGGCGGCCGCCACCAAGGATTTGGCCCAGAATATCGCCAAGCGGATTGTCGCCCTGGCCCTGCGGAGCCTGGCGGGACTGGCCGCCACCTTTGAGTATCTGGCCGAGAATGTCGCCCATAGGGTTGCCGCCGCCCGACTGGCCGCCCTGCCCGCCGCCGAGAATCTGGCCCAGAATATCGCCGAGCGGATTGTCGGATTGCTGCGGAGCGGAGCGGCCGCCGCCTTGCTTCATCATCTGTTCGATGATCTCGCCAAGCGGGTTCGACGCGCCGAAGGTGC
This sequence comes from Rhizobiaceae bacterium, assembly GCA_050247155.1. GTDB lineage: Bacteria > Pseudomonadota > Alphaproteobacteria > Rhizobiales > Rhizobiaceae > Mesorhizobium_G. The sequence goes on from JBFWUS010000012.1 coordinate 72,686, forward strand.
CGGCCTGCATCTGGTTGTTGGTCTGCTTGAACAGCGAGCCCATCAACATTGATGCGATCGCCGGCAGCATTTGTTTCAGCGTGTCCTGGCCGATGCCTGTCGCCTGGCTCGCCTGCGCTGCGACCGCGCGCGACAGCTCCTTTGAGCCAAACAGATGACCCAAAATGCCATTGCCCTCGGCCATGCCCTGCGGGGAAAAGGCCTTGGCCGCATCTTGCGCGTATTTCGCATGCTGTCCGCTGGCGAGCGCGGTCAAAAGGCTGCCAAGCCCGTTGGGATCGGCGGCATTCTGGCGAAAGGCGTTGCTGAAGGCCGGCATCAACGCCTCAACGGCCGATTGCGTCTGCTGATGGGACAGGCCGAATTGCTTCGCCAGCGCGTCGAAGCCGTTGCCGCCCTGCGCGCCGGCCAGCATGTCAAACAGGTTCATGGGTTCCTCCTCGAGAACAGGCAAGAAACGTAGTAAGTTTCTAGCGCCTGTAGAAGAGGCGAACGGCTATTATTTTCAGACGTTTAGAGCCGGCTAATACGCATACTCCGTGAACACCGGCTCGATCGAGCCGTCCCAGCGCGTGTGATAAGCGTTGAGCATCTCTTCGGCGCTGGTTGTGCCGCGCGCAATCACCTCGTCCAGCGTCGACAGAAAATGCGTTTCGTCGAAACCGTCACGATTCAGTCTGTTACGGCGCTTCAACCCGCCGCGCGAGATAGACAGCACCTCGCGTCCCAGTTCGCGCAAGGTGCGGTTGCGGAACACGGCGGAAATGCCTTCGACCGGCACCGCGTCGCGCATTGCCCGCACTTCGTCAAAAGTCCAGCTTGAGGTCAGCGTTTCCGCCGCGTCCAGCGCTTCTTCGTCGTAGAGCAGGCCGACCCAGAACGCCGGCAGGGCGCAGATGCGCCGCCACGGGCCGCCGTCCGCTCCGCGCATCTCCAGAAACCGCTTCAGCCGCACGTCGGGGAAGAGCGTGGAAAGATGGTTCGCCCAGTCGCCCATCGTGGCAAGTCCGTCCGGCACCTCGTTGCGCGCTTTGCCGTCCAGAAACTGTCGGAAGGTCATATGCGTCATGTCGTGATAGACGCCGTCGCGGATGACGAAATACATCGGCACGTCCAGCGCCCATTCGACATAGTCGGCGAAGCCGAAATCTGGCGCGAAACAGATATCGAGCAGGCCGGAGCGCTGGTTGTCGGTGTCGCGCCAGATGTCGCCGCGCCAGCTCTGCAGGCCGTTGGGTTTGCCGTCGGTGAAGGGCGAATTGGCGAAGAGGGCAGTCGACAGCGGCTGCAGTTTTAGCGAAACCTGCATCTTGCGCCGCATGTCCTCCTCGGAGGAGAAGTCGAGATTCACCTGGATCGTGCAGGTGCGGTACATCATGTCGAGGCCTTTTGTGCCAACCTTCGGCATGTAGCGCGTCATGATCTCGTAGCGCGATTTCGGCATTTTGGGCGTTTCGGCGAGCGTCCATTTCGGGCTGCCGCCGAGGCCGAGAAAACGCACGCCGAGCGGCTCCGCGATCTCGCGCACCTGGGCGAGGTGGGCATTACCCTCGCGGCAGGTCTGGTGGATCGTCTCCAGTGGCGCGCCGGAAAGCTCAAACTGCCCGCCGGGCTCCAGCGAGATCGCGCCCTGGCCGGTCGGCTCGACCAGGCCGATAATGCGGCCGGCGTCCAGGATAGGATCCCAGCCGAGCTTGGTTTGCATACCTTCCAAAATGGCGCGGATGCCGCGATCGCCGCCATAGGGCACGGGCGCGTTGCCGTCGACGTAGAACGGAAATTTTTCGTGCTCCGTACCGATACGCCATTTGTCCTTCGGCTTATTGCCGGCGGCAAGGTAACCGACGAGTTCGTCGCGGTTCTCGATAGGGCTGAAATCGGTGGTGTCGCGCGCCATTTGTGTCTGCCTGAGATTTTGCGCGCGAGTGATGGCGAGAGAGCGGCCCGCGATCAAGCGAAAAATCGTGATGGCATGTTGAGCCGGACTTAAGTCGTCCCGCTACCAATCCCCGATCGTCGCTTGAATCACCGCAAGTGCTGCGACCGCCGCCGTGTCTGCGCGCAGGATGCGGGGCCCGAGCGGGATGGCCGTGACGAAGGGCAGAGCGCGCAGCATGTTGCGTTCGTTGTCCGAAAAGCCGCCTTCCGGCCCGACGAGCAGCCCAAGCTTTTTCTCTTCAATCGAGTGCAGCGCCGGCAGCGGGTTGTTGGTGGTGGAATCTTCGTCGCAGAAGATCAGCCGCCGGCCTTTCTCCCAGCCTGCGAGTAGCCGGTCGAGTTTTTGCGCCTCGCGCACGTCCGGCACCGCAAGCACGCCGCATTGTTCGGCAGCTTCGATCGCGTTGGCGCGGATACGGTCGACCGTGATCTTGCCTTGTGTGTGCTGGGTCAGGACTGGTTGCAGCGATCCGGCACCCATTTCGACGGCCTTTTGGATGAGATAATCCTGGCGCCCGACCTTCAGCGGAGCGAAGCAGTACCAGAGATCCGGCACCGGTGGCTGTGGCCGGGTCTGTTCGACGGTTTCCAGGCGGACAGCCTTTTTCGATCTGGCTGCAAGCCGCGCCAGCCATTCGCCGTCGCGCCCGTTGAAGGCCAGAAGTTCCGCGCCTTCGGCCATCCGCAACACGTGCAAGAGATAGTGGGTCTGATCCGGGTTGGCGTCAAAGACAGAGCCGGTTGCCAGATCGTCCGGCACGAAAAGCCGTTGCATCTTGTAGTTTGCGCGCATCGCCGACTGATGCTGGAGGCGAGGACGCCGGTCAAGCTTTGCTTCCAGGGCAAGGAACTCAGGTTAGCGAAACCTTAGACGCCCCCTCACCCGGCCCTTCGGGCCACCCTCTCCCCGCTGGGGAGAGGAGGGAGCCAACAATGCCGCCGGTTTCCTCTCCCCGACGGGGAGAGGGTGGCCCGAAGGGCCGGGTGTGGGGGCGTCTAAGTGTTCGCTAACCTGAGCACGCAATCCTGGATTCGCTTCAAAGCCGACAAAGCATGTCGGAAAGGATCGCTGCGAAAAAGCTCGGCGATGCGATGATAATTGGCATCGAGGAAGACATATGAGCGACATCAAATATGGCGGTTGTCTGTGTGGCAGCATCAGTTATGCACTGCGCGGACCGTTGCGTGCGGTGGTTGCCTGCCACTGTCTTCAATGCCGAAAGGCTTCCGGCCACTATGCGGCCGCGACGCAGAGCCTGGCATCCGACATGGAAATCGCCGGCGACACGCTGAAATGGTTTCGATCGTCCGAACAGGCCGAACGCGGTTTTTGCTCCGCCTGCGGCAGCAATCTGTTCTGGCGGCGGTTGGGTAATCCCTACATCTCGATCTTTGCTGGCACGATCGACAGCCCGACAGGGCTCAGGATGGAAAGCCAGCTCTATCCGGAATCGGCCGGCGACTACTACGATCTGCCTGACGTGCCGGTGTGGGACCAGTCGGTGCTCAAGTGACGTCTTTCCAAACCGGCTGATAGCCGGCCTGAAGCACCGCGATAATCGTCGGCGGCGTGACAAGCGACGCGGCCGTCAGCTCCGCAGCAGCAGTCCCTTCCGAATATCCGTCAAAACTCCAGGCGAGGGTTCGGCCGTGGCGCAGGGCATAAGGCTTGCCGCTGACAGCGATCATCGCGCCATCAGGCAGTTGAGCGATGATTGCCCTATCGACTTCTCGACTGACGTTGCCCGCAACGGCCAGCCGCTCCGCATGAAGGCGATTGTCCATCTCGATGACCCTCGATTTCGCGATGCCAAAAGCCTTGCCGAAACAGTCGGCGAACCCTTTGGCCTTTTCGCGACGGCATTCGAAGCAAGGGCGATGCCCTGCGGCCAATGCGGTCACCTCATCAAGAAAGAAAAGATTTGTCCAACCGGGTCCGCCGCCGCGCGTATTGCGGCCAAAGACCTCGCGCTTACGCCCTTGGAAGCCGCAGTCGCAGATGATCCACGCCTTGGTCGTCCAGCGACGCTTGAGCAGAGTTTTTGTTTCGGGATCGTGGATCGACCCGCGATTGCCGGTGAATAGGCCGCGCGCCGGGACGGCGTGAATCTGTCCGAACGGATCGACGCGATTCTGTAGTGGCATAGCGGGTCGCCCTTCCTGTTGCGGACCATCTCATGATATCCGGCCGCTGCGGGCAACGGGGTGTCAGCATGCGCGTGTTGGTGATCGAGAATTTTGGCGGAACAGGCTTGGGCCAGGTCGGCCGTGCGCTGGACGAGGTCAGTGCGGAGATCGACTACCTGCGACTGCAAGCAGGCGATGTGCTGCCTGGTGACTCCAGCGCCTATGACGCGATGGTCGTGCTCGGCGGCGGACAGAATGCGCTCGATGACGAGGGCTCGCCCTGGTTTCCGGCATTGATGGACCTGATCCGCGATTTCGAGCGACGCGACCGCGCCGTGCTTGGCGTCTGCCTGGGCGCCCAGCTCCTGGCGCGGACCTTCGGCGGCGAGAACCATGTCGGCGGCCATCGTGAATTCGGGTGGCATAGCATAGAGTTGAAGGGCGAAGCGGCGGGCGACCCGGTTTTTGCCGCGCTTCCCACCGCGTTCCCGATTTTCCAGTGGCACGACGACAGCTTTTCCCTGCCGCCTGAGGCGGTCGGCCTGGCCTCAAGCAAGGCAATCGAGAATCAGGCTTTTCGCATCGGGCGCGCCGTCTATGGCACGCAGTTTCATTTCGAGGCGGACACGCCGTTAGTCGAGGAGTGGTCGGCCACCTTTGCGAATTGGCTTGCCGAGCGCGAGCCGGACTGGGTGGAACGGCATCCGGAGCAAGCAAGACTGTATGGCCCGGCCGCCAATGCCATCGGCCTTGCCTTGGCGCGCGCCTGGGTTGCAGCAATCTAAACTATCCAAGCCTTTGCTTATAAGTGGCAAAATTGGCACGGCGTGTTGAAACCTTTGGATGATCTGCTGTCGTTACTGGTGAAACAGCGTCTTCCGCCTTACTAGGCGCGGCGGTCGTTCAAACTTTTCCTTTTCGGGAAATCGGCCGGTAACCACGCAGTAACAGGTCCGAAGTAGCGTCCACGGCAGGCAACATCGAGATGACCACCTTGAAGGCAGCTCTCCTTTCCCTCGCCATGGTTTGCGCCATCTGCGTGTGCGGCATCGGCATCTACGCGGCGGACGCGGCCAGCGACCACGCTGTGGTTGATGGGTACGGCGTTATCGCCGGCCGCTAGAGCACGTTACGCTTAGCAGGATTCACATTGTGGGGATCGCTTGTTCGCGATGCCCCCTCACCCGGCCTCCGCTTCGCTCGGCCACCCTCTCCCCGCTGGGGAGAGGAGGTTCGTCGCCGTTGCCGGCCAATCATCGACGAGTCGGGTGCCGACGGTGCAGGTTTCCTCTCCCCGGCGGGGAGAGGGTGGCCGAGCGAAGCGGAGGCCGGGTGAGGGGGCATGGGCGATTTGCTGCGATGCGCTTGAGGCCGATCGAACGCGACGCGCTTTAAGTCCGCCGGTCGCTCACTGTCAGTATTCGTTTCGACGCACCCTCGATTTCGAGCGCGGTCAGCACGCCTGACTGATAGGCGAGCGTGTCGACGTTGATGCGGTTGGGCAGGATTTCCGGTTCCGGCTGGGGCGTGTGACCGTGCACAATCACCTTTGGGTGCAGGCTGGCGTGGTTCAGAAACTTGTCTCTTATCCACACCAGATCGTCGGGCGATTGGGCATCCAGCCCCACGCCGGGCCTTATGCCGGCATGGCAGAAGAAAAAATCGCCAAAACTTGCCGAGAAGCCCAGAGCTTCAAGAAAGCGTAAATGCCTGCCTGGAACGGCCCGCGACAGCGCCGCATGGACATGTCTCAGCCGTACCGGGTCGCGAAAATCCGCATGCACGCCATAGGACAAGGCAGTTGCATCGCCGCCCCAGTTGGCGAACAGGCCACGGGTGTCCGGCATGGCCAGGAAGTCGAGAAATCCGACATCGTGGTTGCCGGCCAGCGCAACGAATCGAGGGTCTTCTCCCTGCCGTTCGATCAGGTGGTCCAGCACGCCCTTGGCGTTGGGGCCTCTGTCGACATAATCGCCAAGATGGATAATACGCCAGTCCGGCAATTGCGCCTCAGCGATCCGCTCGGCGATACGGCGATGCATGGCCTGGAGCAAATCCAGTCGCCCATGCACGTCGCCAATAGCGAAAAGGTGCACGCCGTCCGGCCCTTTGGCGTCAAGAAAATGGATGCCGCTCATCGGCTGCCTTTACAGCGAGATGAGGTTAGATTGAACCAGCCTCAAGACAAAAGAAAAGCCCCGGGGGAGGAGATCCGGGGCTTTTCTCATTTCGGGCCAGCGGGAGGAGGTGCCGGCCTTTGATCCCTAGGGCAAAGGGAGGAGGATTGCCCTTCGGGAAGCTTTTTTGCCGCTTAGCTTAGGCGACCTTGAGTTCCTTGAACGCCTTCTCGAAGACGTTCTTCATCGGCTTGGCGACTTCTTCAGCAACCTTGGTCGACGCGGACTGGAAGTCCTTGACCTGCTCGACGGTCATTTCGACGCGCTTGCGCAGGAAGGCGGTCTGCAGCTCGACAACTTCCGACAGCGACTTGGCGCCGACCAGAGCCTCGAGATGAGCAAAGCTCACTTCGGCGTTGGCGCGCATCGCGGCAATCGACTTCAGCGACAGGTCGGCCGACGCGGACTTGACCGTCTCAATCGTCGACTCGAGGGCCTTCTGGGTCTCTTCGGCGCCGGTCTTCAGCTTGGCATAAGCCTCTTTCGACTGCTCAACGCCCTTCTCGGCGAAAGCGCGGATCTGGTCGGTGGCTTTCGAGGCGTCGAAAGCGGGGAATTCAACGGTTTCGAAAACTTCTGCGGATTTCTCAGCGGCCTTGGCCATTTTCCTGTCCTTCATTTGTTGCGTGGCCCGACGGCCGTTTGCGTTATGAAATCTATATAGGATAGTTCATTGTGCATTGCAACATAATTTTTGCATTGCACAAAATCACGATCCCTGAATTAACCAAGGGGGCAGATTGGTGGGCGTTGCCGCAGCCGCCCGGTGGACGCGGCAGCCCGACGCGCATATCCTTGAAGTTAACGAAGAATTAACCTTGAGCGCGTGGGCGAACGCTACGGCCGGCATATGACAGCAGCCTACTCTTTCATCGACATCGCCGTCATTGATGGTGTGCGCCAGCGCTTTGCCGTCGGCGACGCCCTGTTGTTGCTGGACGAAGGGTTGGAAACGGTGCTTTGGGCCAACGGTCCAGGCGCCGAGCAGTTTGGTAGTGGCGACATCGAATCGACTGTCGGCACGGCTGCCGCGATCGGTGCAGCCGCAAAAAGGCAGATCTTCGGCACTTCCGCATATCGGGGGGGCCCGCCCGGCACCGCGATGGTTCGCCTCGGAGGCCAGGTGCAGCCATTGCAAATCCAACGGCTGACCTTGCCAGACTCCACCCCAGCGGTGCTGTTGGCGTCAAGTCGAACCGGGCCTGCGGTGCATCGGGGCGAAGGCGAAATCGCGGCGCTGGCAATCTCGGGGTTCAGCGAGCCGGGTCATTTCCTCGCAATGGTCGACCAAGAAGCCGGCGTCATTGCGAGCACCCCCGGTTTCTCCTCGCTAGGCATTTCGCGCGAGGCGCTGGCCGGCTTCATCGCGGACGTGCGCACGGAACGTGACAGGCTGGTGAAACGGCTGGTGCGTGGTGGCGTCAGCTCCTATCCAGCCGGTTTCGCGCGCCTGCGCGAGGAGCCGCTTCTTCATCTGCTGGTGGTTGTGGACGAGCCAGTGGCATCGAGCCGCGACACGGACACCCTGCCGGGTTTTGTTCAGTCGTCGGCGCGGCCCCTCTCCGCGGCAGAAGAGCCGACCCAGCGGGCGGATGAACCAGCCGATGCCCCGAAGGATTTGGAGCCGAGCCTCGATGAGGCGGATCGATCCGTCACGAGTTCGTCGGTCGACCCGGCCGATGGCTCGATAGCGGAGCCACCGGAGGCGATGGAGCCGGAAGCCGAAGCGGATGACGAGTTGGCAGCCGCCCGCTCAAGGCCGCCGGTGCGTTTTCTGTGGCGCACCGACCCGGAAGGACGGTTCAACGCCGTATCCGAAGAATTCGTCGGCGCGATCGGTCTCGGATCGGACGCCATAACCGGTAGGACCTTCGCCGAAATCGCCACGGCGATCGGCCTCGATCCGGATGAGGAGATCAGCGGCCTGCTGGCTCGGCGCGACACATGGTCCGGTCGCTCCGTCATGTGGCCGCTCGGCAACGGCTTGTCCGTTCCGGTCGATCTCGCCGCCCTGCCCGCTTACGGCCGGGACCGAACGTTCGAGGGTTTCCGCGGCTTCGGCGTCGTGCGTTTTGCGGATGCCGTGGTGGCGCCTGCTGCGGCAAAACAGCAGGACGATGCCGACATGTTCAGTGTTGGCGCAGATGATGATTCTGACGGCGCGCTGACCGACGACGAGGTCGACCTGCCCGACCTGCAGCGGATGGATGAGCCGGCCCCTGCCGCTGGTGACGATCCGTTTCGCGGTGAAGTGCCGGCGCTCAAAATCGAACCACCTCTGGACGACAAGGTGGTGGAAGACAAGGTCATTCGCCTGGCGGAGCGACGCCAACCGCAGACGGAGCGAGCACTCTCCAATGTCGAGCGCAACGCGTTCCGTGAAATCGGCGATCGGCTGCGAGGGGACAATGAGGATGCCAGGCCGCCACGGCCGTTCGGCAATCGCAAACCCGAGGACCGTCCCCAACAGGATGAACATGGCATCATAAATACCCAGGGTGCGCCGGCGTGGAGCGAATTGGTCACCCGCTATGACATTTCCGATGCGACCAATGACGAAGCAGAAAGCGATGAGGAGCAACAGGCCGAGCAGTTCATAAGCGGCAGCGACGCGGAAGCAGATATGGCGGGAGACCAGCCATTCGAGCCCCCTGCCCCTTTTGACGAGGCGAACGCGGAACCCCTCTCACCGCGTCCCGAACAACTGACTGTCGTCGATGACGACCCGGAGATCGATCGGATCGAGGCCGAGACAGAGCCACCGGCCGTTGCGGATCTCTTTGAGCTCGCCGAGCAAACGTCCGATCTGTCCGCATCGCCGTCTCCCAGCCAAGCACCGGACGGCGAGGCTGACACCACCGATGTTGCCGATGTCGCGGCGGTGTCAGGACGGGACGTGCTCAACCGCCTGCCCGTGCCGGTGCTGATCCATGCCGGCGACACGCTGCACTTCGCCAATGCCGAATTCCTCGAGCTCACCGGCTATGACTCGGTCGAGCAACTCGCGGAGGCTGGCGGGCTTGAAGCCCTGTTTTCAACCTATGACGGCGACGGCGAAAAGGACGAGCATCAGCTTCACCTTCGAATGCGAGATGGTGACGTGTTTCCGATCGAGGCGCTGCTGAGATCGGTTCCCTGGGGGTCTGGCAAGGCGCTGATGCTTGTGGTGCGGCGCACCGGCGAGGACAAGCCTAACGAGGATGGCCCGGCCCTGGCCGAGGCGCGCATCCGTATCTCCGAAATGCGCGCCATCATCGATACGGCGACGGACGGAGTCGTCCTGATCGACCCCGACGGATCCATTCGTTCGATCAGCAGGCCGGCGGAAGCGCTGTTCGGGTTCGACAATGACGACCTCGCAGGCAAGCCGTTTACATCGCTCTTTGCCATCGAGAGTCAGCGGGCGGCGCGCGAATACCTTTCCGGACTGTCGGATCACGGCGTGGCAAGCGTGCTGAACGATGGTCGCGAGGTGATAGGACGCGAGGCGCAGGGGCGCTTTATTCCGCTCTTCATGACCATTGGCCGCTTGCCAAACAATAGCGGCTTCTGCGCCGTCGTGCGCGACGTGACGCAGTGGAAACGGGCTGAGGAAGAGCTGTCGCAGTCGCGCTCGCAGGCTGAAAAAGCTTCGTCGCAGAAGACCGATTTCCTTGCTCGTGTCAGCCACGAGATCCGTACCCCGCTCAACGCGATCATCGGCTTCTCGGAATTGATGATCGACGAAAAATTCGGGCCGATCGCAAACGACCGCTATCGTGACTATCTGCGCGACATCAACCGCTCCGGCAATCACGTGCTCGATCTGGTCAACGATCTGCTGGACATCTCCAAGATAGAGGCAGGCGAGCAGGACATGGCCTATGAAGCCGTGTCACTCAACGAGGCGCTCGCCGAGGCTGTCGCGATCATGCAGCCGCAGGCGAATCGCGAACGCGTTATCATTCGTTCGAGTTTCGCGACCCGGCTGCCGGAAGTCGTCGCTGACCTGCGCAGCATTCGCCAGATTGCCCTCAACGTACTCTCCAACGCTGTGCGTTTCACCCAGGCCGGCGGCCAGGTGATCATCTCAACTGCTTATGAACCCAATGGCGATATCGCCCTGCGCGTGCGCGATACAGGCATCGGCATGAGCCAGGCCGAGATTGAACAGGCGCTGAAGCCGTTCAAGCAAATCAACGCGTTGAAGCGAACGCGCGGCGACGGGACCGGCCTGGGATTGCCGCTGACAAAAGCGATGGTCGAGGCCAACCGCGCAAAATTCACCCTGACATCGGCTCCCGGCGAGGGAACCCTGGTCGAAGTCGTCTTCCCTTCGACGCGCGTGCTTGCGCAGTAGGCGCCTGCAAAAGAAATAGGCGCCTCATGGGCGCCTAAAGAGGTCAATGCTGTGACAACGGGGGTATGGGCCAATTCCTGAAATCTGCCCAACGTCCTCACGACTATCGCGATCGTCTCCTTAACAAATCCTTACCTGGCCCGGCGAAATGATTGGCAAGTGTTTCCCGCTTTGAAAACGCGGTTAATTTCATTTTTACATTTCCTTAACCATGCCGCTCAGGACTGTAGCACCTCAAGATCTTTGAAAAGATCCAAGGCTTCTGGATTCGCCAGGGCTTCCTTGTTCTTCACAGGGCGCCCGTGCACGACATCGCGGACCGCGAGCTCTGTGATTTTGCCGGACTTGGTCCGCGGAATGTCGCCCACGGCGACGATCCTTGCCGGCACATGACGAGGGCTGGCGCCAGTGCGAATCTTGGCTTTGATTTTCTTGTCGAGGTCGGCATCGAGGATCACGCCTGGCGCAAGGCGCACAAATAGGACCACGCGGACGTCGCCGTCGAAATCCTGGCCGATGCACAGCGCTTCGACGATCTCCGGCATCTGCTCGACTTGATTGTAGATTTCCGCCGTGCCGATGCGCACGCCGCCTGGGTTCAGCGTCGCATCCGAGCGACCGTGGATGATCAGGCCGCCATGCGCGGTCCATTCGGCGAAATCGCCATGGCACCACACATTGTCGAAGCGCTCGAAATAGGCGGCGCGATATTTCGCCCCATCGGCATCGTTCAGGAAACCGATCGGCATGGACGGGAAAGCTTTCGTGCAGACGAGCTCGCCCTTGCCCTGCCGGATCGGCTTAGCGTCGTCGTCCCAGACGTCGACAGCCATGCCGAGCCCGGCCCCCTGTATTTCGCCGACCCAAACGGGTTCGGTCGGGACGCCGAGCACAAAGCAGCCACATATGTCGGTGCCTCCCGAAATGGATGCCAGGTGAACATCCGTCTTGATGCCGGAATAGACGAAGGCAAAACCTTCCGGCGACAGCGGTGAACCCGTCGAAGAGAGCGTGCGCACGGCCGACAGATCATGTGTCTTGATCGGCTCCAGACCGCTCTTGCGCAGCGTGTCGATGAATTTGGCCGACGTACCGAAATAGGTCATCTTTTCGGCCTGCGCGAAATCAAACAGCACATTGCCGTCCGGATAGAAGGGCGAGCCATCATAGAGTAGCAGCGTCGCGCCACAGGCCAGCCCGGAGGCCAGCCAGTTCCACATCATCCAGCCGCAGGTGGTGAAATAGAACAGTCGGTCACCGTCATGAATATCGCAATGCAGGCGCTGTTCCTTGACGTGCTGCAGCAGCGTGCCGCCCGCCGAATGCACGATGCATTTCGGAATGCCGGTCGTGCCGGAAGAAAACAGGATATAGAGCGGGTGCGCAAACGGCAGGCGCTGGAATGTAACCGGCTTCGCCCGGTAGGCTAGCAACTCCTTGTCAAGCGGTGTTGCTTTCGACGATTGCGCCGCCACCTCGCCCGGCTTGCCGAGATAGTCGACCACCAGCACCTTGCGCACGGTCGGCAGCTTTTCCGCCACAGCCGCAACCTTGGCCGACACGTCTATTGGCTTGCCGTTGTACCAATAGCCGTCGGGAGCAATGAAGAGCACCGGCTCGATCTGGCTGAAGCGGTCCAGCACGCCCTGCTCGCCGAAATCCGGGGAACACGACGACCACACTGCGCCGAGTGACGCCGTCGCCAGCATGCAGGCGATCGTTTCCGGCATGTTCGGCATCATCGCCGCTACCCGGTCGCCAGCCTTTATGCCCAGATCGGCAAAGAGCTGCTGCAGCCGCGAAACGGCGGCGTGAAGATCATCCCAACTCCAGCGGCGTTGGACCTTGTCCTCGCCCTTGAAGACGAGGGCATCGCTCGCCCCGGTCTTGCGCAACAGATTTTCCGCGAAGTTCAGCGACGCGTCGGGAAAGAATGCAGCGCCCGGCATTCTGTCGCCATCGACAACAACGCGTCGGCCTTTGTCACCGACGATCCTGCAGGTGTCCCAGACCAACGACCAGAACGCGTCGCGATCCTCGATCGACCAGGCATGGAGGTCCCGATATCGATCGAACGTGCGGCCGGCACGCGACGACGCCGCCTTCATGAAGTCCCTAAGCGCCGTCGCCTCGATACGCTCTCTTGATGGAGACCAAAGCGGTGTCTCGGACATGGATTCCTCCCGGTTCCTCCCTAGCGGTCTAAGCATATCGGGCGAGGCAGCGGCAAGGGCGCGTCAATTTCTCTCCGGCAGGAATGTGTGCGTTAGTGCCGCAATAACGCGCACAAAGCTTGAATTACTCCGATTCGTGCGTAAATCGTTGCCGGCAAGGGTAGGCAAATCGTGTCCGGACCAGCTCCGGCGACGGCACGAAGCGGGCACATGAACCAAATATGGTCTTTGAGGCGTATGCGTCGCCTCGCGGCTTTAGCCATCGTGGCGCTCGCGGCCGCCTACGTCGCGATGCCGATGCTCGCGTCGACATGGCTGGTGCGAGACCGCATCACGCAAGAACTCAGCGAGTGGAGCGGCTATCGTGTTTCGCTCGGCTCCGCACCGGAAATCAGTGTCTGGCCGGGCTTTCGCGCGAAATTGTCGAATGTCACGATGTCCGAACGGTCGGCGGCCGATGCACCTGTCATCACGGTTGATGAGCTTGAACTCGACTTGTCGCCATTAGCAGTGCTGCGCGGTGGTATCGCGTTCTCGGCTGCCCGTTTCATCAGGCCGGTGTTCTACCTGCCAAGCAACGAAACCGGCGCTTCGCTGCCTCCGCTTCCCTTGGGCAGCCGCATCGCGCGGTCGGTTCTGACCGCTCGCGTCGCCCTTGCTACAAATGCCAGCCAGCCTAACTTCGCGGATCTCCCAGCCGATGCCTTTGGTTTGGTCGAGATCGTGGACGCCACTCTCGCGACCGGCACGCCATCTGACCACGCCGATCTCGCGACCGACATTTCCGGAACCATCGATCTGCCTGCGCTGAACCTGCCCGGGCGGATCGCCGGTAGCGGCAAGGTGAACGACGAGCCGGTCTCCATCGACATTCATGCCGGGCAACCGCTCCTGCTGCTGGCGGGCGGCCTGTCGCAGGTGAGTGCGAGAATTGAGTCCAAACGCGTCTCCGCCTCTTTCGACGGCGCATTCCAGGTAGACGAAAAGATCGACGGCAAAGCAAAATTCACGACGCCGTCGGCCCGCGAGGGTTTTGCCTGGATCGACGAAAGGCTTGGTCAAGGCATGGCTGAAACGCCGGTATCGTTATCGGCCGTGCTGTCCGGCTCGCCGCGCCAACTCAAGCTCGATCAGGTCGACCTGACGATTGGAGCCAGCGAAGCGGTCGGCGCGCTGGACCTTGCCGTTGCGAAGTCGGTGCCTTCGCTCTCCGGAACGCTCGCTTTCCAGATGCTCGATCTGGACGATGCTCTGGCGGTCTTCGATCCCCATGAAAAGGCCGACGGCGCGACTGGCTGGCTCAACTGGTCAAATGTAGATCTGCGTGTTTCGGCTGCACAAGCGACCGCTGGATCCCTGGCGCTGACCGACGTCGCCGCCTCTGTCAACATTCATGAGAGACGTTCGGTCTTCGATATCTCTGATGCTGCCGCGCTAGGCGGCTCGCTGCAGGCTGGATTGCGCATCGACGATGGAGGCGACAACGCCAGCATGCAACTTTCGCTGCGCGGTTCCGATATCGATGGTGCGATGCTGGGACAGGCGCTGGGCCTGCCAAGGCTGGTGCCGGCTGCGCAGGGTTCATTCGCTGTCGACCTGAAGGGGTCGCCAGGCAATCTCTCGACCATGGCCCGTACGGCCGATGGGTCGATCACAGCAAGCTTCGGCGCCGGCCATTTCGAAGCCTTCGACCTGGAGTCCTTTCGCACCCTTCTCGGACGCGGCGGCTTCTTCTCGCTCGACAATATCGCCAAGCAGGCGCTTCAGATCGAGCGCGTCGACTTCAAGGCCGCCGTGAAAGCCGGCGTTGCCATCCTTGACATCGCGGACGTCGAAACGACCGACCGGCGTTTGGCGCTGTCCGGCCTCGCGCCGATCGGCAGCCATGGTCTGGCGTTGACCGGCGCGATCCTGCCCAAATCGCCTGCCGACGCAAAACCGGAAGCACGCTTCTTCGTCGGCGGCTCCTGGAGCGCGCCGCTCATCTCGTCGACGGTCCCTGGCGATCCTCCGGAGTAACGCCTAGAGCGTCGGACGTTCATTTGAGTCCATAGCCTGCGGCGGCGAAGAAGTTTCTGCATTCTGTTGGAGAGAAGAGATTGCAGATATCGCCGATGGCCTGCCACAGGGCATCGATGGTTCTGATGGC
>JBFWUS010000013.1:0-80042 GCA_050247155.1 Rhizobiaceae bacterium
TCAGGCCGTAGCGGGCGGCAAGGGACCGGGTGCTCTCTTGCGACGCTTGGAGTTCGGCTCGAAGACGCGGCGTCGTACGGGCGCTGCCGTGAAGAACGCTTCCCATAGCACATCTTCCTCCTGACGAGTCAGGATCGATGATGCACCATCACACTCAGGGACCGCACAACTAGAACTAAGCTCGATCACCAAGGTCCATGGCCGCCAATACCGCGACGCGCTCGCCAAAGTGCCGAAACGCTTACCGCATAAACTAGCTAAACTAACGCTGCCGAAGCTGCTGGAGCGCGATCTGACGGCATCTGAATCTCGCAATGCACAGACAGTGAACAAGTACCTTGACCTCCTGTCTGGCATCATACGCAAAGCTGAAAAGGACGGCTATTTCGAGAAGTTACACATTGGACAAACCCGTTTCACGTCGGCTTTGAGATCGCCGCGATTGATCGAGAGACGTTCGAGCCGTTTAACATTGATGAGCCCAAGGCCGCACCGTGTTTCCGGAAATGACCAAGGAGGAGAACCTGAAGGTAGCGGTTCATCTGGACGCCGATCTTGACGAAGCCTATGGTCTTTTCCCTGAGTTCCTGCAGCGGCGCGGCGTCAAGGCCGGGATGCTGTCCGGCGGCGAACAGCAGATGGTGGTGATCGCCCGTTCGATCGTAAACCGTCCGCGCGACATCATGATCGACGAAATGTCGTCGGGGCTGGCGCCGGTGATCGTCAACCGCCTGATGCGCGCGGTCCGGCAGCTCGCCGACAACGGCATGGCGGTCGTGCTGGTCGAACAGTTCGCCGCACTCGCGCTTTCCATCGGCGATCACGCCTATGTAATGCGGCGCGGACGGATGGTCTATGACGGCGGCTGCGAGGCGCTCGTTGCCGATCCCGCCCATCTGCATCGCCTCTATCTGGGCGATGCCGCCGCCTGACTTCGCCGGCGATGTAGGCAGGTCGCCGACGCGCTTATCGCCGGTCATCATGGTCGCTGCCCGACCGGCGGTCGCCCTGCTTTTCCGGGTTCTGTTGCAAGCTCATTGCCTGCGCTTGGCGTGGCAGCTTGCCAATTCCGTGGCGACGCCAACGGCAATGGAGGCATTTCGCCTTCCTGCCCTATTTCACTACAAAACCGTGCGCGAAGGGGTCCCGGTCGTCGATGAAGATGGTGTTGTAGCCGGTCATGCGCGCCCATCCCGCAATCGATGGGATGATGGCGTTGCGGTCGGCAACCTTCGCTGCCGCCTCGACACGGCCCTTGAACAGGGAGCCGATGATCGATTCATGCACGAACTCGTCGCCGACTTTCAGCTTGCCCTTCGCGGCGAGCTGCGCCATGCGCGCCGAGGTGCCGGTGCCGCAGGGCGAACGGTCGATGGCCTTGTCGCCGTAGAACACTGCGTTGCGGGCATGCGCGTCGGCCTGCGTCGGCTTGCCGGTCCATTCGATGTGGCTGAGGCCGCGAATCTCAGGATGCAGGGGATGCACGAATTCGTATTTGGCGTTGAGCGCGGCGCGTAGCTTCGGCGACCAGCCGATCAGTTCGCCGGCAGTATGGTCGGCAATGTCGCGGAAATTCTTCTGTGGCTCGACGATGGCGTAGAAATTGCCGCCATAGGCGACGTCGACCGCGATCTCGCCCAGACCCTCGATTTCGGCAGTCAGGCCTTCGGCGTAGAGGAAACCCGGCACGTTGGTCAGCCGCACTTCCTCGACGAAGCGGCCCTCCTGGCGATAGCTGATGTCCACCTTGCCGGCAGGGGCGTCGATGGAGAGCTTTCCGGGCTCGCGCGGGGTGATCAGGCCATTCTCGATGCCCATGGTGATGGTGCCGATGGTGCCGTGGCCGCACATCGGCAGGCAGCCCGAAGTTTCGATGAACAGCACCGCCACGTCGCAGTCGGGGCGCGTCGGCGGATAGAGGATCGAGCCCGACATCATGTCGTGGCCGCGCGGCTCGAACATCAGGCCGGTGCGAATCCAGTCGAATTCGCGCAGGAAATGCGCGCGCTTCTCCAGCATGTTGGCGCCTTCCAGGCGCGGGCCGCCGCCGGCGACGAGACGCACCGGATTGCCGCAGGTGTGGCCGTCGATGCAGGAAAAAGTGTGGGTGGCCATGGTTCAGAATCTCTGCGGCGAGAAGGGGGAAAGGTCAATGGCTGGCGCGCGGCCGGTGACGAGATCGGCGACCAGCCGGGCGGTGCCGGCGGATTGGGTGAGGCCGAGATGGCCGTGGCCGAAGGCATAGGTGACGCGCGGCGTGGCGCGGGCGGAGCCGATCACCGGCAGGCTGTCAGGCATCGAGGGGCGGAAGCCCATCCATTGCACGCCGCCCTCGGTCTTCAGGCCGGGCAGGAAGGTCTTGGCCTTGCGCAGCATCGCCTCGGAGCGGCGGAAGTTCGGGGGTAGCGACAGGCCGCCAAGCTCCACCGCGCCGCCTACACGGATGCCGCTGGTCAGCCGCGTGACGACGAAGCCGTGACCGCCGAAGGTGACCTGCGTGCGCAGGTCGAGCGCGTCGGCCGGCAAGGTGGTGTTGTAGCCGCGCTCGGTTTCCAGCGGAATGCGCTCACCCAGCGTGCGGGCGATGCGATGCGAGAACGCTCCGGCCGCCAGGACGACGTGGGCAGCGTGGCGGGTTGTGCCGGCCGTCACCTCGACACCGTCGCCGCGCGGGCGCAGCGCCGTCGCCTCGGCGCGTTCGATCGCGCCGCCATTGGCGGTGAAACGGTCGGCGAGCGCCAGCGTATAAAGCTTCGGGTCGGCGATGGAATACCAGCCGGGCGTGAAGGTGCCATGGGTGAAACGCGGCGCGATGCCGGGCTGGATTTCGGCCATCTCCTCCGCCGTCATGTGGCGGAATTCGATGCCGTGGTCGGCGCGCGCCTGCCAGCCGGGCAGCGAGGCTTTCAGTTCGGCCTCACTCTCATAGACCTGCAGATTGCCGTCCTTGCGCAGCATGTGGTCGGTGCCGGTGGCGGCGAGGAAGGGTTCAAGCTCGGCCTTGGACAGGTCCATCAGCGCAGTCTGCGCCGCCGTCGACCGCGCAACGCGGTGCGGCGAGCAGGCCCGCCAGAAGCGGAACATCCAGGGCGCGATCGGCAAGGCATAGGCGGGCGGCACCGACAGCGGTCCCAACGGATCGAGCAGCCATTTCGGCGCCTTGCGCAGGATGCCGGGCGAGGCGAGCGGCAGAATGTCTGTGAAGGCGAAAGCGCCGGCATTACCTGCCGACGCACCGGACGCGGGGCCTTCCCGGTCGAGCACGACGACACGCTGGCCGCGCGCTTGCAAGGCGAGCGCCGCCGACAGGCCGACGACGCCCGCGCCGATGACGATCGTATCTGGTCCAGCCATGGTCTCAGCGGGCAGGCACGGTTTCCGGCAGCAGCGCTGCCGGTACGTTCTGGTAGGCGATCGGCCGCAGGAAACGGCGGATCGAAAGCGTGCCGACGCTGGTTGCGCCGAAATTGGTGCTGGCCGGGTAGGGGCCGCCGTGCACCATCGAATCAACCACTTCCACGCCGGTCGAGAAGCCGTTGACCAGCACGCGGCCGGCCTTTCGCTCAAGGATCGGCATCAGGCCACGCGCCGCGTCGAGATCGGCGTCGTCCATGTGGATCGTCGTCGTCAACTGGCCTTCGAGGCCAAGGGCAAGCGCCCGCATCTCGTCCAGCGAACCGACACGCACGACGAGGCCGAGCGGGCCGAACACTTCTTCGCCCATGGCATGATCGCGCAGGAACTCCGAGCCGGACGTCTCGAACAAATTGGGCGAGGCGCTGCGGCCCTCGGATTTCGTGACCAGCACCGGGCGGATGGAATTACGGCTAGTGAAGCGGGCCTGCCCGTCGCGATAGGCCGCGGCGATGTTGTCGGTCAGCATGGTCTGCGCCGGCACCTTTTCCAACGCCTCGCGCGCCGCGCCGACGAAACGGTCGGCATCCGCGCCGTCGACGACCACGGCGATGCCCGGATTGGTGCAGAACTGGCCGGCGCCGAGCGTCAGCGAGCCCGACCAGCCCTGGCCGAGCGTCTCGGCGCGATTGGCCACCGCGTTGGGCAGCACGAACATCGGGTTGACGCTGCCGAGTTCGCCGAAGAAGGGGATCGGCTCCGGCCGGACGGCGCAGAGATTGAACAGCGCGCGACCGCCGCCGAGGCTGCCGGTGAAGCCGACCGCCTTGATATGGGGGTGCTGCACCACGGCTTCGCCGACCTGGCGGTTGCCGCCCTGAATCAGGCTGAATACGCCCTTCGGCATGCCGGTGCGCTCGACGGCTGCCTTCACAGCCTCGGCGATGATCTCGCCGGTGCCGGGATGGGCGGAATGGCCCTTGACCACGACCGGGCAGCCGGCAGCCAGCGCCGCCGCGGTGTCGCCGCCTGCGGTCGAGAAGGCGAGCGGGAAGTTCGACGCGCCGAACACCGCGACCGGACCGATCGGGCGCTCGATCATGACGATTTCGGGGCGCGGGGCAGGCTGGCGGTCCGGCAAGGCTTCGTCATGGCGCAGGTCGAGATGGTCGCCCTTGCGGATATGGCTGGCGAACAGGCGCAACTGGCCGGTGGTGCGGCCGCGCTCGCCCTGCAGGCGGGCGACCGGCAGGCCGGTCTCCTGCGTGCCGATCTCGGTGACCGCCTCGGCGCGCGCCTCGATCTCGTCGGCGATGGCGTCGAGAAATGCGGCGCGCTCCTCCCGCGACTTGGCGCTGTAGGTCCAGAATGCGTCTTCCGCCGCCTCGCAGGCGCGGTTCACCAGTTCGACGGTTCCGGCCGAGAACTCATGCGACGGCCCATGGGCCGGTGACGAAGCGAAATGCGACGGGCTGCCGACCCATTCGCCCGCGATCAGATGCTTGCCGTGTGGTGTAAAGCTCATGGGTGTGCTCCTGTTTCCGGGAGCGCCGAATGGTGCAGCGCTGCGCTTGAAATTATGTCGGCTTGCTGAATACAATATGTATGCAAAATTGCAAGGCAAGAAAGGAGCCACGCTGAAATGAGTGAGACGGTGACAATCGGCCTCGATGCGCTGAAGGGGCGTATCGAGGCGATCTTCCGCAAAAGCGGGCTGTCGGGCCGGCATGCGGCGGCTCTTTCGCGGGTGATCGCGGCAGGCGAGCGGGACGGCTGCAAGTCGCACGGCATCTACCGGGTCGAGGGCTGCCTGCGCACCATCAAGGCCGGCAAGGTCTCGACAGACGCCGAACCGATCCTGCACGACGATGGCTCGGCCGTGCTGCGGGTGGCGGCGGGCGGGGGTTTCTCCTGCGCCGCCTTCGAGCTTGGCGCACCAATCCTGGCCGAGCGCGTCAGGCAACTCGGCATCGCGGCGCTGGTGATCAATGACTGCACCCATTTCTCGGCTTTGTGGCCGGAGGTGGAGGCGCTGGCCGGGATGGGCATCGCCGCGCTTGCCATGTGCCCCAGCTACTCCACCGTCGCGCCGGCGGGCGGGTCGCAGCCGTTGCTCGGCACCAACCCGATCGCCTTCGGCTGGCCACGCAAGGATCGGCCGCCCTATGTATTCGACTTCGCCACCAGCGTCGCCGCGCGCGGCGAGATCGAACTGCACTGCCGGGCCGGGCGGCCACTGCCCGATGGATGGGCGCTGGATAGCGAAGGCAAGCCGACGACCGATCCGGAAGCCGCACTTGCCGGGGCGATGCTGCCTTTCGGCGGCCACAAGGGTTCGGCCATCTCGACCATGATCGAGCTGCTGGCCGGCGTGATGATCGGCGACATGACCAGCCGCGAAGCGCTGGATTTCCTTGGCACCACGACGCTGGCCCCGCAGCATGGCGAGTTGATCCTGGCTCTGTCGCCGGAGCGTTTCGCCGCCAGTCGTCCGGGCGATCCGTTCCAGCGCGCCGAGACGCTGTTCGAGGCTATTGTCGGGCAGGGAGCGCGGCTGCCGTCGCAGCGCCGCTTCGCCGCCCGCGAGCGCACGATGGCGGAAGGCGTCGCGCTGACCGCCGCCGAGGTCGCGCAACTGGACCGCCTGCTGGCGCTTGGCCTCGACGCGGTGTCTTGATGGCAAAGAAAAAGGCCCGCGGTCAGGAGGGCCTTCAATCTACGATATGCCGAGCCTGTCTATCAGGCGGCGTATTTCTGGACTGCGCCGCCCTGCTTCGACCAGTTGGCGTACCAGGTGTCGAACAGCTTCAACTGTGCCTCGACATAGCCACGCTGGCTGTCGCTCAGTTCGTCGGTCTCGTTGAAGTGAAGCTTGTATTCCGGGTCGCCCTTCACCACCATCATGTGCTTGAAGTAGAGGACGAGGTCCGGGCCTTCGTCGAAGGAGGACAGCACGGCGAACGCCGCTTCCAGTTCCAGTGCCCGCTGGCGGGCTTCAGGATCGCCCTTGGCCGCCGCCTGGCTGAGCGCGACGAGATGCAGCACTTCCTTCGGCAGCACGCAGCCAATACCGGTGATGGCGCCGGTCGCGCCGCAATTGACGAAGCCGTGGACGACGCAGGTGTCGACGCCGATCATCAGTGTGACTTCATCGTCGCGGCTGGTGATGTTCTCGGCCGCATAACGCAGGTCGGCCTCGCCGCCGAATTCCTTGAAGCCGACGAGGTTCGGATGCTCGGCCCGAAGCGCGAAGAACAGGTCCGCGCGGGTGGCGAAGCCGTAATAGGGGCTGTTGTAGATGACGGCCGGCAGGTCGGGAGCGGCGGAGAGGACGGCCTTGAAGTGGTTCTTCTGGGCGGCGATCACCGAGCCGCGCGACAGGACGCGGGGGATCACCATCAAACCCTGCGCGCCGACCTTCTGGGCATGGGCGGCATGGGCGGCTGCCGAAGCGGTGTTGACCGCGCCGGTGCCGACGATGACCGGAACGCCGGCCTTCACCAGACGCTCGACGCCTTCCATGCGCTGCGCGTCGGTCAGCAGCGGCCAGTCACCCATCGAACCGCAATAGACAACCGCCGACATGCCGGCAGCGATCACTTCCTTGCCCTTGCGCACCAGCGCGTCGAAATCCGGAGTGCGGTCTTCCTTGCAGGGGGTCATCAGCGCCGGCATGCAGCCGGAAAAGATCTTGGCATTCATTCTGGTCTCCATGAGGCTGCGTTTACACCGGCGCGGTCCATTCCGCGCTTTGGTCGACTTGCATAATACCACTTGTATTTTTCTTGTCGACAAAAAAATGAAGGCAGGCCGAAATTGTTTCGGCGGTCGAACACTGGTTCATGAACGTCCTGACGCAAATGGAAAGCGCGACCGTGCTACAGCGCGATCGGCAGGCGCCTGTCTCGTGCGATCATCCGCTGGATCTGCTGGACGATCTGGTCGGCATGCGCGTTTGCCAGGCGGTCGGCGGCCTCGATATCGCGGGCCTCGATGGCTGCGATCATCTCCTCATGCTCGACGACATAGCGTTGCGGCAGACGATCCTCGAATGAGGAATAGTAGACGCGCAGGATGCGTCGACCCTCGTCCAACAGGCGGCAGAACAGCCCGGTATAGTAGGGATTGCGTCCAGCCTCGGCGATCGCCGCATGGAAATCCCGGTTGGTGGCGATCATCGCCAGCGCGTCTTGGGTCTGTACGGCGCCGGCGAATGCGGCCTGCCGAGCGCGGATGACGTCCAGATCGGCCGGCGTGTGATATTCCGCAGCCAGCCGGGTCGTGACGCGATACATCAACGTCAGCGCATCGAAAAAAGTGTGCAGGTTCAGAAAGTCGATATTCGAAACAACGGTGGAGCGGTTCGGAAGCGTCGTCACCAGCCCTTCGCTGGCCAGCCGCACCAACGCCTCGCGGATCGGCGTGCGCGACATCGAAAGCCGTTCCGCCAACTGGATTTCGTCGATCGGACTGCCCGGCGGCAGGACCAGATCAATGATATCGTCACGCAGGATATCGTAGACGAATTTCACGCCCTCGCCACGCTTGCGTTCAGCCGGAGGTGTCGCCGTCGAGTCGTTCATGCAGCCGTCCTGTTGTC
Source organism: Rhizobiaceae bacterium (assembly GCA_050247155.1). GTDB lineage: Bacteria > Pseudomonadota > Alphaproteobacteria > Rhizobiales > Rhizobiaceae > Mesorhizobium_G. Next base: position 7,955 of record JBFWUS010000013.1, read on the forward strand.
GACATGATGAATACTGTCTTCAACGGGCAGGATCAACAACATCGGCCATTTTTGAAACGGGCGGCCGCACCTCGCGGCGGCCGCCCGGTCCGGATCGGCTGGCGACCCGCTCTGCTACTCGGTGTCGCCGGCCTTCGGCAGCTTGGCCCATTCGGCGAGGAAGGACTCGCGCGCCTTGGCGGCCTCGGCCTCGTCGAAGGGCGCGACCTTGACATCCGCCAGTTCCGGCAGACCGACATGGTCGGCCACCTTGATGTCGCTGCGGCTCGGGCGGCGGAATGCGACCTTCAGCAGCTCGATCTGCGCATCTTTGGACAGCAGCGCGTCGATCGTCTTCTTGGCAGCATCGCCCGCCGGCGCGCCCTTGACCAGGCCGGCATAGTCGGCGGTCATGAAGGTGCCTTCTGACGGGTAGACCAGCTTCAGTTCCTTCTGGCCGCCGTCGATATAGGCGTAGCTGTTCGTCTCGAAGGTCAAGCCGACGGTATATTCGCCCATCGCCACACCTTTCGGAGCGGAAGAGGACGAGCCGGCGACAACCATATTGGCAACGACCGCCTCATAGGTCTTCTTGTCCAGCAGATGGGCGAGGCCCCAGGCGATGGTGTAGCCGGTCGAGCTGTTGGCCGGATCGGCGACGATCACTTTGCCTTTCCAGATCGGGTCGGCGAGATCCGCCCAGCTATCGGGAGCCTCCGCGCCGTCCAGGAGGTCGGTGTTCACCAGCATCGTAACGAGATGGACGTTCGACGGCTGGAACAGGTCGCCGGGATAACGCAGCGACTGCGGCATCGCCGCCAGTTCCGGCGAGTTGTAGGGCTCGAAGAACTTTTCATAGGCGCCGACGGTGTTGGCGGAGGACGACCAGAATACGTCGCCCTGAGGCGCGGCGGCTTCGGCTTCGATGCGGCGCAAGAGCACGCCGCTGCCGCCGGTGATGACGCCGAGCGTTGCGCCGACCTTCTCCTTGGCTACGGCCTGCACGGCCTCGACCGCAGGAACCGGGTTCGATGTGTATAACACCGGATCCGCGGCCATGGCTGGGGCCGAACCCAGGCCGAGCGCGATCGCGGCCGTGCCGATGGAATGGAACTTCATGTTGCTTCTCCTCTCTGTTGCTTGGATTTTAATGCCGGGCATTTTTCGATGCCCGGTTTCGGCGAGCCGTCATTTCGACGAGAACACGTCAATGCCGAACAGGCGGTTGGCCAGCACGACGGGGATCAGGATCACTGCGACCAGCACCAGTCCGTAGGCGGAGGCGTAGGCCATGAGGCCGGAATCGATCAGCCGGAAGATCTGGATCGGCAGCGTTTCGCGTCCGCCCGAATAGACCAGGATCGAGGCCGAGAGTTCGGAAACCGTGGTGGTCCAGGTCAGGATCGCGGCCGAGGCGACGGCCGGCAGCATGACTGGCAGCACCACCCGAAAGAAGGTGCCAATCGGAGGCACGCCGAGGCTGATTGACGCTTCCTCTATGGAGTTCGGGATGTTGTGCAGCGTGGCCTGGCCGTTGCGCATGCCGAAGGGCATGCGGCGGATGACATAAGCAAGCACGATGATGATCGAGGTGCCAGTCAGCGGCAGCCAACCGCCGTTGAAGGCCGCCAGCAGTCCGACGCCGAGCACCGTGCCCGACAGCGCCAGCGGGATGGCCGATATATAGTCGACCGCCGGCGTTATCAGGTTCGGCTTCTTTACCACCAGATAGCTGACGACGGCGCTGAAGGCGGTCGAGATGAAAGTGGCGATGCCGGCATAAAGCAACGAGTTGATCAGCGGCTCCGGCGCGGTGACGAAAACGCGGGCCAGATTATCCAGCGTCCACTCGCCCCATTGCATCACCGGGCCGCGCGCGGTGGTGAAGGCTCCGAGCGCGATGGTCAGCAGCGGCAGCAGCGAGATAGCGACGACCAGCGCCGCCGGCACGGCCACCAGTGCGCCACTCCAGCCTTTGAGGGGCACCGGCCTTGCGCCACGACCCTGCACGATCTCGTAGCGGCCCCGCGACACGATCCGGCGGTTGACGAACAGCACCGCCATGACGATCAACACCGAGACGCTGGCCAGCGTGCTCTGCATGGTGATGCTCGACGTGCCCTCCGACACCGCGGCCTGATAGGTGACGACGGAAAGCAAGGGCAGACGATGGCTGAGGATCATCGAGATGGCGAAATTGCCGACCGTCATGGTGAAGACCAGCAGCGCCGAGGCGAGGATCGCCGGCAGGATCACCGGCAGCATCACCTTTATCCGCGCCAGCGCCGGCGGCGTACCGAGGCTCTGGGCTGCCTCCTCCAGCTGCACGTCGAACTTGCCGATGGCAGCGACGGTGCCGATATAGACATAGGTGTAGTAGATGAAGCTCATCGAGGTGATGAGGCCGAACCAGCCGTAGAAGGATGGCAGGCGGATGCCGATCTCGCGCATGAACTTGGTGATCAGGCCGTTATTGCCGAGCATCATGAGCCAGGTCTGAGCGGCGATCACTTCCGGGATGACCAGCGTGATCAGTGGCAGCAGGGCGATCAGCGCCTTGCCACGGAAACTGTAGCGCGCCGTCACATAGGCCAGCGGCACGCCGATGAGAGTGCAGATCACCGTCACTACCGAAGCGAGGATCAGCGTGTTCAGGATGGCCTCGAGGTATTTCGGGGTCGAGACCAAGCGCGACCAGCCAGAAGGGCCGTCGCCGAACAGGCTGGCGCTCAGGATGTTGACCAGCGGATAGAGGACGAACAGCGCGAGCATCGCCAGCGCCAGCAGCGTCATCCAGAACCAGGGCGAGCGGAGCGAGGCGGCGTTCATGCTGCGATCACCCTGGCCAGAGCGGGATCGATGCCGAGGCTGACGCGGTCGCCGGGGGCGAAGCCGTCATGGCCGGGGCCATGCAGCTCAGCCACGACCTGAAGCGCCTCGGCAAGCTCCAGCCGGTAGCTGGTCTTGGAGCCGAGATACTGGCGGCCCTTCACCGTCGCCGGCAGGGATTGCATCGCATCCTGCGGCGCCGCCGAAATCTTCAAATCCTCAGGGCGCAGGATCAGCAGGCCCTCGTTGGCCGGCTTGATAAGCGCGTCGGTGGCCTTGATGCGAGTGGAGCCGAGCGAGGCTTCGACCAGCCGCCCTTCGGAGGCCTGAAGCTTGACCGGCAGCCGGTTGGCGGCGCCGACGAAGTCTGCGACATAGCCGGTTCTCGGCGTGGCGTAGATGTCCTGCGGAGTGCCTAGCTGCTCGACCGCGCCGCGATTCATCACGCCGATCAGGTCCGACATCGACAGCGCCTCTTCCTGATCGTGGGTGACGAAGACGGTGGTGATGTTGGCCTCGCGCTGCAGCTCGGTGATCGTCTCGCGAATCTGAATCCGTAGCTTGGCATCGAGGTTGGACAGAGGCTCGTCCATCAGAAGCACCTGCGGCTTGATCACCAGCGCCCGCGCCAGCGCCACGCGCTGCCGCTGGCCGCCCGAGAGCGCCGCCGGATGGCGCGCGCCGAGATGTCCCAGGCCGACCCGGTCCAGCGCCTCCACGACCTTGCGGTTGACGCCTTCGCCTTTCTCGCCGCGCGCATGCAGGCCGTAGGCGACGTTCTGGGCGACCGTCTTGTCGGGGAACAGCGCATAGTCCTGAAACACCATGCCGATGTTGCGCCTGTGCGGCGGCAACTGCGTCACGTTGCGGCCGCTGAAGCTGATCGAACCGGCGCTGGCGGAAACAAAGCCGGCGATGGTGCGCAGCAGCGTGGTCTTGCCGCAGCCAGACGGGCCGAGCAGGGTGAAGAAACATCCTTCCGGAATGGCCAGCGAGAGGCCGGAAATGACCTTCTCCTGCCCATAGGTGACGTCGAGATTGGCTATGTCGATGCTCATGCGTCTTCCCTGCTCTGTGGTTGATCCTAGGGTCGGTATTGTCAGGCCGGAACGGCGACGGTGCCGTCCGCCGGTGCTTCGGCGCCGAGGCCGTAAGCAGCGGTCAGCTCCAGCGCCTGACGGTGCACGCCGGCATCGCCGGCGGCGAGGATGTGGCCGCTGCTGTGGATGGTCAGCGGCTTGCCCTGCCAGTCGGTGATAACGCCGCCCGCGCCCTCGACGACGGGCTTGAACGGCGCGAAATCGAAGACTTTCTGCCCTGCGTCGAGCGCCAGGTCAGTGCGGCCCTCGGCAAGCCGGCCGTAGTTCAGCGCCGCGCCGCCATAGACCCGTGTCGCGGTAGTCTTGCGCAGCGCGTCCAGCGCCGGGAGATCGGGAGCCGGGATGTAGTCCTGGTTGCTGTTGGTCATCAGCGCCAGCGACAGGTCGGCGCAGGAGCGTACGCTCACCGCGCGTCCGTTGCAGGTGGTTTGCCGGCCAGGCGCGCCGAGCCAGCGGGCGTCGACGGCCGGGATGTCGATTACGCCGAGCTGTGGCACGCCGTCGATGGCGAGGGCGATCAGCGTGCCGTAGACCGGCAGGCCGACGATGAAGGGCGCGGTCCCGTCAATGGGGTCGAGAATCCACACCGCCTCCGCATCCGCTGCCTCCGTGCCCTCTTCTTCGCCGATGATGCCGTGCGCGGGAAAGCGGTCGGCGATCATCGCCCGCAATTCGGTCTCGATCATCAGATCCATCCGGGTGACCAGACTGCGGTCCGGCTTGACCGAGACGCCGAGCGCATCCCCGGCATGTTTCGTAAGCAGCCGCCGCGCTGTGTCGGCAAGCTGGTTGGCGAAGACGATGTGCTGCTCGTCGATTGCCGATGCCCTGCTCATGCAATGTCTCCGGTTTTACGGCAGCGCTTGCCCGTCCCCGGCGCGCAGGGCGCCGAAGCCTGGCCTTTCCTTCGAAGGCCGCCGTCAGAATTCAAATGAACCGCCCGCTCCTCCTGCGGGCTGAATTGTCATTAGCGGAATTTTGTACATGTGGCAATATGTGTTCTATGTGTTTTTTTGAGGCAAGATTGGGCAAGGGGATTGCTGAATGAGTAAAGGTGAGGCAATCTTGCCGGCCAAGATTGAAAACGGGCGAGCAACAGATGTGGCATGAAGAACGACATCAGAAGATCCGCTCCCAGCTGAGCGCCTTCGGGCAGGTGTCGATCGACCGCATCATTGAGGATTTCGGCGTCTCGCGTGAAACCGTCCGCCGCGACCTGATGGAAATGGAGCTGGCCGGCGAACTGCGCAGGGTGCGCGGCGGTGCGGTGCCGGTCATGCGCGAGGACACCAGCTTCCGCATCCGCATGACGCTGCGACAACAAGAGAAGCGGGCCATCGCCGCGACCGCGCTGAGGCTGCTCCAGAACGGGTTGACCATCTTTATGGACGCCGGCGCCACCAGCGCAGCCATGGCCGAGATGCTGGCGGGGCCGAACGGTCTGACCGACATCACCATCATCACCAATTCGGTCGACGTGGCGCAACAACTGGCCGAGCGGCCTGGTGAACCGATGCGCCGCTTCCGTGTAGTGATGCTGGCCGGCGACTTTAAGCAAGAACCGATGGAAACGCATGGGGCGGCGACCATCAACGACATCTACCGCTACCGCGCCGACCTGGCGCTGCTTGCGCCATGGGGCGTTGATGCGCGGTTGGGTGCGACGAACTATTTCCTGCATGGCGCGGAGATCGCGCGCGCCATGGTCCAGAACGCTGAACGCACCATCATCCTCGCCGATCACTCAAAGGTTGGTGCGCCGGCAAGGTCCGTCTTCTGTCCGGTGGATGAAATCGACCACCTGATCGTCGATGCGAAGGCGCGCATGCGTCCGGGCTTCGATGCGCTGACGAGGGTCGTGCCCGGGTTGATTATCGCGGAATGAACCTCGCCGGGCCATTGCGAGTGTCGTTTAGCAGTTAAACGGAGACCGGAAAGAAGTTGAGGGTGTTAGGCGGCGATGGGCAAGAAATCGACAATAGCCCCTGACGCCGTCGCAAGTGCCTCCACTGACAACGGATTTTTAGCTCTGCTGTTTGCATGACTGCGCCTTTACTGGCGACTAGGTCAGTCTAAGACCCTTTTAGGGCCCACATGAGCCAAACGGTGGGTGAGGTTACAACTACTATCCGGCGCAGTAACTGATCGAACGGTCACAAAGTCCCATCAACCTAAACTCGTTGCTGATGGCGTTCTCTGCCTAAGTCTCGAGTGTGCCGCAGAACCCTATTTCACGCGATGCCCCGTTTGGCGACGGATTTGCGGCGGAGCACCTCGATGACGGCCATCAGCCCAACCGAAATCGAGATCATGACCATGGCCGCCGCGATGACGACGGGCGTGAGTTCGTCGCGAATGCCCTCGAATAGGCGCACTGGCAGCGTCACCTGGCCCGGGCCGGCGAGAAAGAGCACGATCACCACCTCGTCGAACGAGGCCACGAAGGCGAACAGCGCGCCGGCGACGATGGCCGGGCGGATGGCCGGCAGCATCACCCGCCGATAGGCCATCCAAGGCGAGGCGCCGAGGCTCTTGGCGGCGCGGATCAACTGCATGTCGAAGTTCTGCAGCGCCGCGCTTGCGGAGATGACCACATAGGGCGTGCCGATGACCGTATGCGCCAGTATCATGCCGACGATCGTGCCGGCCAGCCCGAGATCGGAAAAGAACAGATACAGGCCGACGGCCATGATGATGACCGGCATGACCAGCGGCGCGATGAGGAAGCCGTTGACGACGCTGCGGGCCCGCGGGCCGAGGCCTTTCATGGCGATGGCCGCCGACAGACCAAGCACCGTGGACAGCGCCGCCGCGCCGACGCCGACGATCGCGCTGTTCTGCAGCGCGAGCAGCCATTTGTAGTTGGTCAGCAGTTCCTCATACCAGCGCAGCGACAGGCCCGGCATGGGATAGGCGAGGAACGAGCCGGAACTGAACGAGAGTGGCAGCACGGCGGCGATCGGCACCAGCAGGAACAGAAACACCAGCACGGCCACTACGCTTGCCAGCATGCGCCAGATGTCGGCTTTGGGTTTGTGCGTTGACGGACCGGACATCGTGCTCAGGCCTTTACCACGATTTGGGATTTGCGGCCGAGCAGGCCGTAGAGGCCGACCAGCACAAGGACGCAGACCGTCAGCAGGATCGCCAGCGCGGAGGCCAGGCCCCAGTTCACCGTCTGCTTGGTGTAGAAGGCGATGAAGTAGCTGAGCATCTGGTCCTGGCTGCCGCCAACGAGCAGCGGAGTAATGTAGTAGCCGACGACGATGACGTAGGTGAGCAGGCAGCCGGACCAGATGCCGGGCCAAACCAGCGGCAGATACACCTTGAAGAAGGTGCGCGGCCCGCTGGCGCCGAGGCTGTAGGCGGCACGCGTATAGTCCTTCGAGATGCCGACCATGATGCTGTAGATCGGCAGGATCATGAACGGCAGCATGACATGGACGAAGGCGATGTAGACGCCGATGCGATTGAAGATCAGATGGACCGGCTGGTCGACGATGCCGCTCCACAAAAGCAGCGAATTGACGATGCCGTTGTCCTGCAAGAGCACCACCCAGGCGCTGGTGCGCACCAGCAGCGACGTCCAGAACGGCAGCAGTACGAGGAGAAGCAGCAGGCCGCGCCAGCGGGCGGAGGCTGCGGAAATCCGGAAGGCGACCGGAAAGGCGAGGACCAGGCAAATGACCGTCACGATGGCGGAAATCCACAACGAGCGGCCGAGCACGTCGATGAAGGTGGCTTCCTCGGGCGCCACGCGGCCGATGCCGCCGCCGTCCTTCTGCTCGAGGTCCAGCGCCTTGAGGATATAGTAAGGCGTGAGCGCCGGCGCAGCCCGGCGCATCGCCGTCCAGAACGTCCTGTCCTGCCATTTCGCGTCGATCGCCACCAGTTGCTGGCGCGGCGGCTCGGCCGACTCCTTCGGCAGGGCGTTCGCCGTCTTGATGAGCAGGCTGCGGTAGCTCGGAATCTCGTAGTTCAGCCGGCGACCGGCATTGGCGACGTCCCGGCGGTCGGCGGCACGCAAATCCGCCACCAGCGCGCCATAGACGGCGGCCGGCGGGTCGCCCGCGCCGTCCCATGCCAGCACGGCTGCGGCGGTCTGCGGCAAGGTATCGCGCACCTCGGGGCTGTAGACGCCCTTGGCCAGAAGCGACACGATCGGCCAGACGAAGACGAAGGCCATGAACAGCAGGCAGGGCAGCAGCAGCCCATGACGCATCAGCGCCTGACCGAGCCCGGTAAGGCCCGTCCCGTCGGTTCGTCCGCCCTCCATGGTTATCGATGTGGTGGCCATACCTGGAAACCGCTCGCTCGGCTGTTCAAGAAAGGACGCCATCACCGGCGCGGCGAACCGCGCCGGTGGTGGCTGAGATCATTTCGACGCCCAGGCGTTGAACCGCTCCGTCAGCGCTTCCAGATTATCGTTCCAGAAGCTGCTGTCGGTCGGCACCGCTTCCTTGAGGTTGTCGCCGACCGGCATGATGGCGATGCGGTCCGGCGACAGCAGCGCCGAAGACTTGAGGTTGACCGGCGCCACAGGCTGGATCTTGGAGAACTCGGCCTGCGCTTCCGGAGAGGTGGCATAGCTCAGGAAGGCGTAGGCGGCGTCCTGCTTCTTGGCGCCGCTGACGATCGCCCAGTAGTCGACCGAATAGAGCGAGCCGGACCAGCCGAACTTGATCGGCGCGCCTTCGGCCTGGGCCTCCAGGATGCGGCCGACGAAGGTGGTCGACATCGCCACGCCGCCGTTGGCGAGCCATTCGGGCGGCTGCGCGCCGGCTTCCCACCACTGGATGTCGGCCTTGATCTCGTCCAGCTTCTTGAAGGCGCGGTCGACGCCTTCGGGCGTGGAAAGCACCTTGTACACGTCGGCCGGCGCGACGCTGTCGGCCAGCAGCGCAGCCTCGAGATTGTTCTGCGGCTCACGCTTCATGCCGCGCTTGCCGGGATACTTCTTGAGATCCCAGAAGTCGGCCCAGGTCTTGGGCTGGTCACCAGTCGACTTGGTGTTGTAGGCGATGACCATGCCCCAGCCGATGGCGCCGACGCCGCATTTGGTGATGCCGGGATCCTTGAAGTCCGCCGCCGAGGCGAGCTTGCTGGTGTCGAGTTCCTCGATCAGTCCCTGGGCGCACGCGTTAAGGGTTTCGGGCGCACCCATCTGGATGACATCCCAGGTGGTATTGCCGGATTCGACCATCGCCTGGATCTGGCCGAGGCCGCCGGTGTAGACGGCATCGAGCACCGCATTGCCCGACTTCGCGGTATAGGGGTCGAAGATCGACTTGCGTTGCTTCTCCGTATAGGTGCCGCCCCAGGTGGCGACGGTGACGTCCTCGGCGAAGGCATGGCCTATGCCCGCTCCCAGGACCGCGGCGGCCAGCAGGCCGCCCAAGAGGCTCGATTTCTTCATGTCTTGTTTCCCCTGTTCGGTTTTCATGGAGGTTGATGTTCAGCCGCCTTGTTTGTCAGCCTTGGTCGAGGGCGCGGCAATCGCGTGCCGCCCAGCCGATCTTGATGCTTTCACCGGGCGAGCCCATGCTGATGCCCGCGCTGTTCGGGATCTTGACGATGAAGCCGGGCTGCGCGCACACCGTGGCCGACATGCGCAGGTGGTCGCCGTGGAAGACTACCTCGTCGACAGTCGCCTCGAAGCAGTTCTCGGCATTGGCGGCTGCATCGCCGACAACCACACGTTCGGGCCGGATCGACAGTGTCGTGCGCTCACCCGGCGCCGAGACGTTGATCGCGGCCGCGCGGATGCTCTGGCCGTTGCCGGCGTCGATCGTGCAGTTCTCGCCGTCGATCGCCTTGACCGTGCCGTCCAGCCGGTTGTTCTCGCCGATGAAACGCGCGACGAAGCTATTGACCGGCTCCTCGTAGATCTGCCTTGGTGGGCCGAGCTGCTGGATCTTGCCGCCGTTGAACACCGCCACCCGGCTGGACATGGTCAACGCCTCGGACTGGTCGTGGGTCACATAGACCACGGTGACGCCCAGCCGCTGCTGGATGTGCATGATCTCGTACTGCATCTCCTCGCGAAGCTGCTTGTCGAGCGCACCGAGCGGCTCGTCCATCAGCACCAGCGACGGCTCGAACACCAGCGCGCGGGCAAGCGCCACGCGCTGCTGCTGGCCGCCGGAGAGCTGCCCCGGCAGGCGGCCGCCGAAGCTGTCGAGGCGGATCATCGCCAGCGCCTTGGCCACCCGCTCCGCCGTCTCGGCCTTGCCGATGCTGCGGGCCTCGAGCGGAAAGGCGATGTTCTCTGCGATCGTCATGTGCGGAAACAGAGCATAGCTCTGGAAAACCATGCCGATGTTGCGCTTTTGCGGCGGCATCGAGCCGATCGACGCGCCATCCAGGAAGATGTCGCCCGCCGACAGGCTCTCGAAACCGGCAAGCATCATCAGGCAGGTCGTCTTGCCCGAGCCGGACGGCCCGAGCAGGGTAACGAACTCACCGCGCTCTATGCCGAGGTTGAGATCGGACACGACCTTCGCATGTCCGTCATAGCTCTTCTGGACGCCTGCGAATTCGACGAAGCTTCTTTGCGGGACGGCACCGCTGCGGGCATGCACCACTCTTACAGCTCCCTTTTCGAAGTCTCGCAGGCTTCGTCGGCCAGCGACACCATCGCCGAGACCTCTCCGGATTGCCTGGCGCCCGCCCTGCCACCGCCCCTGACGAACCATTGCGATCAAGGTGCAATCTCCCCTGACGGGTTGTTCCAAGTCCGGAACTTTCTCTTTCTATGATCGCTTGTGCCGTATTGTCAAGAGAAACGCCGTATCTCATGTCAAGACGGATAGGTGGCAGTCTGACGCAATCATCCGACCTTGAGAACCTGGTCGAGCGTATCGATCAGAAGATCGGCGTCGGACCGACCGAAGACGAGCGGCGGCCGGATCTTCAGCAGATTGGACGCCGGTCCGGTAAGGCCGACCAGAACGCCGCGGTGGCACATGTCATTGATGATCTTGCGTGCCCGCATGGGATCCGCCTGCCCCGTCGCGGTATCGACGATGGCGACGCCCAGGAACAGTCCGGCGCCCCTTACGGCGCCGACCGCGTCGCTGCGGCCAGCCAGCGCGCTCAGGCCCTCCTTGAGGTAGGAACCGACGACGCGCGCGTTGTCGCGCAGCTTTTCTCGCTCCAGCACATCGAGCACCGCAAGGCCGACCGCGGCGGACACCGGGTTGCCGCCGAACGTGTTGAAATATCGGTCGCGGGCAAAGAAGGCGTCCACGATCTCGCGTCGCGTCACCAGCACCGCCAGCGGATGGCCGTTGCCCATCGGCTTGCCGGTGGTGACGATGTCGGGAACGATGCCGAGGTTCTGGAAGCCCCACATCGCCGTGCCGGTTCTGCCGAGGCCGGGCTGCACCTCGTCGGCCACACACAGGCCGCCGGCCGCGCGCAGGCGCCGCAGCGCCTCGTCCAGGTAGCCAGGCGCCGGCAGTTCCAGGCCGTCCGTGGCGAACAGGCTGTCCATGTAGAACGCCGCCGGGCGGTGCCTATGAGCGGCGAGCGCTGCGATCGCCGCATCGAAATGGTCGGCATAGGCGTCGGCGCCCTGCACCGAAGCCGTGGCGTCCGGCGGCGCCGGCACGGTCGCCAACCAGTGGTTGGGCCGCTCGGTCGTGCGCGTGGAGCAGTCGAGCGCGGACACGAAAGTAGAATTGCCGTGATAGGCGTGGCGGGTGGCGATCGCCCCGTCATTGCCCGTGAAGGCGCGAGCCAGCCGCCAGGCCAGGTCGTTGGCCTCCGTTCCGGTGCAGACGAACATGCAGGTGTCCAATCCCTGAGGCATGGTCGCCAGCAGGCGCTCGGCATAGTCGAGAACGGTTTCGTGCAGGTATCGCGTGTTGGTGTTGAGCGTGGCCGCTTGCCGCGTCAACGCCTCGACGACAGCGCTGTTGCAGTGCCCGACATGCGGCACGTTGTTGTAGGCGTCGAGATAGCGCTTTCCTTGGCCGTCGACGAGCCAGACGCCCTGCCCCGATACGGGATGGAACGGAAAGTCGTAGAACTGCCGCATACCAGGACCGAGGAGCTTAAGACGACGCTCCGACAGGGTGAGTGGGCCTGCCTGGCTCATGGCTGTACTCCTGATGTCTCAACGGTCGGGTCTTCTGGAAACGGATAATCCGGGTTCAGCAGCCTGTCCGTCATGGCCGCAAGATCGCCATCCGCGATGATCTCCATCGTGCGCCATACCGATGTCTCGACCGAAGGATCGAAATGGCCGCTGCCGGGATGCGTCAGGCGGCGGCCGGCGATGACGCCCATGCGCACCGCGAGGCGCGCGAGAATCAGCACCGGCAGCACGACAGCTTCGTCCTCGGTCAGCCGCGCTCCCTCGAAATAGCCGCCCACAACATCCGCGGCGGCGGCAACTGGATCGGCTTCGCCAAAGGTCTGGTGCGCCGCCGCCACCGCCACCTCAAAGACGCGCGCCGACCGCACGGCGTCACCGAAATCGATGATGCCCGACAACGCGTCCGGCCGTGCCGGGTCGACCAGCACGTTGTTGCCGTTAAGGTCGTTGTGGATAGCCTGTACCGGCAGCCGGTCCAGGCGCGGCGCCACAACCGCATCGAACAGGCCGAGCGCGCGCTCGGCCAGGAGCCGCTGCTGTCGCACCTCGAAATGGTCCAGCAGCGGCCGCAGCTTGGCCGTGTGCTTAAGGTCCCAGATCAGGCCATGGTCGGGCACGCGCCAGTCGAAATTTTCCAGCGCCCGGTCGAGCCGCGCTGCGACACGGCCCAGTTCCCGGCGGAAAGCAGTGCTGCGCGGACGCACGGCGGCGACTTCGCCCGGCAGGCAGGTCAGCAGCCGCACCGGATGCATCTGCCCGCTCGCGCCCGCCGCCAGCCGCATCACGGAGCCGTCCGACGCTGCAATGAGCCGGGGGACAGGCAGATCGGGTGCGACCGCGGCCAGATGCAGCAGCAATGTGTTCTGGCTCGCCAGCGCCTGCCGGTCTTCCGCTGCGTTGGCGGCCTTGAGGATGAACGCCTGGCCGTCGGTCGCGACGATGCGGAAATTCTGGTCGCGCTCGCTGGACAGGATCGCGGCCGATCCGGTGACGCCGAACAGTCCGGAAGCGAGCCGCTCAGCCTCTCGTTGCGAAAAACGGGGCGTGGTCGCCTGTCCCGCCATATCGCGTCAACCGGCCGATCCAGTTGCCGCGACGGCGCGGCCACCTTCCCGCACCCGCTGTCCCCGGCACAAACGCCCTTGCGGGAAACCTCGCGATGTTACGGCGCCTCGTGCGCCGAAGGAGAAGGACATGTCCCGGCCATGCGGCATTTTCCAAGTGTTCCGCTTGAGAAAACTGTGTTGCCTATTATGATACGGCAATCGCTGCGTCAACAAGTCGTACCGTCGATTCGGCGGCGCGATTGGAGAGCGCGCCGGTGCCGCCGGGCATCTTGCGTCGCTCGCCGGAACCGAACAACTATCGGCTGGAAGGCGTCCGGATGAATACGAGTCTGGACGGCCACGCAACGAAAGGCACACCGTGAGCAAATCCGACGATCAAAGGCTTGGCGTGAAATCGGTTCATCTGGCGTTCGAGGTGCTTGAGGCGGTTGCCTTCGAGCCCGGGGAGATTGGCGTCAGCGAACTCGCCAACAAGCTGCAGACCACGAAGGGAACCGTCTTTCGTCACCTGCAAACGCTCGTGGAAAGGGGCTATCTCATCCAGAACGCGGCGACCCAGCGCTACCGGGTTGGCGCCAGGGCCTACCTGATCGGCCGTGCGGCGGCCGAGCGTGTGGACATTATTACAGGTTCGCAGGATGCGCTGCGATCGCTTCGTGACGAGACCGGTGAGACCGTGGTCGTTTCCAGCCTCAGCAACCGTGGCAACATCGTGATGAACACGATGATCGGCAAGTCGCCGCTCGAAATCGGCGTCAAGGTGGGCAGCATGCTCGAACCGCACGCCACCGCCCAAGGCAAGGCGGTCCTCGCCTTCGACAGTCAGGGCCTCATCAAGCAGTTGCGCCGCAGAGGCCTTGTCGGCCTGACGCCGTACACCGTGACCGATATCGACGAGCTCGAGCGGCAGTTGGAAGCGGTGCGCACGAGGGGCTACGCAACGGCGGCGGAAGAAATGCTGCTCGGCATCAGCGCGCTTGCCGCGCCGGTGATGGACGGCTCCGGCAAGACAGTGGGCTCGATCGCCATCGTCGGCTCGATCCAGAATATCGGCCGCGAGCCGTCGCCCGAGCAGATCGAGGCGGTGCTGCGGGCCGCGCAAAGGGTTTCGTGGAATCTCGGCTATGTCGGGAACCTTCCCTTCGAGGCGCGCGGCGGCCGTGCAGCGGCGAAAAAGGCGGCCAGCTAGAGCGGGATGGGTCATTCCATATCGCGTGACAATGTTTTGCTCTGCGTTCCAGAAACGTTGACGCATCCCGTTATTGCGGCTAGTGTCCTCCCCGATCGCCGAGGGCGCGTCGCGTCGTCGCTCCTGCATGCCAGAACGGACCATCGCGGTTTCCGGCAATCGCGGCCGGCAACCACCGTTTCTCGGCGACGTCATCTCAAGCGGAACGGATCGCATGTCGACAAATCTCTTCATCAACGGAAAATGGTCAGCGGGTTCAGGCAAACGCCGGGGAGAGGCCCGCAACCCCGCGACGGGCGAAGTCATCGGCGAGGTCGCCTTCGCCGAGAAGGCGGATCTCGACGCCGCGCTGGCCGCCGCGGAGGAAGGGTTCCGCGCCTGGAGCCGCGTTTCCGCGTATGAACGCGCGGCCATCCTGCGCCGGGCCGCGAACCTCAGCCGCGAGCGCGCCGACGCCATCGCCCACGCCATCACGCGCGAACAGGGCAAGCCGCTGTCGGAAGCACTGATGGAAGCGCGCGGCGCCGGCGATCACATCGACTGGTACGCCGAAGAAGGACGCCGCGCCTATGGCCGCGTCATCCCGGCGCGCACTCCCAACACGCTGCAGATGGTGCTGCCCGAGCCGGTTGGACCGGTCGCCGCCTTCTCGCCATGGAACTTCCCGATCGGGCAGATCGTGCGCAAGATCGCCGGTGCGCTGGCGGCCGGCTGCTCCATCATCGCCAAGGCGCCCGAGGAAACGCCGACCTGCGTCGTCGAACTGGTGAAGTGCTTCGAGGAAGCAGGCGTGCCGGCCGGCGCGCTCAATCTGGTGTTCGGGGTTCCCGCCGAGATATCGCAGCACCTGATTGCGTCGAGCATCATCCGCAAGGTTTCCTTTACCGGCTCCGTGCCGGTCGGCCGGCATCTCGGTGAACTGTCGGCGCGCCACCTCAAGCGCACGACCATGGAACTGGGTGGCCACGCCCCCTTCATCGTCTGCGACGACGCCGATCCGGCTGCCGCTAGCGCCACCGGTGTCGCGCTGAAATTCCGCAACGCCGGGCAAGTCTGTGCTGCGCCGACGCGTTACCTTGTGCAGGACGGGGCTTTCGATGCCTTTGTTGAGGCTTTCGTCGCCGGCGCGGCGAAATTGAAGGTCGGCGACGGGGCGAAGGACGGCACGCAGATGGGGCCGCTCGCCCATGCACGCCGGCTGGACGCCATGGCCGGCTTCGTGCGCGACGCGGTCGAGGCCGGCGCCGAGCTACGCACCGGCGGCGGTCGCGTTGGCAACGAAGGCTTCTTCTTCGAGCCGACCGTGCTCGCCAACGTCCCGCTTTCGGCGCGTATCATGAACGACGAGCCGTTCGGCCCCATCGCCATCGTCAATCGCTTCTCCGAAGTGGAGGACGCAATCGCCGAGGCCAACCGCCTGCCCTTCGGGCTGGCCGCATTCGCCTTCTCGCGGCGGGTGGATCGCACCGACCGGCTGATGCGCGGCATCGAGGCCGGCATGGTCTCGATAAACCATTTCGGCATCGCCGCGCCGGAAACCCCGTTCGGGGGCATCAAGGACTCCGGCCACGGCAGCGAAGGCGGATCGGAGGGCATCCAGGCCTATTTGACGCCGAAATTCGTCAGCCAGTTGAATGCCTGAGGCGGGACACTCGCTGCAAGAGGCGCCACCGGCACAGATCGGGGAGTAGCGATGAGCCTGGAGCTTATGAAGCGTTTCGGCGCGTTGTGGTCGGCCCGCGACCTCGACGGCTGCATGGAGTGCTTCAGCGACGACGCGGTATACGCCGCCGCGATCGGCCCGGAACCAGGGACAACCCATACCGGCAAGCCGGCCATCCGGGCGAAACTGGCCGAGATCTTCGCCGACGCCACCGTCTCACCACTCGCCTGCGGGCGCTTCTTCCCGCATGGCGATACCGGCTTAATGGAGTGGTCCATCGACAAGCGGATGCCGGACGGCAAAACCAAGACGATCCGCGGCCTCGATCTTTACGAGTTCCGCAATGGGCGGATCACGCTCAAGGATTCCTACCGCAAGACTTTCTGAGGACGTCCTCGGTCGCGAAAGGGGTTGCGGGAGAATGATGTTTCGTATTAAGTAACACCGTTTTGTAGAAACGAACGAGCCATGACCAACCTGCTCCGTGACCGCGACATTGCCACCCATCTGCATCCGCAGACCAATTTCCGGCGACATGAGGAAATCGGGCCGCTGATCATCCAGCAAGGAGACGGCGTGCGCGTGCAGGACACCGATGGTCGCTGGTACGTCGAGGGCGTCTCCGGGCTCTGGTGCGCATCGCTTGGTTTCTCGAACCGGCGTCTGGCGGATGCCGCCCATCGGCAGCTCCTGACCATGCCCTATCAGCAGACCTTCGCGCATCGCTCAACACCGCCGGTGATCGAACTGGCGAGCCGCCTCATCGAGAAGGCGCCTTCCCCGATGTCCAAGGTGATCTTCCAGGCCTCGGGTTCGGAGGCCGTCGACACGGCCATCAAGCTTGCCTGGTACTACCATGCAGCCAAGGGTAACGAGCGGCGCCGCAAGATCCTGTCCCGTCAGGGCAGCTATCACGGCAGTTCCATCGCCTCGGCCAGCCTGACCGGCCTGCCCAACATGCATCGCGGTTTTGGCCTGCCGATGGACACCTTTATCCACGTGTCGCGGCCGCACTACTGGCGCGGCGCAGCGGCCGGTGAGAGCGAACGCGATTTCGCGGCACGTCTCGTGGCCGAGATCGAGGCGACGATCGAACGCGAGGGCGCCGACACGATCGCGGCCTTCTTCGCCGAGCCGATCATGGGCACGGGCGGCGTCGTGGTGCCGCCGGAGGGCTATTTCGAATTGCTCCAGCCGGTGCTCGCAAGGCATGACATCCTGCTGGTCGCCGACGAGGTAATCTGCGGCTTCGGCCGTACCGGGAACTACTGGGGCTCGCAGACCGTCGGCATGAAGCCCGACATGCTCACCTGCGCCAAGGGTCTCTCGGCGTCCTACTTCCCGATTTCCGCGCTGATGGTGAACGACAAAATCTATCAGGTGCTGGCGGACCGCACCGCCGAATTTGGCGGCTTCGGCCATGGCTACACCTATGGCGGCCATCCGGTCGGCGCGGCCGTGGCGCTGGAAACGCTCGATATCTACGACGAGATCGACGTCGTCGGCATGGTCCGCTCCCGCCAAGGGCAGTTGCAAGACGGCCTGCGCCGTTTCGCCGGCCACCCGCTGGTCGGCGAGGTGCGCGGTATCGGCTTGATGGCCGCGCTGGAATTCGTCGCCGACAAGGTTGCCAAGACGCCGTTCGAGAAACCCGGCAGCGTCGGCGCCAGGGTCGCCGCCGATCTCCAGGCGCAGGGTATCCTGTTGCGCGCGCTCGGCGATACGCTGGTCGTGGCGCCGCCGCTGATCGTCACCGAGGACGAGATGGCCGAAGTGCTGGACGCATTGGAAACGACGCTCGGCCGCATCACCGAGGCGGAGCAGGAATGATGACGCGCCAACCGGCCGCATGGGCGACGCACTGCGAGCGCGGCCGCGCCCCTGCGTACTATCGTCTGAGGTGACGACGTGGCAGATCTTCGCGTCCAGGTCGGCAGGACCGCACTGAAGAACCCGGTCATCGCCGCACCCGGCGAGCATCTGATCGAGGCGGCGGGAATCCGCTCCGCCATCCTGGCCGGCGCCGGCGCGGTGGTTGGCAAGTCGATCAACGAGTCGCTCGCCGCCAAGTCGCAACTGCGTCGCGCCGAATATGTCGCCCTCGGTCCGGATTGGTCGGAAGTCCCGTGGGGACCGTCGGCGCCGGCCGGAACCACGGTTCTGTCGCGCTCGGGACTGCCGCCGATGGATTTCGACGCCTGGCTTGCGCAGGCCGTTGCGATGGACGCGCTCGCCCGCCAGCACGATTGCCTCTTCGTGCCTTCCATCATCCTCGCCGCTGAAGAACCGGCGCTTGACATGGCCCGGCGCATCGAGGCGGCGGGATTGCGCGTGCTCGAATTCAATATCGGAACCCCCTATGCAAGCGAGGCGGCAAAGGGAGCCGTTTCCACCGTGCTGTCGCCCGAGCGCGTGGGGACGTTGACCCGGATGATGACCGAGGCGATGGGCCTTCCGGTCTGGATCAAGATCACCGGCCAGAGCGAACGCGTGCCGGACCTCGCCGCGGCGGCTTTCGACGCGGGGGCCGAAAGCGTGGTCATGGCGGGCCGCGCGCTGGGCATGCTGCCCGACCTCGAAACCCAGGCGCCCGTGCTCTCCACCAGCGGCGGCATCGGCGGACCCTGGAACCTGCCTCTCACCTGCCACTGGCTTGCCAATTCGCGCGCCGTGCTTGGTGCCGGGCGCCACCTGATCGGCATCAACGGCGCCACCAGCGGCCATGACGTGGCGCGCATGATGCTGGCCGGCGCTTCCGCCGTCGGCATGACTTCCGAAGTGATGCTGCGCGGCTGGGGCGTGCTTTCCCGCGCCGTCGCCGACCTCGACGCCTATTGCGAGGCGAAATCCATGGCCGCGCGCGACCTCGTCGGCCGCGCCGACGACGCCCGCAAGCGCTTTGCCGATATGCCCGAACTCGACGAGCGCTGGCGCGACTACATTCCCGCACCGCTCGCGAGCGAATGATACAGGAGCCCCGACATGACCACCGAGATTGACCAGACGCGGATCGATGCACTCATGAAGGGAGCGGTCGACCTTCACATCCATTCAGGCCCCTCGCTGCATCCGCGCAAGATCGACCACATCGAGGCGTTGCGCGCCGCCGACGAAGCCGGCATGCGCGCGATCCTGCTCAAGGATCACTACTATCCGACCATGCCTGTCGCGACGCTGCTCAACAACAACAACATGGGCAAGAGCACCAAAGTGCTGAGCGCCATCGTGCTCAACCACCCGCTGGGCGGCTTCAACCCATCGGCGGTCGACTACGCGCTGAAACAGGGCGCGCGGATCGTGTGGATGCCGACCGCCCATGCCGAGAACCACATCATCAAGACCGCCAAGGATCTGAAGGGCAAGTTCCCCGAAAACACCAAGAAGACGGTCGAGGCCGCGGGCCTGCGCCTGATCGATGACCGCGGCGTTGTGCTGGACGAGGTCAAGGCCATTCTCGACCTGATCGCTGAAGCCGACGCTTGCGTCTCCGCCGGCCACCACCACATCGACGAGGCTTTCCCCTTCTATGAGGAAGCCAGGAAGCGCGGTGTCGGACGGCTGTTCCTCAACCACCCGACCTATGTCAACGGCGCCTCCATGGACCAGGTGCGCGCGCTCGTCGACATGGGAGTGATGATCGAGCATTCCATCTGCATGTTCGTTCCCTCCACTTTCTATCTATTCGACGAGGACCACCTGAAAGAGGTGGTCGCCGCCGCCCGCGTCGACAACACCTTCTTCGGATCAGACCTCGGCCAGAACAACAACCCGACCCCGGTCGAGGGCATGCGTCAGATGATCGAGCTGTTGCTCAAGCTCGGCTACTCCGATGCGGACGTGCGCAAGATGACAGCCGACAATGCGGGCCGCTTTGTCGGCCTCGACGCATGAGCGACCCGCGCCGGCCGACAAGGCGCGGCGTCTCGGCATTCATTTGCGGCTCCGACCAGAGCATCCTGCTGGCGGGCGCCCGCGCCATCGCGGCCGCCCCGCGGGCCGTTCAGATTGAAGCACAATCAGGAAAAGGTAGCTGACCATGACCATTCACGGCATCGACTGGAGCACGATCGAATGGAAGAATATCCGCAGCGGCGTGGACCAGAAGGCATTTTCCGGCAACAGCGCGACCATCGCCATGCATCGGCTTCAGCCCGACCATGAGCCGAGGCCCCACAAGCACGTCTACGAGCAGATCGCCTACATCGTTTCCGGCACCGTCGATTTCCACGTCGCCGGTGAGGTCCGGCGCATGGGGCCGGGCAGCCTGATTGTCGTTCCGCCGAACGTCATGCACCACGCGGTCGTTGTCGGCGATGAAGAAGTCATCAACATCGACATCTTCACACCGGCGCGACCGCAATATGCGCCGGTACCCAAGGACGATTGACCGGTCCCTCCGGCAGACCGTCTGTTTCATCGGAAGGAAGATCATGCGCGCCGTCGTCTCCCCATCGCAACGCGGTTACAAGTCCGCGCCGGCTTTTTTCCGCGGCAAGCTCATCGAAAGCCAGGACTCGCCCGAGCGGCTGGAGGCGTTCGTCGCAGTGGTGCGGGAGATGGGGCTGGACCTGGTCGAACCACCGGTGATCGCGGATACGCTCCTGAAGAGCGTTCACGATCCCGCCTATCTCGAATTCCTCGCCGAGGCGCCCCACCGTTGGCACGAGATGATGCCGGACCTGACGTCGCTGATGCCCAACATCTATCCGACGCGGCACTTTCCGGCTCGCCGGCCCCGGCATTTTCTCGGCCAGGCCGGGTATTATCTCGGCGACATGGTTTCGCCGCTGACGGCCGAGACCTGGGGGGCGGCACTCGGGTCAGCCTCGAGCGCGGCGCACGCAGCGAACCTGGTGCTGGCGGGCGAACCGGTCGCCTACGCCCTCTGTCGTCCGTCCGGCCACCATGCCCACGGCGACATGGGCCAGGGCTTCTGCTTCCTGAACAATGCGGCGATTGCCGCCACGGTGGGACGAACCCGCCACGCGCGCGTCGCGGTGATCGACATCGACGTCCATCACGGCAACGGCACGCAGCACATTTTCTACGATCGCAACGACGTCCTTTTTGCCTCGCTGCACAGCGACACCGACATGACCTACCCCTTCTTCACCGGCTATGCCGACGAAGTCGGGACCGGCAGGGGCGAAGGTTTCAACCTCAACCTGCCGCTGGCCGCCGGCTCCGGCGATGCGGCTTATCTGTCGGCGCTCGACACCGCCATTGAACGCATAAGGCGGTTCGATCCGGGCTTCCTCGTCGTCTCGCTCGGGCTCGACGCGCACGAAAGCGACCTACTGGGTTCGCTCGACGTCAGCTCGGACGGGTTTGTCGAGATCGCCCGCCGACTGGCTGCGTTGCGGTTGCCGACAGTGCTCGTGCAGGAAGGCGGCTATACCGTATCGGAGCTGGGCCATGTGCTGCGCTCGGTTCTGTCCGTGTTCGGGACGACGGCGAAGTAGGGTTGGCGCACCTCTGATACGGCCCTCCCCGCTCTCAATCACGGCTCCTGCCGCCGGATGGCGCGCATATCCGCGGAACCCATCCGGAACGCGCCTCTCTCAAAAGACGTTTTGTCATACGGGACGGCTTTTTAACAATTCCCCGATCCAATCGGATTGATCGATGAACTGTCGATCATCGGGCGCCCGTTTGCGGAAATCTTGTGTTGCGTGCAAGGCGTGGGCCACACAGCCAGAGCGCTTTAGGCTAAATCCGCTTCAGCAAATGCCGGGACTAAACACCTAGATCCGCCTTTGCAATCTATGCAGAGACCTGCCTCGGTCCACATCTCAAGCTACTTTTTAAAACCCGAGATTCATGTCTCATCGAAGAAATGGATTGTCTGTAACTTTACATGCTGCGCCACGGTGATCGAGCGATACGTCTTTATGATCGGGCATCGTCGCATGAATTCGCGCGTCACTTCGCGAAACTCATCCATATCTATGACATTGACGCACGCAAGGATGTCTGTGTCGCCGGTTATGACGTCGCAGCATGACACGTGCGGCGAGGCCCTCAGCACGTCCAAAAGCTCGTTGAATATATTGAGCTGATGGGATGACAGGGATATCTCAACCCAGATCGCCATCTTGCGCTCCGCATGCGCCCGGTTGACGACCGATACGTCGCCGACAATCACGCCGGTATCCCTCAGGCGGCGGATCCGCCGATGGCATGCGGGCTGGGAGATGCCCACTTTGTCGGCCAGTTGCTGAAAGGTCAGCAAGCTGGACTGCTGAAGAAGATTCAGCAGTTTTCGGTCAGTGCGATCCAGACCCACTTTGGCCGAAGACATCGAACGCTCCATGCGGCTGCCGAGCCTGTCGAGCAAGGCGCAGCTACTTCCTCGTAGCAAGACCGGCCCCAAGGCCGCGTGGCAAGAGGCGGTGACCGTTTTATGCGCACAAGGGGCGAACGGGTTATAGAATTGCCGATCGGCAGGCCAAAAAAGAGAAAACCATAGAGCGTGCAGATGCCATGATTGGCGGGTGTTATCGACCCCGAAGCCAAGCGCTTCATGCCGCTTGATGGTTCACAGGTTCGAATGTTGCCTTACGCCGCCGATACAATTCTCGCCCAGGCTTCCGGCGAAGAGCACGACCCTACCGGCGCGGTCGTTCCTCCCATCCATCTGGCGACAACCTATATACGCCCACCAGAGGGCCATTCGTCGACCGGGTGGAGTTACAGTCGCTATGGCTATCCGGGGTTGGAGAAGCCCGAGGCGACGCTCAAAGCACTCGAGGGAGCAGCCGACTGCCGTCTGTTCAGTTCAGGCATGTCCGCCATGACGGCGGTCGTCATGGCGCTCCGGCCCGGCGATCATTGCGTGTTTCCCATCGATATGTATCACGGCCTCAAGACCTGGCTAATGGCATACTCGGACCATTGGGGCGTGCGAATAGACCATGTCGACATGACCGACCAAGACAAGGTCCGCGCCGCGGTGATCCCGGGAACGACGCGCCTTGTCTGGCTTGAGACGCCGTCCAATCCTCACTGGCACATTTATGACATTGCCAAGCTGGCCGAAATTGCTCACCGGGCAGGGGCCAAGCTTGTCGTCGACAACACAGTCGCGACGCCGATCCTTACCCAGCCGATCAAACTTGGTGCGGACGTTGTCGTTCATTCGGCCACCAAATACCTGAACGGACATAGTGATGTCTTGGCAGGAGCGGCGTTGACCGCAGCCAATGACAGCTTCTGGGAGCGGGTCGTATTCAACCGTGATTATCACGGTAGCATCCTCGGCCAGTTCCAGTCCTTTCTGCTGATGCGGGGCATGCGCACGCTTCATTTGCGTATCGCACGGTCTTGCGAATCGGCCATCGCGCTCGCTGAAGCTCTTGGACGGCATCCGAAGGTCACGGCGGTTTTCTACCCCGGCCTGCCAACGCATCCGGGTCACTCCCTGGCCGCGCGCCAAATGAGCGGTGGTTTCGGCGGCATGCTCTCCATCGTCGTTGCCGGTGGCGCGAGCGAGGCAGACCGGGTCTTGACGCGCACGCAAATATGGAAGCCGGCAACATCGTTGGGGGGGGTAGAAAGTCTGATCGAGCGGCGTGGGGCAACCGAGGGCCCGGATTCACATATCGATCCAGGCCTCTTGCGCCTCTCTGTCGGGATCGAGGTCACCGCGGACCTGATCCACGATCTGTTGACGGCCCTTGACCCAAGTATCGGCAGCTAGAGCGGTTCGGGGTTGGATGGAAACGGTTCTGTTTTTCCGATGGCGATGTGATCCGCTGGGAAGGCAGCGCGGGCCGACTTGGGGGCGCGGCCAAGCCGGGCCGACGAAGCGGATGTGCGCTGGCGGGAAACCCATCAGGACGGGTCAATTCGATCCATATCCCATGGCGTCCGTATTGATAGCACGGCCTTTTTCAGCCGCCTTGAGCCTGGATCGAACTGCCTCCGGAAGAACGATTCCATCAGAATCATCGTCGAACCGATCCGGCCTCCATGCGTGAGACGCCAGCAGCTATCGAGCGTGACCCGCAGTTCCAGAAGGCGGCACAAGCGATCCTGCGCGCCGGGCGGCAGACTCGGGCAATGCCACCACTGTCCGGAAAATTTCCTCAATTGAACGTGGATGACGCATACCGGATTCAGGACCTTCTCACGCAAGCCTATCGCCAGGAGGGCACGAATTTTGCCGGCTACAAGA
This sequence comes from Rhizobiaceae bacterium, assembly GCA_050247155.1. Lineage (GTDB taxonomy): Bacteria > Pseudomonadota > Alphaproteobacteria > Rhizobiales > Rhizobiaceae > Mesorhizobium_G. Next base: position 32,059 of record JBFWUS010000013.1, read on the forward strand.
TCGGTTTGACTTCGCGGTCGGCACAGCTTGCATCCAACCTGACTGAACCGATCCATGGGCGGATCATGAGTGGCTCCGTGTATCATTCGGGGGCTCGGCTGTCGGCGGCAAACTTCATAAAGCCGCATGTCGAGATCGAGCTTGCCTTCGTCATGGGCTGTGACCTCGCCGGAGGTGACCTGTCGCCCGCCGACGTCGCGGCGGCCACGGAATTCGTCATCCCTGCCCTCGAAGTGGTGGATCATCGGATGAAAGACCCGCGTACGATCTCGGATACGATTGCCGACAATTCGGCTTTTGCTGCCATTGTCCTTTCCGCGCAGCGCTTTCGCCCGAACGACATCAGTGCCGCCTGGATAGGGGCCATTTTGTCCCGCAACGGCCTCGTAGAGGAATCCGGCGTTTCCGGAGTCGGCATCGAGCATCCCGGCGCGTGTGTGGCGTGGCTGGCCGACGCTCTCGGCCAGAGAGGCGAGAGCTTGCGCAAGGGCGATATCGTCATGTCGGGCGCTTTTGCCCGGTCAGTCGCCGTTGTCGGCGGGGACGACATCCACGCCGATTACGGCCCGCTCGGCAAAATCGAAGTTTCATTCTTGTGATCATCCGACGGCATCAACCTTCACGCTGAAAGGAACGTGCAATGACCCTTCACAATCGCAACGAAAAGCCTGTGCCCGCCTCTGTCAAACAGATGGCCGAGATGGCCATGGCCAACAGGATGGACAGGCGCGAATTCCTGACCATTGCCAGTACGATGGGGCTGTCGACCGCGGCTGCCTATGGCCTCCTGGGACTGTCGGCTCCTGTTCCCGCGCGGGCGCAAAGTCCCAGGAAGGGGGGCGTGCTCAAAGTCGGAATGCTGGTCAAGGATCTCAAGGATCCGCGCACGTTCGACTGGGGTGAGATGGGCAATCTCGGGCGCCAGATGCTCGAACCTTTCGTCAAGTACACCGCCGATTTCACCTTCGAGCCCGTTCTTCTGGAGAGCTGGGACGTCAATGATGACGCGACCGAATATGTCCTGCATCTGCGCAAGGGGGTCAAATGGAACAACGGCGATGAATTCAACGCCGACGACGCGTTCTTCAACCTCAACCGCTGGTGCGATAAGAAAGCGGAAGGCAATTCCATGGCCGGCCGCATGGCAGCTCTCGCCGATCCAGCAACGGGCAAAGCGCGCGAAGGCGCGATCACCAAAGTCGATGATCATACGATCAAGTTGACCCTTGCGAACTCCGATATCTCCATCATCGCGAATTTCGCCGATTTCCCGGCGTTGCTTGTGCATCGCAGCTTCGAGGAAACCGGTAGCAATCTGGTCAAGCATCCCATCGGCACAGGTCCGTTCGAACTTGTCTCCTTCGATACGTCCGTTCGCGCGGAGTTCAAGCGGCGCAAAAGCGCTTGGTGGGGCGGCGAGACATATCTCGACGGTATCGAATTTATCGACTACGGCAGCGATCCCAACGCGTTGGTCAGCGCTTTCGAATCCGGCGAAGTGCACTGCAACTTCGAAACGACCGGCGACCAGGTTGCAGTGTTAGATGGAATAGGGCTTTCACGAAGCGAAGTGCTCACTGCAGGTACAGTTGTCGCTCGCTTTAACGTCACCAACAAGCCCTATGACGACCAACGGGTGCGCAATGCCATGCAACTGGCGGTGGATAACTCGGCTGTCCTTCAGCTCGGTTATGGGAACCTTGGCAGTGTTGCCGAGAACCATCATGTATGCTCGATCCACCCTGAATATGTCGCGTTGCCAAAGGTTGCGCGGGATACGGGAAAGGCCAAGGCGATCATGCAGGAAGCGGGTCAACTCGACTTCGAACACGAGCTGATCAGCGACGATGAAGATTGGCACAAGAATACTGCGGGCGCGATCGCCGCGCAGATCAGGGAAGCGGGTATCAAGGTCAAGCACACCGTGCTGCCGGGCTCGACCTTCTGGAACGACTGGACAAAATATCCGTTCTCGCTGACCGGATGGACAATGCGTCCGCTGGGCGTCCAGGTTCTCGCGCTCGCTTACCGGTCCGGAGAAGCCTGGAACGAAACTGGCTTTTCGAGCAAGGAATTTGACGCCAAACTCAACGAGGCGCTCTCCATCGCCGATGTGGAGAAGCGCCAGGTGGTTATGCAGGATGTCGAGAAAATCCTGCAGGATTCCGGTGTGATCATCCAGCCTTATTGGCGCAAGATATTTGTTCACTTCGTCGCGGCGGTGAAGAACCATCGCGCTCATCCGCTGAACGAGTTGCACTTCGAGAAAGTGTGGCTGGATGCGTGAAGGAGCCGTCGCGGCGCAGCTCCGCAAGAATTCCGCCTGCAGCTCGCCCGCATGGAAGAAGCGCGCCGACAGACGCAGCGTCAGCTCGATCTGATCGACCGGCAGATCACGCGCCGCATGACGCCGCTGATCCCGCAATTGCTGCCGCACCGGCGCGCTTGCCGGCGCGGCAAGCCACCCGATCCTTGCGGGTTTTGTCGCAAATTTTTCGTTGTACTGCCCTCGCTCTTGCGTGACCGATCATCATCTCGCCTGCCTGCATCTAGGTGCGCAGAAGGTCTCGCGCGAGCGCCGTCGGTCGCGCGGCCGCACCGAACGCGTGCTGGCCTTCGTCGATGCGATCGGAGAAGCAGCGGGTTTCGGGCTCAAGGAGCACGACCGGCTGCTGTTGGCCAGGAGCCGGATGGAGCGCGCACTTCGCGGTCGACGCGCGAGCTCGAAGTTGCCGGCGCTCATCGAGCTCGTGCTGTCACGGCCGCTGGTTACCACGGCCGCGATCCAGTCGGCGCTGAAGGTATCCCGGCAGGGCGCGCTCGACCTGGTTGGCGCGTTCAATCTGCGCGAACTGACGGGCAGGGGGCGATACAAGGGGTGGGGGATCGGGTAGCATTCGAAGGACCCGTGTTTCTGTACTGCCTTCACGAGAATTTTCATTCGTCCATATGCTACGTGGGAAAACCGGTCCGGGTCTCGCCATCCGCGCTCCCAATGTTGGACGATCCCCTTGGAGAAGCGCTCGTCTTCCGGCTTCCCAGATTGCGGCCGCGCTATCCCCAATCAGCGGTATATTGACTCCCAATCAGCCGAACTGAGTAGTTCCGATCGGCGGGGATTCGGAGCTGGGATGTTCACGTGATTTGCGGAGCGCCGAGGTGCGGCTGAAAGTTTCGGGAAGGTCCCTTTTTGATGCCGATTGGCATGTTGGATGACCGCTGACACCGCTTCCTACTTCCGCGCCATCTCGTATCTCCAATGATGCCGATTATCCTTTAGTGGGGTTCTTTCGACCTCATTCCGGGACCACACAGCTAGGGCCGCTGGTGGTTGGCTCTCTTCGGGCGCGTCACTTCAGTTCAGAACCGCGAACGCCAACCTTAGCCGATTCTACGCTTGATGCGGCAGCGAGCGTTTGCAGCAGTGTGGCCTGCGATCCCAACGACGGATCTGGCCCGGAGGCGCACGACTGAATGGTCGCCGAATGGCTATCGCCCCCGTCAATATCAGCAAGGTTAGGATAAACTGCCCAAAGGTTATGCCTATCGAAATCATATCCTGAAAAGCTTACGGCGGAAAATCCTGCCCGATCACCCCGTCTCGCCCAACGACGCGGTCGTTCGGCTGAGTGGTGCTTGCACGCTTCACATGAACCGGCACGGACTTGTAGGCTGGCGTCAGGCTCTCCGGGTCATGATGTTCCAACGCGATCAGAGGCTGCGTTTCGGGATAATAGGCCGCGCAGCATCCGTCAGGCAGATTGTACCACACGAGGGTAAGTCCCTGTACGATGCGATCTGCTCGTGCATGGCCAAGGGCGGTGACAAGTTCGACCAGATCGCCTTCCCGCAGCCCGCGCCGCGCCATCTCCGCTTCGTTCATGAACACGATGTCCCTTCGTCCGAAGACGCCTCGATACCGGTCGTTGAGCGCATAGACGGTGGTGTTGAATTGGTCGTGTGAACGCAGTGTGGTGAGGCGCAGGACCATAGGGTCAGCGGTCAGCCCATCCTCCTCCAGGCCATTTGCGACGATAAAATTCGCTTTACCTGTATCGGTCTTCCAAATCCTCTCGGCCGCGGCATTGACCAGAAGGAAACCGCCCGGCTTGCGGACCCTCACATTGTAGTCATGGAAGTCGGGGAGCACGACTTCGATCTTGTCCCTGATCAGATCGTAGTCCGCGACGAAGGCTTCCCAGTCGATGCCCTCACGATCCCCAAGGGTGGCCTTGGCGATCTGCGCAATGATCCAAGGCTCCGACCTAACTTCGTTGCTCGGCGGCTGCATGAAACCGCGCGAGGCGTGCACCATCGACATGGAATCCTCGACGGTGACATATTGCTGGCCACCCGCCTGCATGTCTATGTCGGTGCGCCCGAGGCAAGGCAGAATGAAGGTCTTGGTGCCGACCAGCAGATGTGTCCGGTTCAGCTTGGTCGTGATGTGGACCGAGAGTTCGACGTTTCGGAAGGCCTCGGCGCAGGCCTGTGGGTCGGAAGACGCGATGGCCAGGTTGCCGCCGAGGCAAATCACGGCTTTCGAACGCCCGTCACGCATCGCAGCAATGCTGTCGACGACCGAGTGGCCGTGAGCGCGTGGCGGCTCGAAGTTGAACGCCTGACCCAACCGATACAGGAATGCTTCAGTTGGCCGTTCCCAGATGCCCATGGTGCGATCGCCCTGAACGTTACTGTGTCCGCGCAACGGACAGAGGCCGGCGCCGGTCCTGCCGATGTTTCCTTTCAACAGCAACAAGTTGACAAGTTGCTGGACATTGCCGGTTCCCGTCCGATGCTGGGTGATGCCCATACCATAGCAAAGGATCGTCGACTTGGACCTGGCGTAGACGCTTGCCACGGACTCCAGCGCCGCGCGCGACAGGCCGGACAGGCGCTCGATATCGGCCCAATCCGTGGCATCGATGTCGGTGCAAAAGACATCAAAGCCAGCCGTATGCTTGGCGATGAACCCGTGGTCGAGGATAGGCTCCTGGCCGGACGTTCGCGCTGCGTCGTCCATTGCCAGCAGCGCCTTGCATATCCCCTTTATGGCCGCTGCATCCCCACCCACCTTGACCTGGAAATAGGTGCTGGCGATCGGCGTGGAGGACAGCGTCAGCATCTCGACCACTGACTGCGGCGACTCGAATTTCTCCAACGCGCGCTCCTTCAGCGGATTGAAAACAAGGATGATGCCGCCGCGTTTCTTCACCTCCCGCAGGGTCGCCATCATGCGGGGATGGTTGGTGCCGGGATTGTGGCCGAAGGAAAGGATCAGGTCGGCGTCGTCGAAATCCTTGAGGCTGACGGTCCCCTTGCCGACCCCGATTGATTTGGGAAGGCCCACCGAAGTCGCCTCGTGGCACATGTTGGAACAATCGGGAAAATTGTTCGTGCCGTAGAGCCGAACGAACAGCTGATAGAGAAAAGCGGCTTCATTGGACGCGCGCCCCGACGTGTAGAATTCGGCCTGATCGGGATGGTCGAGCGCCCTGAGATCTTGCCGATTTCTGCAAACGCCTCCGCCCAGGTAACAGGCTCAAAATGGTCGGTGTCGGCGTTGTAGCGCAGTGGTTCTGTGAGGCGGCCCCGATCCTCAAGCCAGTAATCGGACTTCTTCCAAAGCTCCTTGACGCTGTGCTCCTTCAAGAAGCCGTTGCCTATCTTCTTGGTGGTCGCCTCCCAGGCGACAGCCTTCGCGCCGTTCTCGCAAAATTCGAACGACGATGTGTGCTTGGGATCGGGCCAGGCACAACTCGGGCAGTCGAAACCATCGGGTTTATTCTGGCTGAACAGTGCCCGCGAACCTCGCACGACGACTTGCTGGTCCTTGAGCGCGAGCGCGACCGCTTTCAACGCGCCCCAGCCGCCGGCGGGGCCGTGGTAATCCGCAATTCCATCAGGCCGCTTTTTCGCCATCGACACTCCTCCTTGATTGCCCTACCACTTGCGCACCTGACGGATGCTCGCTGCGAAATCCTGCCAAACTCGTCGAGCCGCTGGCACTTCCTTCTTCCTACTTGGGGCCTTTCCGCCATGCTGTCCATTCGCTGTGGCGGGGCAATGCAACCTTGACGATACTTGGGCGCTTGCCAAAGCGGCTACGATATTTTGGCCCCAATATGGTCGATGAGGAAATCGTGCCGGCCGTATTGAAGCGCACGATCTCGATCGCATTGGGCGGCTCGGGCGGCCTTGATCGCCAATCTGGAATTGCTCACGGGTCGTGGGCCAAGTTCGTCGGCGACAACAATCTAACGCCTCCGACGAAGCTGCGTTGGCGCCGGACGAGGCAGCATCGATCCTCGGCGGACGTGCGTCGAGGACCTTGTTGTGTCGGCCGCAGGTTAAGCCGCCGCTGGTACCCGGTTCAGAACATTGCCGCCGTCTTCTGCAGCGTGGTCCAGACACCCCAGAGGATCGGGATACCGACCGCCGTCCATGCCATGGCCGTTCTTGCATCAAGACCGCCTTTGCCTATGCCAAAGGAACCGGTCTCTCCGGCTTGCGCGGCTGCAGACTTGGCCTGGAGCTTCGCCACTTCCTCCTCGGACATGTACCACTTGGCATCAACCGGCCTGACCAGGAAGTTGCAGACGACACCCACCGCCAACATGCCAGCCAGAATATACATGGTGAAATCGTACACCTGGGCGCGTGGGATGCCGGCGGCGAGCTGAAATTCACGGATATAGTTGACGACCACGGGGCCAAGAATGCCGGCTGTCGACCAGGCTGTGAGCAGCCGCCCATGGATCGCGCCAACAAACTGCGTACCGAAGATATCAGCGAGATAGGCCGGGATTGTAGAGAAACCACCGCCGTACATCGACAGAATGATGCAAAAGATGGTTACGAACATCACCTGGCTGCCCATGTGCGCTGCAGTCGGCGCAAGCAAATAGAGCGCGATGCCGAGTAGCAGGAATGTGTAGTAGGTGTTCTTGCGGCCGATATAGTCCGACAGCGATGCCCAGCAGAACCGACCCATGATGTTGAACAGCGACAAGAGCCCCGCGAAGCCTGCGGCAATGCCGGCGATCGCCGTTTTCTGCTCGGTGGAGAGATCGTTGAACCCGAGGTCCGGCAGGCCTATCAGGTTACCCGCGAAGATTTCCTGGAGCATGGGTGAGGCCATGCCGATAACGCCGATGCCAGCCGATACGTTCATGCAAAGCACCATCCAGACCAGCCAGAATTGTCTGGTCTTGTGCGCATCGCGCAAATGAACGTGGTGCTGGGTGATCATGGGCGTCTTGGTGGCGGCCGGTGGTGTCCAGCCGTCTGGACGCCATCCCGCCGGCGGGATGCGATAGCCAAAAGCGCCGCACATCATCGAGACGAAATAGATAACCGCCATCACAAGGAGTGTCTGCCACACGCCGACCGATTCGGCTGTCTTGAAGTGGCTCATGAGCATGGTGGCAAGGGGCGCGCCGATCATCGCACCGCCGCCGAAACCCATGATTGCCATGCCGGTAGCCATGCCGCGCCGGTCGGGGAACCACTTGATCAGCGTCGAAACTGGCGAGATATAACCGAGACCAAGCCCGATGCCGCCGATTACGCCGGCGCCCAGCCACATGATCCAGAGTTGATGGGTCACAATACCGAAGGCGGCGATCACCATGCCGCCGCACCAACACAAGGCGGAGACGACGCCTGCCTTGCGGGGCCCGGCCGTTTCGAGCCATCCGCCCCAAAGGGCGGCAGCAGAGCCGAGAAGAACGAAGAAGAGTGTGTACATCCAGCCGAGGTCAGCGACACGCCAGTTGCAGCTTGTGGTGAAAAGCGCGGAAACAAGCGTAAGGTCTTCGCACCCAGCCGTTTGACCTGTTCCCAGCGCCTGGGAAAGCGGCAGCCAAAAGACGCTGAAGCCATAGGCCATGCCGATGCAGAGATGGATGGCGAGCGCCGCCGGTGGCACCAACCAGCGGTTGAAGCCCGGTTTGGCGATAATTCTTTCCCGTTCGAGGATCCCGACCCCTGAAAAGCCTCCGGAAATGGTATCAATAGCTGTGGACATGCAAATCTCCTCCGTCCCACCAAATGCTCTCTCCCGGCGGGTCCAATTCGTTGATTCAAGTAGGTTGTGAATGATCGTCAGGTCGATCGTTCACTGTGCCTATGGCGGCGAACTTCGTGGTGTCATCGTCATCCTCCCATTGTTGCTTGCCGAGCAAAGCAACGGGCGTGCCAACCCCTCTCCACTAGCAATTCCAGTTGCTTAGGGGTGAACGGCGGCTGTTAATGGACACTGTGTCCATGCCGACGGACAAAATGTCCGTCCGGGCTATGTCGCCTCGGGCAGCCAGATGCTGAACGTAGTGCCCTGTCCTGGTGTAGTGGTGACCGAAATGCGGCCCCCCTGGCGGGTAACCAGTGTCTGGCTGATGGAAAGTCCCAGACCCGTTCCTTGGCTGCGCTTGGTCGTATAGAAGGGATCGAATACCTTCTGCATGACCTCCTCGCTCATCCCTATCCCGGTGTCAGCCACCTCCAGGAGGACCCCGTGCTGCCGGTCGAGGTCGTGGTCGCGCGTGCGTAGCGTCAGCTTGCCGCCGTCGGGCATCGCGTGGACAGCGTTGACGACCAGATTCACCAGCACCTGCTGCAGCTCGGTGCGGTTCATAAGCAGCAGCCGCGTTGCAGAGTCCTCGCGCACGACGTCGATCGATGCCTTGTTGATCAGGTGCCGAACCAATGGCAAGCAGTCGGAGATGACCTGTCCGGGCGCATGGCGCTCGATGTAGCCGGCAAATTCCTCCGGTCTTGCGAACTGCAAGAGCTTGGTAACGATCTGACTGATGCGATGGATCTGCTCGTCCAGCAGTCGAAATTCGGTCCTTGCCAAGTCCGCCTTTTCGCCCATGACATTGCGAACAACTTCGAGATTGCCCTGCATTACCGCGATCGGGTTATTGATCTCATGCGCCACACCTGCGGTGATCTCGCCGATCGCCGCGAGCTTTTCCGCCACAATGAGCTGTTTGGTGGTCGCTTCCAGTTGCCGGTTGGCGAGTTGGAGCTCCCGGGTCTTTTCCTCGACGCGGCTGTTTAGCTCCTCGTTCCAGCGGCGAAGTTCGCGGTCACGTTCCTGCAACTGGTCGAGCAGCGTATCAAGATGCAGCGCCACGCGGCCAATCTCATCTTTGTCGTCGCTGTGTTCGGTCCGTGCGTCGAGATCGCCGCCTTCGACCTTGGCGATCGTTGCCGTCATCCGCTCAAGCGGCTGAAAGATAGAACGCGCCCAGTGCAGGAAAACAGGTACCGTAATCGCTGCGACGGCCAGGAAAGCCAGAACGATAAGGAACAGGGTCTGATACTTCGCTTCGGTGAACGGCGCCTCGAGAAAGCCTACATAGAGCATACCCACGCGGTTTCCGAAGCTGTCGACGACCGGCTCGTAGGCGGAGACATACCAGTCGTTGACGACAAAGGCGCTGTCGAGCCAGGTATTGCCGCGGTTCAGCACGGCATCGCGGACGACTGCCGATACGCGCGTGCCCAGCGCGCGGCGGTCCTCAAACAGGCGGACATTGGTGCTGATGCGCACGTCGTCGAGGAAGAGGGTCGCGGTGCCCTGGCTGCCTTTCGGAAGACTCGCCTCGCGATAGACCAGATCGTTGATGGTGTCGATAAACACGAGGTTCTGGTTGAGCAGAATACCGCCGACCAGGGCAGCTCGCCGACCGTCGACCAAGATGACTGGGCTCGCAGACTGGACCACCATGCCCCGCGTCTCCTCGAGACGATCGGTTGGCACCGCATTCGGCGTCGGCACAAGCTCGATGCGAGCCCGTTCGGCCAGCACGGGTGCGATCTTGGCCAATTCGTCATTGCCGAAGATGTCGATGGCAGTCGAGGATCGTCCCGCGAGCGCGGAGGTTACGATCGGCCAGTCAGCTCGGAGGGCCGCATTCGGCTGCGGACGGGCCGACGCTTCGATCGTCCCATCCGCGTCGGTCAGGAACAAAAAATCGAGCGCCAGTTCTTGACGGCTGTCCTCCAGCAGTCGATCGAGTGCCGTTTTCGAACCCCGACCCATTCCGATGGCGTCGCGGAATTTCGCTGCCGCACCCAATGCCTGAATCTGCTCGCCGGTGTTTTCGAGAATACGCGCCAGATATTGATGAGCGATGGTGAGATCGCCATTGACCTTGGAAATCAGCGTCGTGTGGAATTTGGCGTTCCACCGAACCACCGTTACGGTGAGAAGCAGTGGCAGAATAACGAGGGTCGGTAGCAGCGCGATGGCCAGTAGCCGGAACCGGACGGAACGTCCGCGCACGCCGGCGCGAAAGGCGGAAGGAGTAGAATGAGCCGGAGGGGTTGGGCCCTCAGACATCCCAGGAGGCCAATTTGCGGTCGATTGTCTTGCGCGATATGCCGAGCCGCCGCGCCGCCTCGACACGATTCCCTGCCGTCTCGGCCAGCGCCGCCAGGATATGTTGCTTTTCGATACTCGCCAGACTCCCTTCACCGGACGGCTCACTTCTCTGGCCCTCGGCGCCAAACTCCTCCGGAAATCGCCCGAGAATCAGTGTGCGTTCGATCAGGTTCCGCAGTTCCCGCACGTTGCCAGGCCAGGCGTAGCGCGCAAGCGCAGCGCGCACTTTGTCGGGTATAGGTACCGGTGGCATGCCGAGTTGCTGAGCTAACTTGCGCATGAACAAGGTCGCAAGTTCCTGCACATCGTCTCCGCGGTCCTTCAGCGGCGGCAACTCGATATTCATGACGTTGATGCGGAAATAGAGGTCGGCGCGGAAACGGCCCTTCTGAACTTCCGCCGCGAGATCCACGTTGGTGGCGAAGACGAAGCGCAGGTCGACGGGTATCTCGCGCTCGGAGCCGACCGGACGCACCCGCTTGTCCTCGATCGCACGCAAAAGCTTGCTCTGTGTCGACGGCGGCAGCTCACCGATCTCATCGAGAAAGAGCGTGCCGCCTTGAGCATGCATGAACAGCCCTTCGCGCATTGTCTCGGCGCCAGTGAAAGCGCCCTTCAAATGGCCGAACAACTCGCTCTCGATCATGTCTGTGGGGATTGCCGCGCAGTTGACCGGTACGAAGGGCTTATCGGCGCGATCGGAAAGAGAGTGCAACGAGCGCGCCGCCACTTCCTTGCCGGTGCCGGACTGGCCGGTAAGCAGGATGGAGGTTGGCAGTGGCGCGACCTTGGCTAACGTGTTGCGCACCCTCCGGATCGCCGAGGAATCGCCGATAAACTTGTCACGCAAGAGAATGTGGTCTGAGGTGGATGTTAGCTCGTAACGGAGTACGTAGTTCTCGCGCTGTAGCCGCACCCGGTCGAGACATCGCGCGACAGCATTCAAAAGCTGGTTGGAACGAAACGGCTTCAGCACGAAATCGACCGCGCCGGCCCTAAGCGCCTGGATCGCGACATCGAGATCGGCATAGGCCGTCATCAAAATGGCGTCCGCAAAGAATCCTATCGATCGCTGCTCGGCCAACCAGTCGACACCGTTCTTCCCAGGCATGATGTTGTCGAGTATGACAACGTCGAAATGGTGTTCATCGAGCTTGCGTGACGCTTCCTCGGTATCGACGGCCTCGTCCAGCCGTAGGCATCGGGGTCCCAGTGTTCGCATCAGAAAGTTGCGCATCCCCGGCTCGTCGTCGACCACCAGGATTGAAGCCTGTGCCAGCCAGGGCCCGAATTCTGGATCGCTCTTTTGTGATTTCTGTACTTTCTGCGGACCTGGTGCCGACACCAATTTTTGCTCCATCAGAGCCAAATATTCGATCATAATGATCGCCAAGGCGAACCAGCACAAGCTCAGGCCTGATATAGATCAAGCGAGCAGCGCGAGGCGTCCGACGCCTGTTCAGTTCGGCCGATCCGGCGCGTTCGACCCCCAGATCTACCAGTGGGGCATGCGGCGACCCGCCCAGATTCCCCGGGATGTCCATATCCCGTGTTTTGCTGGCCGACCGCGGCCCATCGCCGCCTCAAGCCAGTGACAGCTTCGCGCTTGCCGAAGAACCCTACAAATTTTCCTGCCAGAAGCTCCTTCAGCGCCTAGGCATCCGGCATCTGTTCGGCCAACAGCTTCTTCAGCCGCACTCGCGCTTTACAGAGCCGTCAGACGTTTGACATCGATGGTTCCATCGCGCCTGCTTCGCCTTCCAGTTATATGCCGTCGCCTCGTTGATCCCGCGCTTTCGCGCCAGGCTGCCGTTCTTTGCGCTGCCTCGTGCTCGCGCAGGAATTTCAAGCAAATGCTTCGTGACCGCGTTCGCAGCACGCCGGGGCGGAAAGCCTCGACTGGGCGAACGCGGTCGTTTCGGATGGCGCCTCAGACTAGATTTCGCCCCGGCTCATCGCTCCGGCGATATGGTCAGCTTGGCGGATTGCTAGCGCCACGATGGTCAGGGTCGGGTTCTCCGAGCCGCTGGTGGGGAACTGGCTGCCGTCGGACACGAAGAGGTTCTTGATGTCGTGCGCCTGGCCGTGCTTGTTCACGACACCGTCCCTTGCCTTCTCGCTCATTCGGTTCGTGCCCATGTTATGGGATGCTGGATAGGCCGGAAGGTTATAGATCTCACGCGAGCCGACGGCTTCGTAGATATTCTTCATCGTGTCGTAGGCGTGATTAGTCATGTTGACGTCATTGATGTGCGGCGTCTTCGAAACGACGGGAACCGGTAAGCCGTACTGGTCCTTTTCAGTCGCGTGCAGCGTGACGCCGTTCTGCTCCTGCGGCAGGTCTTCGCCGCAGATCCAGACGCCCGACATGTAGGCGTATTTTTCCAGCGCCTTTGAGACCTTGCGACCCCAACCGGTCGGACCCGGAACGAGGAAGGCGGACAGGAAACCAAGGCCCAGCGCCAGCACTTCGAGCTGATAGCCGCCGGCAAAACCACGCGACGGATTATGGTGAGCTTCGTCCGAAACGATGCCGGCCACCGTGGTGCCACGATTCATGTGGACCAGTCCGGGCATCACCGCATAGACGCCGGCTGTCGCATGCGTCATGTAGTTGCGTCCGACCTGGCCGGACGAGTTGGCCAAACCATCGGGATATTTGCTCGAGTGGGAGTTGAGCAGGAGTCGGGGTGACTCGATCGAGTTGCCGGCGACGCAGACAAGCCGCGCCTTTTGACGCTGCGTCTTGCCTTCAGCATCGGCATAGACGACGCCGATCACCTTGCCGTTCGCATCATGCTCGATCTGAAGCGCCATCGCGTCGGGGCGGAGCTCGCAATTGCCCGTTTCGATGGCTCTCGGAATCTCCGTATACATGGTCGACCACTTCGCCTGGAATTTGCAGCCCTGCATGCAGAAGCCGGTCTGCTGGCAGGGTGGACGGCCGTCGCGTTCCACGGAGTTGATCGCCATTGGTCCCGACTGGATCTCCTTGAAACCGATGCGCCTTGAACCCTCGGCGAGTACCTTGAAATCGTTGTTCCAGGGCAGATGCGGCATGCCGGTCGTCTTGCCCGTGACCCCCATCTTCAATTCGGCCTTTTCGTACCACGGGGTCATTTCCTCGAGTGTGACGGGCCAATCGATGATGTTGGCTCCAGCGATGTCGCCATTCATCGTCTTCTGCTTGAATTCATGCTCCTGGAGACGCAAGGCGACGCCGGCCCAGTGCACTGTCGAGCCGCCGACGCCTTTGACGATCCAGGCGGGCAGATTCGGGTGGTTGATCGCGCCATGCCAGCCGCCGGCGGAAAAGCGCTTGTCGAGCCACGAGATCTTCTGGAACATCGCCCATTCGTCGTTCTCGATGTCGTCCATGGTATACTGCTTGCCGGCTTCGAGCAGGACGACCTTGATGCCCTTCTGGGCGAGCTCGTTGGCGAGAGTACCCCCACCCGCGCCGGAGCCGACGATGACGACCACGCTGTCGTCGTTCAGATCGAATTTTGCAGCCATGATTTCCTCCCGCGCCTCAGAGCCAATTCAGATCGTTGAAGCCCCGGTCGATGTAGCCGCCTTCTTCCCAGGACGAGCCCTCATAACCGAACTTGGGCCACAGCTCCTTGTTGTTGTAGATACCGAACAAGAGGCCGCCGCGGAGCTTCTGGAAAAAGGGCGAATACTCGATGGCCCGCAATACGGCGACGCGTTCGTCTTCCGTTGGAACGTCGAGATAGGCCTTGCCGTAAAGTTCCTTTGTGCGCGCGTTTACGTCCTTCAGGCCGTCGACGCACAGTGTCGCCACGGTCGGGTCCTTCTTCGCTTCCTCCAGAATGGCGTCGACGACCGCCTGATAAGGCTGGTCGGGGATCAGCTCGTCATGCGGATAGATGTCCTTTGCCATGCGCAGCAAAGTGGCGCTGGCTTCGGCTGGAAGCGACTGGGCCGCCAGTGCGCCGGATACGCCGGCAGTCGCCGCGCCGATACCGAGCGCGGCGGTTATGCTTGTCGTTTTCAGGAACAGGCGTCGATCGACCCTGTGCGCCAGCGGGTTCGTCCGCTGGGGACGTTTCAGACTAAAGTGCATTGCTTCCTCCGAGGTTGCTGTGGGTCTTTGGCCTGCCTTTTTCGACGGCGACGCAAGGCCTGTGCCAGCCTCGGAGGCGCTGGCCACGACATTGCCATTGGCCCGAATAAATCTCATGAAAACAAAGGCTTGATTTCAATGAAGCGGCAGGGCGGACGCGAGTGCCGGCGACCGCGTCTCACTGTCGGCGGCAGCCTGGCTGCGACAGGTGTCGCAACGCTTTGACAACGGCGCGTTCACTTGTGATGGCCGCGGCCTTCAGTGTATCTTCCGGCCTGCACGCAAAAAAAAGCGGCCTCTCGTAAGAGACTAAGAGCCGCGGACGTGCAATCGGAGGAGACATGTCCGTTGACGCGCGTGCCCCGCGGATCATTCAGGCATCCTGGAACCGCTGCGAGACTCAATACGGGCTTGACTCGACGAGGGCGGTGACACTGCAACGACTGACCGAGGGCGAAATCAGGCAAGGCCGCGACCTCATCGCCCAGTCGATGGCCAGAAGCTCGACGGTCGTGCACCGGCTACGCGAATTGGCGCGGGACACCAGCTACTGCGTGCTGTTCGCCGACCCGGACGGCGTCATCGTCAAAACTTTCAGCGATACCGAGGATGCCCGTTCGCTGACCTTACGTGGTCTCACGCCGGGAGCCGTCTTTCGCGAGAATGAGGTAGGCACCAACGGCATCGGCACCTCGATGGTCGAGCGCAAGACCGTCACCGTGAATGGCGAGGAGCACTACAATCCCGTTTTCAAGCCTTTCATCTGCGTTTCGAGCCCGCTGATCGATCCCGATGGAAACTCCCTGGGCGCGATCGACCTTTCGGGTCTGCGTGCCGGCAGACATTCCGAGGCGGCCTTTCTCCATCAATTGCTGGACGACGCAGCCTCGTGGGTTCAGTCGGCTCTATTTCGCCACCGTTATAAGGACAATTTCCTTATCGGCTTGTCGCAATCGCCGACCATCGACCAGCACATGTTCAAGGCGCTGATCGCTCTCGACGACAATGGCCGCATTTGCGGCCTGTCGGAAAGCGCGCTCTCCTTACTCGGTGAGGGCAATCGGTCGCGGCTGCTGCACAAGCCGGTCGACGAAGTGCTCGGCGTATCGCTTGGCGCATTGGAGAACGGCAGCGGGCGCGTCCAGCGGGTCGATTCCGGAAAAGCCGGGGCCGATTACGTCTACCCGTTTCCTTGCGAGAACCCTGGCCGCCAGTTCGCGCGGCCCGTCAAACGGGTCGAAAAGACGACGGTGCGCGCCAAGCCCGCGACCGCACTGACGCTCGATCAGCTTGCCGGCCGCGACGAGCGGATGAACAAGAACATCCAGTTGGCCCGCCGCATCGCCGACCGAAACATTCCCGTTTTGTTGCAGGGCGAAACAGGCAGCGGCAAGGAAGCCTTCGCTCGGGCTCTGCATCTGAGCGGCTCTCGTCGCGAGGCCCCCTTCGTCGCGGTAAATTGCGCCGCTATCCCGGACACGCTGCTCGACAGCGAATTGTTCGGCTACGAGGCGGGCACGTTCACCGGCGGCCTGCGCACGGGAAAGGTCGGAAAGGTCGCCGCCAGCAATCACGGCACGCTGTTCCTCGACGAAATCGGCGACATGCGGCTTGACCTGCAGACCCGGCTGCTGCGCGTCCTGTCGGAACGCGAAGTGACGCCTTTGGGCGGCATCGAGCCGGTGCCGGTCGACATCAAACTCATCTGCGCCACCCATCGCAACCTTCGCCGCATGGTGGAGGCAGGCGAGTTTCGCGAGGATCTCTACTATCGCATCAACGGCGCGAAGATCGTCCTGCCGCCGCTGCGCGAGCGGACCGATCTCGCCGATCTGATCCACGACGTCGTGCGCGAGGAATCCGACACGGAGCAGCCGGTGGAACTCTCCATCAATGCGCTTGACTGCCTCCTTGACCATCCCTGGCCGGGCAATATTCGTCAGTTGCGCAACGTGCTGAGTCTTGCTGTGCTGACCCGGGAAGGCGCTCGGATCGAGTTGCACGACCTACCGGACGAAATCCGGATTGGAGTCCGCGAAAAGCCTGCTGCCGCCGTTGACTTCTGTGCGCCGCCCGAGCGCATGGTGTCAGGCCTCAAGCAGTCGCTGGGAGAGACGGAACGCGAGCGAATCCGCAACGCGCTGCAGGACAGCAAATGGCTGGTGACCGAGGCCGCACGGCGGCTCGGCGTAAGCCGAGCGACGATCCACCGTAAGATGAAGGACTACGATCTCATCCGCCCGGATCGTCGGTGACCTCGGGGAACGAACGCGGCCCGTTCAGCCAGTTTCATGGCTCAGCGACTTGAACGGCGGATGACCGATATTTCCGTCGCAAGCCGTAGCGCATGCTTGCGACGGCTGTCGCCAGCAAAAATCCGCCTTTTCGACGATGAGCCCGAGTGACATGGGTTAGCCCGCCAAGCGGGCCTTGGCATGACAATTGCTTTGCCGCTTCCGTGAACCAGTGCGGTCGATCAAGCAACGATTGGATGCGCGACCACTGCCTTGTTCGCGCTGTCGGCCCGCCGCCGCCTCGCTTTCCTCCCATCGGAGGCCGACCTTGCATCGCATCCCAAATGTCAAACCGAGAGGAACTCCCATGAGTGGAACCAAGCAGAAACTCGACGAGATCAACGCGCGCCTTGTCGGCCTGTTCAAGGCCGAACGCCAGACGATGACGGCGTTCAAGGGGCTCTCCGACGCGGCCACGCGCGCCGGCAAGATATCGCCCGCCGTGAAGGAACTGACAGCGATGGCCATCGCGGTCGCCAAGGGTTGCGACGATTGCATCATTTATCACACCGCCGCGGCCCGGAAGCATGGCGCAGGCCGCGAGGAGTTTGCCGAGATGCTCGCCGTCGCGGTCGAAATGGCGGGCGGGCCTGGCGCGGTCTACGCCGCCAAGGCAATCGCCGCCTTTGACGAACTGTAATGAGGATCGCGCTGAGACGGCGCCACCCGGCACCGTCTCACTCGGTGCCGCAAATGCGCGACACATGTCGCTGCCATCCGACAGACACTGCGATTTTTCTGCCAGATTATTCTATTTATTTCAATAGCTTATCCATCTGGCACGGTTCTTGTTCTCTCTATCGTCGAAGCGCTGGCGACAAGTCGTCGGCAGCGCGGTCCCAAGGAGGAGAGAACATGCAGCCGACCAAAGACCAGAAGCTCTGGATGTACGAGAACATGCTCGTCAGCCGCTTCTTCGAGGAAGCGATCGAGAAGATCTATCTCGAGGGCAAGACCCCGGCATTCAACATGGCGAACGGCCCGATCCCTGGGGAAATGCATCTGTCGAATGGGCAGGAACCCTGCGCCGTCGGCGTTTGCGCCCATCTCAAGCCAAGCGACATCGTTACGTCGACGCACCGTCCGCATCATGTCGCGATCGCCAAGGGCGTCGACCTGGACAAGATGGCGGCCGAGATTTTCGGCAAAAAGACCGGTCTCAGTGGTGGTCGCGGTGGTCACATGCACATCTTCGACGCAGACACGAATTTCTCCTGTTCCGGCATCATCGCGCAGGGCATGGGTCCGGCGGTGGGCGCCGCACTTTCGCGCAAGATGCAGAACAAGGATGGTGTCGCCGTTGCCTTCCTCGGCGAAGGCGCGGTCAACCAGGGGGCCTTCCATGAAACGCTGAACCTTGCAGCCGTGTGGAAGCTGCCGGTTGTCTTCGTGGTCGAAGACAATGCCTGGGGCATTTCGGTCTCGAAGGCGGATTCGACTGCCGTTCCGCGCAACGATGTCCGCGCTGCGGCCTATGGCATGCCCGGCTTCTTCGTGAGGGACAATGATCCGGTCGCGATCTTCGACGTCGCCGGCGAAGCCATCAAGCGGGCGCGCGCAGGCGAAGGCCCGACGCTGATCGAGATCGATACCTATCGGCTGGCTGGCCACTTCATGGGCGATGCCGAAGGCTATCGGCCGAAGGGCGAAAAGGAAGGATTGTTCGCAAAGGACCCGATCCCGCGGCTGCGCGATCAACTGATCAAGGCGGGCGATATCACCAAGGCGCAGGACGAGGCAATCGTCGCGCGCGCCAAGCAGCGCGTGGATGAGGCCATCGATTTCGCCAGGACGAGCGACTACCCGGCCCCGGCCGAGGCGCTCGAACATGTCTTCGCCTGACGCCGGCATCCGGCGGTTTCGCAGATTCATCGATTATCCCAAGGGAGTGAGATAATGAGCCAGACAGCTACACGATCGAATGAAAGGCGGTTGACCATAGCGCGCGCCATGGCCGAAGCCATCGCGCAGGAAATGCGGATCGACCCGCGCGTCTTCGTAATGGGCGAGGACATCGGCCCGCTCGGCGGCGTGTTCGGAAATACACGCGGCCTGATCGAGGAATTCGGCAAGGAGCGCGTACGCGACACGCCGATCTCGGAAACCGGATTCATCGGCGCGGCCGTCGGCGCCGCATCGGACGGCATGCGGCCGATCGTCGAACTGATGTTCGTCGACTTCTTCGGCGTCTGCATGGACGCCATCTATAATCTGATGGCCAAGAACACCTATTTCTCCGGCGGCAATGTGAAAGTGCCGCTGGTGCTGATGACCTCGACGGGCGGCGGCTATTCCGACGCCGGCCAGCACTCGCAATGCCTCTACGGCACCTTTGCCCATCTGCCCGGCATGAAGGTCGTGGCGCCGAGCAACGCCTATGACGCCAAGGGCATGATGACTGCGGCGATCCGCGACGAGAACCCGGTCATCTTCATGTACCACAAGGGCCTGCAGGGTATGGGTTGGCTTGGCACCGAGCCCGGCGCTACCGTCAACGTGCCCGAAGAGAGCTATGTCGTTCCTTTCGGCAAGGCTTCCGTCGTGCGCGAAGGAACGGACGTGACCATCGTCGGCCTGGCAATGGGCGTCCACAATGCGCTCAAGGCCGCCGACGCGCTGGCCAAGAAAGGCGTCAGCGCTGAGGTCGTCGATCTGCGGACGCTGGTGCCGCTCGACCGCGATACGGTGTTCAAGTCTGTCAGGAAGACCGGTCGCCTGATCGTCGTCGACGAAGACTACCAGAGCTACGGCGTCTCCGGCGAAATTATCACCAGCGTTGCCGAGCGCGACGTCTCGGTTTTCAAGGCGACGCCGCAGCGCGTCACCTATCCCGACGTTCCAATCCCCTTCTCGCGGCCGATGGAGCAGTTCTGTCTGCCCAATCCCGACAAGATCGTCGCGGCTTTCGAACATATGGCAGGAGCGTAATCATGGCTGTTGATGTGACAGTTCCGACCGATCTGTGGGACGGCGACCAGGAGGCGGTGATCACCAACTGGCTGGCCAGCGACGGGGCGACCGTGGAAGGGGACGCCCTGATCGCCGAGATCATGGTCGAGAAGATTCAGCATGAGATCAGGGCGCCGGCGGCTGGCGTGATCAATCTGGTCAAGCAGGTCGACGACGTCATCGCCAAGGGCGATGTCATCGCCCGGATCGGATAGCGGACATGGAAACGCTGACCGAAGCTCCCGCCACGCGGGCCGATCGTGTCATACCGCTGCGCGGCGTGCGCGGCATGATCGCCGACAAGATGCTGCGCAGCCTCTCCGAGGCGGCGCAGCTCACCCATCACGCTGATTGCCGCGCCGCCGCCTTGATGGCTCGCAAGGCCGCATGGGCCGAGGCAGGGATCAAGGTGTCGGTCGAGGATCTGATCCTAGACCGGGTGGTGGCGACACTGTTGAACCATCCGGACCTCAACGGCGTCCTGAAGGGCAAGGAAGTGCACCTGTCGGGAGCCGTGCATCTCAGCGTGGCCATGGCCCTGCCCGGCAACCTCCTGGTGGCGCCAGCGATCTTCAACAGCGAAACCCTGACGATCGAGGAAAGGAGCGCGGCGCGCAAGGACCTTGCGGAGCGGGCGCGCAAGAACAAGCTGACGGTTCCCGAGATGACCGGCGGCACCTTCACCGTCAGCAATCTCGGCCTGTCGCGAGTGAAATATTTCACCCCGATCCTGAACACCCCGCAGATCGGCATCCTCGGCATTGGCCGGATCGAACAGGTAGCCCTCCCCGACGGCAAAGGCGGCGTGGAGTTACACCCCGTCATGGGCCTGTCGCTGACCTTTGATCATCAGGCGGTGGACGGCGCGCCGGCTGCTGCGTTCTTGTCGGACCTCTGTGCGGCGATCGAGGCTGCATGACAGTCGCGGCGCGCCATCCGCTCGAACACGGCCGGTCAGATGGCAGCCCGCAATTTTTGCCCATTGCTGCTGCGCTCGAACGGGAAACCGCCATGCTGGATGCGGTCGCCGGCGGAGCCGGTCCGCAAGTCCTGGTGTGGCAATGCGAGCGCTGCATTGTGGTGCCACGTCGGCTGGCGGCGTCCGCCGCCTTTTCTGAAGCGGCGCGCGATTTGGAGCGTCGCGGCTTTCCCGTTATTGCGCGCGACACCGGCGGCGATGCGGTGGTCCAGGGTCCGGGCGTCGTGAATGTCTCACTGGCATTTACGATTCCGCCGAACATGCCGGACCGTATCGGCGAGGCGTACAGGATGCTGTGCGCGCCGCTGATGTCGTTGCTGAGGCAATACGACATCGAAACCGCGAACGGCGCGGTTTCTGGCGCAATGTGCGATGGCGCATTCAATGTGACCGCATGTGGCCGCAAGCTGGCCGGCACGGCGCAACGCTGGCGTCGCGCGCGCGGCGCCGAAGGAGCCTCTTCCTTCGCAGTGTTTGGCCATCTGGCGCTTTCCGTCGACATCGACCATACGGCTGCAGCCGATGCGGTCAACGCCTTCTACGCCGCTGCCGAAATCGACAGCCGCGTCGAAGAATTCGCGCATATCAACCTTACGGAACTGCTGCCTGCGCAGGGTCTGATCACTGCTAGTACAGTAGTAGGGTGCTTGACGCCCTTCTATGTCACCAAGACCGGACGTTATTAGCTTATTTGAGTATGTTTGAGAACTCGTCAGGCCGAGGCGAAAATGAGGTTTTGCGAGCATCGGAGCGGAGCGTACATCAGGTACGTGAGCACCGAAGCGCAGAAAAACGTCACTTGCAGACCGGCCTCATGAGTTTCCAAAAAGGCTCTTAGACGGTGGCTTCGTGCCGGCCGCCCGGCTTTCCGCTTCGCGCCTCCCAGGATCATCGCGGTCACTTCAGGCTTGGTGACAGTGCCGGATACGAGTTCCAAGCTGCCGCATGATGCGCGGCGGATTTAAGAAATGGATGATGAGGACGTCTGCGGCGAAGCTCTCCGGCAAGTCCCCGATGAGCGAATGCAGCGGAATGGTCGACGTGACGCTTGGAAGGTGGCGGCATCTGTCTTGACCCATAGTTGAACCTCGCCGGAGCCAGGAACGACCGTCCTCGTGTCAGACATCGGTTCTCTCCGTGATCGTCGATGCTCTGGGCACCTGTGGACCGGCGGCCGGGGTAGTCGTGAAGCTCAGATAAGACCGCAGAATATCGGGCGCCATCGCCGCAGGGTTGGGTCCGCACTAGAGCGAGATGAGATTAGGTTGAACCATTCTGCCGGTGATGGTTTGAGACAAGATCGAGGACTTCGTCGAAGGTCGGACTGGTTATCCGGCCGAGACGGAGGCCGAAGGAATTGGCCCAAACCAGCCCGGCCCTTCGGGTTTGTGTTTGGCGGACGCCCGGTTCGTCGGCTTGCTCGGCCGATGAACCACATCGACCTTCGCAACCCTCCTGCCGGATCGCCTCGCCAAACGACAAACAGAATGATTCAACCTAAACTCATCTCGCTCTAGCCAATGTGCGTGCGACCACAGGCGGGTCACCTACCATCCATCGTCAGCTCATCGGCTCACAAGTTGGCACCCAAGACCATGCCCCTGCTTGGACGATCGGCTGCAAGCACGGTGCTTACCGGCGGCCAACGGCAATATTTCTTGGCATCGCTTCATGTTCCTGCCGCGCGATGATGGCGTAAACTTCGCCTGAATATTTGATCGTGCGCTTCTGCGTGGCGTAGTCGACATGGGCGATGCCGAAGGGCGTGGTATAGCCGTAAGCCCATTCGAAATTGTCGGTCAGCGTCCAGGCGAAATAGCCCTTGACCGGCACGCCTTCGGCGGCGGCCTTCGCTACCTGTTCGAGATGATCGACATAATAGGCGGCGCGCAGATCGTCCCAAACCCGCCCATCCGGGCCGACGCGCTCTGGCGTGGTGGCGACGCCATTTTCGGAAATATAGATCGCCTTTGGCGCATAGCCATCATTCACATAGCGCAATATGTCGTACATGCAGCGCGGATAGATTTCATAGCCGACAGCGGAATAGCTGCCCCCAGGCTGCACGCGCCGATAATTGAGCGGCGCAAGTTCGTCGCCGGCGGCCATGACCGAGCGGCGGTAGATATTGATGCCGACATAGTCGATCGGCGCCGCGATGATCGCATTGTCGTCGGCATGGATCGGCGGCAGCAGATCGCCGTAGAGCTCCAGCATGTCCCGCGGGTAAGCGCCCTTGAATACGGCGTCCAGGAACCAGCGATTCTGCGCGCCATCAAAGCGCCGCGTCGCGGCAATGTCGCGCGGGTCCTCGCTCGCCGGTTCCGCGACGTTCAGGTCGAAGACGATGCCCACCGAGGCATCCGGCGCTTCGGCGCGGATGGCGGGGACGGACCGGCCATGGCCTAGCAACGCATGATGGCTGGCGGTCACGCCGCCTTTCACGCCGTCGCGCAGGCCCGGCGCGTCCTCGCCCGACGCATGACCTGACCAGCAGAAAGTCCAGGGCTCGTTCAGCGTGGTCCATTTCTTCACGCGATCGCCGAAATGCCGCGCCGCCAGCGAGGCATAGTCGGCCAGGTAGCCGGCGGTGTCGCGGTTGTACCAGCCGCCGCGATCCTGCAACGCCTGCGGCAGATCCCAATGATAGAGGGTCGCGTAGGGCTCGATGCCGGCTTCCAGCAGATCGTCGATCAGCCGATTGTAGAAGGCGACGCCCTTTGCATTGGGTGCGCCGCCACCTTGCGGAAGCAGCCGCGTCCAGGCGAAGGAGAAGCGGTACGCGTCAAGGCCGAGCGCCCTCAGCACCGCGATATCATCCTTCCAGCGATGGTAGCTGTCGCAGGCGACGTCGCCGCTGGAACCGTCGACGATCACGCCGGGAAGCTTGCAGAAGCGGTCCCAGATGCTCTCGCCCTTGCCGTCGGCATCAGGCGTGCCTTCGATCTGATAGGCAGCCGTCGCCGCTCCGAAAACAAATCCATTCGGAAAAACAAGCGAGGCCGCACGCGCTTCCAGGAGACGTCGCTTATCGATGCTTGATGTCATATTTTCTCTCGATCGTGCTCACCAGGCTGGCGGCGGCCAGCGTCAGGAGAATGTAGAAGATGGCGGCGGAATTGTAGGGCGCGAAAGGCAGGAAGCTCGCCGACTGGAACTCCCGCATGCGCTGGGTGATGTCCCGGATGGACAGGATCGATAGGAGCGACGTGTCCTTGAGAATGGCGATCAACTCGTTGCCGAGCGGCGGAATGATGATGCGGAAGGCCTGCGGCAGAATAATGAGCCGGGCGGTTTGCCAGCCGTTCATGCCCATGCTGCGCGCCGCCTCGATCTGGCCGCGCGGAATGGCGTTGATGCCGGAGCGGAAGATTTCGGCCAGATAGGCCGAATAGGCCAGCGCCATGGCGGCGATGCCGCGCATCAAGTTGGGCGGATCGAACACGCCTTGCGTGGCGTCCTTCAGCGCGCCGGCAAGCGGCAGGCCGACATAGAGAACAATCACCAGCATGGGGATGCCGCGGATCGTATCGACGATAAATTCCGAACCGATGGACAGCGGGTGCCGATAATGGATATGGCCGCCGAGCGTCAGCAGGCCAAGCACGATGGACAGCACAGCCAGCGTGATGCCTGAAGCCTTGTCGCGGTCGTTCAGGGCCTCGGTCTGCCACAGAACCGGCTGGCCGGCCGGGGCCGCGTCAACCGGCACAAGTACGGCGCTGACGTCGGCCTTCTTCTCCAGCGCGGCGATGGCTTCAGGCGTTCCCTTGAAGGTGCGCAAGGGAAGTTCGTCGCCCGGTGCATCCGGGAACTGGCCGTAGCGCACCGCGCCGATGATGGCGGAAGGCGTGCCGGAGATGACGCCGACCTTACCGCCGAAAGCGCCGACCAGCGCGTAATTCTCGCGCGGCTGTAGCAGGAACCAGGCGGCGGCGAGCGCCAGCAGGCCGGTGATGACCATGAAGGTGACATGCGCCCGCACGCTGTATTCCAGTTTGAGCAGTCCGACCCAGACCAGCCCCAGGATTGCAGCCAGTACATAGGCGGCAATCGCGGCGCGGATGGTGGTGGCGACGCCGGCCGCGAAAGCCATTGGCGCGAGAAAGAGGATGAACGCCAGCCCGGCCCCGTTGACAACGGCAAGCATCATGCGGCCGGCTTTCCACGCCCTGCCGTTTCCACCTTTGTTTCGACCGATAAGGATCAGGCCGAGCGCTATGATGGTGAGGACAAGATAGGTCCAAAACAGAGCGGAAGCGTAGCCGTGGACGGCCAGTTCGGCGGCGTCGGTCAGACGGCGCGGCGTTTCGCCCTTGACCACCAGCTCCGAGGTGAAAGCATCGACTCCGTTGGCGACGACCGAGGAAATATAGGGATAGGCGATGCCGGTCACGGCGACCGCCAGAGCAGCGGCGAGATTGAGACCCCCGCAGGCAGCGGCCAGCCGGTCTCGCCGCATCGATTGACGCGAAAACAGAACCACGCCAAGGCTGGCGCCAAAAGCCAACGCCAGCGCGACGAAACCGGGCACGAAGACGGACGAGCCATTTTCTACGCCGAGAATGGCGCGCAGCGAGCGCTGGTAATCGCCCGAGGTGGCGAACAGATAGACAATGAAGGGCAATGCCGCGGCAATGATGAGGTTGCTCGGCCGCAGGCGCTTCAGGAACTGCATGGAAACCGCCCTCCCGGAGAGGTTCCGACGCGGCGGCGCGCCGGAACCAGCCATTGCGATGGCTTATTTGACGCCCCAGTATTTGTTGATCAGCGCGTCGAGGCTGCCATCATCCTTGATCGCCTTGAGGCCCTCGTTGAAGGCGGCGACATTCTCATCGCCCTTGCGGAAAACGAGGCCGAGCGGGTCGGACTGCAGGTCCCTGATCGGCACCACCAGTTCACCGGCAAATTCCTTCTCATAGGCGGCGGCATTGGCTCCGTTGATGACGACGCCGTCGACATCCTTGTTCTTGAGCGCGATGACGGAAGCGCTGAAGCTGTCATAGGCCGCGACGTTATCCTTGCCGACAATGCCTTCGGCAACCTGTGCGTCCGTCGTGTTGGCCTGGGCCGAGAGCTTCTTGCCCTTCGACTTGAAGTCATCGACGGTCAGGCCCTCGTCCTCGACGCGCATGAGGATCGCCTGGCTGTTGATGATGTAAGGGTCGGAAAAATCCATCGCCTTCTTGCGTTCGTCGGTGATCGACACGCCGGAAGCGACGAGGTCGAAATTGCCCTGGTCGAGCGCGGCGAAGATGCCGTCCCAGCCGGTGGTCACGAACTCAGCCTTGCAGTTGATCTTGGCGCAGACGGCGTTGACCACATCGACGTCGAAGCCGACGATCTGGCCGGAAGCCGGATCGACGCTCTCCATCGGCGGCGAGGTGGTGTCCGACCCCACCTTGACAAGTTTGCCGCCGAGATCGGCGGCGTGAGCTGCAGCGGACGTCAGCAGCGCCAGCGTCAGTCCAAGCAGGATTTTCTTCATTGTATTCTCCTCCATTTTCAAGAATCACGATGGCTCAAATGACCGCCGAGATTGTCGGGCTGCCGGGCGATCATTTCGGGCCGGAAGACCTCGGATAATTTCGCCGCATCCTCGCCCGCCATGCGGCGCAGCAGGAATTCACCCAGCCTGCGGCCCAGCACCTCGATCGGCTGGTAGAAGGTGGTGACGGCCGGTGTGAAATAGGCGCTGACGTTGATGTCGTCATAGGCGATCACATCGACATCGACGCCGATTTGCCGCCCGAGCCGCCCAAGCGCCGACAGCACGCCGAGCGTCGTGGATTCGTTGACGCAGACCAGCGCCGTCGGCGGATGCGCCAGATCGAACAGGGTAAACGTGCTGTCGCTTCCAAAGCGCGTCGAAGCATCGCCGCCGACAACCAGATCCATCGACGGTTCGAGGCCGGCGTCGTGGAATGCACGGGAAAAGCCCTCTATCCTGTCAAGCGCATAGGAAAAGCGCCGCTCCACATTGATCAGCGCGATCCGGCGATGTCCGCCCGCAAGCAGCCGGGCGGTGGCCGCGTGGGCTGCCCACTCATTGTCGACATCGACATGCGCATAGATCAGCGGCTTGCGGCAACGTCCCAGCGATACGAAGGGAAAATCGGCTTGCGTCAACATATCGACGCGAGCGTCGTCCGCCAGCACGCCTGAAAAGATCAGCCCGTCGGCAAGCCGCTGATCCACGATGCGGCGTGCAACCCCGCAGGCGTCGTCGAAGCTGCGATAGCCATGCACGGAAAGCTGGTAGTCGCTGTCGTCGAGGGCCTGCGCGATGCCGCTGAGGATCTGGGTGTATTCCACGCCATCCCATTCGAAGCCGGCCGCGGAGGTCAGCGGCATCAGCACCGCGGCCTGATAGGTTCGGCCGGTGCGCAACGCCATGCCGCGGGCATTCGCCTGATAGCCCAGTTCGCGCGCGGCGGTGAGAATGGTGTCGCGCGTCGATTCCGTGACCACGGGCGAGCCGCGCAAGGCTTTCGAGATCGTGGCGATGGAATAGCCGGTATGCGCCGCCAGCGTTTTGATCGTAGGCGGAAGCTTGCTATCCGCCAATGTGCGAATTTCCACCATGGCCAGCCACGCTTTCCCCTCTCTTGCCGAGGCTTAGCATCGAATAAAAACGATTTCAACAAAAATAAAAACGTTTTTATTATCAGAAAGCGCACTCCGAGCACGCCGCGCCGGTCAGGCGCGGCCGGCTTCAACGGCGGCGAAGGTGTCTTCGAGAACCTCCATCAGATGATCGGCGTCCCTGCGGCTGAAGATTATCGGCGGGCGCATCTTCAGCACATTGTCGTGCGGGCCTTCGGTGCCCATCAAAACGCCGCGCCGGCGGGCGCCGTCATTGATCGCACGGGCCAGCACCGTTGCCGGTTCCTTCGTCCTGCGGTCGGTCACCAGTTCGATGCCGAGGAACAGACCCATGCCGCGCACGTCGCCGATCGCTTCATGGCGCGATTGCATTTCGCGGAAGCGTTCGAGCAGGTAATTGCCGACCTCCAGCGCGTTGCGGCGCAGATCGCCCTGCTCGATCACGTCGAGCACGGCCAGCCCTGCCGCGCAAGAGACGGGATTGCCGCCGAAAGTGTTGAAATACTCCATGC
Source organism: Rhizobiaceae bacterium (assembly GCA_050247155.1). Taxonomy (GTDB): domain Bacteria; phylum Pseudomonadota; class Alphaproteobacteria; order Rhizobiales; family Rhizobiaceae; genus Mesorhizobium_G. The sequence goes on from JBFWUS010000013.1 coordinate 59,879, forward strand.
CGTTGTTGAAGGTCGCCGCGATCTCGCGCGTCGTCACCAGCGCCGCCATCGGATGACCGTTGCCGATCGGCTTGCCCATGGTGACGATGTCGGGCGTTACGCCTTGCGTCTCGAACGCCCACCAATGGCTGCCGACGCGGCCGAAGCCGACCTGCACCTCATCCGCCACGCAGGCGCCGCCGGCGGCACGCACCATGGCGTAGACCTCCTTCAGATAGCCTTCGGGCAGGAAGACCTGGCCGGCGACGCTGGGGATCGACTCCGCCATGAACAGCGCCGGCGCCTTGCCCTGCCGCTTCATCTCGGCGATCTGCCCGGCCACGCTTTCGGCAAAGCGCTTGCCGTGTTCCTCGACCGGCCAGTCCGCCGGCGCGCGATAACTGTCGGGAATGATGGCCTCGAACACATGCGGCTTGCGGCCCTTGCCGCCCTTGCGCTTGTATTTGTACGGGCTCAAATCGATCAGTTCCTGCGTCGTGCCGTGATAGGCCCAGTCGAGCACGATCGCCTCGTCGCGACCGGTATGGGTGCGCGCCATGCGCAGCATCAGGCTGTTGGCCTCGCTGCCGGTGCAGGCGAAGGACGCCACGCACAGTTCCGGCGGCAAAGTCGCCGTCAGCCGTTCGGCATAGGCGACGATATTGTCATGCAGATAGCGCGTATTGGTGTTGAGCTTCGCCGCCTGCCTGGCGATGGCCTCGACTACTTGCGGATGCGCATGGCCGAGATGGCAGACATTGTTGAAGCAATCGAGATAGGCGCGGCCGCGATGGTCGATCAGCCAGACGCCCTCGCCGCGCACGAACTTGATCGGCTCGGAATAGGAGATCGACAGGTTGGGCAGCAGCGATGTCTTGCGCGCCGTGACGATATCCTGCCGGCTGCGGCCTGTCCGTGCATAGGTTTCCGGCGGGATGCCGACGATGACAGAGGCATCGGGGAACAGTTCACCCCAGACATCGAGGAAGCGCGCTTCGCCGACGCCCAAAATGTCGCGGGCGGCGAGGCCGGTATCCGTCGATATCTGCAAATGCAGATGCGGCGCCCAGTTGCCGTTCTCGGACGGCGGACCCATGTGGCCGACAAGCGCCCCTGCTTCGAGGTGGTCGCCGGGCTTGAGGCGCTCCATCGCCTCGCTGGCCAGATGGCCCCAAAGCGTGGTGAAGGCCGGGCAACCATCCGGCCGGTGTTCGAGCAGGATCAGGCAACCGTAGCCCAGCAAATCCTCTTCGATCTCGACGCTCCTGATGGTGGCGGCAAGCGGCGTGCAAACCGGCGTTCCCGTCGGCATAAACAGGTCGAGGCCGAGATGGCGGGTGCGCCGCTCACCCTCCACGAAGCGCGACTTGAACATGTCGGTCGCATAGATGGTGCGCGCCTCGCCCCATGGCCCGATGCCGAGTTCGATGTCGTTTTCGGCCGCATGAGCGTCCCACCACGCCGAGGCGGTCGCCGGATCAGCGGCAGCGGATGCGATGGTCATGGGATGGGCGGCATCGCCCAACGGGACGATCTCCTTGGCCAGGGTCGCGGGATGCGGATCGACCACCGGGGCGAAGCTGCCGCGGTTGTCGTTGATCCAGCCGATGACCGCCCGCGCGCCCGGCACGGCGTCGAATCCGCAGGCCCGGCGCAGAATCGCTGTGGCGAAGCGCCGGTTCATCGCGTCGAGGCGGCGCAGCATCCGCCATGCCGGCGCTTCGGAGACGGCGAGATAGGGATTGTCCTCGACCTTGCTGCGGCGCGCCGCCGACAAGGTTACGCTGATGACCAGCCGCATGGCGATGAGGTCGAACAAGAGATCAAGCTCTTCCTCGCGCAGTGGATAGTCCGCATGGAACCCTGCCGCGATCTGCGCCGCGCCGCCGATCGGGTCTTCCAGATCAAGAATGGAATAGGCCGCCGCCACCGCAACTTCGGCTATCAGCACCGAATGAACCGCATCGCCGAAATCGATCAGCCCGGCGATCCGGGTGGGATCGTCCAAGTCGACCAGCACGTTCCAGTCATTGGCGTCGTTATGGATCACCTGCGCGCGCAGGCCGGAGAGGTGCGGCGCGACCTCGGTGTCAAAGCGATCCAGAAAGCGCGTCAGCAAGGCGCGGTCAGCCTCGTCGGCAATGTGGTGCAACCTGCCGCGCGCCTCGCCGGCGCGCCTGATGTCCCAGTCGAGCGTGCGCAACGCGCCGGGATGGATGAAACCCTGCAAGGCGCGGTCCAGCTTGCCCATCGCACGGCCGAGCGAGTGAAGCAGTTCGGGTGTCCGGGCGCACTCGGCCAGTGGTGTGCCGGCAAGCCAATTGACCAGCCGCACCGCATGGCGCTCGCCTGAATCGGCCTGAAGCTCGGCCAGCGCTCGCGTATCCTTGGCTTTCTGGAGCCGCGGAACGGCGATGTCCAGCCCCATGTGCTCCAGATGTTCCAGCAGCGCGGTCTGGAACTCGCTCTCAAGCGCCGGCTCGGAGGCGTTGACGATTTTAAGCGTCCAGTCGCCCTGCCTTGAAACCAGCTTGAAATTCTGGTCGCGCTCGCTGTTCAGCCGGCTGGCTGAACCCTCGATGCCATAGAGATCGCGCGCGATCGCCTGCGCCCGATCGGTCGAAAAGGTGGGAGCGGGATGGTCGAGATCGGTCATGAAAAGGTCCTGCCCGGATATGCCTGGGATTGGGCAGGGAACTTGGCACAGGCGCAAAAATCGGGCATCCAGCATAGTGACGGTTGTACCGGCACTATGCCTGGCTGAACCGGCATATTATCGGGATCGCAAAGACAGCCCAATGAAGCAACTCGACGCCAGGGACCGCGACATCCTCGCCATTCTGTCCCGCGAGGCACGCATTCCGCTGAAAACATTGGCGGCCCGGGTCGGCCTGTCGCGCAGCGCTGCCACCGAGCGTGTGGCCGCGCTGGAGAAGTCGGGCGTTATCCGTGGCTATCGGGCTGACATCGGTCAGATGGAGAAGGATGTGATCCGGGCCTTTCTTCTGGTTTCCCTGACGCGTACACCATCCATCGGCGTCCTCGACATGCTGGCCGGCCATTCGGAAGTCCGGCGTGTGTCGTCGATCAGCGGCCAGCTCGATCTCATCGTGGAAGTGGAGGTGTCGTCGATCGACCGGCTCAATACGTTGCGCGACCTGATCGCCGGCCAGGGCAATGTGCAGGATCTGACGACATTGATCGTGCTACGCCGGGACATAGACCGCATGGCATGACGATAGCGACTGAGCTTTTAGACGAGGCGCACAAACATTGCCGTGGGCATTCAGGCCGTAACTGCGTCCCGAATAGCCGTGACTGCGGCTAGTGCCGTACGCGTTCGAACAGTGCTTACGAATTCCGGCCAACTCGAAAGCACGACAACAGCGAATTCCGACTCGGGGTCGATGTAGATCAGCTGCCCAAACACGCCGCGTGCCATGTAGGCGCGGCGGGCGCTATCCTCTATCCAGAACTGGTTGTGATAGGCGCCGTCGGGGAGCACTTCGTGATAGATGCCGCCGAACAGATCCGGCCTGGCGCCCCATCTTGTTTCTTCGATCCATGCCGTGGGAACAATACGTCGGCCGGCGATCTCGCCTCGGCCCAGATGCAGAAGCGCGAGGCGGCCATAGTCGCGCAGCGTTGCGTTGAAGCCGCCGTCGCCAAGCGCATAGCCGGTCGGGTCGACTGTGAAATAGGCGTCTTCCTCCGCCCCCATCGGCGCCCACAGCTCGCGGCTTGTCAGTTCCGCTAGCGGCATTGCAGCAGCCCGCTGCAAGATGAAGGATAGCACATCCGTCTCGATTGAACGGTAGCGGAACGACGCCCCATGCGCGCATTCGGCCTCTGTCAACGTCAGGATCAGTTCCCACACCGAGGACGGCCAGTCGGGGTTGCGGCGTTCCTTCCAGCCGGCGGCGGCGTCGAGCTTCGCCATGTGCGAATCGAGCGCGGTATAGGTTTCGTCGAAGACGACGCCGCTGGTCATGTCCAACACGTGTTGGACGCGGGCGCCGCGATAGGCCGTTGCTTCGAGCTCGGGCAGATATTGCGTCACCGGCGCCGTCGGATCGACGAGGCCGCGACCCACCAGGATGCCGGCGACAGTGCCCACAACCGACTTCGCCACCGATTGTGACAGGTGTGGCGAGCGGGCATCCATACCGTTCTGATAGCGTTCGGCAATGATGTGGCTGCGATGCAGCACCAGAAAGCCATCATTGTAGCTGGTGGCGAGAAAACCTGCGATCGTGTCGCGCTGGCCGTCGACCTCGAAGCCTATGCGGTCGATATCCTCGAGCTTTCGCGGCAACGGACTTACCGGACCGCGCCCACGCCATACCTGGCTCGTCGGCATCAGGTCCCGTACATGCTGAAAGGTCCAGCGGTTCCATGGCCCTCGATCCCAGTCACCGCGCGGGATGACCGGTCCACCCGGCCTGGTCGGATCGCGGAACGGTGGAATGCTGGTCATGTCATGCGGTCTTTCATGAAAAAATCGGCGCGCGAGGCTCAGTCCTTCCGGCGCAGGTAGGAGCCGCCGACGAACTCGCCGAGCAGGCCGGCCATGTCGCTCATCCTGGCGAAGTTCTCGCGGGCCTTCGGGCCGAGCCTGGTTGCGACAGCGTCGGTGAGCAGGTTGAGGACGGCGCTGAGCGCGGCGGTGGAATCCCAGAACGTCTTCACATGGGTATGCGCCTCAAACACGAAACGGGTGTAGGAAAAGGCCCAATGGCTGAACTTGTCGGTCACGATGACGAGCGGCATCTCCAGCGCCTTCAGCTTCTCGGCCAGCTTGACGCCGCGCGCCGCGTAAGCGGCGGTATCGACCAGCACGACAAGGCTGTGCCTGGGGTCGGCCGTGATGATTTCACCGAAAGTGCCGGACGTATTCTCTACAAAGATCACGTTCGGGCGCGCCCACAGCAGCCTGCTGGCAAAATCGAGCGCCAACCCCTTCGAAGCCTGGAAACCCACCACATAAACGGTTCGTGCCTTGGCGAGCGCTGTAACAGCTTCCTCCCAAAGCGTGGTGGTCGTGAGGGCATAGGCCTTGACGATGGCATCCAGTTCGAGCCTCAGGCTCTCCTGCAGGGCCTGGTTGCGGCCATCGCGCGTCTGGAAGCGCGCCATGTAGTCGTCTACGTCGTTCTCCTTGTCCACGACCGACACGCGCAGCCTGTTCTTCAGGTCGCGCAGGTTGTCGAAACCGAGACCGCGAACGAAACGCGACACCGTCATCTCGCTGACCCCTACGGCCCGGGCGATACTGGTGCCCGTTTCGAAGGGAAGCATCTGGATATTGTCGAGCATGTAGGCGGCGACACCCTGTTCGGAAGGTGACAGCTCCTTCATGCGGGCGCGCAGCATCGCCTCGAGATCGATCTTCTGCTCTTCGCCGTCCGGTGACCCGTCACCCTTGCCGTTGCGCGTCTTTGCCAAAGTCAGATCTCCGCCAGATGCCCGGCATGGACCGCTGGCAGGCCCTGGCCCCAGATACCGTTTCCCGTGTCCAGCTCTTCCTCCAATTGGCGCGCCACCGCAAGCAACACATCCTCGCGCCCGAAACGGGAGACAAGTTGAACGCCAATGGGCAAACCGCTACCACTGCGGCCCAGCGGCAGCGAGATGGCCGGCTGGCCGGTGCCGTTGAACAGGGCCGTAAAGGTTTCCTTCGGTGCGAGGTCGTCGAACACGGTGTCGTGGTCGATGCCCGGCCTGTCGGGATCGAACGTGCCGACCGGTTCGGGCAAGATGGTGCTCGTCGGCGTCAGGAGCAAATCATAGCCGATCATGAAACGGCCGACCTGTCGGGTCACGCGATCATAGACGGCGAAGGCATCGACCAATTCCGCTGCTCCCAGGGTGCAGCCATGGCGATAGAGCGCGAGCACCGAAGCGCCGAGTGTCGTTTCGTCAATCGGTCGCTGCGTCGTCGCCGCCATCGCCGGTATGTGGGCAGCGGCATCGGCCGCCCATATGATCTTCTGTGCCTGCAGAAAGGCCGGATAGTCGAAATCCGGGGACGCTTCGTCGACATGATGCCCGAGCTTTTCCAGGCGCGTCGCCGCCGCGGTGGCCGCATCGGAAACTTCCGGGTCGATCGGCACACCCGACCATGACCGCGTACACAGTGCGATCCTCAGTCCGTTCGGACTCCGTTCGATCGCCTCCCGATACGCACCGGCCGGCGGCACGATCTCATAGCCGTCGCCGTCATCCGGTCCGTGACACACATCGAGCAGCAGGGCGGTGTCGCGCACCGATCGGGTGAGCAGGAAGCCGGTGGCGAGGCCCAGCAGCGGCGCATTGGCGTTGGGTGCGCCGGTAACGCGGCCGCGGGAAGGTTTCAGCCCGATCAGGCCACAGAAGGAGGCCGGATTGCGGATCGAGCCCCCACCATCGCCTCCCTGCGCGAAGGGAACGATGCCGGCTGCGACTGCCGCCGCCGCGCCGCCACTGGAGCCGGAGACGCCCTTCCCGATGTCCCACGGATTGCGCGTGACGCCGTAGAGCGCCGTTTCCGTTGTCGCGGCGATGCCGAACTCCGAACTGGTGGTGCGGCCGACATTGACCAGCCCGGCCGTGCGCAGACGCTGCCAGTAGACTGCGTCGGCGCGGGCCCGGATTCCTTGCGCCAGCCGGCTTCCAAAGACGGCCGGGCGGCCGGCCTCGATGGGAAAGTCCTTGGTAAAAGTCGGGATGCCATGGAACGGACGAGGGCCGGCCACCTGTGGCAGCGTGTCCAGCGCATCCGGGTATAGTTCCACGACCGCATTCAGCGCCGGGTTGGTCCTGCCGGTGGCCTCTATCACGCAGCGCCCCAAATCCTGCGGGCTGATGTCTCGGGCGGCCAACAGCCGCGCAAGGCCGACACCGTCATGGGCGGCATATTCCTCAAGGCGCATGGGCGGGCACTCCGGTCGGCTGACCCGAAAGATGCGCCAGCGAGCCGACCAATTCTCGCGTGTAGGGATGCTGCGGCGCCGAAAGCACCTGCCCGGTTTCGCCGGTTTCCACCACACGACCGGCCTGGAGGACATAGACCCGTTTGCAGATGCCGCCGACGACCGCCAGGTCGTGCGAAATGTAGAGCAGCGTCAGCGCTCGCTCGCGCTGCAAGCGCATCAGGAGCTCCAGGATTTGTGCCTGGGTGGTGACGTCAAGCGCTGAAGTGATCTCGTCGGCAATCAGCAGTTCCGGCTTCAATGCAAGCGCCCGCGCGATGCCGACACGCTGGCACTGACCGCCCGAAAGCTGACGCGGCTTGCGGCCATGCAACGCCAATGGCAGTTCCATCATCTCCAGCAGTTCATGCGCCTGCCGCGCGGCGGCGCCACGATCCGCCAGGCCGTGCCGCCAAATCGGCTCGGCGACGGCGTCGACAATCCTCATTCGCGGATTGAGCGAGTCGTAGGGATTCTGGAACACCATCTGCACGCGGCGCCGGAAGCGGGCGAGTGCTGCGCCGGAAAGCGCCGGCACGTCCTCGCCATCGAAGGTGAGAGCGCCGCCGCTTGGCCGGTTCTGTCGAATGATGGCGCGCGCCAGGGTCGACTTCCCTGAACCGCTTTCGCCGACGATGCCAACTGTTTCACCGGGGTTGATGCGGACATCGACACCATCCAGCGCCCGAACCAAATCCCCTCCCGTCGCGCCGGTCATGAACGCACGCCGTGCCGGAAAAGCGACTGACAGGTTTTCCACGTTAAGCAGCGGCGCGGCTGTCGAGCAGCCCGGCGTTTGCGTCGCCAGCGCTTTCCGGCCTGGCTGGGACTCGATAAGCAGCCGCGTGTAGGGGTGGCGCGGCCGCTCGATCACATCCGCGACCGGACCCTGCTCGACCACCACACCGGCACGCATCACCACGACGCGCGAGCAGATGTCAGCCACCACGCCGAGGTCGTGCGAAACGAGGATGACGGCGAGCCCCCGCTCGCGGTTGAGGTCCTTGAGGAGCCGCAGGATCCGAGCCTGGACGGTCACGTCCAGCGCCGTGGTTGGCTCGTCGGCGATGAGCAGCTTGGGATTGCAGCTGATGGCGGCGGCGATCATAGCGCGTTGCTTCATGCCACCGGAGAATTCGTGCGGATACGAACGCGCCCGCTTCTCCGGCTCGCGGATGCCAACGGCCTCGAGCAGGGCAATGGCACGGTGCTGAGCTTCGACCTGACCGATGTCCAGGTGCCGCAGCATGGGCGCGGCCAGCTGCGCCTCGATCCGCCGCAGCGGATCGAGATGCGAGGCCGGGTTCTGGAAGATCATGCCCATCTCACGGCCCCGCACCGCGCACCAATCTGCTTCGGAAAGGCCCAGCAGCTCGCGCCCTCGCAGGGTCACGCTGCCCTCGGCGCGGGCCGCGCCCGCCGCAAGGCCCATCAGCGCGCGGCAGGTGACCGACTTTCCTGATCCGCTCTCGCCGACGATCCCCAGAACCTCACCCTCCCCGAGGTCGAACGACACGCCCTTTACGGCCGGAGTGCCAGCAAAGGAAACAGCGAGGTTCTCCACCCGCAGCAGCGGCTGCCGTTCCGTTGACGCGCTCATGGCGCTGCCTGCCGGCGTTGCATTTGGCCGAGACCGTCGCCGAGGAAAGCGAAACCTAGCCCTAGGGACACCGCCGCCAAGCCGGGAAACAGGCATATCCACCAAGCCTGCTGCACAAACGCCTGGCCATCGGCGATCATCACGCCCCATTCGGCAGTGGGCGGCTGGGCGCCCATGCCGAGGAAGCCGAAGCTGGCGCCGGCTAGCATGACCAGTACGGCGTCGCTCACGGCATAGGCGATAACCGGGCCGATGGCATTGGGAAGGACATGGCGCGTCACGATCACAGCAGACGAATAGCCAAGGCTTTGCGCGGCCTGGACATATTCGCTTTCGCGGATCGTCAGGACTTCCGCGCGCACCAGCCGCGCATAGCTGACCCAGCCAACGAGTGCGAACGCAATGACGAAATTAACGAGGCCCGGCCCGAGCACGCCGACGATGGCGAGCACCAGCACGAAAAAGGGAAAGGCGACGAAAAGATCGTAGATGCGCATGAACAGGCTGTCGACGACACCGCCGAAATAGCCGCTGATCAACCCGACAGCAGTCCCGATCAGCAACGGCGGCAGCACGCCGACCACGCACAGGAACATGTCGATCCGGGCAGCGTGGAGCACGCGCGAGAACACGTCGCGTCCGACCTGATCGGTGCCGAACCAGTGGCTGGCGCCGGGCGGCGCCAGCATGTTCATGATGTCGATGGCGTCGGGCTCGTAGGCTGCCAGAAGCGGCGCGGCGGCTGCGGCGATCAACCAGGCGCTGAGAATGGCTGCGCCGACGGCCATCGACAGCGACAACCGGCCGCTGCGGCTGCTCAGGGAGAGGGGCAGTATCCGACCCGACATGCCGCCCCTCAAAGCTTCACGCGCGGATCGATCAGGCCGGTCAGCAGGTCGACCGCCAGAGTTACGAGCACTGTGGCAAGCGCGAAGATCAGGGTCAGCCCCTGCACCACGTAGTAATCCCGGCCCAGCAGCGCCGAAACCATCAGTGAACCGAGACCTGGCACCGCATAGACGGTTTCCACGATAATGGTGCCGCCGATCAGAAAGGCGACCATGACGCCGAGCAGATTGAGGGTCGGCAGCACCGAATTAGGCAGAACAGTCCTCCAGAAGATCTCGCGTTCGCTTGCACCCTGCGCGCGCGCCGTGGTGACGAAATCAGCCCCGGCCCGGTCGATGAGAGCCGCGCGCAGGCTCTGCGTCAGCACGGGCACCATCCAGATCGCGGTCGAGAGCGCCGGCAGGAAGAGGTGATGCAGGTGGCCGACGAAACCGGTGCCGTACCCCGCGACCGGAAACCAGCCCAGCGTCACGCCGAACAGGCGCGACATCATGATGCCCAGCCAGAAAACCGGGATGGCCAACCCCACCATGCCGACCGCGCGGATCACCTGGTCGGCCGTGCCGCCCGGCCGGCGCGCGCTGATAATCGCCAGGACGACGGTCGGCGGCACGGCGAGGCACACGACGTAGGCGGCGAGGAACAAGGTCGGCCACATGAAGCGGACCACGATATCCGCAACCGGCTGCTGGAAGCGCAACGAACGGCCGATGTCGCCGCCAAGCAGGTTCTGCACGTAGACAAAGAACTGCTGCCAGAGCGGCAGGTCTAGCCCGTATTGTTGGCGGATGGCTGCGATCGTCTCGGCGCCGGCCCGATCGCCGGCCAGTAGCCGCGCGGGGTCGCCGGGCGCCAGGCGCAGCAAAAGGAAAGTGACGACCATGATTCCGGCCAGGACGCCGGCCAGTTGCAGCAGGCGCCGCGCCAGGATGGACAAGAGGTTCAACGCGCTTCTCCGCCGAAGCCTGCGGGCGGCGCGCGGTTGTGGCAGCGCGCCAGCCCTTCGGCCTTACTTCGTGATAGTGGTCTCTTCCAGCGTCCATTGCAGCGACGGCGTCAGCGTCAGCCCTTGCAGCCGCTTGGAATAGGCGACGGCGTTCGGAGCGTAGTAGAGCGGAATCTGCGCCACCTCCTCGGTGGTGATCTTCTGGATTTCCTTGTAAATCTCGGCCCGCTTGGCCGGATCAGCTTCCCGGGTGCCCTGCTCGACCAGTTCGTCCACCTTCGGGTTCTGGTAGAAGGTGTTGTAGGAATTGGAGCCGCAGGTGCCGCACACCGCCCAACGCACCGCGAGATCGGGGTCCGGCGTTTCGTTGTACCACCAGTTGGCGGCAGCGTCGTAGTCTCCCTTGCCGGTCGCGTCCCACCAGGCGCCGGAATCGACATTGACGATGACCGGCTTCAGACCGATCGCCTGCCATTGCGCCTGCAGGAGCAGCGCCAGCTGCTGCGCGGTGGCGTCGGCTGTGGCCAGGATCTTCACCTCGCGGCCTTCCATACCGGATTCGGCGAGGAGTTGCTTGGCCTTGGCGATGTCCTGCGGGATGCCGGGATAGTCCCTGTCGTGGAACTCGATGGAACCCGGAAGCGTGGTGTTGGCAGGCGTCGCGTAGCCGCGGGTGACCGCCTGGGTCATGGCCTTGTTGTCGATCGCGTAGGCTGCCGCCTGCCGCGCCTTCATGTTGGAGAAGGGCTCGCGCTTCTCGCTGAGCAGCGTCATCCAGATGGTGGTAGAGGGCTCCAGCCGCATGTCGATCGTGTCGATCGCCTTCAACGCGTCGATCTGTGCCCATGGCACCGTACGCATGACATCGACTTCCCCTGCCGTAAGCATGGCCTGGCGGGTTTCGGGCGAAGCGATCTCCATCAACTCCACCGTCGCGTCGGACTTCGGATAGCCCTGGCGCCAGTAGTGCGGATTAGGCGCCAGCACGAGCTTCTCGTTTGGTTTCCATTCCTTCACCGCATAGGGACCGGAGGTGAGTGGCGCCTTGACGAAGGCCTCGTCGCCGCGCTTCTCGACATCGGCCTTGGAGACGACACCCATGTTCCATATCTCGACATTGCCTAGGAACGGTGCGAAGGCCGACTTAAGCTTGACGACAACCGTCTTGGCATCGGTCGCCTTGATGGTGTCGACGGCGCCCAACGGCGCCGGATAAGCGGATGTCTTGTCGCTGTGGACGCGCTCCAGGCTGAAAGCGACATCGTCTGCGGTGATCGGTGAACCGTCAGAGAACTGCGCGTCCCTGAGGTGAAACGTATACGTCAGGCCGTCGCTCGACAGATCCCAGCTCTCGGCAAGACCGGGCTCCAGCTTGCCGGTCTCAGGATCGCGGCGCAGCAACCGCGAATAGATCTGGCCATAGGTCTCGATATTGCCGGCCGCCGCCGACCGCATCGGGTCGAGTGTCGTCGTCTGATAGGGCGAAGCGATACGGATCAAATCGGCCGCCCCGGCTGGCATTGTCGCGCTCAGCCCCATGACCAGCAGGGCCGTTCCACCCAATGCCGCGACAATCGCCCCTCTTCGGCTGCTGGCCAAGATGTTCATCTCGTTTCTCCTCCCGAGCATTGCAGGTCGCCATGGACCCTTTTGAAGGCTATGTTGGAATATTATCGTCTGTCAATTCTAATGTTAAAAATATCACATACGATCGAAAGCGACGAATGCAGCATCGTCCGTCCGGCCAGGCGGCGCCTTCGCCAGCCGCTTGGAAAAGCTTAAGTCCACCGCGGATTCCGCGACGCACTGCGGCAAGCTCACCCGTCAAACTGAACGGCAATCTCCTCCATCACGGTCTCGAACAGCACAAGCAGGTTGAGGTCAGTGCGGGAGAGAGGCATTTTGAGCCTATTTCAATTCACTCTCTGTACCTGATCGTCTCAACGAACAGGCTGAAAGCTGCTGATGCATGCCGCCGGTGAGGATAGTAGAGATGATACGCTGGCAGGTCAGGCGTGAACTTGCCGAGCACACGCGTTAGCCGTCCGGTCTCGATATAGGGCTGAACCTGATCGAGCGGCAGATAGGCAAGGCCGTGGCCGTCAAGTGCGGCATCGAGGATCAGGTCGATAGTATTGAGAACGAGCGGCCCGTCGATCCGCACACGCGTTTCGCGCCCGCCGCGCATCAACCGCCAGGCATTCAGTGTGCCGGAGGTCGGCAGTCGCAAATTGACCGCATGATGATCGATGAGCTGCGCTGGTGAGGTCGGAGCCGGTCGCAGGCGAAAATAGCCAGGTGAGCCGACGATCGCCATCGGGGTGTCCGGACCGATGCGCACGGCGATCATGTCCTTGGCGATGTCGCCGCCCAACCGGACACCTGCGTCAAACCGGTCGGCCACGACATCGGCGAGGCCGTAGTCGATGGTGATCTCCACCTTGATGTCGGGGTTATCAGGAAGCAGACGCTTCATGGCCGGAACGATAATCGTCTTGGCGGCATGCTCGACGGTGGTGATGCGGATCGTGCCCGAAGGCCGGTCGCGCAAGTCGCCAAGCGATGCGACCGCGGTGTCGAGATCGTGCAGCATCGGGCCGAGCGTCGCAATCAACCGCTCACCCGCTTCTGTGGGCGCAACGCTTCGCGTCGTGCGCGAGAGCAGCCTCATGCCTAGCCGTTCTTCGATCCGCCGCACGATCTGGCTGATCGCGGATTGCGCCATACCGAGACGTTGCGCGGCCTTGGTGAAGCTACGCTCCTCGGCGACCACGACAAATGCTGCCAGATCCGCGATCTCATCCCGTCGCATTCATCACCTGATTGATAGGCCCAATAAGAATTATCCGCCTAATTCGCTCAATCTTTCTGACCTACGTTACGGTCATCGGCAAGGGCGATCTCTCATGGATCATCCCACCGCACCACAAGGTTTCAACTGAAGGAGATTGCAAATGGGCAAGATCAGCTTCGCCAATTCCAACAACAAGACGATCATGGTGTCGGCGGTGATCCACTTCCCGGAAGGCTTCGACGAGAAGAAGAGCTATCCGGCGATCGTGGTCTCGCATCCAGGCGGCGGCGTTAAGGAGCAGACGGCCGGAACCTATGCGAGGAAGCTCTCCGAAAAGGGTTTCGTCACGATTGCGTTCGACCGCTCCTATCAGGGCGAGAGCGGCGGCGAGCCGCGCCAGCTCGAAAACCCCTACGTCAGCACCGAGGACGTCAGCGCGGTGATCGACCACCTGAGCACGTTGCCTTACGTCGACAATGACCGCATCGGCGCGATGGGCATCTGCGCCGGCGCCGGCTACACCGCCAACGCCGCCATCCAGGATCGCCGCATCAAGGCGATCGGGACCGTCAGCGCCGTCAATATCGGCTCGATGTTCCGCAACGGCTGGGAGAACAACGTCAAGTCGATCGACGCGCTGCCCTATATCGAGGCCGGCTCGAACGCCCGTACCTCGGACGCCAAGGGCGATGGGTACGCCACGATGCCGCTCGCACCACTGACCGAGAAGGACGCGCCGAACGAGGAGTTACGTCGGGCCTGGGAATACTATCATACGCCGCGAGCGGAGTGCGCCACCGCGCCCGGCTTCGCGACGCTGCGCAGCCTGAACCAGATCATCACTTACGACGCCTATCACATGGCTGACGTCTATCTCACTCAACCGATCCAGATCGTCGCTGGCAGCGCGGCGGGCAGCAAATGGATGAGCGACGATCTGTTCGACCGTGCAGCCAGCACCGACAAATCCCTCCATGTGGTAGAGGGCGCAAACCACATGGACCTCTACGACGGCCAGAAATTTGTCGACGAGGCTGTCTCAGTCTTGGCGCCCTTCTTCCAGACGAGGCTTTCGACCGACGTTATCGCGAAGCAAGTCGCCGCCGAGTAACGGAGATACGGACGCAATGAGCGCGCAGCGCCCCTATTGGCCCAGGAGAGAACACATGGAAACCGTCAGCATTCGCAATCCCGGCATGTATTGGGATATTGCAGCCAACATTCACTTCCCGCCCGCCTTTGATGCCAGCAAGCGCTATCCGGCGGTGGTTTCGAACCACCCGATCGGTAGCTGCAAGGAACAGACATCCGGCAATGTCTATGGCGCGGCGCTGGCCAAGGCCGGCTTCGTCGTCATCGTACCCGACGCCAGCTTCCAGGGCGGCAGCGGCGGTCAGCCTCGCTGGATCGAAGATCCCGAGCAGCGAGTGAAAGACTATCGCGACGTCATCGATTACGTTCAGTCTCTGCCTTATGTCGACCCTGACCGGATTGGCATCCTCGGCATCTGCGGCGGCGGCGGGTATTCGATCAAGGCCACGATTATCGACAAGCGGATCAAGGCGCTGGTCAGCATCACCGGCGTGAATTTCGGGCGGCTGATGCGCGAAGGCTTCAGCAATTTCGATCCGGTCGGCGCGCTCGAAGGCATGGCCGCACAACGCACCGCCGAGAACGCCGGGGCCGATGAGAGGATCAACATCTTCCTGCCCGGCAGCGTCGAAGCGGGCAAGGCCGCCGGGATCACCGACATCGATGTGCTGGAGGCAACCGACTATTACCGCAACCGTTGCCCCGCCGAGGGTTCAGGTACGCGGATGCTGGTTTCCCATGCCGCATCGGCCATTGCGTGTGACGCTTTCGCCTTTGCCGAGACGCTGCTGACGCAGCCTATGATGGTGGTGTTCGGTGACAAGCCCGGCGGCTTCGGCGCCTATCGCGATGGTATGGAGATCTATGGTCGCGCCGCCTCAAAGAACAAGGAATTGGTCGTGGTCGAAGGCTGGTCGCATTATGACCTCTATGACAATCCGGTGCCTACAGGCATAGCGCTGGACCGCGTCATTCCCTTCTTCACCCTGCATCTTGGCGAAGCCATGGCTTCCAGTGTGATGAAAGCTGCCGAGTAGAGGCGATCGGGCACAGGCTCCACCACGGAGGCTGTGCCAGCGTCCGCTTCCCCAAAAGGAAAGTCCAATGACCAAAGTTCTCTTGCTGGGCGCCGGCGGCCAGATCGCGCGCCATGTGATCGATGCGCTCGCCGATGACGGCGATATCGAAATGACGCTCTTCCTGCGCAAGGCAGGCAAGATCGCCAGCCCTCCCGCCAACGCCCGTGTCGTCGAGGGCGACGTGCTTCAGCGAGCGCAGATCGATGCTGCCATGATGGGCGAGGACATTGTCTACGCAAACCTGACTGGCGAAGACCTCGACGCGCAGGCGCGCAACGTCATCGCCTCCATGCAGGCGGCTGGGGTGAAGCGGCTGATCTTCGTGCTGGCGCTCGGCATCTATGGCGAAGTGCCTGGCAAGTTCGGCGAATGGAACAACGCGACCATCGGCGAGGATCTAAAACCGTTCCGGCGTGCCGCCGACATCATCGAAACATCCGGTCTCGACTACACGATTATCCGTCCAGCCTGGCTGACGGACGAAGCCGAGGTCGACTACCAGACCACCGCGAAAAGTGAGCCTTTCAAGGGGACGGTCGTCTCGCGCAAGAGCGTGGCCGACCTGATCGCGAGGATTATCCGATCGCCGGCGACACAGGTCCACGCGAACCTCGGCGTCAACAAGCCCGACACCGACGCGGACAAGCCTTACTTTATGTAGGTGCAGCAGGCCGCGTAGAGCTTGGTTGTGATAGAGGTGATGGGCCGGCCAGGCAATCGGCCGATCGCGCAGCGGTCGCAGTCAATCGAAAGCGGGCATTTCGAAGAAGACGGCAAGGCTTGACTGATGGGTGCCTACTCGCTCCCAGCACGCGCAGCGGTGTCGAATTCGAGCCATTCGGCCATTGCTTGGCGGCTCCACCTTGCCGTGACTTTCTTGCGCAATACGACGCCGAGCCCCTCATAAAAGCGTTGGGCTGCGATGTTGTCCGGCTCTACCTCCCACCGTGCAGTTGCGCCGCGCCCGACCGCAATTTTTGCTACCTCGGCCATCAAGCGACGGCCGATGCCAAGCCCACGGGCATCGCTAACAACGAATAGGTCGTCCACACGGATCGTGTCCGACCCGGTCCAAATCGTGAAATCTACGGTGTAACTTACAAATCCAAGCAAACCGGATGGACCTTCCGCGACCAGGACATGCAACTTCGGCGGATCGGCTTCCAAGGCGTGTTCCAATGCATCGACCGAGAATCCAATCTGTGAAGTTGCTCCCTCGAAAGCAGCCAATTGTCGGATCAGCAGGTCGACTGACGTTGCATCTTCCTTGACTGCGTTTCGGATTTTTAAGTCTTTCGGCATGGGGCCTCTGTTCTGGTGTTTGCGCTGTGCAGCGCGTCCAGTGCATCCTATCTCGGCGAGAGGGTCGCATCGGAAGGGCTCGCTGCTTGACCATCGCGTTGTTCAACATGCGCTTTGGGCATCGAAATCCCAACCAGCCGGCATTTGTCTTGAGGGAGGCTTCTGTCACATTACCTTTGAGCAACATCCAAAAGACCGACGAGATGCCGACGATCCTCAAGTCCCACTCGGACGCTGTTTCTGCAGTCCGGCCCGGCTACCGCGGTCACGGATAAACGGGGAAGGCGATGCTGGCCATGAGCCGCTTGCTGATACCCGAGTGGGGGTTCAGGGAATATAGACCGGCAGATTGGAAAGCGGTTCGAGCTCTTTTCATCGCGGTGAACAAGGAGCTGGCGCCGCCAAATCTTAAGCAAGCTTTTGATGATTATGTCGCTACCGCCCTTGAGACAGAAATTGATCGAATCCCCGATTACTACGCCGCGAAGAATGGCAGTTTCTGGATTGCCGAAGATGCGGGCGGCGAGTTGGTCGGGATGTATGGACTTGAACAGGCAGGGGTTAAGATTGTCGAGTTGCGGCGAATGTATGTAGCGCCACGGGTCAGACGCCAGGGGCTTGCGAGATGCATGTTGCACCATGCCGAGGAGCAGGCATCGCGGTCGGAAAACCAGTGTCTGATCCTGAGTACATCCTCGCTTCAAGGTCCTGCGATCGCTTTTTACCGCAGCGCCGGCTTTCATCTAACACGTGAAGAATGCTCCCATGCGGCAAGTCACAAATCGATTGGAGCAGGCGTGAAACGACTTCACTTCGCAAAGCAGCTGTAGGCTCCCACACAATTTCTGTAGGTTCGAGAGTGGTGCCCCCTCGTGAAAGGGGGCACAGTCGACGTCCTCAGACATCGTCCAAGCGATCGAGGAAATCTCTTGCCAGAGAGGCGATTTCGGGAAGATGGGTTTCAAGGGCGAAATGGCCGGCATCCAGTATGTGCAGTTCGGCTCGCGGAATGTCGCGACGATAGGCTTCCGCGCCGGCGACGGTGAAGAACGGATCGTGCCGACCCCAGACGATCAATGTCGGTGGCTGGTATTGCCGGAAGAAGCGTTGGAAATCCCGATAGAGCTCAACATTGGTACGGTAGTCGTAGAAGAGATCGAGCTGAACATCGACGTTGTTCCCTCTGCTCATGAGGGACCAGTCTTGCGTCCAGCTATCAGGTGAAAAGAGTTCAAGCGTCTCGGCCGGCATGCCCGCGACGTATTGCTGACGAACCCCGTCCGCATCCAGCCAGATCTGCATCTTGTCGCGGTTCGCTTGGCTGGGGTCGCTCCAATAGGCCTTCAGCGGGACCCACCCATCGCTGAGCCCCTCGGCATACGCATTTCCATTCTGGACAATCATTGCGCTGATCCGATCCGGCTGCAGCAGCGCGAGACGCAAACCAACCGGCGCGCCGTAATCCTGGATATAGATCGCAAAGCGGCTTAGCCCGAGGGCGTCCGTGAACTTGCTTACGACCGAGGCAAAGGAAGCGAATGTATAGTTAAACTCCTGCCTTGGCGGAAACCCCGAGTGTCCAAATCCAGGATAGTCCGGAGCGATCACGCGCCAGCGGTCTGACAGGGCAGGTATGAGGTGACGGAACATGTGGGACGAAGCCGGGAAGCCGTGGAGGAGAAGCAGAACTGGCGCATCAGGCGCACCGGCCTCCCGGTAGAAGATTTCAACGCCATCGACCGATATCGTTCGGTGTTTGACCTTTCGGGATGCCAGGCTGTTCGGCAGCGGCGCGGCTTGCGATCCCGGAATGGACGAGACGACGCTCCCAGCAATCGCGGCGGCTACCGCGGCGCGCCTGGTAATCCTCTTACCGGCCTTGTCGGCTTTGAGTGTCGGTTGACTGCTGATGTGGTCCATAAACTGTCTCCTTGTCGAATGGAGGCAGTTTCATCATTATGGATATCGCAATAAAGTGAGCTAGAACGAAGTATCTACTACCAGAATTGAAACAATGGACCACCTGGAAGAAATCAGAATTTTTTGCGAAATCGCGGCTCAAGGAAGCTTGGTCGGCGCGGCGCGGAAAATTGGGCGCGCCGCGCCGGCGGTCACGCGGGCACTGAACAGTTTGGAGCAGCGGTTGGGCACGCGGCTGATCGAAAGGACGACTCGCCGCATCGCGCTGACGGAATCCGGCAAGCGGCTAGCAGAGAATGCGCATCGCATATTGGACGATCTCGATGCGGCGCTCGCCGATGCCATGGGACATGGCTCGCAAGTCAGGGGCACTTTGCGTATTACGGCTCCCTTGGTTTTTGGCCAGAGGCATCTTGCCCCTGTGGTAACGCGTTTCCTGGACGAACATCGTGAGGTCAGCATCGAATTGGCGCTTGTCGATCGTTTTGTCGACCTCATCGAGGAAGGCTTCGATGTCGGCCTGCGGATTGGACACTTGGCCGATTCCAGCTTTGTAACGACACGCATCGGCGCCGTTTCTCGGGTTTTCGTTGCGAGCCCGAGTTACCTGGCGAAGAGCGGCATACCGCTTGTGCCGGCCGACCTCGATAATCATTCGATCATTTTGTTTGCGCAGACCGCATCCGGCTACGAGTGGAATTTCAGGTTGGCCAGCAGCGAGACAATCACTCAGCGGATCCAGGCCCGCTACACGGTCAACCGGGCCGAGCTCGCGATCACGGCAGCGCTGGAAGGGCGAGGGATTACCTCAACCCTTTCGTACCAGGTAGCAGATCATCTGAAGCGCGGGGAACTGGTGCGCCTGATGCAACCCTATGAACAGCCGGCGTTGCCCGTCCAATTCGTCTATCCAAGCAAGCGCTTCCTTGCCGGTCGCTTATCCGCTTTCATCAAGTACGCCGCGCCGAGACTACGCTCACTGCCGCAGCTGCGCATGGCCTGACGAGAACGGAAAGCGACCTGTTCGTGAACGGATAACTGGTGTTTATTGAAACCATGCGCGGCCGGCATGCCAATTTCGCGGCGGCCACAACTATGTATCTCAATGAATTGAGATGGAGAACTGCCGATCGTGGAAACTGCTGCAAATTTGGGTAGCGCCGTACAGGCCGCCATCGAGCTTGACGCTCCGCTCAACGCGCGTCTCAAACTTGTTGCGAACGCCGTCAGACGCTTCCAACCGGATCGCGCCGCGGCGGTCGATCGGCTGGTCGATCGGCTGTTAGAGCAGCGGGTCGGCAGTACGGCGCCAAAAGTGGGAGAGAGGCTGCCAGACTTCCTGCTCCCTGACGACGTTGGTCGCCTGACCCCATTACAGGAGCTGCTCGCCCACGGTCCTACGGTCGTCTCCTTTCAACGCGGGCACTGGTGTCCGTACTGCCGCACAAGCGCTGTGAGCATTGCAGCTGTGCAGGACGAAATAGCCGCAGCGGGTGGACGTATCGTCGTCATCGTGCCCGAACGTGTGGAATTTGCCCTGAAGCTCAAGCAGTCATCTGGCGCCAGCTTCCCGATCCTGAGCGATATGGACAATGGCTATGCCCTATCGCTCAATCTTGCCGTTTGGGTCGGCCAAGAGATGGAAGGCCATAT
>JBFWUS010000014.1:0-78447 GCA_050247155.1 Rhizobiaceae bacterium
GATGACACCGCCAATCTCCACCGGTTGCGTTTGGCGGCAAGCGGGGCCGCGGGGCGTCATCCCGGCCAACGGAGCGAAGCGGAGGCGAGCCGGGATCCATTCCGAGGTGTCGAAGACTGAACCAATTGCTTGCGATATGTATTGGAGGTGAGGGACGTGACATGACTGGCTCATCGATGGTCGTCCTCCGCCTGCCTGCCGTCCTGGTTGACCTTTTTCCGGGCTCCCAACGCCGGGTCGAAGTGCGCGCCGCGACCGTACGTGAGGCGATCGACGAACTGAACAAGCTCTGGCCTGGGATGCGCGACCGCATCTGCGATACCCGTCCGGCCATTCGCAAACATATGAACGTCTTCGTCGACGGCGAGCGTGTGAAGTTGAACGCGCCGCTGCAGCCGGGCGCGGAGGTGTTCATCCTCACCGCGATCAGCGGCGGATAATTCGAGGCGCGGGGGGAAGTTCATCTTCGTCCGCCGAAAGGCGCTTTATCTCCACCGGCTTTGCCTTCATCGACGTCGAGGCCTGGATGCCCCACGATTCTTTCCGCTTCGCTGCATTGCGGGCCGAGAATGACGCGCTTCCGGCTTCGTCGATGCCAACCATAAATGCTGGCGACTAGCGGCAACCAAAAATGCAGCCCGTAATGCTCGGCCCGCAATGCAGCGAAGCGGAATGAAGGGTCGGGCATCCAGGCCTCGGAGTTAAAACTACAAAGCCGAGGCAGACGGCCCGCCCACTTGATTTTGATGGACAGATTTCGGCCGGCCCCGCGCAACTGAAGAATTTTGTCCAAATTTTTCAATGCCCCGCAGGGCTGACACAGCTTTTCCGCGCCGAATCTGTTCACACCCCTTCAGCCCGCGCGACAATGCCTGCGACTGTGTTTCATACGAAGGAAAGGCGAATGGACTGGAGGGCCGTAAACGAGCAACAAGATGAGGCGCGGTGGCGCGTCTTCATGATGTTCGTCGTCATGGCTCTGATGGTCATCCGCACCGGACTGGTGTCGCGCGGCGTGATCGCCATCCTTCCGGTCGAAAGCGCTTCGCAAGACGCCGCACCGACGGTCAACCGACAACGGCCCTCGACTTCGCCCGCCGATCTCCACCGCGCCACGTTGGTGCTTCTGTGCCTGGCCGAAGCCGCCGGGCGGCTGGTCATCGTGAAAGAGCGCATGGTCTGGGAACTGATGAACCTGCCGTTGGCGCAGCTCGCGCAAGACCACCCCTTCAATGCCAGCAGCCAATACGACCGCCCGGCGCAACGTCTCGACACCTCCTGACTTACGCCCAAGCGATTCAAACGGATACCCAAGAACAGACCTCTTAAGTTGACATAGGCCTCAGCCAATTGATATCATTGAAATCAAATTGGTGAGATTGATATCATGCCGGCCATAACCGTGCGCAATCTTTCGATTGAGACGCATCGCGCTTTGAAAGTGCGCGCGGCCCGCAACGGTCGCAGCACCGAGGCCGAGATTCGTCACATATTGGAGAAGGTGGCAAAGCCTGACGACCGCATGAAACTCGGCAGTCTTTTGGCCTCGATCGGCCGGGAGGCAAGGATGACTGAACAGGAACGAGCAGCATTCGAGAGGGCAATCGCGCGCGATGACGACGCAGCCGAGCCTATGAGCTTTGGCGAATGATTCTTGTCGACACGAACGTGATCTCGGAACCTCTGCAGGCATTCCCCAACGAGCGGGTCATTTCCTGGATCGACTCCCAGCCGGTCGAGACGCTCTATCTGTCCGCGATCTCGGTCGCGGAACTGCGCTTTGGCATGATGGTTCTGCCCGAGGGAAAGCGGAAAGCAAGGCTGAGACTGCGCTTCGAGGAAGAGATATTGCCGGTTTTCCAGGAGCGCATCATTGCGTTCGATCTTGGGGCGTCCCACAGTTATGCAAATTTGATGGCCAGGGCCAGGGCTCGGGCTCAAGGCAAGGCCATCAGCAAGGCAGACGGCTATATTGCAGCTATCGCGATGCACCACGGACTGATGGTCGCGAGCCGCGACGTAGCGCCCTTCGAGGCGGCCGAACTGGCTGTGATCAATCCTTGGGACTTATGAGGCGGCATGTCGCTTGGTTCGGCGAACAAAATACCCTATTTGAGCCGCGAAACTTAGCCGAAAGCGCCGCAAGACATGTCCGTCACCAAAGAAGCCGTCGTTGAGAAATTGAAGACGATCCACGGACCAGATTTCGTGGGCAATATCGTCGATCTCGGCCTGGTGTCGGACATCTTCATTGCCGATTCGAAAGTGTTTTTCTCGATCACCGTGCCGGCGGCGCGAGCGCAGGAACTGGAGCCTTTGCGAGCCGCTGCCGAACGTGCCGTGAAGGGCATTCCCGGCGTCCAGGGCGCCGTGGTCGCGTTGACGGCTGAAAAGAAGGGTGGCGGCATGGAAGCCGCGCCGCCGCAGCGCCCGGCCATGCCGCGTCCGGCGCCGGGCAAACCGGCACAGCATCCAGCATCGCGACCCGCACAACAACGTCCAGCGCAACCTTCCCAGACCAGCGGCCGGCGCGGCGTGCCGGGTGTGGCGGCGATCATCGCCGTCGCGTCGGGCAAGGGTGGCGTCGGCAAGTCGACCACCGCGGTCAATCTTGCGTTAGGGCTTGCGGCCAATGGCCTGAAGGTCGGCGTGCTCGATGCCGACATCTATGGCCCGTCCATGCCGCGCCTGCTCGGCATCAAGGGGCGGCCCGAGACGGCCGACGGCAAGGTGTTGCAACCGATGGAGCGTTTCGGCCTGAAGGTCATGTCGATGGGTTTCCTTGTCGATGAGGAGACACCGATGATCTGGCGCGGGCCGATGGTGATGTCAGCCCTGACGCAGATGCTGCGCGAGGTGAACTGGGGCGAGCTCGACGTGCTGGTGGTCGACATGCCGCCCGGCACCGGCGATGCGCAGCTCACCATGGCGCAGCAGGTGCCGCTGGCCGGCGCGGTAATCGTCTCGACGCCGCAGGACTTGGCGTTGATCGATGCGCGCAAGGGGCTAAACATGTTCAGGAAGGTCGACGTGCCGCTGCTCGGCCTTGTCGAGAACATGAGCTATTTCATCGCGCCCGATACAGGCAAGCGCTACGACATTTTCGGTCACGGCGGAGCGCAGCGCGAAGCGGAAAGGCTCGGTGTGCCGTTCCTTGGTGGCGTGCCGCTGGAGATGGAAACGCGCGAACTGTCGGATACCGGCGAACCCGTGGTCGCGTCACGGCCGGACAGCGCCCAGGCAAAGGTCTATCGGGACATCGCAGCCAAGGTCTGGGAGCGCCTGAAGATTGAACAAGGCGCGCAAGCGGCGGCCACGCCGGCGATTGTGTTCGAGTAGACAGGCAGCATACGATCCGCTGCCAACAATCGCGTCAGGTCAACGACCGACATTGATGACCGGATTCGATTCCTTCTCGGAAGTCATGACGACCAGCAGGCTGTTGATCAAATCGGCCTTCTTGTCATCGGAGATCTTCACGCCCGACGTCTTGTCGAAATGCGCCATCACCTCGTCGATGATGGCCAGTGCATTTTCCACCATGTAGCGGCGTGCCTGGAAGATCGCCACGGCTTGCTGCCGCTTGAGCATCGCGCCGGCGATTTCGGATGCATAGGCGAGGTGGGTAAGACGCGTTTCCTCGATATGAATGCCGGCGACGGCCAGTTTTGCCTGCAATGTTTCCTGAAGCTGGTGGGCGACCTCGTCGATGTTGCCGCGCAGCGACGTTTCCGATTCAGAGTCATAAGGGTAGTGGGCCGCCAGCGCGCGGATCGCGATGTCGCTCTGGTTGCCGACGAAAGTCTTGTAATCGTCGACGTTGAATGTCGCTTGTGCCGCATCGGTGACGCGCCACACCACGACGGCGCCGATTTCGATCGGATTGCCGTTCCGATCATTCACCTTGAGGTGGTCGGTGACGAAGTTGACCAGCTTGAGCGGGACCTTGGTCTTGGATGTGAAAGGCACCGTGTAAAGAAACCCGCTCTCGCGCAGCGTGCCGATATAGCGGCCGAAGAAGGTGACGACGCGCGAGTCGTTGGGCTGGATGATCGTGAAGCCGCTGGCGAACAGCACGCCGACGATGACAATCGGAATGATGATCGGCCAGAAGAAAAGCGCGCCGAGGCCCATCAAGACCAACCAGAGGATCAGGAGGGCAAAGCCACCGACGCTCCATGCTGCACGATCGCTAACCGCCTGCATTGTTGGCTCCTTCGCCAGCATCAGTTGCAGCTAACGTATCGCGGATTCGTCAACGAATCGCGACAGTCACCGCCGATCTTGCGGAGCCAGCGGCTGGTGCGGCCTATCCGTGCGCGACCATTACGTGGCGGACCGCCGTATAGTCTTCCAGCGCATAGAGCGACATGTCCTTGCCATAGCCGGACTGTTTGACGCCGCCATGCGGCATCTCGTTGGTCAGCATGAAATGCGTGTTCACCCACGTGCAGCCATATTGCAGCCGTGCGGCGGTGGCCATGGCGCGGCTGACATCCTTGGTCCAAACGGATGAGGCGAGGCCATAATCGCTGTCGTTGGCCCAGGTCACCGCCTCGTCGGCATCGGAGAAGCGAGTGACAGAGACCACCGGCCCGAACACCTCGCGCCGCACGATCTCGTCGTCCTGCAACGCACCGGCCACCACCGTCGGCTCGTAGAAGAAGCCGCCGCCGCCCGGCGCTTTGCCGCCGGTGGTGATCTCGATATGCTTGAGCTCCGACGCGCGCTCGACGAAGCTGGCGACACGGTCGCGCTGGCGCCGGGAGATCAGCGGTCCGATCTCGTTTTCCGTGTCGTCAGGCAGGTCGAATTTTATGGTCGAGACCGCGGAAGACAGTTCTGCAACCAGCTTGTCGTAGATTTTCTTGCCGGCGTAGATGCGGCAGGCGGCCGTGCAGTCCTGTCCGGCGTTGTAATAGCCGAAGGCCCGCAGGCCGCCCACCACGGCATCCAGATCGGCGTCGTCGAACACGATGACGGGGGCTTTGCCGCCGAGTTCCAGATGCGTTCGCTTGACCGACTTGGCGGCCGCCTGCAGCACCTTCTTGCCTGTAGCGACGTCGCCGGTGATCGAGATCATGTTGATCTTGGGATGGTTGATCAGCGCATTGCCGACGGACTCGCCTCGGCCAAGCACGATGTTCACGACGCCCTCGGGCAGGATGTCGGCCAGCACCTTCGCCATTTTGAGCGCGGTGAGCGGCGTCTGCTCCGAGGGTTTGAAGACGACCGTGTTGCCGCCGCCGATGGCGGGGGCAAGTTTCCATGCCATCATCATCAACGGGTAATTCCACGGCGCGATAGAAGCAACGATGCCGATCGGGTCGCGCCGGATCATCGAGGTGAAGCCGGCAAGATATTCGCCGGCGATTGCGCCGGGCATGGTGCGCACTGCACCGGCGAAGAAGCGGTAGCAGTCGACGATGGCCGGTATCTCGTCATTCAGGACCGCGTTGATTGGCTTGCCGCAGTTGAGTGCTTCCAGTGCGGCAAACTCCTTTGCTTCCTTCTCGATGCGATCGGCGATCTGGAGCAGGTAACCGGAGCGCTGTGCCGGCGTGGTGCGTGACCAACTGGAGAACGCCTTTTCGGCAGCGGCCACTGCATCTTCGACCTGGCCTTGTGAAGCTTCCGGCATGCCGAGCACCGTCTCGCCGGTTTTCGGATTGAGGATCGGCTCTTCCTGCTCGGTGCCGCGCTCGAATTTCGAGCCGATCAGCATCTGTGTGTCCATGGCGGTACTCCCGTTGGTCTGGGAGTGAGTGGTGCATAGTGAGTAGTGAGTGAAGGCGCCCGTTCTCTTACTCGCTACTCCCTATTCCCTACTCACTCATTTTTCATTTGCCCGCACCGGCGATCTGGTCGCCGTCGCGGGTCAGGTAATAGGCGGCAAGGATGGGCAGCAGCGTCACCAGCACCACGGCCATCGCCACCACATTGGTGACCGGCCGCTGGCGTGGGCGCACGAGTTCCTCGAGCATCCAGATAGGAAGTGTCTGCTGCTGCCCTGCCGTGAAGGTGGTGACGATCACCTCGTCGAAGGACAGCGCGAAAGCGAGCATGCCGCCCGCCAGGAGCGCGGTGCCGATGTTGGGCAACACGACATAGCGGAAGGTCTGAAACCCGTCCGCGCCGAGATCCATCGAGGCTTCGATCATCGAGCCGGAGGTGCGACGGAACCGGGCGACCGCGTTGTTGTAGACGACGACCACACAAAAGGTTGCGTGACCGAGCACGATCGTCCAGGTGGAGAAGGGGATCTCCATCAGCGAGAAGGCCGAACGCAGCGAAATGCCGGTGATGATGCCGGGCAGCGCGATCGGCAGGATGACCAGCAGCGAGATGGTTTCCCGGCCGAAGAATTTCGTTCGGCTGACGGCGGCGGCGCAGAGCGTGCCGAGCACGATGGCGATGGCGGTCGAGATCGCGGCAACCTTGACCGACAGGATCAGCGCGTCCCACACGTCCGGCCGGCCACAGGTAACGCCGAACCATTGCGTCGTCAGGCCCGGCGGCGGCCACTGGTAGGATTTTTCTTCCGTTGTGAAGGCATAGACGAAGATCAGCAGGATCGGCACATGCAGGAACAAAAGGCCTGCGGTGGCGGCGATCTTGAGGCCGAGCGGCGCGGATTGTGAGCGGTCAGAGCGCATCGAAGGCTCCCATGCGCTTGGCTGCCCAGAGATAGAGGCCCATCACCACGATCGGCACGACGGTGAAGGCCGCGGCCAGTGGGATGTTGCCCGCCGTCCCCTGCAGCGAATAGACGGCCTGGCCGATGAAGAACTGCGAATTGCCGATGATCTGCGGGATGATGTAGTCGCCCAGCGTTAGCGAGAACGTGAAGATCGAACCCGCGACGATGCCCGGCAGCGCGAGCGGAAAGAGCACGTTGCGAAAAGTTTGGCCGGGCGACGCGCCAAGGTCTGCCGAAGCTTCGATCAGATTGCCCGGCACGCGCTCCAGCGACGCCTGGATCGGGAGGATCATGAACGGCAACCAGACATAGACGAAGACGATGAAGGTGCCGGTCGCCGAGATCGACAACGAGTTGCCGCCGACGACCGGCAGCGAGAGCCACGCATCGAGCAGCCATGTCAGATGCAGCTTGCCGAGCAGCCAGGTAAAAATGCCTTCCTTGGCGAGGATCAGTTTCCAGGCATAGACCTTGACCAGATAGCTGGACCACAGCGGCAGCATGACGCCGAGATAAAATAGCGCCTTCCATTTTCCGCGAGCGTAGCGCGCCGCGTAATACGCTATTGGAAAAGCGATGACGGCGGAGGCAAGCGTTACCGCAGCCGCCATGATGACTGTGCGCACGATGATGTCGAGGTTGGACGGCAGCAGCAGCTCGCCGTAGGTCTTCAACGTGAACTCGCGATTGATCAGCCCGGAGAACTCATCGATCGAGAAGAAGCTTTGCAGAAGCAGCGCAAAGAGCGAGCCGAGATAGACGACGCCGAGCCACAGCACCGGTGGCAGCAACATCAGGAACAGCAGCAAGCCGGGCCGACGCCAGAGCGCATCGGACAGCGCGCCGAACAGTCCGCCACGTGGCGGCAAGACGGCCGGCGCAGCGTTGTCCACGTAGGTGGCGCCGAGGGCGCTCACCGCTCACCCTCCATCACATGCAGATGGTCGCGGTTGAAGGTGAGCATGACGCGATCGCCCTGCTCGGGAACGGCGGTTCCCGCCGGGATCGTCGCGTGCAGGCGCAGGCCGTCTGCATCAAGTCCTAGCCGCGTCGCCGAGCCGACATATGACAACGAGACCACGCGGGCCGGAACGCCGTCGCCTGTGGTGTCGCGCCGAACGCGGATTGCCTCCGGCCGCAGGCTGCCCCAGGCATTTTGGCCGGCATAGCGCTTCACGAAATCCGGCGGCAGCACATTGGACGAGCCGACGAAATCAGCGACGAAGCGCGACGCTGGCTGCTGATAGATCTCTTGCGGCGTGCCGATCTGCATGATTTTGCCGTCGTTGAACACGGCGACGCGGTCGGCCATCGACAGTGCTTCGCCCTGGTCATGGGTGACGAAGACAAAGGTGATGCCGAGCGACTGCTGCAGCGCCTTCAGCTCTTCTTGCATGTTTTCGCGCAGCTTGAGGTCGAGCGCGCCGAGCGGCTCGTCGAGCAGTAGAACTTTGGGGCGGTTGACCAGCGCCCGCGCCAACGCCACACGTTGCCGTTGGCCGCCGGATAGTTGGCCGGGCTTGCGTGCGCCGTAACCTGGCAGCCGCACCAACGCCAACGCGTCTTCAGCCGCCTTCTGGCGTTCGGCCTTGACGACGCCCTTGACCATCAAACCATAGGCTACATTGTCGACGACGTTGAGATGTGGAAACAGCGCATAGTCCTGGAAGACGGTATTCACGTTGCGCCGGTAAGGCGGCACGCCCTCTGCCCGCTCGCCGAAGATGGAAATGCTGCCGGACGTCGGTTGCTCAAAACCTGCGATTAGGCGCAAACATGTCGTCTTGCCCGAGCCCGACGGCCCCAGCATCGCGAAGAACTCGCCTGGCTGAATATCGAGGTCGACCGCGTCGACGGCCCGTACGGTGCCGAAATGGCGCGAGACTTTGTTGAAAGAAACTGCTGGCGTCATAATATTTCCGGTCTGCACCGCATTTCGGGCTTGACAGAAGGGCCTTCCGGCAGGTGCATAGACCTACCGTTACGTAACGTTAGTCTTCAGCAGGCTCGCAATGCGGCGGTTCCTGGCGTTTCCACACCCGCCCCCCGCCCCGGAGGCGCCTGGAAAAAGCAGGCTGGAACGGTCTGACATCAGGCGATGGCCGTTCCCGCCACTGCTTTCGGCCGTCCGCTCACCCAAGCGGACGGCCGATCTCTTATCGGCCGCCAATCACGCCGATATAATCCGACACCCAGCGATAATATGGCACGCACGCGTCGTTCTGGCTGGCGCATTTGCTGGTGGGCGTTGTCCAGAACCGCACTTTCTCGAAGTCATCAAGGCCGTTGGCCGTGCAGCCTTCCTTGGTCTGCTGGCCACGGCCGTCCGTGCAAGCAGCCGGCACCGACGGGTTGGCGCCAAACCAAACCGATAGATCACTCTGCAAGTTTGACGACAGCGTGTGCTCCATCCACATGTAGGCGCAGTTCGGATTTGGCGCGTCGACATGCATCATGGTTGTATCGGCCCAACCGGTCACGCCTTCTTCCGGAATGGTTGAGGCGATCGGCTGCTTGTCGCCCTTCAAGAGGTTGACCTGGAACGGCCAAGAGCCAGACGCGACGACCCCTTCGGTCTTGAAGTCGTCGATCTGGATCATCGCGTCATGCCAGTAGCGGCCGACGAGCTTGCGCTGGGCGCGCAACAGGTCGAGCGCCGCCTTGTACTGGTCTTCGGTCAGTTCATAAGGGCTCTTGATGCCGAGTTCCGGCTTCTTGGCCATCAGATATTGCGCGGCGTCGGCGACATGGATTGGGCCATCATAAGCCTGGACGCGGCCGACATTCGGTTTGCCGTCCGGTAGGTTCTGCTCCTCAAATACAACGCTCCAGCTCTTCGGCGCTTCCTTGAAGACAGTGGTGTTGTACATCAACACGTTGGGTCCCCACATGTAGGGAACGCCGTAGTGTACGCCGTCGACCGTATGCCATGGCGCATTCTTGAGACGGTCATCGACTGTCGACCAGCTCTTGATCAGGTCGATATTGATAGGCTGGACGCGCTTGCCGGCGACCAGGCGCAGCGAAGCATCGCCCGACGCGGTGACCAGGTCGAAGCCGCCCTCGTTCATCAGCGCCACCATTTCATCCGACGTATTGGCGGTCTTCACATTGACCTTGCAGCCTGACGCCTGTTCGAACTTTGTCACCCAATCGAACGCCTTGTCGGTTTCGCCGCGTTCGATATAGCCCGGCCATGCGATGATTGTGAGCTGGCCTTCGGCTTTGCCGATTTCCTTGACCTGCGCGGCGGCTTGACCGGCAAAGCTCAGCGCCAGCGCGATGGCAGTGCACGCCTTCAAAGTAGATTTCATCGTGATGCTCCCATTGAGGGGTCGCTCTGCAGCGGCGACGTTGATCCCTGAGAGCAAGGTGCGGCCAAACGCCAGGTTTCGCAAATTCATTTATCAGAACGTCGGTATCGGCTTTTCCGATAGGCAGACTACCGTTGCCGCATGGCTCTCTGCCCCTGGGCAATCCCGATAAAATCCCGCGCCGTTTGGGTCAGGCCGGAACCGCGCCGCCACACCATGCCGACTTGAACGACCGGCAGGCTGCCGGAAATGTCGCGAGACTCGATACGGTCGCCTTCCAGCGACCAGGGGCGATAAACCAGGTCAGGCAGCAGGGCGATGCCGGCGCCGGTCGCGACGAGGCTGCGCACCGCTTCCACAGAGCGGGTTCGGAACGCGACGTGCGGGCGTGTACCGAGGGCTGTCAGGAGCTTGCCGGTGTTTTCCTCAATCTCGTCGATGGTGAGCATGATGAGCGGTTCGGAAACGAGATCTCTCAGACTGATGCTATCTTCACCGGCGAGCCGGTGGCCGATCGGCAGCCAAAGACGGTAGGGGGAGACTTCGATGATTTCCGCCTGCAGCGCCATGCGGTCGCGCAGGTTCGAAATAATCATCACCGCGACGTCCAACTCGCCGCCGACAAGCAGATGTTCGAGGTAGTCGCCGTTATCTTCGATCGCCGAAACCTCAATGGCGGGGAAAGCGCGGCGATAGCGCGCCAGGAGGTCCGACAGCACGTAGCCGGCAACCAGCGACGTCACGCCGAGATGCAGGCTGCCGTTGCGGCTTTCCTGTTGCCCGGCGAATGTCCGCCGCGCGTCCGATACATCGGTCAGGATTTTGGTCGCATGACGCAGAAACTGATGGCCTTTGTGGGTGATAGTGAGACCGCGGGGATGGCGGTCGAACAAGGAGACGCCGAGATCCGCCTCAAGCTCCTTGATCGATTCCGTGACGGAAGATTGAGAGATCGAGAGCGCTTGCGCCGCGCCCGACACGGTGCCCTGTTCGGCGACTGCCACAAAATACTGAAGCTGACGAATGGTGAACGCCATGCGGGCAGGGCCCGGTCAGACCGGCGGCGCGATGATATAGCTGGCGCCAGCGATTTCCATCGCTGCGACGACATCGTCGGGCGGCTGCTTGTCGGTGACGAGTTCGGTAAAACCGCCAAAATCGCAGACCTGGACTAGCCCCTGCCGGCCGAATTTGGAATGGTCGGTGATGACCAGCGAGCGTTGACCGCGCTGAAGAACCACCCGCGCGAACTCGGCCTCGTCCAGATCATAGTCCATGATGCCGAAGCTGGCGTCGACGGCACCGGTCGTGATGACGGCGTGAGTGACGCTGAAGCGGGTCACGAATTCGATAGCTGACACACCGAACGCGGCGCCGCTGTCGGGGCGCAATTCGCCGCCCGCCATATAGACCTTGTTGCCGTTGACGGTCGCCAGCGTGCGCGCAATGTCCGAGCAATTGGTGACCACCGTGAGCCGACGGTGAGAGAGCAATTCGCGGGCGAGAAAACTTGCGGTCGTTCCGGTGTCGAGCATGATGGAGTCGCCGTCGCGGATTGTGGATGCAACCTGCCGGGCGATGGCGCGCTTCGCATCCGCGTTCTCGCGCATGCGTTTGTCGAACGGAGCCTCGCCGGTCATAGACGGCAGCCCCACGGCACCGTGCATCTTTAGTATCGCGCCGTCCTGCGACAGCGGTTTGACATCGCGGCGGATCGTCTCCAGCGAAACGCTCAGACGATTGGCCAGGTCGGCAATCGTGATCGTGCCTTCTTCCTTGAGCAGGCGCAGAATCTCGCCGTGACGCTTCGAGTGGTTCATTGTCTTCTCCTAGGCTTGAGATTGGCGCTATCTGCCCGGATTCTAAGCCATTTTTCCCATAATCAATCTGCCATTCAAAATGAAGCGGTCAAGATCGCAAAAATTGCCACAAACTTGCGTTGACAAACGCGTCATACTCGCGAAACTCGCTGCCGCTGGCGGCGGTAGCCAAATCAAGGCCGATTTTTCGCCTTTGATACGAGAAAAGCCAGAGGGGGGTACGTGAATTTGCCATATCGCATCGTCGGGCCGACCGCGGATCGGCATCCATGGCGGCACCGGCTCGCCGTCACCAGCGTCGACGTCGGGTATTGCCTGGCCGCCCATCTGATTGCGGCATTTATTGTCATCCTCGCGGTTCTCGTAGTCGGCGCAAACCGGGAGCCGACCGCAGTCCGGCCAGGACCTAAATGATGGATCAGATGCGGCGCTTGTCATCCGAGAACCGCATCCATGCCTTGCCATGTTGGT
Organism: Rhizobiaceae bacterium; assembly: GCA_050247155.1. Lineage (GTDB taxonomy): Bacteria > Pseudomonadota > Alphaproteobacteria > Rhizobiales > Rhizobiaceae > Mesorhizobium_G. The sequence continues at coordinate 12,306 of JBFWUS010000014.1, forward strand.
TGGGGTCTATCGAGATTGAACCGTTGACTGGCGGTCTTAGCAACGAGATTTTTCTGGTTTCCGATGCCGCCGGCAAGCACGTTGTTCGGTTTGGTCGCGACTATCCGTTTCATCATGTGATGCGCGCGCGCGAGCTGATGACGGCGCGCGCGGCAGCGGATGCCGGCTTTGCCCCGAAAGTCGAGTATGCCGAAGTCGGCGCGATGGTGACGGCCTATCTTGGCGCGAGAACATATGGCGAGGAGGACGTCCGCAGGGATCGGCGGCGCATCGCGGAGTTCATCCGGTGCTTCCATCGCGACATGCCGCAAGGCATCAGCGGCGCAGGCTTCATGTTTTGGGTGTTTCATGTCATTCGCGACTATGCCCGGACGTTGCGGGAAGGGCGGCACAGATTGGCCGACGAGTTGCCGTCCTATCTCGCGCTCGCCGAGGAACTCGAACGGGCCCAGATAGCGCTGCCAATCATTTTCGGGCACAACGATCTTTTGCCGGCAAATTTTCTTGACGATGGTGAGCGGCTTTGGCTGATCGATTTCGAATATGCTGGCTTCAACACCGCCATGTTCGACCTCGCAGGCATCGCCTCGAATGCCGGCTTTCGGGCCGATGAAGCCGACGATCTGCTGACTTTCTATTTCCACGGCGAGCCGGATCAGGCGCTACGACGCGCACATGCGGCCATGCAATGCGCATCGCTCCTGCGTGAAGCGATGTGGAGCATGGTCTCCGAACTGCACCTGAATGCACCCGGCGTCGACTATGTTGCCTATGCTGCGGAGAACCTGGCGCGGCTTAGCAAGGCGCTGGAAGACTACAAGACGAACTTTGGGACCAAACGAATATGACTTTGCCTGCGCAGGCCGACATCGTCGTCATTGGCGGCGGCATCATCGGCTGCTCCACAGCCTATCATCTCGCGCGTGACCACAAGAAGTCAGTCGTGTTGCTGGAGCAGGGCAAGCTGACTTCGGGTTCGACCTGGCACGCAGCAGGTCTTGTTGGTCAACTGCGTTCCTCAGCCTCGATCACACGCGTGCTGAAATATTCGGTCGATCTCTACAAGCATCTCGATCAGGAGACAGGGCTCGCCACCGGGTGGAAGATGAGCGGTTGCCTGCGGCTTGCGACCAATCAGGATCGGTGGATCGAATTCCAACGTTTGGCGACCACGGCCAGAAGTTTCGGCATGGAGATGCATCTGATCTCGCCGGATGAGGTCAAGCGTATGTGGCCGCTTATGGATGTGTCGGATCTCGTCGGCGCATCATGGTTGCCGACCGACGGTCAGGCGAGCCCGTCCGACATCACGCAATCGTTGGCCAAGGGTGCGCGTATGCACGGGGCGAAAATTCTCGAAGGCGTTCGCGTGACCGGCTTCGAAATGGCCGGCGATCGAATCGTTAAGGTGCGAACGACCCAAGGCGACATCGCCTGCGACAAGGTCGTGAATTGCGCCGGCCAGTGGGCGCGGCAGGTCGGCGCGATGGCTGGCGTCAACGTACCGCTGCAGCCGGTCAAGCATCAATATATCGTCACAGAGAAGATCGAAGGGCTGGCTGCCAACGCGGCCACGGTACGTGATCCCGACCGTCGCATCTATTTCAAGGAGGAGGTTGGAGGCCTTGTGATGGGCGGCTATGAGCCGAACCCACAGACTTGGAATACCGGCCTGCCCGGAGGTGATGTACCGGACGAATGGCAGTTCCAGTTGTTCGACGATGATTATGATCACTTCGAACAGCACATGACGCAGGCGATCGAGCGGATACCAGCCTTGGAAAGGGCCGGCGTCAAGCAAATGATCAATGGCCCGGAGAGCTTCACGCCGGACGGCAACTTTATCCTGGGCGCTGCGCCGGAATGCGCCAACATGTTTGTCGGCGCTGGCTTCAATGCATTCGGCATCGCCTCCGGCGGTGGTGCCGGTTGGGTTCTTGCGCAATGGGTCGTCGACGGCGAGGCGCCGCTCGATCTCTGGGTCGTCGACATCCGCCGTTTCTCGACTCTCCATCAAGACCGCCAATGGGTGCGGGATAGGACGCTCGAGGCCTACGGCAAGCATTATGCGATCGGATTTCCACACGAAGAATATGAGAGCGGCCGCCCAGCGATCGTTTCGCCGCTCTACGAGCGGCTGAAAGGTTTTGGCGCGGTGTTCGGCTCCAAACTGGGCTGGGAACGTCCCAACTGGTTCGCGCCGGACCATCATGAGGCGCGGGATGTCTATTCGATGGGGCGTCAGAACTGGTTTCCGCTGGTCGGCGAGGAGCACCGTCACGTTCGCGAAGCCGTTGGCTTGTTCGATCAGTCGTCCTTCGCCAAATATGAACTGGCCGGACAGGATGCTCTGCGGGCGCTTGACTGGATTTGCGCAAACGACGTGTCGAAGCCGCCGGGGCGGCTGACATATACGCAGTTGCTGAACAGCCGCGGAGGCATCGAAGCAGACCTGACGGTTGCCCGGCTCGCCGAGAATAGATTCTACATCGTTACCGGCACCGGCTTCCGCACGCACGACATCGCCTGGATCAGGGATCATATCCCAAGCGACTATGACGCCAGACTGACCGACGTGACCGAGGCGTTTGGTACGCTTTCGCTCATGGGTCCGCGGGCGCGCGACGTGCTCATGGCAGTAACCAGCGCCGATGTCTCTAATGCCGGTTTCCCGTTCGGCCATGTCCGCGAGATCGACATCGCTGACCAGATGGTGCGTGCATTGCGTGTTACGTATGTCGGCGAACTCGGATGGGAACTGCATATCCCGATCGAGGCCACAGGCCAGGTCTTCGATGCGCTGATGCATGCCGGCAAGCCGCACGGCATACGGCCTGTCGGCTACCGCGCGATCGAGTCCCTTCGCCTTGAAAAGGGCTATCGCGCCTGGGGTTCCGACATAACGCCCAACGACACTCCCTTCGAGGCGGGGCTCGGCTGGGCCGTGAAGCTGCGCAAGAACACAGACTTCATGGGGCGGAGAGCGTTGGAGGCGATCAATGGCGCGCCGCTGACGAAGCGACTGTCCGGCTTTACAGTCGAGGACCCGGAGATCGTTCTGCTCGGCCGCGAGACAATTCTGCGCAATGGCGAGCCCGTGGGCTACCTCTCAAGCGGTGGCTACGGCTACTCGCTCGAGAAAAACATCGGCTACGGTTATGTGCGCAATACCGATGGCGTCTCCGATGATTTTCTATCCGCCGGCGCCTACGAGGTCGTGGTCGCGACGCAGCGGACGCCCGCCAAGATACATATGGAACCGCTTTATGACGTAGCTGGGGAAAAGGTGAAGGCATGAGTCTAATCGCGCCCTGAAAGCCAGGACGCGCAGGTGAGGCTGGATAGGCGATTGCGGGCCAGTTCATTGACAGAAAGCGGCCCAGGATTTATTTTGAAAGGCTGATTTCCGAGTTTAAATTGTCTTTCAGGAGACAGTGCCATGCGGGTAGTGACGCCAACTTTCGCGCTGGTTGTCTTGCTGTGCTCGCCCAGCGCCTTTGCCCAATCCGCTCAAAAATCCGAAGACATCGTGAAGTTCTTCGCCAACGCTGTCGATCTAGGCGCGAAGCGGGGAATCTGTGTCGGCACGGAAGATGAGTGCAAGTCAAAGCCGGCCGAACCGGCGCAGACTGGTCTGGACATGCTTATAAATTTCGATCTGAATTCCGCTGATTTGACGCCCGACGCGCGCGCCAAGCTAACGGAGTTCGCCAAAGCGCTGCAGGATAATCGATTGCGGTCGCACAACTTCCTGGTCGAAGGGTTCACCGACGCTTCCGGTTCGGCGACTTATAATGAGGGTTTGTCACAGCGCCGGGCGCAGTCGGTTACGGCTTTCCTTCTTGGCAGCGGGATCGAACCTGCCAGGGTCAATGCGATCGGTAAAGGTGAAACCGAGCCGCGCGCCGCCGATCCCTACGATCCGGCAAACCGCCGCGTGGAAATGCGCATCAAACTGCAATAGGGCGACAGCCGGCGCACCCGGGAGGAAAGGGTGCGACTGGCCGAGGGTCAATCACGTGGCGGGTTCGGTCGTCCGGACGACGTCGCTCATGGCGGCCTTGTATCGTTCGAATTCTGGCGAAGTCTGTTTGATTTCGCGCGTCACGACCGCAGGCTGATTGACGGACGGTGCGGATACGCCGCCGGTGCTTGTTCTTCTCCCCATCTTCTTCTCGGCCCAGCTTTGCAGATAGGCGATGTTTCTGCCCCGCAGGAACGGATTGGCGTTGACGACCCCGGCGCCCATCACCTCAAGCACCGTGGCTTCCGCCGATGCCGACAAGGCGACAGACGCACCTTGCATGCCGAGGAAGTGGCAAAGGTAGAGTCTCCCGGCCGTGATATGATGGCCTCGCGCCTTCAGGTACGCTTCGCCCTCGCGCGCCAGGTTCCGCACCATTTCGCGCGACAATGTCGGGTCGAATTTCAGCTCCAGCAACTGCGCCCGAGACAATGACGCTACGAGATCGGGGCGATAGGTGTTCATCATTCTGATCCACGTCGAATCGATGAATTGCCCGAGCCCCTCTGCAGATGAAAGCGGATTTTTGGCGCGTGCATTGCCGCCACTCTCGACCCGGATAATTCGGTCGACCAAGGTTTCGACCGCGGCGTCATCATTATCTCCATCAGTCGCGGCGACGATCGTCGTTGCCGCGCCTAGCGGGTCGATCGCCTGACCGGCGAGATAGACTTCAAAATGCAGATGCGGGCCGGTCGACAGGCCGGTTGTGCCGACATAGCCGATCACCTCGCCAGCTTTCACGGCTGTACCAACTGGCGTGTTTGGCGCGAATTTCGACATATGTGCATAGCGGGTTTCGCGCCCGTCCGGGTGTGCGATCTTCACCAGATTTCCGTAGCCCGCCCCGTCGCCCTGGAAGGCAATGGTCCCGTCGAAGGCCGCCATGATCGGCGTTCCCGTGGGGGCTGCCCAATCGACGCCTTTGTGGATGCGCACGGTTTTCAGGATCGGATGGCGTCGGGGTCCGAAGGTCGACGTCATGACGCCGTTTACCGGCGTGACCATGCCGTTGGAGACGGTCACCGACCGAACCTGATCATCCTTGGTCACGCAGGCGAATTCACCGTCGCTCTGCTGGAAGACGAAACATTCTATGTCGGCTTCAGCGCGATGCACACCAGCGTAAAGCACCTTTCCGGATACACCGTCCTTTCCGCGCGCGGCTTCGGAATAGACCAGGATAAAGCGATCTCCATAGTCCACAAAAGAGTTCAGATCCTGGCCCCGGGAAAGGTACATGATGGCTTCGCCGATGACCCCAGTCGGGACATTGTTGCGCGCCGCGGTCGAATAGATAGCATCGAGCAGGCGATACTGCCGCTTCCCCGTGCTGTCGTCCGTCCGCCCCGAGTAATTGAAGAGGTCGTCCCGGACCCAGGGATCGACACCCACGACGAACCTTCCAGCCGCATCGCGCGCCATAGTTCCGATATAGGTGCTGCTCGAGTAAACCGAGACCTGCATCAGCATGGGCGCCAGCGTATCGCGGCGCGGCCGAAAGCCCCGCATCGCAACGACATTGCCCGCCTCCAATGTCTCTCTGGAGAACAACGCCTTCAGCGCTTCGCCGGCAAGTGTTGCATCCTGGGCGGAGAAATTCGCCTCAATGACGACGCTGTCCAGTGTGCGATTGTTCAAGACCTTGATGAACACGTCTTCGGTGGACGCAAGGCGCTCGTCCTCAGGCGTTACGCTGGCCACGCTCGTGTTGTTCTCGATGGCTGTCTTTTCGAACGCCGGCAGCGCGGCTTCGCCCTGGTCAACGGTTTCTCCCCACCCGGCAGCCACATCCTCGCCGGTTGCCTGAAGGTCGGTTGCAGAGAGGTCGTCGGGTTCGACGTCCACCACGGCAGGCTGCAGATCGACATCAAGGTCTTGCGATTCGACGCCGAGCGTCGCGTCTTTCTGCGCCTGAAAAAATGCAAAATCTTCCTGCGATGACGGGATTGTTGTCATGAAGCGTTCGGAAGAACTAACCATCGCGTCCGACAGCACATGGATTTGCGCCGCCACATTGAAGGAGGCAAGATCAGCAGGGCGGCTTATCGACTTCAATTGTGTGGTGGCGCCTCCTTCTCGCGCGAGCGTCAGCCACATCGGGTCACCCGCCAAGTCGACTATGGCCGGCACGTAAACGGCCGCGTCCGGCGGGACGGCGGCAGCCTCGTCGGTCATCGCCAGTTCTTCATCCATGTCGGCGTCCACCGACGTTTGACCCACCGTCCACCAGACCGCAAAAGCGCCAGCAGCCAGAAGAACCGTCGCCAGACCCATCGCGAAACGCGTTACGCGTACACGACGGCGTTGCGCGATGGCAGCCTCTTTCCTCATCCGGAACCGGGGGTCGATAGCATGCGTCATGGGCTTCGTCCGGTCAGGAAGAAAGTCCATCGCACCTGGGCTTGCGTATCCACTTCATAGAAGCGAGCGGCGATGTGGCCGTTCCGCCAGCAATCGTCGATGCCGCGAATGCTGAAGCGGCGCTTCTCGATGCACATGTCGGTTGAGCCGCTGAGAATCGCGTGGCCGAAGACGTCGGTTGCATAGATGTAGATGTAGCGGTTTGAAAGTTCGTCACGGATAACGTTGACGCATTGATTGGCGCCGACCGTCCACCAGCCTTCGGTCTGAAACGTGCGATCGACCTCCTGCCCGACAGCTAGGTTGACCACATCGAGCGTCTGGTTGCAGACGGTAAATTCGGCGTGGGCCGGCCCGACAACAAATATCCACCCTGCGAGGGCCGCGAGGGATATGAGCGCCGATCTGGCCAATTGTCTGCGCAAACTCCCAATACGCGCCGCGGACATGCAATTAGCCTGAAATGCGCGATCGTCCGCCATCGCGAGCGCGGCTATCCGCCAAGCCGGAAGTACTTCGCAGTGGCTGCCCCCTGCAGGCCGCGATCGCGGATTTCGGCCAGAATTTTCGGCAAGACGACGCTTGCCGGTGTCGGCTTGGAGAAATCGGCCGCCGCGATGTCGCTTGTCGCCGTCACTGCCACGATAATCTGGGGAACGACCTTGCCTCCGGCGCGGTCAGCCTCGCTGAGCCCGATCGGAATGTTGAATGTCGCTTTGCCGTCATCGACTCGAACGCGTTGATCGAGATTGAAGGCCATGCCTTTGTGGTCGATGAGCAGAAGGTTGGAGCGCATGCCGCCGCTCGTTTCGAGTGTGCCGCTGACGGGGCTCCCGCTCGGCACCGATGTTTGCGCGAGCGCCAGCATCGGTTTTTCAGCCGATCCGTCGCCAAGAGTGTGAAGAAAGGTCGTGATCTCACATTGGGCCGGGTCGATCAACCGCACGTTGATGTCAGGTTCGAGGTTAAACCTGGCCTGGAACGCGGCAAGCATTTCGGCAAATGGTTCGACGGCTGTACCGAAACCCTCGACGTCGACTGATTTGTCCGTGACGGTGAGCGCGGTTGCGTAGAAACAATTGCCCCCGTCGTAGCCCCGCAGCCAGGAAATTCGTTCCGCAACGTCATCGACCGCATCGCTGGGTGGCGCCTGTGGCTTGGGCAGGTCCATGACGAGCTCTTCGCCTTCAGGGTCGTCTATTTCATCCGGAACAATCGGTGCGATCGGCTTTGACGACGGCGATGCGGCTGTTTGGTTGCTTGGCGGAGATTTCGCCGCGTTGGGTGTCGCCGGGATCAATTTGGGCGTGCTCGCCGCCACGTTTCGATCCGCGTCTTTCTCGGCGTCGGGTTGATCGATGGGCGAAGGCTGCGCCGGATCGACCGCAGGTCCCGGCTTCGGTTTCGCAGGAACTTGAGGTGCTTCAGCCGGGCTGGATGAGGCTGTCGGCTTAGGGATTGGCTTTACGGGTTGCGGTTCCGTTGCCGATGGGGGTTTGGGAAGCTCAACCGGCTCTTGGGTGGAGGGTGCTTTTGACCCTGCCTCGGCGACAACGGGCAAATTTCCAGCCGGACTACCGGTGTCATCGGGCGGGTTTGCGGGCGCAGCCCCGGAGGGGGAGGCGGTATCATTGGACGTGGCTGTCAGTTTGGGGGCAGCCGGCTCGACCGCCCGCTCGTCCTGGAAGGAGATGACCCCGGTTAGATAGACGGCGGCGCCGGCTGCGACTGCCAAGGCGCCGATACTTGCTGCGGTGAGCGTGAAGCTGCTACGCCTTTTTGGCGGGCTTTCCGGCGTTGCGACCTTGTTAGGCGGTGGTTTCGGTTGCGAGAGGTAAGCTGGCCGAACGTGTTCGACGAACGAATTATCGCCGCCAGATATCGCGGCCGGTGACGGGCGTTCATTTTCACCAGGTCTGCTTGATTGCGGCGAGAGAGAAACGGACTGTGCCGGTTCGGTTCTTGCAAAGGCGGCAGATCTCTCGGGCGCAGCCGGCATCCTCGTCGCGTCGGCTATGTCCGCCATGCTGGCCGGCCGCTCGCGCGGATCCGGCTGCAGCATCGCTTCAATCACCGGACGCAAATCCTCGTCCAAATCGCTGAGGTCGGGAACGCTGCGCCGCTTTTCCACGATCTCGAATTGCGAGCCGCTCATGTCGAGCGGCTTGCCCCGCAACGCTGCGCTAAGCACGAGTCCAAGGCTGTAGATGTCCGACTGCTCTGTCACCTCGCCGCCGAACAGGCCGAGTTGCTCGGGCGACACGTAGTTGTATTTGCCGGCAAACCGGCCCCCGATCAGCGTTTCGCCGCCCACATTGGCCGAGCGGGCGATGCCAAAATCGATGATCTTGGCACGGTCGACATTGCTGCCCGGCAGGATGATGTTGTCCGGCGAAAGATCGCGATGAACCGTACCAGCCTCGTGAGCGGCGCTTAGACCCGAGGCAAGACGGTGGCAAAGGCGGCGCACGATGCTCGCTGACAGCGGACCGCTGCGCATAATGTCGAAAAGCGACGGTCCATTGACGAACTCCATGGCGAGGTATGGTCGTCCGATACCCGGATCGATCGTGAAGACGTGGTAGCGGACGATCGCGTCATGCGAGAGGTGGTTGAGGATCGACGCTTCCTTGCGAAAGAGCGAGAGGATCGTCTGATCACGGGCAAACTCCGGCAAGACGATCTTGATCGCGACCACGTCGCCGGTCTGAATATTGTGGCCGCGATAGACCTCGCCCATACCGCCGGAAGCCAGCCGCTCGTCCAGTTCGTAGATGCCGCTAAGCTGCGTACCGACATCGGCGTTGGCCACGCTTGGCAAAATACGGGTCTTGTCGTCCATGTTCATCGCGTCATGCCGTTCACCCGGGTCAGATCGCCATTCAGATGATCTCTGATGGCCACAACAAGGATGGTCACATTGTCGGTGCCTCCTCGCTCCAGAACCAGCCTCAATAGCGTTTCGCATGAGGCGCGCGGTGGCGCCGCCAGCACTGCGGCCCGGATCTCCGAATCCGAAACATGAGCAGTCAGACCGTCGGTGCAAAGGACAAAGATGTCGCCGACAAGCGCTTCGCCGTGCTGGAAGTCCATGGCGACTTCGTCAGTGACGCCGACCGCACGCGTAATGACGTTCTTGCGCGGCCAGACGCGCGCCTCTTCCGCTGTGATTACGCCGCGGTCAAACAATTCCTGAACCTCGGTGTGATCCCGTGAAACCTGCGTGATCGACCCGTTGCGCACGAGGTAGACCCGGCTGTCGCCGGACCAAAGACAGGCAAAGCGCCCGTCCTTGGCCAATAGCGCCGCGACGGTGGAGCCGATCGTAACCCCTCTGGATCGGGCAATGCCCCGGATTTCCCGATGTGCCCGATTCAAGCGATCCTCAAAGCGAGCGCGCAGATCGGTCGCGGATGTGGCCAGGCCGATCGTGCCAAGATGATCCACGATGCTGGCCGAAGCAACTTCACCGGCGTGATGGCCGCCCATGCCGTCGGCGACGGCCCAGATGCCGCTGCCGGGTTCCATCAGGAATCTGTCTTCGTTGAGATCCCTCACGCAGCCGCGATGGCTGACGCCGTAACTCTCAAACGGCAGGAAGGCTTCATTCATGAGACCCCTCCCAGTGGCGCAACTTAGCCAAACTCTCTACAGCCAGGGCGCTCCCGCAGGCGATGAACCTTGCCATAGCGAGACGTATTAGGACATCGAAATCGACCGCAAACCATCACAAGCTCGTCGGACAGGTAAATTCGGCCAACGCCGGAAGTGTGAAGGGATTGCTGACGGAATTGAACTGTACCGTATAGGCAATATCGCGGCCGCCTATAACGAAGCGGGCTTCGATTGCATCGTCCTTCTTTTTGAAAGTGGCAGTGTTGAACAGACGCTTCAAGCTCCATGCCCCATCAAAGCGGATGCTCGACTCACGTCCGGGCAATTCCGGCGTGAGGCTAAGCGCCGTCGACCCCGAAGCTAGGCTGCCGGGCCAGGTGACGGTCGCGGCGGAACTGCCCGCTTGGTAGCTCTGCACGATCTGCCCGTTTACATCGAGGAGCGCCTGGTCGGCCTCCGCGTTCAACGAGAACGGCGTCAGCGTGATATTGATGGCGGGAATGGACCCGCCCATCGGGAAAAATGCGTCGCGGATTTCGGCGGCAAGTTGAAATTTGCGCAGCGTTGCGTTGGATAGTTTGCGCCCGATCTGTGTATCTTGCTTCCAATCCCAATTCTGCCCGCTCATCGAAACAAGCGGCGAAAGATTTTGGGCAAAGAAGCGATCCAATATGCCGTCCGGGGCGAAGACGCGGGCGAAATCCTCCATGGGCACATCGGCGCTGCTTGAACTATTGAAGGGATAGCGGCCCGCCAGCGCATCCTCGCAGGGCTGGGCCACACTGTCGGCGAGGATGCGGTTGAGCTCCGCGATCGAGGCCTCTGCCGCATCGCCCTCAAATTCGTCGGCCGCGGCCAGGACCATGCGCGACAGCGCTTTCGGCAGGCGGGAGGCATTGGCGCGCAGGTTCGAGATTTGCAGCTGCAAGTTTGCGCCCGTCCGCTCGGTCTGCGCGACAGCGGCCGCCATTGTCAGGCTTTCATGAATGTCACCAAGATTTCGGATCAAGGCATCGATTGGTCGCCGTCCCGGCGGTCCGGAAGCCAATACCTGATAAGATCGGAACTGCGCTTCGATACTGGCGCCAGGCACGATCTCTCTGGCATTCGCAAAAGCAGCACCGGCCCGACTCTGCGATTTGCCGGATGGCAAATTGATGCCGATGAGATTGAGCCCTTGCCGCAACTGCTCATCAGGCGCCTCCGCTTCACCCGTCAAGGTCGTTTCCGAGGCGATTGCCTCGAACAAGGTCCGGATTGGCGAGTTCGGCGATGCCGCGGCCGACAGCATCAGATATTGCGGCTTGTCGGCGGCTAGCGGCTTGAATCTCAGCCTGTCGAGCACGGTGTTCCACGCCCCGACAAAGCTTTTGCCGTACCGATCGAGCATTTCCGGGCCGAGCCGCAGCAACTCCTGATCGACGCCGCCAAGCTGCCCGCCCTGGCCAAGCACCCAGGCGTCGTCAGAGACGCGCTGAGCCACCGATGCGAGCTGGCGCAGATAAAATTCCTGGAAGCCGGCGCGGGTGTAGAGCGCCGGAATGCGAAGGCGTCCTACATCGCTGCCGTCGGTCGTATCGAAAATCAGCGCCCCCTCCGGGCCAGCCTGTTCGATGACAGCGAAGTCGCGCATTCCAGCGCTCGCCGCGGCGGATTCGATCAATGCCGTCGCCCGGTCGGCAACGGTCATTCTGCCGATCGATCGCTGCGCCGTCTCCACGAGCGTTTGATTGAGAGGGAAGGAGGGATTCCGATCGCTGCTCAACGCAAGCATGGCGCGCAGATGCTTCTCAAGCTCCTCGCGGCCCGCCCTGTTTTGTTCACCGGGATAGCGGTTGCTGGCCCAATCCTCCCGGAACCAGGCCACGACCATTTCAGTGTCGATCTTCGGCGCTCTTCCGCCCAAGGTGAGATAAACCTTCAACGGCTCATAAAGGGCCGCAGGCGAGGCTATTTGATCCGCGATGGTCCGCTCCAACTGAAGAAGTAGCCGTGAACGGAAAAGCCGCTCGAGCGCGGTTCCGTACGCTGTGGTCGCGGCAGACACCAAGCGCGGGCGTTGGGTGAGGCCGAAGGTCTCCAACATCGGAACAGCAAGGTCGCGATGTTCGTAGCCGACGGGCAAAGTACGCAGCACATCCAGTGGATCGATCACGTTTTCCAGGTCGATGTCGCCCACCGTCCCGGCCGCAAGCAAATCATCCGCCGCATGAGCGCCTGACAGCATCTGACGGGTCGCATCTATGAGGTTTCGATTGTTCAGGAAACTGAGACCAAGCACCCCTACTGTGCCGGCTGCAATAACGGCGATCGTGGCCATGCTGGCAACTTTTGCCACCTTCGCCCGATGCTCGGCGCGCTCGTTGCGCGAGACCCAGCCGGATTCGGCGAATGCCACCTTCGTCAGCAAGTCGTGAAGAAAAAAACTCTTTCCGGAGCCGGATAAATGCGGTGTTGCGTTGCCGCCGAAGCTGCGCCCGATAGCGCCAATCACCTGATCGATGGGCGTGCCTTCCTGTGTGCCGGATGAGAAGTAGAAACCTCGCAGGGTGGCGGCCTCGTTGCGCGAGGATTGGAAGATGCGGCTTATCAGGTCGATGATCTTCGGTCGCAAGGCTTCGAACTGACGCGGAAAACCGAAGAGGTTGATGCGTGTGACGGCATCCCGTTCTATTTGCAGGCGGTCGGGCATCTCCGCCGCCAGCCGCTTCGCAAGTCCGTCGAATTCCTCCGGCGTTTTCCCGGACAGATTCTCGCCCCGTTTCTCAATCTGGAACGTGGCGCCCCACACCTGCCGTCGCTGTTCTTCGTCGAGATCGCCGAAATACTCCGTGAAACCGACGACCAGATCTGCCTTTGTAAACAGCAGATAGACAGGAAAATCGGTTCGGAACTGTTCCTGAAGCTCTCGCAGCCGATTGGCGATTTCGATCGCATGCGCCGCTCGTGCCTGATCGGTGGATGTCATGAGATCGGCTAGGCCGATCGCAAGAATGACACCGTTGATAGGTTGGTGCGGTCTGTTTTGTTTCAGTAGGGCGAGAAAGGCGAGCCAGCTTTTTTTGTCCGCATCACTATCCGAATCCTGCGTCGTGTATCGGCCGGCCGTATCGATGATCACCGCGTCGTCGGTAAACCACCAATCGCAATAGCGGGTGCCGCCGACGCCGGAGACGGGCTGAGCTTCGCCGGACCCGGCAAGCGGAAAGCGCAGGCCCGAATTCACCAGCGCGGTCGTCTTGCCGGCTCCCGGGGGCCCTATGACGATGTACCAAGGCAGATCGTAGAGAAAATTGCGGTTTCTTGCCGTGCGCTTGAGCGTCGCAATCGCCTCACTCATGCGTGTTTTCAGGATGGATGCGTCGGTTCCTGCATCGTCGGCCTCGATGACCGCTCGTTCCAGGCTCTGTTGAGCCCTGCGTCTCAACACCAGGCGGAGCCCGTAAAGCACGGCCAGAAGTGCAAAGGACCCGCCGATGATCGACGCGCGGAAAACCGCGCTTTCCAGCGGGCGCGTGTCGCCGAAGCCGAGCATCGGCCCGGCAAACCAGATGGCGCCGCACCAGCCGGCAAGCGCCACGACGCTGGCCAGGCGGATCATCCAGATCAGCACGAGGTCGTTCCCGCAATCAAAGCGTTTCCTCCCGCGGGATCATGAGGTCGACGCGGCGGTTCTTGTTTCGGCCTTCCGGCGTGGAATTGTCTGCGATCGGCTGGTCCTCGCCTTTCCCTTCGACGACCAATCTGGTTTGGTCGTTGATGCCTGGCGCAACGACGAGCTCGACGGCTTTGGCGCGCGCGATCGACAGATCGTAGTTTGATTTGAATGGGCCGGATTTCTTCGGCTTGATGTTGTCGGTGTGCCCCACGATGCGGATCGATCCGCGCTCGACGTCCAGCGCCAATGCGATTCGTTTGGCGATGGGGCCAAACTCGGATTTGAGTTCCGCTCGTCCGGAAGCAAACAGCAGAGTATTGTTGATTTCAATGACGATGAAGCCGCCTCTCTGCTCCACCGCGAGATGGCCCGCCTGGATATCCGCCCCTAGGGCCTCTTGTATCCGTTCAAGCTGAGTTGTAACCGGCTGTGGAATTTCCACAACGGCCGTTTGGTAATTGGGCCGTTCGATCGTTACGGGTGTAACGGGGCTGAGCGCGAGCAGCTCTGCGGCTAAAGCTTCTCCCTTATCTGTTATGGCGACCCGCATCGCGAAATAGCTTGCCGCCACGAGCGCCACCGCGCCCGCCGCTGCGACCCAGACGGGCACCCGCCGCGACCGAACGCCCAGCGCCTCTGTCAGGCCGTGCCAGTGAGGCGACAGGTCAGGGTCTGGACGCGCTTTGAAATAACGCAGCGTTTCGTAGACGTCCTGGCGCACACGCTCCAGATCCGCCTTCTGGGGGTTGGCCCTATATTGCCCTTCGAACCCGAGAGACAGGCAGGCGTGGAAGAGTTCAAGCAGATCGTATCGGGATTCAGGGTTGGAAAGGACGCTGTTCAGCGCACGAAAAAAACCGGTGCCGACTACCTCGGTCTGGAAGAACTGCGCTAACATCCCGGACGAGAGCCATTTTACCCTGTCGATGCCGGGCAGGTTCAACACGACATCATCGGCTGTCTCACACAGCGCATAGGTCGCAATTCTTGCGTCAGCCGGTACGACACCCGCCTGCACGACGCGGCGGTCAAAGGCCCGGATCTCTTCCGTCATTAGGCTGCTCAGCTCGTCCTGGTTGGCTTCGACCGTCGATTTTCGCAACCACCCAAACAGAAACAGCAGAGGCGCCGCCGCCGACAGCAGGCTGTTGTCGGAGGGATAGTTGGCAATATCCTCGGTTTCCGGCAGCGCGTCCAACGGCACTTTGACGGAAGACCCTGGCAACGGCCTGCTGTCGGCGTCTGGCTGGGTCCAGACAGTATCGCCGCCCTTGCCGTCGGTGAAGAAGAGAGTTCCGGAGTGTGATAGTTGGTCGGCGGACAGCGGCCCGCCAAAGATGATCGTGCCGGCTGTTGGTGCGACGTCGTCCTCCGTCCCACCGTCTTTTGAGGCGGCAGGCGTAAGCACCACCGTTCTGCCTGGCAGGCCGGCACGCCTATCTTCCGAGCTCATTGCCACACCGCCAACGAGACGTCATTGCAGGCACAATCCTCGCATCGCGTTGCGTTGCCAATATGGCAGGCGCGCATAGGCGATCGTCGCTAGAAGACGCCGCCGATACCGATGCCGCCGCTGATATCGGGGGGAGGAGCAGCGGGCCTGCGCGAGACGGCTTTCTTGCCTTGCGCCCTTGCCGGTTTTGCGCCAGCCGACTTGCCTGTCGGAGAAGCAGTGACCTTGCGCCTTGCCGTCGATGTGCCTTCCATCGTGGCGACCTTCACTTTCTTGACGATCACCGGTTGCTTGCAGATGCGGCCGGACCGCAAGAATAGATCGCCGAGCAAGCTGACGCTTGGCTCCGTGTCGGCGCTGGCCTGTTTGGTGTTGCGGTAATAGTCGCCGAGCGCGCGCTGAGAACCCTTCCCCCAGTCGCCATCTATCTCCTGACGATAGCATCCAAGACGTCTGAGCTCAGTCTGGATGCTGCGCGCAAGATCAGTTGCCTTTTGGTCGGCAGTTTCGTTTGGCGAAGAGCCGACGATGAGCGTTTCGAGCCCGGAAACCACCGTTTGACGCGCGCCGGCGAGGGCCGCGCCAGTCTCAAGGCTGGCTACCTGGGTTGGCGACGCCGCTGCTGGCGCAAGCGATTGTGACGTGGAAACGGAGCGCAGTGTCTGGCCGACGATCAGCACTGCTGTCTGCAGGTCATTTGACGCGAGCTCGATTTGCAGTTTTTGCTTGGCAACAGGGTCTGAAAGAATTTGTGACAGGCTGGCGCTGAGCTGCGCCGGGTTCAGCACCTGCTGCTCGGTGAAGTAGAATTGTTCGCGCAGGTTCGACTGGTCCCAGGGCACCTGTCGCCCAACCGTCAGCGCCTCGGTTTCGTTGCGCACCCGGATCATCATATCAGAAATGCTGAGACCAGGAATTTCAACGCTCTTCAAAAGCGCCGTCGTGAAAGGACTATTGTCGCCGGATCCGTCAACCGTCACGTTGCCCGGCTGGGTCGCGAAGGCAACGAACGTGTTTTCGCCGACCTCGACCTGTGCAAGGCCATTGCCTGCGGCGTTGCCAACTGGATTGTTGCGGCAGGCATCAAGGAAAATAAAGGTTTGCCGGTCGCGGCGCGCATATCGAGCAATCACGTCGTTCAGTTTTACGGCGCCCGCCGTCAATTTTTCCAGACTGTCCGGATCAGGCGTATCGACCGGCAAAAGGAAGTTTTCGCCCTGAAGCTGGACGCCGTGTCCCGCATAAAAAATCAAGACGGCGCTTGCCGTCGCTGCCTCCCTGTCGGCTTTCAGCAGCAAATCCTCGAAACTCCTTGCCGTAAGGTCGGAGCCCGTCAAGACTTCGAAATTGAGCCTTTTCAGACTGTCTGAAAGTCTGGCGGCGTCATTTGTGGCGTTGGGCAGTTGTTCGAGGCGCGGGCTCTGGTATTTCGAGTTGCCGATGACGATCGCGAGCCGCTTCTGTACCAACGCCGCGGGCTGTTCCTCAACGGCAGCGAACGCGCCCAAAGTACTCATTAGCCAAAGACAAAAGAAAAGCGGCAAGCGCAGCAAGATGGATCGGGACATATCAGCGTGCTCGTAGCCGTCAGCGCCAAGTCAGCCCCCGATTCCCCTCGCAATGCTTGGCGCCCAAGATCAGACAGGCGAACATTGCCACACCGAAGACCGATTGGAAATCTACACCAACTGGGTCCGCAAGGATAGGGCGATGAATCAGGCCGCCCGTTTGCAAGCCCGGCATGCCGATAGTTCAAGCAGGCGAGGTCAAGGTTCATAAAGCGATCGAGAGTTGCTTTTCGGCAACATGCGCCAGCTCTGGCTTTGGGCAGTGTCGCCGCTTCGAAGAGGCGTATCGCGATGGCGGCAATAGGCTATGTCTTTCATGGCCTTATGATTGCCGAAAGCGTGCCCGCGGAGCGCCTGTCCGGAGCCTTAAATGCACATTTGAACGGAAACGGTTGGGCAGTTCCGCCGAGCCGCAACATTGTGGCGAGACTATGTGCATGCCCCACCGGCGGTGCTATTCTAGGAACGCTAATATTCCCCTAGGACAACAAGCAGGCCCGGTTTAGAGCCGAGGACCACGGGAGTTGCAACGAAACTGCGTTGTGCTGGAAGGGGACCTATGATCAGCAAAAAAACGGCTCGTCGGCTCGGCTTCGCGGCATTGGCCGGAACGGTGTCCACGCTAGTAATTTCTGGCCAGGCGAACGCCTGTACGTCGGATTTCGATAGCACCACAATAACGATCACCTGTGAGGCAACCGATCCCCCGTCGCTCCCTTTCGAATCCATCTATCCGACAATTCTGAACATGCTGGGTGGCGCAATCCGTCTAGACGCGGCGACGACGCCTGATCCGTTCCTTCTTCCCGAGAGCTTTGACGTCCATCTCAGCGACTTCCAGGATTTTGTCGACTTCCAAAGCGGCCAGATAGGGGCCGCTGAGGCATCGGTCAATGTCTATCTGGGCGCCGGCGACGACCTGTACAACATGAGCGGAGGAACGTTGTATGGCTCATTGTACGGTGAGGAAGGCTATGACGTCGTTCGGATGTCAGGCGGCACGATCACCGGCGATATTTCTGCCGAGAGCGTGAACCTGTCGGGCGGCACAATTGGCGGCGACATCACCGGAATTTCCGCCACGACGCTCGTCATTGACGATTCCGCTTCGGCACCGGCGCTCGATCTGCGTGACGGCGTGCTGTTCAGCGGCTTCAACGCCAATGGAACAATCCAGAACACCGATCTTGCCGCCGGCGGCGAATCGCAAAACTTTACCGGCTTCAACCAACTGAGTGTGTTTGCCTCGACGCTTCGTTTTACCGACGCGACAGTCGGCATTACCACGCTGACGCTCGGTGGTGGGTCCACATTGTTCGTCAATGGCTCGACGAACATGGCGGGTAGCGTTACCGCTTTCAACGCGGCGATCAACATGATCGACGGCGCGGCCGACGATGTATTCACACTTGGCGGTCTATCCTTGGAACTCGCCACCATCGGCGTTGATATCGACCAGCAGACTGGGCGAGCGGATCAGATTGTGACCAACGCTTTTGCGGCAAACGGCACGAATACGATCTTGGTGAACCTGCTAGGAACGCCGAACTTCACGCAGGCAACGGACATTCCTGTTATCGTCGCCACGAATGATCCTGTGGCCGGCAACTTTGTGATCGCCGGTATCCCGGGGACGGTTGGCTCGCTCTTTACCTTTGAGGCTGTTCGTGGACCCGCCGGCGGCGTTTCGATCCGCACGACGCCAACCAATGTCGGCGCCGTCATGGTTCCGCCGGCAGCCGTCAACCAGAGCGCGACCGATCTCGCACTAGGAACGGTCGCCGGCGTTACCGCCGACGCCATGGACGCGGATCTCGGGCTAGGCAACGGAAGCGCACAGCGTGCGCAACTCTCGCCGACATTCGGCGTCTTTGCGTCCGGTCAATTCGCCGCGGTCGAGCATGACGGGTTCTCCATCTCGCAAGGCAATACGGTCAACGCAGGCCCCGGCTTCGATGCAAGCGACTTTTCGGCAGCGGTCAGCGTCGACTTCAATGCAGCCAAGCATTTCGAGTTCGACGAACAGTACGGGCTGAACATCGGCGCCTTCGCCGGCTATACGTCGACCGATGTGGACCTGGATCCGTTCCTCGGGTTCGACACGCTCGGCAACGGCGAGAACAAGGCCGGCATGTTCGGCGCTTATGGTCTCTTCCGGCAGGGCCTGAACTATGCGCTGGTTTCGGGGACAGGCTTCTTCGGAAACACCGACGTATTCAACGGCGCTTTGAACACCATCGGCAACTACGACACATCGGGTTACGCGGTGACCGCTTCGGCCGGTCATATCTTCGCTCTGTCAGACCGTGTCCGCTTCGACCTGCGCGGCGGCATCCTGGGCGTCAGCTTTACCGGCGATGCCTTCACCGACAGCGGCGGAAACCAGTTCGGCAAGACGCGCGTATCGTTCGGCGCCGTGAAGTTCGAACCTGGCGTCTATGCCGACTACGTCATGGAGAGCGGCATGGTGTTCAGCCCCTATTTGAGGGGTGAACTCCAACAGCGCTTCGCCTACCGCAACACAGCGGAAATTGGAGGGCAGGAGTTCGATTTCGACGATGCCGACTTCTCCGCGGCAGTATCCACCGGCTTCAATCTGAAAATGTCGGACAAGACCACGTTGAGCGGCGAAGTGCGCGGCAAGACGTCGTCAGACAGCCAGACGATCGCTGCAAAAATCGGGTTGAAGATCGCATTCTGAGGCAGGCTCGACTGGCAGCCAAAAGCTCATTTTGGCTTGACGGCCTTGGCATAGGCTTCGCTAAAATAGGCGAGGAAGACGTCGAGCATACCGTTGTCGTGCGCGGCCTCTTTGGCCTGCCAGATCGTGACGAAAGTATCCCAAGCCTGTGCCTTGCGCGAACTGAAGACTGACGCAGGCACCTTCTTCTCGACTGCTTCGGGCGACAGGTCGTCGAGCAAACGGCCGAGTGCGGTCTGCATCGCCGCATAGGTTGCGAATTCGTGCGCCTTGAGATCGCGAAACGCGTCTTCGAAGCTGCGCCTGGCATCCATATATCCTTGCCGCCGGCGCGCCAGCATTGCCTCCAGAATCTCCTCCGCGCCCGGTAGAAATTTGAGCGGATTGTTGTCCATCGCACCGACCATTGTGCGATGCGTGCTCTTGACGAGCATCTTGGCTGCAGCGCGGGCTTTTAGCAGTTGTGCCGTTTCTTCGACGACGACGCGAAGCAGTGCGCCAATCTCGCGCGCAACCTCCCGCTCGTCCCTGTGGTCAAAGGCATCCGCAGGCAGCCCCGCGCTCATTGCGATTTGACGGATAATAGCCGCGTCTGTCGAAGGGCGATCCTGGTCCCGTCCTTCGAAGCGGTGGCCGGAATGGCCAGGTTGTGGAAGGCGCTCATCAGCCGAAGTGGAGAAGAAAGGATCGGTTCCAAGCCGCTGCGGTTCTCTCTGGCGGCTCGCGTCACGGTCAACCGACACGTTGACGACATAACGCCCGATTTTCAGGCGATCGCCGTCGACAAGGTGATGCGGCGCACCGATGCGTTGCCTGGACCCGTTGACGAACGTTCCATTGCGCGAAACATCGTGCAGCCAGTATCCGCCGTTGTCGTACCGGATCTCGCAGTGCCGACCGGAGATGAACATTTCCGCATCCGGCAAATTCCAGTCGCGCCCTTCGCGGCCAATCTCGAAGCTGCGGCCGCTTGAACTGAAGGACGTCGGCCCTCCGTTCGACAAACGATCGACATTCTCAAGCCTCAGGCGAATGCTCATTCGCAACTGTTCCAAAGCGCCGTTAGGCAAGCGCACCATGTGGTTTTGCGAGTATCGTCGCAAGAGGTTCATTTTTCACCCCTACCCGATCGGGGCGCAATCTAGCCTTTGGCTCCGTGCCCGGTTCTGTGGTAGATTGGACGTCTGGCCGCGCCGCAGGGGGCCCCGACTTGCCTGATCACACCGTGACCGTCGCAAAGACCCCTCTTGGCGAGGACACGCTGATATTCACCCACTTGATTGGACGCGACGAAATAAGCCGATGCTTCGCGTTCAACGTGGGTTTTGCGAGCAAAGACACCGAAGTCGATCCGCTCAAGATGCTCGGCGGCATCGTCTCGGTCGAGGGCGAGGCGGGTGATTATAAGAGGTGGTTCACCGGCATTTGTTCTGAATTCCGGCAGGTGCGCGTAGAAGACACGCTGGCCCACTACGAGGCCGTCGTAAGCCCGTGGCTATGGTTTTTGGGCAATACCACCGACTGCCGCATCTTTCAGCATATGAGCGTTGTCGAAATCATCGAGGACATATTCTCGAAATACGGCATCGCCAAATTCGAGAAGCGGCTGCAAGGCTCCTATCCGCAGCGCGAGTATTGCGTGCAGTACGACGAGTCGGATCTCGATTTCGTGCAGCGTCTGATGGAGCACGAAGGCATATTCTATTTCTTTGAGCACGACGACAACGAGCACACGCTGATTCTCATCGACGCGATGAGCAAGCTGAAGACCGTTCCGGGCTACGACAAGGTACCGTTTCAGCATGGCGGCGGCGAGATGCGTCGGGACGTCGAATACATCACCGAATGGACGCCGTTCTCCGCGGTTCGCTCGGGCGCCTATGCGCACACGGACTATGACTTCGAAAAGCCCGGCGCTGACTTGATGGCGCAATCGTCGCAGCCGTTCAGTCACAAGGAGGCGTCGGGGGAGCAGTATCATCATCCAGGCGCCCACCGTGATGTCGGCCGTGGCGACAAGGTGGCCGCGATCCGCCGCGAAGAATTGCAGGCGCCGCACAGCCGCGTCGCGGCAACCGGCACGCCGCGCGGTTTGTTTTCCGGCTGCAAGTTCAATTTGAGTGAACATCCACGCGGTGACCAGAACGCCGAATATCTGGTAATCCGGGCCGACTATCGCCTGTTCGATCCGAGTTATGCGACCGGGGCCGCGGCCGATGGCGAAACATTTCAGATCATGCTGGAGGCGGCGCCGACAAAGGTTGTCTATCGTCCGCAGCGCGTAACGCGGCGTCCGATCATGCGCGGGCCGCAGACTGCCACTGTGGTGGGGCCTTCGGGAGAAGAAATCTTCACCGACAAATATGCGCGCGTAAAAGTGCAGTTCCATTGGGACCGCGAAGGCAAGCGCGACCAGGACAGCTCGTGCTTCGTCCGCGTCTCGCAGACTTGGGCCGGCAGCAATTGGGGTTTCATCCAGATCCCGCGCATCGGCCAGGAGGTGATCGTCGACTTCATCGAAGGCGATCCGGATCACCCGATCATCACCGGGCGCGTGTACAACGCCTCGCAGATGCCTCCTTATGGCCTGCCCGGCGAAGCGACGAAGTCCGGTTGGAAGTCGGATTCCTCGAAGGGCGGCGGCGGCTACAACGAGTTGATGTTCGAGGACAAGGCCGGATCCGAACTAGTCAATTTCCAGGCACAGAAGGACCACAACCTTCTGATCAAGAACGATCGCACGAAACTCGTTCAACATGATCAGTCGGACCGTATCGACCACGACGCAAAACATTCCGTCGGCCATAACCTCGACGAGGATGTCGGCAACAACAAAACGGTCAAGGTTGGCGTCAACCAGACGACCAATATCGGCAACAACGATACCGAGACGGTGGGCGTCAACCGCGCGCTGAAGGTGGGTTCCAACGAGACGATCGGCATTGGCTCGAACTCAACCGAGACGATCGGCATAGCGCACACGCAGACGGTTGGCGCGGTTCAGACGATCACCGTAGGCGCGGCGCGTATCGACAGCGTTGGCGCGGCCGAGACGCGGACGGTCGGCGCGATTCAGACCAACACGATCGGCGCATCGCGATCGATGACAGTGGGGGCAGGGCAGAGCCATAGCATTGGGGCGAGCGACGAGTGGACGATTGCGGCGAACCAGAGCGTCCAAATCGGCGGTGGCCAGACTTTCAAAATCGCGAAGGATCAAGGCAGCGAGATCGGAGGTGCGCGCAGCACAAAGATCGCGAAGGACGATTCGACCGAAATTTCCGGCGCTCACAATCTCAAAGTCGCAAAGAAGAGCTACACTGAGGTCAAAGACGACACGGCGATCGTCGTCGGGAAGAACCTTACCATTGAAGCGAAAGAGTCAGTCACGATAAAGACCGGAAGCGCCGAAATCATAATGAAAAAAAATGGTGACATCACCATTAAGGGAAAAGATATTACAATAAAGGGGTCCGGAAAGATAACTGCAAACGCTTCGAGCGACATCATAATGAAGGGCTCGGAGATAAAACAGAACTGAGGCGGCGATGAACGATATCAGTGAACGGATCGATGGGGTGGTTATTGGGCTGCTTCTTGGCTTTGATAAGGGAGCGCCTCTCGTTGTTTTTCCAGGCAACCCAGAAGAAACGGCGCTTTCCGCGCGCAGCCTGACCGAACTTTCGTCTGACATGATCGGCTCAGAAGTAGCGCTGCTGTTCGAAAACGCCGATCCGCTGAAGCCGCTGATTGTCGGACGCATTGTCGATCCTGCAAAACGGCCGTCAAACAGCCCTCATGCCGGAGCTCACGTGGTACGCGACGGCGAAATTGTGAAGATTGCCGCCGACGAGCGACTGGAGCTGCGATGCGGCAAGTCTGTCATCATCATGGAAAAGGACGGGCACCTCACCATTCGGGGTACCTACCTCGTTAGCCACGCCAGCGCTACAAATCACATTCGTGGCGGTTCGGTGAACCTGAACTGATGGCAAAAGTGCCTGTCCTTGAGAATATCGTCCGCCAGCACGCCGAGATGGCGGCTTTCCTATGGACATCCTATGACAAGCATATGCTGCATCCGGATGAGAATCCGGATATGGACGAAGAGCGCCTCGTCGGCCTGGTTGAGCGGTTGGAGGCGCATCTGGATGGCGTTCGCGTTGCAGGTGAGGATGGTCTCCAGATCGCGCAAGAGCGCTATGCGGCGTTCCCCGAGCCGGGCGAACTGTTCGTGATACGCATGCTGTCGGCGAAGAAACCGATCCCAGTCGCGCAACTCGACTTGGAAAAGGTGCGCGCATATCTGAAGGCCAACCTGCCTGCAGAATAGGCTCAGCCGCCTTCGGGCCAAATGCCGCTCTGCAGATCATCATCGTCCACCAGCGTCCACTTGTCCTGCGACAATCGGAATATGCCAAATCCGTCGATCGCCCAGAGCGCATTTCCCGTCGACGACAGCGAGATGAGTTGCAGCGGTTCTCTAGCGCAATCCGTCTCGACCGGGGCTAATTCATTCTTCTCATATATATAGAGGTTGTGCAGTTCCGAAGCCGGATACTCGGCGATGCCGATGTAGCGGCGTCCATTGTGCAATGCCGTGCGATGAAGAGAGCGCTGATTGTCAGAGAAAATAATCTCGAAATCTTCGCCGAAATTTCCCAAATATATCTCGCCGCGAGGACTATCGGCGGAAAGCGAAATCTGCCGCCCCTCGACACGACCGGTCATCAGACGCGCCTCGGTCTCGATCCTCTGGGTTTCGACCGAGGTGCCGTGCACACGGGCCAGTGCACCCAATGCACCGCAGAAGACAAAGTGTTCGCCGACCTCGAAGCCGTAATAGTATGGCGGGTATTTCCTGGCGTACTCCTTGGTCCGCCGCGTCTGCTCGGCCGCGTCCGCGGCTCTCGGGGGCTTTGGCTCCGGTGTCTGCAACGGTTCCCATTCCAATGCAGGCACCGAAATCCGCCAGATATTGGAGTACTCGCCGCTCACGTAGATATGGGAGTCGGTACTGAGGACCGAATAAACAAAAAACTTCTTTGGAGGCGACGAGATATCGAACATCTCGTGCTTCGAGCGATCAATGGCGAAAATCGTGCCGTCGACAAGTACCCAGATCAGCCCTCGACCCGGGTCCCAGTGCGCGCTTTGAACATTTCCCGATCCAACGAACGAAAAGCTCTCCATGGTCTTCGCGTCGAAGTCGACGACATAGACGATCCAGTTGTCCTCGTCGTCATCATCGATGGCAAACGCCACGGTGTCGGAAATGGGCAGACTGTACATAGGTCCCTCCTGACGTTTGTGTTTGTCAAACTAGGCAGTTCCAAGCCGTCTATGGCGGTTCGCTCTCGACTCCTCGCTTCTCGGGGTGACCTCCTTGAGCTCGGCGCCCTTTTCCTTTGCGGCAGCGAATTGCTTCTCGATGCATTCCTTCGCTTTTTCGGCGCATTCCGCATCGACACCGCCCTCTTCGTATTCAACGACCTCATCCAGAAGGTCATTGGCCGTGTCGAGGGCGTTGTCGACAGTCGGATCCAAGTCGCGGAATCGGTCGTCGAACTGATGCAGAAAACCGTGACCGCGCATCGTGGCCAGATTCTGGCCGGACTTCTTGGCGTGCTTCCTTCCCTTCTCCAGGATCGCTGATTTTTGTTCCTTGCCCTTCTTTGAAGACGGTTTCGCTTCTTTTGCCGAAGAGCCGTTGGCGTTTCCACCGACACAGATGCAGCAGCCCTGATCGATCCTTGGCAAGCTGTCGTCCAGTCGCGTCGGGTCCTTCTTTTTCGTGCCCGCCACCCGACTTGCTGCAGCTTCGGCCTCTTCCCGGGTGGAGTCGCGAAGATACTCGTCGGGAATGATGTGGTGCGCCTGACCTCCGCGATCGGAACATTTCTTCTGGGTGTCCTTGTAAGATCCGACGAGGCAGGTGTCTGTTTCGAAGACGGCCGGCGCGGGCTGCCCGACGATCACTGTCGGCGGTGCGTCGGGCGGGGCTTTTCTAGGCATGGTTGCTGGTCGCAATATCGCTAAATCGGGCGACCCCCTTGCCTTCGACCTTTACGTCCATTGACCATTTTTGAGCGAAAACGGCGCCGGTATTGTTAGAAGTAACGACTCCCTTTTTTGGCGCCGAGCCGGCCTCGTCGCCCGAGCATTTACTGTAGCAGCTGCTGTTTTCCAGACTGATTTCCTTGCCGCCGATCTTTACCGTGGTGCTGCCCGACGTCAGGTCGGAGTCCTGGCCAAAATCTGGATAGGGTACCGGCACGCCGGGTGGGGTGGCGGGCGTTAGCGGCGGCGTGAAGCATGGGTCGGGAAAGTCGGCAATGACTTTGCAGCCCTGGGCCTTGGCGGAGATCTCCAGGCCGTTGGCGAAGACGGTCATGACGCGGCCGCCACAAGAGCGCCGCAGGCCCCACTATCGGCGGAGGCCTCGAGCAGAACCGGCCGACGAGAGCTGTAGCCCTTCTGGGCAGCCGTGAGAGCCCATCCGAGCATCAGCGGAGTGACTGCCGCGCCAATGTTGCCGAGACTTGCCGCGATCGCCCAGATGGGCTGGACGTCGGACGGCTCCCGCTGCGTCCTTTGCATCGCGAGTGCGGTCTGCTTGAACCAGAAGCTCTCGCCGGGGAGGTCGCCGATCTTGATCGCGATGTCTGAATGGCGGCAACCCGCTTCCGCGAATGCCGCGCGGTAGGCGCTTGTCATGCCGTCGGCGCGGAACGGCAGATCGGCTGTGTTGTAGATATAGGCTTGTTCCCGCGCCAGGCCGAGGCCTAGGAGGCGCAGGGAGCCACCGGCCCCCCGGCGCGTGCAGAGGACGGCAGCGGCAGCTTCGCCGGGGATGAAGCCGTTGGGGTTGTCGGGGGTGAGGAGGCGGCGTTCAGCGAGGTAATGGGCGATCGTGCGGCTCGTCAGGTAGCTGTCGACGCCGCAGATCATCACATAGGGCGCGGTGCCGTCGGCTAGGAGACGACGGGCCTGATCGAGCGCGACGTGGCCGGAGGGACGGCCGTGGGCGACGATACGGGTGCGATGGGGAGGGTCAAAGCCGGTGATCCCGGCGATGCGGGCGGCCAGGCGAGTAGGGTTGGCGGCAGGGTTGCCGGGACGGTCTTCTTCGGCGACGCAGAGGATCAGGGCGGCGGTGTTGCGGGCTTCGGGAACCGCGTCGAACCCCTCGCATATGGCAGCGGCAGCCATGTGGGCAAGGCGCTTCTCACCGATCCAGTTGCGCGGCAGCGGTACCGGCGCGCCGACCAGCCAGTCGCCGGCGGCTCGAAAGCGGGATTGCTGAAACCCATCAAGCCTCGCACGCATCGCGGCGCAACTTGATGGTGCATCAAGGCCCACGGCTGTCACCATGCCCGCGGACAGGATGTCGAGACCGGGGCTCATGCTGCTTCGTCCTCCAGGCGGCCTGCAACTTGGTAGCGGATGTAAGCCTTACGCGTGGCAAAGGCGCGCTCCATTCCCCGTGTAGGTGGGCCGATCCAGGCCTGCGTAAAGTCGAGAATAGTGCGGTGGATGCGCTGTGAGATCCGCCATACCAGTGAGAAGCGCCGGTTCTCAGGGTCGAACAGGATCGTATCTGGATGCAGAAGGCCCTCAAAGGTCTTCTCCCGTCGCTTGAATAGCGTCATCTCCAGCCCCGTCGGCGGAAGGCGGAAACTCACCCGCCCCTCCGGGGTCAAGTTGACGAGCTGCACTTCCTCTCCGCCGCGCGGCAGGTCGGTCTGCTGATCGGCCGGCGCCATCTGAAAATAGCGTTCGTCGAAATCAGGCGGTAGAAACGGAAAGATGTTGTCGATCCAGTTCTGGTCATACGTCCCGCCATACTCGATTCTGCCCGGCCAGCCGCGACCCATCGGCCCGAAACTCATCGGCGTGTAGTTGCCAAAGGGCGAACGTATCTCTTCTCCGATCTTCTGTGTGTTGGGCAGCCGCAGGCCAGGAATAAGACGCTGGTTCTTCGTCTGCGCCCAGCCGGTGCCGACCGGATTGCGGAGGTAGGCGCCGGGCAGCGGTTCTTCGGGGTTTAGCCGATCGACGCCGCCCCAGGCCCGGTCATAGGTAATCGGCATCTTGAGAAAAGGCTCGGGCGCGGTCGATGTGAACACCGGGCCGATCGCGCGCCACTCGCGATTGCCGACCACCTCGAACAATTTCGACCAGCTGCCTATCTTGATGCCGACCGGAATACGCTCTGCCGGTCTTCCGCCCGGCGCATAGGCGCAGCCATTGAGGGCCACGTCGCAACGGGGCTTGCGAAACGCGAAGTCCGTCTCCCACAGCGTGGCCGAATAGCCTGGTTCGCCGGTTTGGACATCGGCGAAAACGAGCGGCGTCTGTTCTGCCGATTTCCGGACAGGTCCATTGGAAGCTTCCGGGAAGTCGAAGGTAGCCTTAACGACGACGACTAACCAATCATGGCCGGCGACATCCGTCGCGGTCGTGAACGCGTGCGGATAACCCATCTGGTTCCAGATATTCATCAACTCGTCTCCACATTTTGGGCGAGCAGTTGATGGAGAGTGGGTCGCGGGTCGGCAGGGTCGAGGTCGTACAGATCGGAACGCCGCGTCCAGACGGTCATCGCATCGATGGGATCGCTTTCGTCCCCGGTGCCCACGGCGATGCCGAGTTCCGCAAGCCTTGCGTCAAGTTCATCCGGAGGCAGACCGTCTTGAGCCGCCTGTGCGGCAGCTTCCAGGGAGGCGAACCAGTCGTTCCGATTGGCCAGGTTGGACCTTGCTTCGGGCAGCACGGCGACGATGCTGAGCGGAAAGCGCCGGCCGACGCGATCGTGGCTGGCTGCGACGACACCTGCGGCCGGGCCGAATGACGCGGGACCGCTGAGGAAGCGCAGGGGCGTATGGTAGTCCCAGTGATCGGGGCCGATGAGGGGGGCCAAATGCTGCGCCAGCCAACGATCCCAACTCAGTACAAAATCATGCGGCAGCCGCCGGGTGACGAAATCGCCAGCGGCCGGAAGCTTGCCGTAAAATCCCGGCAGAATCAGATCTGCGTCGGACACGTGAATCTCTTGAACATCTGCAATGTGTAGGGATTTTCGACACTCGATGCCTTCAGCTCGAAATCGGCGAAAAAGTTCTGCGTGCCAAGCCTCAACGCGTAGACGTCGGACAGATTTGTGCCGGTGAAGCGGCCGCTGCGCAGCAGCCTCAGCCATGCCCAGCTTCCTGTTTCGCTTACCTGAACTTCCGGTGAACCGTCGATCGGCTGAAACGCCAGCGTGATAACCCCCGTGCCGTCCTTTCCAGGCCACGTCATCGGTTGTGGACGGGTCGCGTTGTTGAAATAGACGAGACTCTGGCCGTCGACATTGAGTGTGACCCGCGTCGCCGTCGAAGACAGATCGGTCGGCTGCAGCGTGAAAGCCATCGTTGGCCCCTGGCCGCCCGGAAAAAGATCGTCACGGATTCTGCGCGCTTGCTCGAATGCCTTCAGCGCGTCGGAGTTGAGACCAAAGTCGGCGCGCCATTTCCACGGCTGCGCTGTGGTGTCGACATAGTTGATGAGATGATCGTTGGTGAACGCGTCGATGAGGCCGCCCGGACCGAATAGCCTGGCGAAATCCTTGACATTGACATCGACCGCGCTCTCGGTGAACGGATAACGGTTGTTCAGCGCTGCCTGGCAGAACGGCATGATATCGGCGCGCCAGATGGCGTTCAGCTCCGAAGTCACGGCCTTCTCGGTCAAGCCGCCAGTGTCCGTCGCGATGCCGCCCAGCCAATCGTCGATAGGATCCGGCAAAACCAGTGCCTGCCGGGCGACGGCGCCAGTGAGTTCCGCCAGGCCGCCCTGTTTCTTGATGGCGTCCTGCGGATCGGGATTTGCCGTCACAGTCTGCAAAACGTTCGATAGGGCAGTGAGAGCGACCACGGCGGCATCCAGCGCCGGCGGCTGACCGTCGACTTCGGCTACAACCGACTTGATGGGCTTGAAATGCTCCGCGACCAGCGAGCCGGTCATGTCGACAGCGTCGCCTCCACCGGCTTTCGGAAGAAGCTTGACACCGGTCTTTACAAGCTTTCCGACCTTGCCCAGCTTGCTGAGCACTTTCGACGTGCCCTTCTTTGCGGCCTTGTTGTCCCCCGCCGGCTCTTCGTCTTCGGAGCGCGTCAGATCGGTTTCAGCCACCACCGCTGTGACCAGTCGCTTCAAGGCGGAGTCTGCGCTCGACAGGTCCTTGAGGTTTTCGCTGGCAATCGTCAGGTCCGTCAGCGGCGCCAACCGCATGTCGCGCAGGAACGAATCCCATTGCGCGATATAGTCTTCATAATAAAGCTTCAGAATGTCTTGCGACAGCGCCGGCACCGACGTCTCGGCGTTCTCCGAGCAACCGCCGGCAAAAACGGCCCGGTCGAGAGCGGCCTGGGCAGCAACCTCCTCTACGCGATCGAGGATCGGACCGTGGAAGCCCTCATAGGTGTAGGCGCCGGGTACGCCGACGCGCAACGTCTTGTCCGAACGGCGGGCGAAAACCTTGGCCCCATTTGGTCCGGCAAAATTGGCCGGTATCCATTCGGCCAGTTCCGCGACCGCCGGGTCGTCCAGCAACTGTTTGTAGGCGCGCTGCGGCAACGAGATGGTGCAGACCGTCTTTAGGGCTTCCGCGACGAGCCCTTGATCCGGAGCGATGTACTGCTCGTCAATAGCCATGCGTGAGATGGCTGCGGTTTGATGTGCCTCGGAATCCGGCGTGGGAAAGGGCGCGATGGGGGCAAACTGGGGCAATTCCTTCGCCCACCAGTTCTGCACATAGTCGGTGTCCATCGCCGACATGCCCGTCATCATGCGATAGGTCTTCAGTGCACCCAAC
Organism: Rhizobiaceae bacterium; assembly: GCA_050247155.1. Lineage (GTDB taxonomy): Bacteria > Pseudomonadota > Alphaproteobacteria > Rhizobiales > Rhizobiaceae > Mesorhizobium_G. The sequence continues at coordinate 42,547 of JBFWUS010000014.1, forward strand.
ATGAATTCGGGATCGCGCATCTGCCGCCACATCGTCGCTTCGAGCAGCGCTACCATGCGCGGCTCGAGCAAATTTCGCAGGGCGGCATTGTACGCGTCCTGCTGCGCCCGATTGAGTTCCGGCGCAGCCGTCGGCCCAATCAGATCCCGGGCGCCGCCAGTCGCTTCGGTGCGAGCCGAAGCCACGGCATCCATCGCCTGCAAGGCGACATCGAAATCCAGTGCGTCAACCGGCGCTTTGGTTGCCGCAAAAGGCGTCAGCGTATCGCGCAGCGCGTCGAACTGGCCAGCCTGCGCGGCGATCGCCTGACGGTTGTCGTTGTAAGAAAAGGCAAATAACGAGCCGGCTGCGATCGCCGTCAAAGCCGAGGCCGCCGCCGCGCCGCGCCAAATCCAGGTGCGCCGGCGCACGGCAATTGGGTCGAATGTGCCAAGCCCGGCCTCTTTGAACACCACGTCGGTGAGCAGGTTCTTGAGGAAGAAGCTTCGTTTCTCAACCCGGGAGGCCGGCATAGCGCGGCGCGGCGGCAGGCCAAAGGATGAGGACAGCGCAGCCGTCAACCTGTCGATAGGAGCGCCTTCCTGTGTGGCAGAGGTCAGGTAGACGCCGCGCAGCCAGGCGCTGTCCTCGTAGCGGCTCTCGCCGAAGATCGCATCGACCAGCACTTTGATGGAGTCCGACAGGCTTTCGACTTGCGCTGGGAAACGGAATATTTCCGCGCGCTGCGCAAGGGAGTCCTCGGTCTCCAGTTTCGGCACCAGCCGTTTTTCGAGTTCGGTCGCAAGCAGCGACACTTCCTGACTGACAGCGGCGGAATTAACCTTGGCGTCAACAGGAAATGTGACGCCCCAGACCTGCTCACGCTCGGATGTGGACAGATTCCCGAAGAACGGCTCGAAACCTTTGATCAGATCGGCCTTCGTCAGCATCAAATAGACGGGCAGGCGGATCTGCAATCGCTCGTTTAGCTCCGCGAGCCGGCGACGGATCTTGCGGCCATGCGCCTTGATCGCTTCATCGCCTTCCGACAGGGCATCGATGCCCAGTGCGACGATCACACCGTTCAGGGCTCGGCGTCCGCGGTGCTTTTTCAAGAGGTCGAGGAAACCCAGCCATTCCGTAGCATCGACATCGGGTTGGCTTTCCTGCTGAACGTAGCGACCGGCCGTGTCGATCAGCACTGCATTCTCGGCGAAGAACCAATCGCAATTGCGCGTGCCGCCGACGCCTTGCAGATCGTCGGTCAAGTCGATTGGAAAGTTGAGACCGGATTGCCTGAGCGCTGTTGTCTTGCCGGTCGCCGGAGGCCCCACGATGACATACCAGGGCATGTCTCGCAGGAATTTGCGGTTGCCGAGCTTGCGCCGCTTTAGCTCGGCCATGATGTCCTGAAATTTCGTCCCGATCGCCGCAACGCTTTGTTCGCCGGCCGACAGCTGTTTCTCGACCGGCGGTGGCGCTGCGATTTCCGCCACGAACATACGATTGGCTCTGATTGCCCGCCGCTGCGCGACGATCAGCCAGATCAGCCAAAGGATGACCAGGCCCGCGATGATCGCCAGCCTGACGGTCTCGGATTCGAAAGGCGAGTATGGGCCGACCTGGACGATCGGGCTGAAAAACCAGATCAAGCCGGCCAGCAGCGTCAGGCCGATAAACGTCCACAACCAACGGGATGAAATAATCGCCCAAAGGAGGCGGAGGATGAACATGTCAGAGCCTCTTCTCGACCAGAACTTCTACGCGTCGGTTGAGCGCACGCCCCTCCCGCGTGCCGTTGTCCGCAATAGGATCGGTGGCGGCGCGCCCCTCCGAGCGGATCCGCTCCTGCGGTACGCCGTTTTGCACAAGCAGTTCCGCGATCGTTGCCGCCCGGGCCTCCGATAGCCGTTGGTTGGTCGACAAAGGGTTGGTTCGCTGCAGCGGGATGCTATCGGTGTGTCCAACGACTGTGATCTTGCCGATCAGTTCGTCATTCTCCCGGATCACTTTTGCGATCGAAGCAATCAGCGGTGCATACCCTTCCGTAAGGTCGGCGCGCGAGGGCCTGAAGACTTCCGGATTGGAAGCCTGGATGACCAGCTTGGCAAGCGACACGCTCTCGTTGCCCTTAAGCACGCGCTTAAGATTGTCGGGCGCCTCCCTTTGAAACTCCGGCAGTAGCGCAAATTCGATAGGCTGCACGGCCGGCGCTTCACTTGCCGGAGCGGCGCGGGCGATCTCGGCGCGTTGCGGTGGTGGCAGGGCACGCACCAGCGTGGTGAGTTCGGTCGCCTGGCTGCTGAGGCTCATCGACAAACCGACATAGACGCCAGCCGAAATCGCCAGCGCCCCCAGCGCCATGACCCAGATGGGGACAACGAAGCGTCGCGGCTCATCCGCTGCCGAGACGCCGCGCCAATGCGGCGACAGCGGGGCACTTTCCGCATCCACATCACGCAGGAACCGGGCGGCGGCCACGCGGACGGCATTGATCGATCGATCGCCGGCGCGCGCCGCGACCCGATACTTGCCGCGAAAACCCAACGCCAGACAGTGGTACTGCAATTCCAGAAGTTCGCGGTCCCGATTTGGGTGGCGTTCCAATTCCTCTAGCCGAGCGAAGAACTGCGTGCCTGCGTCGACATCGCCGCGCAACATGACAAGGAGTGGTTGTCGTGGCCAGGCGCTTGCGCCTCCCCAGGGCGTATTGATGGCGAGATCGTCGAGGAGCGCCGCAACCAGCCACGCTGCTTGGTCGGCTCGCGCCAAAGGAGAGCCGCTGGCCACCACGACGTCACGCGCCTGCACCAATTCGTCGAGCAAGCGGGTCCGCAACACCTCGGGATTTTCCGGCGGCATCGCGCTTTCTAATTCGGGTGCGAATTCCAGCAACGGCGCAAAGGCGTTGATGAGCGGATTGGGGTGCGCTCGATTGCGCTTGAGTGGAACGCCGGATACCGCCGGCATCGGCGCGCGCGGCATAGGTTGGCCGACAAGCCGGATGCGTGTCCGTTCTCGATCCTCCGACAGCCCGAAAGGATCGTCCCTGCTCATCAGATCACCTATTCACCGAATAGCAGTCGACTTGCGGCTCACTCGGCAGCACCCCGGAGACGCCGATAACGAAGCCTGGCGCGTCAAGCAGCGAAGTCCAATGCTCGCTGCGCTGGTCCAGTTCAAGGCAGAGACGGTCGCCGTCATAGGGTATCTCGCGAGGCTGCGAGTGCAGCGGCTTCAGCGGGATGCCGGGCAGCCGTGATTTCCACAGGCCTTCAAACTCACTGGCCGACCCAACGGTCACCTGGTTGACGAAGATCTTGCGGAGAGCCTCGTCGGAGAGCTCTGAGCCGACCCGTACGACGATGCGGCTTGCCTGCAATATCTTCGGGTTGTCTATGCGCACTTTCCAAACGTTGGTGGCATGCCGCATCACCGGTAGCGCGCGCGACTTGGGCTCGACATAGCGCAGGCTGAGGATGAGTGAACGCAGGGTGTCGGCCAGCGCCATATAGGCAGGGCCGGGCGCCATATGATCGTAGGCCGGCAGCTCCGCCAGGCGGCGCGAGCTTGAACCGTAGGTCGCCATATTGCCGGCCAGTCCGGCAAGTTCCAGATACAGTTCGGCAGGATGGAACACATCCTGGGCGAGCATATGGGTCAACCGGGGTCTCGCCGCGTTCGCCAGTTGCAGCATCAAGAGATCCTCAACGCTTCGCCCTGCGCCGCCAAGCACCATCTTGCCGTGGGCGTCGGCAATTTGGTCAAGCCCGGCGATCACCTCCTGCATAAGTTGCGCATACCAAGCGACTGCGTCGGTCGTCAGAGTGGGTGGAAGGAAACCGGCGTCGAGCGAAACGCTGCCGTCGGCTTTCAGCCCGCGTAGGTCACAGACGGGCAGGGCGGTATATCCGCCGACAGATTTGCCGGGCGCCAGCAGCAAGGCCTGCGGCTTCGCGATCTCGATTTCCTCCGCGTCCGATCCGCCTTGAACGGCATCGCGAATTGTCACGATCGCACCGCGATAGCGAGCGCCGCTGGGGTTTCCGTGCGACGGTTCAAAACTGATGCCGCCAGCCGGCTCTAGCGGCAAAGCGATCAACACCGCGCCGGCGCCGGTTTCCTGCGAGATCGGCAGCGGCCTCGGCGGGTCCATCGTTTCCGGAATGGAGAACGGCGTCCCGTCAGGAAAAATGCCGCGCGCGGACAGGATCGCGACTTGACCTGATTCAAGCAGCGACGGATCGAGCTTCAGCGATCGAAAGCCAAAGGTCTGCAAGCGCCCGGCCTGCAATGTGCCGCGCGCCACCGTCTCAAAAAAACGGTCCTGCTGCTGGAAGTGCTGCGTACGGAGGAACAAGCCCTCCGACCACACCACTCGATTTGCATCGCTCATGCCGCCACTCTCTGCATCGACCAAACCCAGGCCAGGACTCAGGCTGAAATGCCGCCGCTGCCCAGCCGCACATTGACGGTCAGTTGTGATCCCGGCGAGACCGATTTCGTCGTACGCCACGTACGTCCGGTCGGCTCACGAACAAGCGCAACAAATCCAAGAGCCGTCGCCTCCGGCTCGACAGTGAGCGTCTTCGAAGCCGTTGCGCCTGGCCCCACCGCGATGGTGTCGGAACCCAAAAGATCGCCCGCCAAGGCCGAGCCTGCATCGCCCTGAAGCGCGAAATAATCGGCGGAGTTGAACTTGCCGGTGCTCTTCAGCTTGAGGATCATCACTGTGACGGGCCTGTCGGCGCCGCCAGGTCCTGGATTCATGCCGGCCTGTCCGGCCAAGTTGATCGTCACCGTCGAGGGGCCGGGTGGGCCGCTCTGACAAGCCGCGAGAAACCCGCTTGCGCCCAAGGCAACAACAAAATCGCGCCGATTGATCATGCCTCACTCCTCTTCATATGCATCCCTGAAATCGGTGCCGAGCTCGCCAAGAAAGCGCGTTTCAGCGCTCTGAGCGATTTCGCGATGGCGCTTTTGATAGAGCTCCCACAATTTCGCGCTCTTGCCGCCTGCAAGCAGCGTTCCGATGCTGGAGCTCGACTTCAACTCCTCTTCTAGCGCGGCCGGATCGAAGCGGTCGATCATGCGCCGCAGCGCGCCCTGAACGCCTCTCCACGCACGGACGTGATGGCTGGCCAGGTCTCGGATGGAATCGGCGATAGCAGCCTCGCCGCCCAGGAAGCCCGGACTTTGCCCGCGCATCATGATTGACAGCGCGTCGTCCGCCGTTGGCATGAATTTGAGCGGGTTGACGTCCGAAGCGCCAACGACCGTTTGCGCGACCCGCGCATTGCCCTTTTCCTCGGCGCGTTTGCGCAGCAACTGCATCAACCCTTCGAGCATCAGCCGATACTCACGGCCAAACTTTTCCATCTCCGCGGCCGGGTCGCGCCGCGAAGCCGAGCCATCAAGTCCCAAGCCGCGCATGAAGGCTGCGTAAGCATCGTCGCCTTCGCCTTGCCGCGAGGCTGGCTCCGGTACTGGCAGCATCGGCGCGGGCTGAAGGCGGGGAGGCGGCACGGCACGCACCTGTTCAGGCGCGGCCAGCGGCCGCGCTACGATCTGTGGGGCAGGCCGTGCCGGCTCTGGTGCACTAGGCCGGGCATCAGCAGGGGCTTCGGCCTCGACCGGCATTTCCCACGGAGCACGAACAGCCGGTGGTGCTTGCCGGGGCGCGTCGGTCGTAGCCGAAGCCGGCGGTGGTGGGATTGGATCGAGAGGGCGTGCGGGAGGCTCACGCACGGCCTCGGACGCGTAGAAACCAAACGGATCATCCGGCCCGTCCGTGGATCTATCAGTTCCAAAAGTCTGAGGCGCGGCGGGCGTCGCCACTGGCTCCATGCTGAACGGGTCGTCGAAGGCAGGGGATTTGTGGCGGTCTGCATCGGAGGGCTCATAGGAAGCGAATGCGCTTGGCCGCGCCTTCTCGAAGGGATCTGGCAGGCCGCTGGGGCGCGGCGGGGGCTCAGCCTCTTCAGCCTGTGCCGCAAAGAAGTCGTCGTGGCCGAAGCCTGCAGCGACCCGTGAAGCGCCGGACTGGCGCGCATCGAGTGTTCCGGCCGGCCTCGGATCGGTCGCGCTGGGCATCTCGACGCCGAGGACGTAGTCGCCGAGCCTAAGTCGCATGCCGCTGCGCAACGGTGCGGAATTGCCTGTGCCCAAGGGCGATGTGGCGTCGTCGATGAAAAGGCCGCTGCTCGACGTGTCGGTGATGACATAGCCGCCGCCGCGTGCGCTGACCGTGCAATGGGCGCGCGAGACAAACATATCTGGATCGTCGATCTGCCAGTCGGCTTCAGCGCTGCGGCCGATCACGAGCTCGCCCTCGTCAAGGCGTGCGTGCCTGACAGTCTGGCTGCGTGGACCGTGCTCGATCGTCAAAAGCAGGCTCATGCCGCGATTCCCGCCGGTTCGGGACGCCAGCCGACAATGGTCCGCAGGCGCATATCGTCAGCATCGTCCCTTTCTGTTGGCCGCGCAAGCCAGGCAGTACGTCCCAACTGAACGATGCCGACCTTTGGCGGTGGCACTTCGCTTGCAGCCAGGACGACCCGGAGATCGACATCGAACTGTTCGCCGATAAGATCGCGTACCGCGCGTTTCATTGCCGGCAGGCGCGCTCCGTCCCGCAGGAAAGATCTGTAAGCCTCGAAGCCCATAGGGCCGATGCGGATTTCGATTCTCCCCTGGCGGGAAAAGACGCGCGGACCGATCGTGGCGCCCCGGCCAAGGGCGGCATGAGCCTGGCCGAGACGGCTCTGCAGGCCCTTCGGAATCTCGATCCAGGTCGCGATGAACTCGTTCAACTTCACCGGTACCCCAAACAACTCGGCGAGCAGTTGCGTCAGCTTTTCAGGACCATCCAGTTGCTGCGCCAAAGAGCCGGCCTGACGCATCTTGATCAAGTCGCTACCGGGTTCCGACGGGTTTTTGGTTCCCGGCATTCCCATGCCGCCAAGAGATTCCAGCATCGAGCGCAGGCGTCCGCCGACATTTCGCTCGACCTGGACGGCGGGGTGGGCGTCCGCCCACGCTCGATAGAAGAGCGCTATGAGGCGATGCTGGAGGATGTTGATAAAATCGACGAATGTCGTGTCGCTGGTATGCCTGGCTTCGGCGCCGGCAAACCAACGCTGGGACAGTCGATCGAGAACCCATCGGGTCAAATGCAGCGGTAGCGGGCCTTCGGGTCCAAGCAGACCGATGTTCGCGACGGTGACCCTCGCCGGTAGATTGGCATCACCAGGCTGATATTCAGCGACGTCATGCGTCGCAAAACCCAGTCTGATATGTTGCCCGAGCCGTGCTGGTTCGCGGCTTGCCGGCCCGGCATAGCCGAACAAGCCGCCGTTGCGTTCGAGCCTGCGCAGCAGCTCGAAAAAATCGTAAGCGTCATTGAGGTCCACGTCCCGCTTTAGATCAGGGGGCGATTGCCTGGCGTTATCGGCCACTGCACCTCCTCCTGTTTTTGCAGCAAACGTGTCTTCGTCCGCACGAAGCCGTTTATGCCGGAATGTCTCGCGAACAGATGAGCCAGCACCGCGGAAAGCAGTAGGGAGCTGTGGCCCGCGAGTGCGGACTGGTCTATATGCAACGTGATCTCTGTTCCGCGGCCGAAACACATCGGTCCGTCAATGGGCAGCCGCTCAATAACCGGGCGCGACTCGACACGCGATATCGAGCGCACATGGCGCGCCAGACCTGGGTCGCCGCGGTCGGCGTAAAGATCCAGCAACGCATGCAGCGGCGCGTCGCCCTTGCCTTCGGCCGCCAGGCTCATAAAATTCAGTGAGAGCTGTGACACCATCCGCCACGCAAGTTCGTCGGCACGCGACTCGCCCTCGGGGCCGCTAGGCAACGCCGCTGCCATAGCCGCGCGCGGCGGCCGCAACGCGCCCATCGGCCGGATCGATTCGACCGGGTCCCCGCTCTCCAGGGTAAGCGACGGCGTGTCGTCTAGGATGGGCAGGTCGCGGTTGGTGCACAGCGCCACGATATCGAGCCGGCTGATCGGTCGCGATGGAACTCCTTCCGGGCTCGATATCGCCAGGAAAACGTCGTCGCCGGCATAGGATGTCCGTGTCACCCCCTGACGCCGTTCGTCTTCCGTAGGTCGGCGAGGGCGTCTTTCGGTCGAATACGCCCAGCCGGAACCGCGATTCTGGCCAAGCCCGAATAGCACCGGCACATCCGCGTCCGGACCATCGAGGTCGGCGTCTTCCACCTTGGTGACGCGATAGATCTCGAAATCACGCGGCCGCGTCCTGTCCGCATGGAGCACCTGGCGAGTACGACGGCGGTCGATCTCGATGACATTGCACTCGCGCTCGAACAGATTCACGATCGGCGTGACGAAGAGCTGAAAATCGGCGGCGCTTACATCCGCCATTTCAGGAGTTGGGCGCTTGAAGACAAAAATGATCTCAAGTCCGGCATCGGATTGGCGTACGACCGGCATCAACCCGGCGACGCGCACATAGTGAAAGCGCTCCGGCATGAGGAAATATTCGCGCAACAAGCGATACCCTTCGAATGTCGGGCGTGTGCGCGGCAGCAGGGCTTCTGCATCCTTCACGCCGACCATTGCTGGCCGCGGCAAGGACACGAGCATGTTCGTTTTACCCTCAGGTCTGCCGAGGACTCCCACCGTCACGCCGAACAGCGTGTCAAACAAACTGGCGGCCTTCGGGCGGCCTGCGAAGCATAGGTCGAGTTCGTCCAGGCGCAACTCTTTGAGAGAACCCTTGCCGGACGGCCCGATTGTGATTCTGAGCGCCGACTCGCCCTGCACGCCGTCGAGGGGACGGATGCCTGCGGCAGCCAGCGCGCTCCGGTCCTGATAATGTCCGACCGAAGTCACAACGACGGGCCAAAGCGTAACGTCCTGCCCGGTCGTATAGGTGCTGCGCGTCGAAAGACCAGGCTGAAGGCTCGAGATCAAACGCGTCCCGCGCCTGACGAGGTAACCGGTAGGCATGGTCTGGACCTGCTGCCCGGGGGTCATGACGGCCATGCCCATGGCGGGCGCGGGCGCGACAAGATCGGGATAGAGCACCTCCAGCACGCTGCGTGTGAAACGCGACCGCTCAGCATCGACCTTGTGGCGGGTGCGCGCGGCCAGGAAAGCCACCCCGTCCAGCAGACGCTCAACATAGGGATCGGGGCAGGGCACAGTATCCAGCGACAGGTTTCGAGCTATCGAGGGATGAAGTGCCGCGAATTCGGCCGCCAGCGAGCGGATGTGGGTCAGCTCCGACTCGTAGTAGTCGAGGAAGACCCGATCCATCTCAGGCCTCCGTCATCTCGGTGCGGGCAAATCCATTGTCGAGATTGATCATCGTACGCAGCTTCAGCCGTTCGGGCGTGGGCGTCATGATCAACATCGCATCGATGTCGATCCTCAGTCCCTGTGTCTTGTCGCCAAGGGTCACGTTTACCTTCGTGCCGCTCTCTTTGAGGCGCGGTTCGAACGTGGCGAGAACCTGCTTGATTTCACGGGCCAGCGTCTCGCGGTCGAAGTCGCGCACGGACCGGCCGGAGAATGAGGGTACGCCATAGTTGATGACGCTGCGGCGGACTTCCGGGAAGTCTTCGAGATCCAGTTGCGAAGTCAGGCCGACTTCTCGCTCCTGGTCTGACAGCAACGGAAACGCTTCGAAACGCTCGGTGTTGAACAGAGCCTCGATATCACGCCGCACCGCCTCGCGAAGCACCCGGGCGGACACGACGATGCCGCGGCTTTCGAGCTCCGCGCGGTTGCGGACCTGAAAGCCCAGTCGCTGCAACCTTTGCCTTTGCTCAGGGGTCAGCGCCTGGTCCGAGGCAATGCTGGGGGCTCCGGCAGCCAGCAATTCCTCCAGCCGTTCGGCGCCGAGCTCATCGCTCAGCGCCTTCCGCAAGCCGTCGATCTCCGACGCAAGCCCGGGCAAATCGTTGATGAGACGGTCCCACAACGAAGGTTGCACGGCCTCACGTTTTGCGCGCGCGACCGTCTTCATGGCTCACTTCGCGACAGACGACACGGACGTGTCATTTGCCCACGGCGACGTCGATCTTGTACTCGTGCTTGTCGTCATACTTGAATTCGATCGTCTTGTAGGCAAAGCCGACGCGCTCTTCGATGACATCCGGTTCGTCTTCACTGGCGCGCATTTCATAGGTCACTACGGATGCGTCAGTGAGCGTCACGACGAGATAATCGGCGGTTTCGCCGGCAATCGTGCGGCGGGCCGAGAACACAACCTCGTCGAGTTCCTTGTTCTCGAACAACGCCTGCTTGAGATAGGGTGACGCCATGTCATAGTGCTTGGCAACCTCGAACATGCCGGCCGCGACACGGCCACGGCGCGCCAACGAGTTGGGGTCGTGCGGCGCGACCATTTTGTAGAAGACCTTGAAGACCTCGATTTCTTCCTCGTGGCCGTCGCGCGTGCTGGGACCGGGAATATCGGGAACCTTCAAGAAGCCATCAAGGCGAATATTCGCGTCGGGCATGGTCTGCTCCATTCCTCTCGATCAGTTATTGTTTGACTGACGGCAGCTCCGAGACAAGCCGGAGCGATGCGTTGATGCCTTCCAATTGGTAATGCGGCCGTAGATAAAAGCGGGCGTTGTAGTAGCCCGGGCGGCCCTCGACGCTGTCGACTTGTACTTCGGCTGCAGCGAGGGGACGTTTTGCCCGCGCCTTGTCGTCGGCGAAGGCGGGATTGGCCAAAACGTAGCGGTTGATCCATTCCGTCAGCCAGATCTGCATGTCGGCGCGCTCCTTGAACGAGCCGACCTTGTCGCGTGCGATCGCTTTCAAGTAGTGCGCGAAGCGCGAGACCGGGAACAGATAAGGCAGGTTGGCGCTCAGCCGTTCGTTCGCCTGCGCGTCAGGGTCGACGAGACGCCCTGCGCGCGTCTCGTCGTCCTGAAGCGAGTGCGCGCCGATAAAGGCGGCAATGTCCGTGTTCTTGCGGTGCAGGATGGGCATCAACCCGAGCTTGGCCAGTTCGGCCTCGCGGCGGTCGTCGATCGCGACTTCCGTCGGACATTTCATGGCGATCGACCCGTCATCCGTCGGGAAGGAATGCACCGGCAGATTGATCACAGAACCGCCGTTCTCGACGCCGCGGATCTGCGAGCCCCACGCGAACAATTTGTGGCTGCGGTTGATGTTCACGCCCATCGGGAAGGCCGCATTCATCCAGATATATTTGTTGTGGTCCTTCTCGACCTCTTCCTCAAAGGCAAAGCCTTTGACCGGCACGGTCTCCGCCCCATAGGGCAGGCGGGCAAGCACACGCGGCATTGCCAGACCGATGTAGCGGGCATCTTCGCTTTCGCGCAGCGATTGCCAGGATGCGTAGGCCGGATTGTTGACGATCATCGCCAGGTCTTGTGGGTTTGGCAGCTCCTGCCAGGAATCCATGCGGAAGAGGCGCGGCGAGGCGCCGGCGATGAACGGCGTATGCGCCGAAGCGCAGATACCCGAAATGTTGCGCAGTAGGCCGACATCCCGCGGATGGTTGGAGAATTCGTAGGCGCCGATCAGGCAGCCATAGGGCGCGCCGCCGAACTGCGAATATTCCTCCGTATAAACTTTGCGGAAGATCGGGCTCTGGTCCCACATCTGCCCTTCGTAGTCTTCCAAGGTGTCCGCAAGCTCGTCCTTGGTGACGTTCATCACCCGGATTTTCAGCTTGGTATCGGTCTCGGTGTTGTTGACCAGGTACCAGAGCCCACGCCATGTGCCCTCCATCTGCCGCACTTCCGGGCAATGCAGGATTTCGTTCATCTGCTTGCTGACGATCTTGTCGATGCCCGCGATCAGCGATTTGATCGACTTGATCGCATTGGACGAGATCGTCGTGGCCTCCGAGCGCGCTTGCGCCGCCACGGCGAGATTGCGCACGAGCTGCTGCAGGCGCTCGCTATCGTCCTTCTTGACCTTGAAATCCTTCTCCAGCAGTTCGCTGAATTCGTCTAGATTGACACCTTCGGCGCCAGCTTCGGCGACTGCTGCTGCCTTTTCCTGCTCTGCCATCTGTCGGTTCCTTACTCTTTGTCGCCGTCATTGACCGCCTGACCGGCAATCTGGGCCAGCAGCGCATCGTTGTTGAGAAGTTTGGCGATGCGCTTTTCCGCATCGATGCGGCCGTCCATGAAGCCGAGCAATTCTTCGAGCTGCTTGCGCATCTTCATCATCTCGGCGAGTTGAGGCACCTGCATGGCGATCTTGTCGGGCGTGAAGTCGCCCATCGAGGAGAAGGTGAGATCGACGAACATCTCCTCGTCTTTCTCTTCGCCTTCGATCTGCGGCAGGGTGTTCTTGACTCGCGCCTTCACGCGCGGTCCCATCGCCTCCATGAATTTCGGGAACCGGTTGGCGTCGGTTTCGACGAACTCGCGCTCCTGAATGGTCTTGCGCGCCTCGCGCGTTTCCGAAGCGCCGGCGAGATCGCCCATGACGCCCATCACGAAAGGCAGCTCGATCGTCGTCGGGCTACCGTAGGTCTCGACATCGTAGGCGATCTGCACGCGGGGCGCGCGGTTCCGCTCGATGACCTTGGCTTTGCTCTCTGCCGGCATGACTAGGACCTTTCATCCTTCTGCGGTGCCTTCTTCCCATCCGGGATGCCGGCCAGCAGCCGGAACTCCTTCAGGCCGGAAGGCGCCAGATCTTCCATCAACTCGACGAAATCCATGTGAACCATCTTGCGCACACGCCGCGCCAGATGCGGGATCGGGCTCGACGGCTCCGTCCGGTCATAAAAGGCCACGACAAGATCGAGGCATTTCACCACCTCGTCGCGTGAATTGATCTTGTCGGGCAGGCCCACCGAACTGACGAAGGTGCTCACCGAGGGCGCATGCCCATTGACGAGCGGAGTTGGCGTTGCGGTCGCCGCATCTTCTTGAGCGATGACTTCACCAGGCTGGACGGTTTGCGCCCGTTCGAGTGTCGCAACGGCCCGATCGAGAAAGCGCTTGAGGTCGGGAGCCTGCGGGCCGCTCGATTCGAGTTTTGCGTTCATCGCATCGTCCAGCAGGGCGAGTGCCGCTATCGCGTCGCGCGCGGAATCTTGCAGGGCCGACATCGCGCCAGCGGCCTTATCTGCGTGTGCTGCGCAGGAGGCGCGCACGCGCATGACCAACTGGCCATGTTTCTCCAACAGCGCGGCCTGCTCCTTGGCGCTAAGGCCTTTGGACGCCTCCAGCAAGACGGTCCGGTCATCCAGAGTTCCGAACTCAAGGTCGCGTCCGGTCACCGGCGGATTGGGGCGCTCTTCAAAAAACGCCTTCTGGCGCAGGTCGGCTAGCAGCCCCTCGACGTTCTGCAGGTCGACCAGGGCGTTGATGCGCCGCAATGCGGCTTCACGTGGTGGCGCATTCCTTCGTAGCGAAGGATGCACGGTCTCCCAGTGCTCTTCGATCGTCTGTCGGATCAGCGTCAAGCCCTGCGCCAGCCCAGCAAAACCGCTTTCGTTGGTCAGCGCACGGGTCACCAAAACGATCAACCGCAAATCTCGGCCATGACCACGCAACTCTTCAGCCTTGCCGAGGATCGCGCCCCAGTCCGCCGGGATGACAACCTCCGATGTCGGTTTGTTTCGCTCGTCGTAGGTGACCTTGGTCTGCGGTTCGACCAGCCGTTCGATTTCATGAAATCTTGGATCGTTGCGCAAATCCTCGCCCGACGGATTTTCGCCGTCCAACGGGCTGAGCCAGAGCGCGAGATCGATCAAGTCCAAACCCCCTGCGGCTGGCCTTCGGGCCTCAATACCTCAGACCCAATTACATATTGCTAATTCACCACAGTATCGGGCATGGTACCACAAGAACAGTCATCTTGAAACAGACGAAAAGAGTACTCCAATTAATCGGGCTGTCCATACTCCCTCCCGGGGAGCTGAGCAAAATTGACTTCCCGATGGTTAGTGGCCGGTGTCCTGGTTTTTGGATCGCCGCGGTCGAAGGGCGTCGGTGCATAACCCTTTTTGAATGCAGCGTTGTGTGGCAGTCTGACTATTCGCGATCCGGCAGGAGTGGGTTCCATGCAGCCAGGTGCTTCGCAGCAACGCAGATCGTCCCAGAGTTTCAAGCGCAAGGAGCTTGTCGGAAAACTCAATGCCCTTTGCGTACGCGCCTTCAAGGCCGCCGCCGACGCCGCGAAACTGCGTGGCAATCCCTATGTCGAGCTTGCCCATTTCATCGAGCAACTTGTCCTGTCCGATCGCTCGGACGTGCAGATGATCTTGGCAGATGCAGGTGTCGATGCCAGCAGGATCGCCGGGGACATGTCACGCGCCATCGACAAGCTGCCTTATGGCGCAACCTCGATCGAGGAATTTTCGGATCACATTTTCCACGCGATCCAGGAAGGCTGGAACCTGGCCAATCTCGAATTCGGCGCCGACGATGTGCGCAGCGCCCACATCCTGCTGGCTTGTCTGAAAGTGCCGGTGCTGGAAGGCCTTGTTTCCAAGATCAGCGCCGAGTTCGACAAGATCGACGCAGACGGCGTCATTGCGCGCTTCGCCGACGTGGTCGAAGGGTCGCTTGAGACATCGAGCGCAGGGACTGTCCCGGAAGAGCAGGCCGCTCAGCCGAAGCGTGGACCTGGCGGCGATTCGGCGCTCGCCAGATACGCAACGGACCTCACCCAGCGCGCCCGCGACGGCAAGATCGACGCCGTCATAGGCCGTGACCCTGAGATACGGCAGATCGTCGATATCCTGATGCGTCGCCGTCAGAACAATCCGATCCTCACCGGCGAGGCCGGCGTCGGCAAAACGGCCGTCGTCGAAGGTTTTGCCCTGCGCATCGCGCAAGGCGACGTGCCGCCGTCGTTGCAAGGCGTCAGCGTGCGCATGCTCGACGTCGGTCTCATGCAGGCTGGCGCTTCAGTGAAAGGCGAATTCGAGAAGCGCCTGAAGGCCGTGATCGACGAAGTGCAGTCGTCGGAAGTGCCGATCATCCTGTTCATCGACGAGGCGCATACGCTGATTGGCGCCGGCGGCGCGGCAGGCACGGGTGACGCGGCCAATCTGCTCAAGCCCGCACTGGCGCGCGGGGAGTTGCGGACCATCGCAGCCACCACCTGGGCGGAATACAAGCAGCATATCGAGAAGGACCCGGCGCTGACCCGCCGCTTCCAGGTTGTGAAGGTAGACGAGCCTGATGAGGCGGCTGCGATCCTGATGTTGCGAGGCGTGGCGGGCATCCTCGAAAAGCACCATCAGGTGCAGATACTCGACGAGGCTATCGAGACGGCCGTGCGCCTATCGCATCGCTACATCCCGGCGCGGCAATTGCCGGACAAGGCGGTAAGCCTGCTTGATACCGTCTGCGCCCGCGTAGCTATTTCACAGCATGCGCGGCCAGCCGAGGTAGAAGATCTGATGCGCCGCCGACAAGCGCTTGAGGTGGAGCATGGGATCATCACCCGTGAAGGCGCCATCGGCATTGATGTCGCCGAGCGCAAGGCGCGGGTCGAGACGGGCCTTGCCGAGACGGACACGGCCTTGGGGGCCGCTAAGGAGCGCTGGGACAAGGAGAAGGAGATCGTCGCCGAAATATTGGAGTTGCGGGCGCGCCTTCGCGGCGAAGGCGTGCCGCTCGACGCGGTGACGAAGGGCGAAGTCGAGGAGGGCAATGCGGTTGCTGACGTCGCGCCTGCGGCCGCCAACGACGATGCAGCACCCGAGGACGATGTGCAGCCTGTTGGAGAACAGGCCGCAAAGGCCTCCGAACCCGAGGCAGATCTGGCACGGCTTAAGGAACTCATGGGTGTGCTGGCGGACGCTCAAGGCGAGACGCCGCTGATCCTGCTCTCGGTCGACCGCAACGCGGTGGCTGCCGTCGTGCAGGATTGGACCGGCATTCCGACCGGCCGGATGCTGACCAGCCAGACCGAGAAGGCGCTAAAACTGGCCGAACTCTTGGCCGAACGCGTCATCGGCCAGGACCATGCGATGGAAATGATTGCCAAGCGCGTGCAGACCAGCCGAGCCGGCCTCGGCGCACCGGAAAAGCCAGTCGGCGTTTTCCTGCTCTGCGGCCCCTCCGGCGTCGGCAAGACCGAGACAGCGCTGGCGCTGGCTGAGACGCTCTACGGCGGCGAACAGAACCTGATTTCCATCAACATGTCCGAATTCCAGGAGGCGCATACGGTCTCGACACTGAAGGGCGCACCGCCCGGTTATGTGGGTTATGGCAAGGGCGGCATCCTGACCGAGGCGGTGCGGCGAAAACCCTATTCGGTGATCTTGCTCGACGAGGTCGAGAAGGCGCACACCGACGTGCACGAAATTTTCTTCCAGGTGTTCGACAAAGGCATGATGGATGATAGCGAAGGCCGGCGCATCGACTTCCGCAACACGCTGATTCTGCTCACCTCGAACGTCGGTTCTGATGTCATCATGGCTAAGACCAATGCGGGCGAGAAGCGCGAGAAGATCGAGGATCTGGACGCCGCGCTGCGGCCACCCCTGATGAAAGTCTTTCCCGCCGCCTTCATCGGCCGCGTGGTGACGATTCCGTATTATCCGCTGTCGGGCCAGATGATCGAGGCGATCGCCAATCTGCAATTCAAGAAGATCGCCAAGCGCCTTCGCGCCGGCCAGGATGCGGAGCTCGTTATCGGCGACGGCGTGATGGAGTTGATCAAGGCGCGCTGCACCGACATCGAATCCGGAGGCCGCATGATCGACGCGATCCTCACCAACACGCTTTTGCCAAGCTTGAGCCAGGGCGTGCTGAATCGGACGCTGGAAGGCGAAAAGCTGACGAAGGTCACGGTCGGCGCTTCGCCGGAAGGTTTTACCTACGCCTTCGAATAGCTTTCGTCTGGCTGCCAGCCCTCTATGGAGGCGCGTGTCGTTTCTGCTTCCGCGATGATCCAGTCGCGGAAGAGGCGGATCTTGCGTAAGCGCCGTCGCGCCGAGGGATAGACCAGGAAGTAGCTGCGTCCATCCTTTACGACGTGGGAGAATGGCTGGACCAGCCGGCCGTGGCTCAGTTCATTGGCGAAGAAGGTCGGCACGACCATGGCGGCTCCTTGCCCAAGCAGGGTAATAGCGACATCCATCGCCTGAACGCCGAGCACCAGTCCCATCTGGTCAGAATCCTCACGATTGTCGACGCCGGCTTCGTCGAGCCAGCGATGCCACCAGCCGAGAGAGCCGAACCGGCGCACCGCCAACAAATCGGACGGCTGTTCGAGACGGTATCGCGTCCGGAACTCGGGCGTGCACACCGGCGTGTATTCGATGGGAAAGAGCGGGATGACGTCACTGTCCGGCCATTCGCCTTTCCCGCTGCGAATCGAAATATCGACCGCATCCTTGGCGAAGTCGACGACCCGGTTCGATGCGTCGAGCTTGATGTTGATGTCGGGGTGGAGTTCCTGAAAACCGGTCAGTCTCGGCGCCAGCCAGACCGATGCGACTGTCGGCAGGACGGACAACGATAGCTCGGTTGCGGTGCTGCTGGCGATGTCCGCAAAAGCTGCACCGAGCAGGCCTAGCGCTTCCGTTACTTTCGGGGCGAGCTTCTGGCCCGTCTTGGTCAGCGTTACTTGCCGGGCTTCGCGCGTGAACAGCGCGGTTCCCACACGATCTTCAAGCAGCTTGATTTGATAGCTGACAGCCGCCTGCGTCATGCCAAGCTCATCCGCAGCGCGGGTAAAACTTTGGTGGCGGGCCGCGGCCTCGAAGGCCCGGATAGCGGCGATCGGCGGGAGCTTGCTCATCGGAAATGCATAAGCGTTCTTTATGGCAGATTGCGATATTTTGCTTTGTCAGATCAAGGCCCGGTCCGCAATGTCGCTTCCGAAAGCTCACTAGGGGAAAGCGATGAGGATGTTCGTGAAATCATTGATGGCGCTTTGGCGACGCTCTCGCCGCGTACCAAATCTTCGGACACATGACCTTGACGACAAGCTGCTGGCCGACATCGGTTTGTCGCGCAATGGCGACCGCCTCGGTCAAAGCCCGGTGGAGGAAACGATCGAGACAGCCAGACGTCCCCCGCTCATCGTGATCGTCAACGCAAAGACAATGACGTCTTCAAAACGCGTCGATGAGAAGCCTGGACAATCAGTCTTGCAATCTGCTTGCCGCCGTCAACCCATGATGCGCGATGTTGGTCCATAGGAACGCTCTTATGCGAAGCGATGAAACAGGCTAGCGTCTGCGCTTGTGTTGGGCTTGGGAGCTTCTTCGCATGAGGTTCGAGACGACGACCGTGACGGCGAGGCGTGCGTAGATGCTCTACGCTTCCAACCGCAATGCCGACACATCCGTCCTCATCACCGGTGGCGCGCAGGGGCTTGGCCTTGCCGTGGCGCGGCAGCTCGTCGGCGAGGGGTGTCGCAAGCTCGCACTGCTTGGCCGTTCGGCGGAGAAAGGAAAAGCAGTCGTTGCGGAGCTTGAAAAGCTAGGCGCGGAAGCCATTTTCATCGCGGCGGACATGGCTGATCCGCATGTCTGCCTTGGTGCGGTTGAGACCGCGCTGAAGCGTTTTGGCTCGGTCAATGCGCTGGTCAACTCAGGCGCCTCCACCGCGCGCGGTACACTCGTCGACACCACTGTCGAGCGCTACAACGAGCTGTTCGACATCAATGCACGCGGTCCGTTCTTCCTGATGCAGGGTGTAGTGAAGCATCTGCTCGAAGCCAGGCAGCCGGGCTCGATCGTTAACGTGCTCTCCGTCAACCTGCATTGTGGACAGGATTTTCTCACCGCTTACTCCGGCTCCAAGGGAGCTATGGCGACCATGACCAAGAACGTCGCCGCCGCCTATGCCAAGAACCGCATCCGCTGCAACGCGGTCGCACCAGGCTGGATGGATACGCCCGGCGAACATGCAATCCAAAAGGCGGTGCACAACGCTCCCGACGATTGGCTGGAAAAGGCAGAGGCGTCGATGCCGTTCGGCAAACTCGCCAAGCCGGACGAACTCGCTGTGTTGATCGCCTATCTCGTCAGCCCGCAATCGGGCGTCATGACGGGCTCGATCATCGACTACGACCAGAATGTCATCGGCCTGATTGGCTGACGCTGTTGCTTCGTTGCAGCACTGTCGGCTTACGAAAGACGACAGCCGCAATTGTCAGGTGACAGCTTCTACAAGGTGGGATATATGACCACGCCATGATCCACGCGTCCGCCACCTATTTTTGGTATTTTAGCACCTCGCTGGCGGCGGGAGGATTGCGCTCGATCTAAAGATTGCAGCATCAAAGTCCGACCAAGCCGCCAGACCTGGCGGCTTTTTTGTTTCAGCCGGCAGGTCTTCCAAAACCAGGAGCCTAAGCCGTGTTGACCACCACCGACGACCTTCGCGTCAAGGAGCTGAAGGAACTGAGTACGCCCGACGAGGTGATCCGCGAAATTCCGCGGTCACTTACGGCGACGCGCACCGTCACTGCCGCGCGCAACTCGATCCACGCCATGTTGCAGGGCACGGATGATCGCTTGCTCGTCGTGGTGGGTCCATGTTCGATCCACGACCCAGCAGCCGCCATCGATTATGCTTCGCGCCTTGCGGCATTGCGCGAAGAACTGGCGGACCGGCTCGAAATCGTCATGCGTGTTTATTTCGAGAAACCGCGCACCACAGTCGGCTGGAAGGGGCTGATCAACGACCCCGACCTCGACGGCAGCTTTAACATCGACAAGGGTTTGCGTATGGCGCGGAACGTGCTCGCCGCCGTCAACAATCTCGGTCTGCCGGCCGCGACCGAATTCCTCGACATGACAACGCCGCAATACATTGCCGATCTCGTTTCCTGGGCGGCGATCGGCGCGCGCACGACCGAGAGCCAGATTCATCGCGAGCTTGCCTCGGGCCTGTCCTGCCCCGTGGGTTTCAAGAATGGTACGGACGGCAATCTGCGTATTGCGGTCGATGCGGTGAAGTCGGCTTCCTTCCCGCATCATTTCATGGCGGTGACCAAGAGCGGGCGCTCGGCGATCGCCTCGACCACCGGCAATGACGATTGCCACCTGATCCTGCGCGGCGGCACGAAGCCGAACTATGATGCGGCGAGCGTACAGGCGGCCTCCGCCGAACTAGTGCGATCGGGACTGGCGCCGAAGCTCATGATCGACACCAGCCACGCCAACAGCAACAAGAAGGCGGAGAACCAGCCGCTCGTTGCAGCAGACATCGCAAAGCAGTTGGCGGACGGCGAACAGCGCATCATGGGCGTGATGATCGAAAGCAATCTTGTTGCCGGCCGCCAGGATGTGGTCGAAAGCAAGCCGCTGACCTATGGCCAGAGCATCACCGACGGCTGCATCGATTGGGAGACGACCGTCTCCGTGCTGCGTCAGTTGGCAGACGCCGTCGCGGCGCGGCGTAAATCGGTTCGTTCCGCTGTTCCGCACTCTGGCGCGGCCTGAGTTTTGATGCGGCGCGGCTCGACAGCCGTGCCGTGCTCGGCTTAGATCGTGTTGATATCGGGAACGCTGCACCGGCTAATGGGATCATCATGGCCAGCAAGACGTCGAACAGCCATACTTTCCTCGACCCGCTATGGCGGCGGGTCGTGCTCATCGCGGCGATTGTTGCCTGGAGCCTGACCGAGTTCTATTTCGAGTCCTACACTTGGGGGACGATGGTTGGGGTCTTCGCGCTTTATGGCGCCTGGTCCTATCTGGTCACTTACGTGCCGAGTTCTACCGGCGCCTCTCAAGGAGACGCCGACGGAACCTAGGCGTTGGCGCGAATGAGTGATGGATTCCCCTCCGCTGACCGGCGTTTAGTTCGTCCACTACGTTCTCGTCTCATCGCCATTGCGTTGACCGGCAACCTTATTGCCTTCGGTGCGGTCGTCCTGTTGATCGCATTCCGATCAACAGACATCGCTTGGTGGATGGTGCGCTTGCCGGGTCTTGTTGCGCTGGCATTGGCGGCCGCTGCGATTTCGATCCAGCCATCGCCGAGGACGCGACGCAGGCATCATTGGCTGGGCTGGTTGGCGATTGGCGCCGTCGTCTTGCACGTCGTCGTGGTCACGGGACTCCACGCAAAATTCTGGGATTGGCTTGCACCTTACCTGCCGCCGGAGATCGCTTTCGGTATCCTGGCGGCGCTGGCCCTGTTATCCACGCTTGCCTTGCAACGATCGAAGCGACTGCGGTCATACTTCGGACCGGTCGCGATGCTTCGGCTGCACCGGCCTGTCGGCTATATCGCGCTTGGCGGGGCGGCCGCGCATGTCGCGCTGATCGCGGGAACACCGATCTACATTGTGTTGTTGATCGTCGCCGGCGGTATCGCTGTGTTCATGAGCTCGTCGGCCCACCTGCGCGATGTGCGAATCCTGGCGGTCGTCATCGCCCTCGCCGTTGCTTGCATGGCGATCGTCTATTCCGCGCCGGTGAGCCAGGCGCGTCTCGCCGGCCTCAGAACCACGCCGATCGATAGCGCGGGCTTTCTGCATGCCAAGCACGCGACGGTTACCTGCGTGACCTGCCATCACAATTTTCTCGACGACACCGGCAAGGAGAACTGCCTGAACTGCCACAAGCGGGTATCGACAAGCGAAACGATGCGCATCGACCGCATGTTCCATGCTTTCTGTGGCGAATGCCATCGGCGCGAGAGTCGGACCGGCGAGCGCAAGTCAGGCCCGATCGACGATTGTTCGGGCTGTCATACGAAATAGATTTCCATTGCCGGCCGAAAGGTCTTTCGCTGATGCAGCCAGTTGCCTCAAACGCCAATTTTTTCTAAGCAACAGCACGTTTTCTGGAGGACAAGACCCGTGGCCCGTATCACTCTTCGCCAACTGCTCGACCATGCAGCCGAACACGACTATGGCGTGCCGGCATTCAACATCAACAATATGGAGCAGGCGCTGGCGATCATGGAGGCGGCCGATGCGGTCGATGCGCCGGTGATCATTCAGGCTTCGCGCGGCGCGCGCGCCTATGCCAACGACATCATGTTGAAACATATGATGGATGCGCTCACGGAAATCTATCCGCACATCCCGGTCTGCGTACATCTCGATCACGGCAACGAGCCGGGCACCTGCATGACCGCGATCCAGTCCGGCTTCACCTCGGTGATGATGGACGGCTCGCTGAAGGCCGACGGCAAGACGCCGGGTGATTGGGACTACAATGTCGGCGTGACCAAGACTGTGACCGACATGGCGCATCTGGGCGGCATTTCGGTCGAGGGCGAACTCGGCGTTCTCGGCTCGCTGGAAACCGGCATGGGCGACAAGGAAGACGGCCATGGGGCGGAGGGCAAACTCAGCCACGACCAGTTGCTGACCAATCCGGATGAAGCCGTGAAGTTCGTCAAGGAGACGAAGGTCGACGCGCTCGCCATCGCCATGGGCACGTCGCACGGCGCCTACAAATTCTCGCGCAAGCCGGACGGCAAGGTTTTGGCGATGAACGTCATCGAGGAGATCCACCGCAAGCTGCCCAACACGCACCTCGTCATGCACGGCTCGTCGTCGGTGCCTGAAGACCTGCAGGAGATCATCAACAAATTCGGCGGCAAGATGAAGCCGACCTGGGGCGTGCCGGTCGAAGAGATTCAGCGCGGCATCAAGAACGGCGTGCGCAAGATCAACATCGACACCGACAACCGCATGGCGCTGACCGGCGCGATCCGCAAGGTGATGGCGGAAGACCCGTCGGAGTTCGACCCGCGCAAATATCTCAAGCCGGCTATGGCCGCCATGACCAAGCTCTGCAAGCAGCGCCTGGAAGAGTTTGGCACCGCGGGCCACGCCTCGAAGATCAAGCCGCTGCCCGTCTCCGAGATGGCCAAGCGCTACAAGGAAGGCAAGCTCGATCCCAAGATCGGCTAGCCGATCAGTTGTTGAGATGACCAATCTCGGCTTTTCCGCCAAGGGCGTTTCGGTCTGTGTTGACTTATCTGTTGGCGCACTCTGCGACTTCATCGTCGAGCGTGAGGGGCGCATGCTGCGGCCGCTGCATCGCGCGCCTTGGATTGACGAGCCGCGCGAAAGCCTGCCGCCGGACATCTCGCCGGGGCTTGCTCGATTGTCTGGCGACTTTCTATGCGCGCCGTTCGGCCTTAATGACGTCGATCCCGCGCCAGGCCATGGTTGGCCGGCAAATGCGCCGTGGGATATCGTCTCCAGCGATGCGATTGACGGCGGCTGGAAAGTGCGGCTGCGGCTGACGCGAACGGTACAAGGCGCGACCGTCGACAAGATCCTCACCATCCGCGATCATCATCCGTTCCTCTACCAGCAGCACATCTTCGCGGGAGGCAGTGGTGAAGTCTCCGTCGCCCATCATCCGATGGCGCGTATGGCCGATGGCGGCAGGCTCTCTTTCTCGCCGAAGAAATTCGCGGCGACGCCGCCGACATCGTTGGAGCCTGATCCGGCGCGCGGCAAATATCTCTTCGCCTATCCCGCGCAGACGGACGATCTGACACGACTGCCGGATAGCAACGGTGGCGCGATGGACCTGACCGTCTATCGTGCCGCAGATCGCCGTGAGGATTTTGTCTCGTTGGTCGAAGCCGAACACGGCGGGCCGGGATGGACTGCCCTTGCGCGCAACGCGGAACGCGATCTTCTGCTAGTCTTGAAAAATCCGATCGAGTTGCCGATCACCATGCTGTGGTTCTCAAACGGCGGGCGCGACTATGCGCCGTGGAACGGCCGTCACATCGGCGTGCTCGGCATTGAGGATGGCCGCGCCTATTCGGGACACGCCGCGTCCATCGGCGACAATGCGCTGAAGCGGCAGGGCGTGCCGACAAGTTTCGTCTTGAATGAAGCCGGCGAGGTGTCCTTCCGCCATGTGATCGGCGCGCTGCCTCTGGGCAACGGAGTTGCCCCTCCGACACGTCTGGATCAAAGTGCCACCACACTGACGGCTGTCTTCACCGACGGCAAGCCGATCGACGTTCCCTTCGATGGTTCATACTTGGCTTAGGACAACACGCGCCGATCTCTTTTAGCGCCACCGCCTTTTCGCTAGGATGCTGGCAGGCAGCCAGGGGGAAAGGCATGTCGGACGCATCAGACATTGCGAAGGCCGGTGGCGGCTTCGTTCGCGCATCGCTAGCCACGACCGGTAAATGGGCCGGAGCACTTGGCATAGTCGGTGGCTTCATCGCCGACGTGCTGAATCCGCTTGCCCCGTTCGCGGCTTACATCTCCATGATTGCCGCAGTCGCCGCGTTTATCATTGCCATCGCAATCGTCTTCCGCCTGGTGCTCGCGCAACGCGTCTTGCCGGCCCTCGTCTTCGCGACGACGACTGCGGCCATCGCTGGCGGCATTTACGGTTTGCAGCAGGCCGAGGACGCGCGGGACGGATTGATCGCCTCGCTCGTTCCGGCCGTCGCGGAATTGCAGAAGTCCGTAGGGCTTGTCGCCGCGAAGGTGGAAAATATCCAGAAGACCGTCACGCAAACGCAGCAGACGGTGACCGAGACCAAACAGACCGTCGACACGGTCAAGCAGTCAACGGATCAGATCGCCGCCGGTCAGGCTGAGCAGGTAAAACAGACAGAGCAGATCGCGTCCAATCAAGCAGAGCAGACAAAACAGATCGAACAACTCAACACGACGACGGAAAAAATCGCCGTCTCGATCGACACGGTCGCGAAAGGCTTCGCGGCTCTTGCCGCCAACGGCGGCACGATTGCTGATCCGAAACGGCCGGATGAATTTTATCACAATGCGCGCGTACAGGAACTCGGCGGCGACATGCTGAATGCGCGGCGCAGCTATCTCGCCTTCGCCAATTTCGATGTCGATGCGATCGATCCCTATCTACGCTTTGCCACGTTGCTGCGTGTACAGGATGGCCGCGCTGGGGCGCGCGAAGTGTTCGGACAGCTTGCCGAGAAGGGCAAGGCGTCATCGCTGAAGCTCGCGCATCTGTTGCAGTTCGACGACGCTCAGCGGCTGGAAAAGCTGAACGCCTTCATCGCGGCGAATCCTGATTTCGCGCCCGCCTATTATCTGCTCTCGCAGGAATATTCGGAAGATCGACTCGGCTCGCAGGGCCTTTCAGACAAACGCGCTGAAGCGACGGCGCTCGAGAAGTTTGCATCCTACGAAAAGGATGGCGGCCTGCTGAAATATTTCGTCGATCAGACGGAGCTTGCGGCCTGGCTCGACAACTCGCGTCGTCGTCTCGTGACGCTCGATGGTGTGCTGGACCCTGCGCGTTTCGCGCCGACGCTGACGCCGACGCGCTCGAACCAGGGTTGGATGATGACGATCGTGTTGCCGGAGGCGGCGACGAGCATTTCGTGGCGCCTCGGCGTCGACGGTCCGTTCATCGAAACCGGTGTGCTGGCGATGCACGACCAGCGCACCGGCAAGCCGATGCCGAATCCATCGTTCGAGATTCCCTCAGACACGAAGGCGACGACCATCGGCGTCAAATATCTCGATCTGCGCGGCAATGTCGCTGGACCGTTCGACATCCGCTTCGATCCCGAGCAGGCTTTGTCGCAAGGCAACAAACAGATCCTCGACCAGTTCTGGACATCCTGGATCGCCTTCGATGCGAGCGACAATCGCGGTCTGGTGTATTTCACGCACATGTTGTCCTATCGCTGTGCGATCAAGGAAGTGCACTACAGCCTGAACGGCGCAACGCTCGACAAGAAGCTGGAGATGCCGCCGTGCAACGAAAAAGATCCCTATGCGATCCCCGACAACTTCATGCCGTTCTTCAAAGTGGGTGATGATGTGAAGTCGATGTCAGTGCAGATCACTTACGCCGACGGGAGCCAATCGGCCGTTCGCGAGTTTCGCAGACAATAGAGCACCGGACGAAGAAACATGTCGGAACTTGCACACATCGCAGCAACCATTTTCAAACGCGCGGGCAAGACTGAGCGATTCATCGTCGGCATCGCAGGCCCTCCCGCATCGGGAAAATCCACACGCGCTGAAGCGCTCTCGGAACTTTTTCCACAGGGTTCTGCAGTCGTCGTTCCGATGGATGGCTTTCACTACGACGATCGAGTGCTCGACCAGATTGGCTTGCGCCATCGCAAAGGCGCGCCTGAGACTTTCGACTTCGCAGGCTTTGCAACACTGCTGCGCAGACTGAAATCGCGCGAGCCGAACATCGCGATTCCGCTCTTCGATCGCAGCCTCGAAATCTCGCGCGCAGGCGCAGCAATCGTGGATTCCCAGGTGAAATTCATCCTCGTCGAAGGCAACTATTTGTTGCTTGATGAAGAGCCGTGGTCGGGTCTCGAAACGCTTTTCGACTTCACGATTTTTGTCGACGTCGCGCGTGAAGAATTGGAACGAAGACTCGTCGCGCGTTGGCGCGAGCATGGACGTCTCGATGACGTTGCGCGCAAATGGATCGACACGAATGACATGCCGAATATTGATCGTGTTCTTCGCGCAAGACGAAGAGCCGACTTAGTGATATGATTCGCGCTGCCAACTCGACGGGCGGAGCAAACGGGGACCCCGTCAACAGACATTGAAGATCGTTTCCCGTCTCAAGGAAGAGGAGGGTTACATGGCGTTAAAGGCGAGCAAGCCTAAGGGTACCTCGAGTAAACCTGCAGCGAAGAAACCGGCTGCTGCCGCGACGGCAGCGAGCGCGACCAAGAGGTCCGCGACCGCGAAGCCGGCGGCCGCTGCGAAGAAGCCTGCGGCCAAGACCGCTGCTGCAAAGGCTCCGGCCAAGGCGGCCGCAAAAGCACCAGCCAAGGCAGCAGCGAAGCCCGCCGCGGTGAAAGCCAAGGCACCCGCGAAAGCCGCTGCCAAGGCTCCAGCAAAAGCTGCTGCAAAGCCCGCCGCGGCGAAAGCTCCGGCCAAGGCCGCAGCCGCCAAGAAGCCTGCCGCCAAGGCGCCTGCTAAGGCGAAAGCCAACGGGTCTGCTTCAGTCGCGAAGACTGTCGCCAAGACTGCAAAGGGCGCAGCCAAGACGGTCAAGAGCGCTGCAAAAGGCGCGGTCAAAACTGCCGGCAAAGTTGCTGCCGCGGCCGCGAGCGCAGTCGGGATGAAAGACAAGAAGAAATCATCGGCCAGGGCCAAAGGCTGACGCTTCTTCTAAAGCCCGTTCAAACGGTGCAATATTTTCGGCCGGTCCTCTGGACCGGCCTTTCTATTTTTCGAAGCCATCGCCGCGCCGGTGTCGCCGCGTGAAAAATGCGAGCAATCGGGAGAGCGATGTGATGCGTTTTGATAGCGCGATGTTTGTGGTCGAAGCTACGCGGCTTTGAACGCCACGACGGCGTTGGTGCCGCCGAACGCAAAGGCGTTGCTGATCGCAGCACGCACCGGTCGATGTTTCGCCTCGTTCGGCGTCACGTCGAGATCGCAGTCCGGATCTTTCTCGCGGTAGTTTGCCGTCGGCGGAACGACGCTCTCGCGAATAGCCATGATGCAGGCAATCGCTTCGATCGCTCCCGAAGCGCCCATGCAATGCGCATGCATCGACTTCGTTGACGATACCGAAAGACGATCGGCGTGTTTGCCGAAGACGCGGCGGATCGCTGCCGTCTCGATCTGGTCGTTGGCCTTGGTGCCGGTGCCATGCGCGTTGACATAGTCGATGTCTTCGATCGCGAGATCGGCATCGCGCAGGCAGGCTTGCATCGCTGCGGCCGGTCCCTCGACTGTCGGCGCGACGATGTCGGTGGCGTCCGCCGACATGCCGCCGCCCGCGAGTTCGGCGAGGATCGTCGCCCCGCGCGCCTTGGCATGCTCATAGGATTCCAGCACCATCATGCCGGCGCCTTCACCAAGCACCAAGCCGTCGCGATCCGCAGAGAACGGCCGGCATGTCTCGCGCGCCAACGCGCGAAGCGCTTCCCAGCCTTTGATCACGCCATAGACCAGCGGCGCGTCCGTGCCGCCGGCCAGCATCACGTCGGCGCGGCCAAGCCTTATCTGATCGGCCGCCGCCCCAAACGCGTGATTGGAGGATGCGCAGGCCGACGTGACGCCAAATACCGGTCCGCGCAGCCCATAGATCATGCTGACTTGGCCCGCCGGCGCACTAGGCATGATGCGCGGCACCGTGAAGACGGAAGCGCGAGGCTTCTTCTCAACCAGCAGGGCGAAATAGTTTTCGTCGGCCGTTTCCGCGCCGAAAATCCCTGTCCCCACGACTGCGCCCACGCGCGTGTCGTCCATGTCGGCGACGGCAATGCCTGATTGCTTCATCGCTTGCTCGGCGCTCATCGCCGCGAGCTGTGAGAACCGATCGATAGCCACGAGACGGCGACGATCGACATCCCATTCGGGCAGTTGTTTGATCTCTGCGCCGATGCGGGTCTTCACGTCACGCAGGAACGGAGTGGAAATCTCACCGATCGCGCTGCGGCCGTCTCGCATCCCCTGCCAGATCGAGGCGACATCCGTGCCGAGTGCGCACAGGCCGCCAAGGCCGGTGATGACGATACGCTGGCGCGTCACGCCGAGTTTTTCTTGTCGATCAGCGCGCGCACGGCGGTGACCATGTCGCCCACATTCTTCAGATTGTTCCAGGCATCGACCGTATTCATCTCAATCTCGATGCCGTAGGCCTCTTCCAGGTCGAAGATGATCTCGGTCAGTTCGAGCGAATGAATGCCAAGCGCGGTCAATTCGGTCTCCGGCGTGATCTCGCCGATCTCCGGATCGGCATGCGCCTTTACCTTCGCGATGATGTCTTGTGTGAGATCATCCGCCATCGATAGCTATCCCCGTCCAACCGCCTGCCGGTCAGGATAAGCCCCTCGCTTCCCCGCCGTTCCTTCTCACGGTGTTGCAGTTGCCGCGTCTGTCGAGCGACGTTAGGCCTTCTCTATAGAAACCGAAATCCCGCGAGGCAACACGCTATCTGCACGTTAGCTATTGCATTCCGTTAGGGAACTGGCCGGGCACAGGCCTTTCGGCTAGCTTGGGCGTGAGCAGAAGGACCATCATGTATCAAGCCGTTGGATCACGCGGATCACGTGTCAGTCGCGTTTTGTGGATGCTCGAAGAGCTCGGCGAACCGTACGAATTCGTCGAAGTGAAATTGCGCTCGCCGCGCGCCTACGAGCTAAATCCGTCCGGTAAAGTGCCTGTTCTGGTCGATGAGGACCTCATCATTACCGATTCGGCGGCAATCTGCGTCTACCTGGCCGACAAGCATGCGGAAAAAGGCATGGGCGCCAATCCGGGACTCGCCGGCCGAGCCGAGATGGATAGCTGGATGCATTTCGCCCAATCCGAGTTCGAATCGCCGCTCTGGAACAAGCTGCGCCACCGTTTCATCCTGCCGCAGCAGGTGCGCGTCGATGTCGGCCCGGCCGCAGCCTATGATTTCGACAATGAGGTGAAGGCACTCGAACGCCGGTTGGACGGACGGGATTTCGCGCTGGGAGACCGCTTCAGCGCCGTCGACGTGTTGCTGGGTGACATGGGTGGCTGGGCGCGCTCGGGAAAATTCCGGATCGAATCCGAGGCGGTGAATGCCTATTTGGATCGCATCCTGTCGCGTCCCGCGCGCACTCGATCACAGGCCGCCGGTGGCGCATTTGCATAAGTCATGACATGAGCCCCGCCGTCAGCGGGGCTCGAAAAGCCATTTCAGCTCATTATCAGTGGCGCGACAGCCAATTGTCGATGTCGCTTTCCACGGCGTCCTTCTGTTTGCCGTAGCGTTCCTGGATTTTGCCGGCCAGTTCCTTGCGCTTGCCCGAAATCACGTCAAGGTCATCATCGGTCAGCTTGCCCCACTGCTGCTGCACCTTGCCTTTGAACTGCTCCCAATTGCCTTCGATACGGTCCCAATTCATGGTTTTCTCCTCGTTGATGAGCACCGGGCGGTTCGCGCCGGCAGTGGGGTCAACGCCGCCACCATCGTCAAGTTCCCGAAGACAGTGCGTTCAAAGCGGACAGGTAAACTCCTCTTTACTTGATCGTGATGGCGCAGCCCTGTTTGTGCGCTGCAACATAAACAGGTGAAGGAACCAACCATGAGCATTTCGACCGACAGCGCCGGCACGCGCTTCATCATCCCGGGTCTCAAGTCGATCTATGTCGGCCTGCACGACAGCGCGGAGACAATTCTGCGCGTGATCGCGGGTTTGGCGCTGGTGACGCATGGCTTTGGCAAGGTGACGAACCCATTCGGCGCGACTGAAATGGTTGAAAGTCTCGGCTTCTACCCCGGTGTGTTCTGGTCGCCTCTGCTCTCTCTTACCGAGTTTCTTGGCGGCATCTTCATCGCCGTCGGTTTCCTGACCCGTCCGTCGGCCTTCGCGGGGATGTTTGTTCTGCTGGTGACGGTCTATTTCCACTGGATCCAGCTCGACCAAGGCTATTCTGGCGCCGAAAAGTCGATCCTTTGGGCCGCAATCATGCTGTTTTTTGTCGTTCGCGGCGGCAATCGCCATTCGGTCGACGCGAAGCTGGGTCGGGCCTTCTGACCGGACAAACTGGTCGCGCCGCCGGCATTCTTGCCTTTGCGGCGAAAGCGGCTAAGAACGGGCTTCGTCCTCTCCGCAATTTGGTACGGAGCCCGTCATGACCGAAGTGTTGCAAACGCCCAAGCTCGTCACCGTCTTCGGTGGGGCCGGGTTCCTGGGGCGGCATGTCGTGCGGGCGCTGGCCAAGCGCGGGTATCAGGTGCGTGTGGCCTGCCGCCGGCCAGACCTTGCCGGTCATCTTCAGCCGCTCGGCAATGTCGGCCAGATCCAGGCGGTCCAGGCTAATTTGCGCGTGCGCTGGTCCGTCGATCGGGCCGTGCAGGACGCCGATCACGTCGTCAATCTGGTTGCGATCCTGTTTGAAAGCGGCCGCCAGAGCTTTGATGCCGTGCAAGATTTCGGCGCGCGCGCCGTGGCCGAAGCTGCACGCGGCGTCGGCGCCAAGCTCACCCACGTCTCGGCCATCGGCGCCGATCCAAAATCCGACTCCGACTATGCCCGCACCAAAGGGCTCGGCGAGAAGGCGGTGTTGGAAACCGTTCCGGATGCTGTGATCTTCCGCCAATCCTTCATGTTCGGACCGGAAGACGGCTTCTTCAACAAATTCGCCAATATGGCGCGCTTCACCCCGATCCTGCCGCTGATCGGCGGCGATGTGCGTTCGCAACCGGTCTTTGTCGGCGATGTCGCCGAGGCTATTGCACGCGCCGTCGACGGCAAGGTGGCCGGCGGCAAGGTTTACGAACTCGGCGGGCCGCAGGTGCTCACCATGCGCCAGAATTTCGAGGAAATGCTGCGCGCCATTGACCGCAAGCGCTGGTTGGCCCCCGTGCCGTGGTGGGCGGC
Source organism: Rhizobiaceae bacterium (assembly GCA_050247155.1). GTDB lineage: Bacteria > Pseudomonadota > Alphaproteobacteria > Rhizobiales > Rhizobiaceae > Mesorhizobium_G. Next base: position 73,765 of record JBFWUS010000014.1, read on the forward strand.
CGAATTGCAAGGCGCGGTGTTCGGCATGCTGCCGAAGCCTCTGCTGACCTCCGACCAGGTCAAGCTATTGAAGCGTGACAACATCGTGTCGGAAGCAGCAACGGCTGAGGGCCGGACCTTGCAAGGCATCGGCATCCAACCGACCACGCTGGCCTCTATCCTGCCGAGCTATTTGTGGCGCTATCGCCCGGCCGGCCAGTTCACCAAGCACACTGAGGCCTGAGGCGGTCCGTGGCGCAGCATCGAGCATAGACACGAGGCTGGCACGTGCTTGACGCCTTCCTGCCGGACGGAGTGAGCGCCGCTGCCGCACTTTTGCTCGTGGTTGCAAGCTTCTTCACCTCCGCGCTGACGGCGTCCTTCGGCGTCGGCGGCGGTGTTGCGATGCTCGCCCTGCTGGGCTTTTTTGTGCCGGTGGCAGTGCTGATCCCGGTGCATGGAGCGGTGCAACTCGGCTCTAATACCGGCCGTGCTTGGCACCAGCGCACCTTTATCCGCATGGATGTAGCCGCTCCCTTCATCGCGGGCAGCGTCGTCGGAGCGATCCTTGGTGCATTTGTCGTTGTGCAATTGCCGGACGCTGTGCTGAAAATCGTCCTTGGCGCCTTCATCATCGCGATCACCTGGATGAAGATCCCCGGCATCGAGCGCCTGAACAAAGCCGGTCTGGCTGTCGCAAGCGTCGTGCTCGCGGTGATCTCGATGATGGTCGGCGCGACCGGGCCGCTGGTGTCGCCGATCTTCGCTCAATTCATCACCGGCGACCGCAAGGCGCTGGTTGCGACCCACGCGGCGGGCATGGTGGTCCAGCATGGCCTGAAGATTGTCGTGTTTGGCCTGGCTGGGTTCGCCTTCGGCCAATGGCTGCCCATGGTGGTTGCCATGATCGCGACCGGCTATCTCGGCACGCGCTACGGCAGCCTGCTGTTGGACAAGATGCCGGAAGACACCTTTCGCTGGTGGTTCAAGATCGGCATCACCGTGCTGGCGCTGGATTTGCTGCGGCGGGGTATCTTGACGGCTTAGCTTGACAAATTGTCTCCTATAGAGGACATTTAGGCTGTGGTCTCGGTCATCAAATCGGGCATTTTTGACCATTGGCTAAGTTCGCTCAGAGATCGGGTGGCGCAAGCACGGATTGTCAGTCGTCTGCTTCGTTTGGAAGACGGCAATTTCGGCGATGCCAAATTTTTCGAAGGTATCGGCGAACTTAGAATTGATACTGGTCCGGGCTACCGGGTTTATTTTCTGAAGCACGGCGAAACGATTGTTGTTCTCCTATGTGGCGGGGACAAAGCTACTCAATCCCGCGACATAAAAGCTGCGAAGGAATTGGCTCGCGTGTGGAAGGAAAAGTTAAATTGACCGAACGGTTTTCAGCCTTCGATGCAGCCGAATATCTCGATACGGACGAGGGCATCGACGCGTTTGTGCAGGCGGCCTTCGAGACCGAAGACCCGGCCTTCATCGCCAAGTCTCTTGGCGTCGTCGCCAGGGCACGGAACATGACGCAGCTTGCAAAAGACGTCGGCATGAGCCGGCCGGCGCTCTACAAGGCGTTGAGCGGTCGAAGCAGCCCCGAATTCGCGACGATCATGAAAGTGGTGAAAGCTTTGGGCCTGCGGATAACGGCACTGTCTGCCGATGGTCGAGCCGCTTAGCTCAACCCCAAACCAGCAGGCCGATCAGCCCCAACCCGCCGACGATCAGCCGCCACCAGCCAAACAGCGAATAGCCGCGTCTGGACACATAGCCGAGCAGCGAGCGCACGACGATCACTGCCATGATGAAGGCGGCGATGAAGCCGGTAGCGATGATCGGCAGGTCGGCGGCCGAAAGAATATCGTGGTTCTTGTAGAGGTCGTAGGCGAAGGCGCCGGCCATGGTCGGCATGGCGAGGAAGAAGGAGAACTCGGCCGCGGAGCGCTTGTCCGCGCCCATCAGCAGCGAGCCGACGATCGTCGCGCCAGAGCGTGATGTGCCCGGGATCATGGCAAGGCACTGCACGAGCCCGATCTTCAAGCAGAGGCCAAGCGGGAAATCCATGACGTCGAAATAGCGCGGCTTCAACGGTGCCTTGTCAATCCATAGAAGCACGAACCCGCCGAGGATCAGCATGACGCAGATCAGCATCGGCGTCTCGAACAGGACCGTCTTGATGAAGTCGTGCGCCAATGCGCCGATCACCGCCGCCGGCAGGAAGGCGATAAGGATGCCCAGCACAAACCGGCGTGTGTGCGCATCGGATGGCAAGTCGACCAATATTTTGAGCAGCTTTGCGGCATAGACCGATAGAATAGCCAGAATCGCGCCGAGCTGAATGAGCACCTCGAACGCCTTGCCGGTCGATTGGAACCCAAGAAAATGGCCGGCCAGCAGGATGTGCCCCGTCGAGGACACCGGCAAAAATTCGGTCAGCCCTTCCAGCAGGCCGAGCAGAAGCGCCTCGACGATCGTCTGATTTTCCATCTGTCCCTCGTTTGACGGCAAAGTCCCGCGATTGCTTGTTTTCGCGGAAAACTCCCCCTATAGGTCGAACGCCGCCGCGCGCCGCGCCTTGTGTCGCTTTCCGGACCGCTGCGCGACAAGCACAATCTGCTCGAGCCGAATCACGTCCCACCCTTCATGCTTACCCTTTTCCATCATCCGATGCTCGCCTCTTGCCGATTCATCCGGCTGACCTTTGGCGAGCACGGCGAGGAGATTCAACTTGTCGAGGAAATGCCATGGACCCGGCGGCCGGAGTTCCTGGCCCTCAATCCGGCTGGCGGCCTGCCTGTCCTTCTGGCTGAAGGCGACGTTCCCGTCGTCGGCGCCTATGCAATCGCTGAATATCTGGACGAAACCCGCGGCATTCTGAAACGCGACAAGCGGCTGCTGGCCGAAAACCCGATGGACCGGGCCGAGATTCGTCGATTGATCGATTGGTATCTCGGCAAAATGGAAACCGAAGTCACCCGTCACCTGGTGCGCGAGCGCGTGTTGAAGCGGCTCATGCCCGACGGCGGCGGTTCGCCTGATTCGGCTGCGATCCGCGCTGCGCGCTCCAATGTGAAGCAGCACCTGAAATATACGAACTGGCTTGCCGGCACGCGCAACTGGCTGGCGGGCACCCGCATCACTTACGCCGATCTGGCCGCCGCCGCATCGATGTCGGTTCTCGACTATCTAGGCGAGATCGACTGGACCGATCATAAAGCGGCGCGGGACTGGTATTCGCGAGTCAAATCCAGGCCGTCTTTCCGTACCTTGCTCAATGATCGCGTGCGTGGCTTGACGCCAGTGGCGCATTATATGGACCTCGATTTCTGAACGGAGGCGGCCAAACGCCGAGTTCGTTGCCGACGCACCAAACACCGAAGAAACTGCGCGCGCTCATCGACCGCGAGGCACGGCGACTGGGTTTTGACGCGGTCGCGGTGACGACTCCTGACGCCATCCCCCAGGCAGCCGGCCGCCTGGCAGCCTTCGTCGCCGAAGGCCAGCACGGCACAATGGACTGGATGGCCGAGACGTTTGCACGGCGCGGTGATCCGCAAACGCTCTGGCCGGAAGCGCGATCCATCATCATGCTGGCGATGAACTACGCGCCGCCGGGCGAACCGCTGGATGTGCTCGAAAAACCCGATCGCGCGGCGATTTCGGTCTATGCCCGCAACCGCGATTACCACGATGTCATCAAGGGCAGGCTGAAGGAAATCGCCGGCAAGCTGGCGGCCGCGAGCGGAGCCAACGTCAAGGTGTTCGTCGATACCGCGCCTGTCATGGAAAAGCCGCTGGCGGAGGCTGCCGGTCTGGGCTGGCAGGGCAAGCACACCAATCTTGTCAGCCGCGAGCTTGGTTCCTGGTTCTTTCTGGCCTCGATTTTTACCGCCGCCGAACTCGAAGCCGACGCACCAGACAGCGACCATTGCGGCTCGTGCCGGGCGTGTCTTGATTCCTGCCCGACCGACGCGTTTCCCGCCCCCTACAGGCTGGACGCCCGCCGTTGCATTTCCTACCTCACCATCGAGCACAAGGGTCCGATACCGCACGAATTTCGGGCTTCAATGGGCAACCGTATCTACGGCTGCGACGACTGTCTGGCCGCGTGTCCGTGGAACAAGTTCGCCCGCGCTGCATCCGAGGCCAAGCTCATCGCGCGCGATGATCTCAAGGAACCACGGCTTGCCGATTTTCTAAAGCTCGACGACGCTTCCTTTCGAACTTTGTTCAGCGGATCGCCGATCAAGCGTATCGGTCGTGACCGATTCATCCGCAACTGCCTGATCGCAGCCGGAAATTCCAGGGACCCTGGGTTGGCCCGCGTTTGCAGGGCGCTGCTCGATGATGGTTCGCCGTTGGTCCGCGGTGCTGCCGTATGGGCCTTGAGCCGGCTCACAGACAGGGAAACGTTCATAAATTTGGCCGCTGCGGTTTCCGACGTCGACGAAAGCGTGCGTCTCGAATGGCAATCTGCTGTCGCGCTGGCTAATGCAGCAGGATGATTGACGCTTTCGCTCTACGTTGCCCCCCTCTGTCCTGCCGGACATCTCCCCCACAAGGGGGGAGATCAGCCGGCCGCGATGGTTTCGCCAATTGCCAGCGTCGCAGAAGGAGCGGTACTGCGGAAGCTGCCGATCTCCCCCCGTGGGGGGGAGATGTCCGGCAGGACAGAGGGGGGCAACGTAGGGCGCAGGTCGT
>JBFWUS010000015.1:0-78024 GCA_050247155.1 Rhizobiaceae bacterium
AAGCTAAGCGGTCGACCGATCTCCCCCCAAGTGGGGGAGATGTCCGGCAGGACAGAGGGGGGCGCTGTCCTGCCAACCTGTCCGCATGTCTGGACGGCCGGACCATGAAACGCTTCGCCGAACTCCTCGACCGGCTGGTGCTGACGCCGTCGCGCAACGGCAAGCTGACTCTGATGACGGATTATTTCCGCACGACCGAAGATCCCGATCGCGGGCTCGCGCTGGCGGCGATCACCGGCGATCTCGACATCGCCGCCGTCAAACCGGCCATGCTGCGAGCGCTCGTCGTCGAGCGGCTCGATCCCGTGCTGTTCGGCTACTCCTATGACTACGTCGGCGACCTCGCGGAAACCGTTTCCCTGGTCTGGCCCGACCCGCATGATACCCCCACCCCTGACCCCTCCCCTCAAGGGGGAGGGGGACCTGGCATCAGCGTTTCCGTGTCCCCCTCCCCCTTGAGGGGAGGGGTCAGGGGTGGGGGTATCTTCGCGCAACAAAACTCGATGACCCTCAAAGACGTCGTCTCCGCCCTGCAAAAGGGGAGCCGTTCGGACGGCCCGAAAGTCCTGGCGCGCTTGCTCGACCAGACCGACATTCCCGGCCGCTTCGCGATCATCAAGCTGGTCACCGGCGGTTTGCGAATCGGCGTCTCGGCGCGCCTTGCCAAGCAGTCCCTGGCCGATCTCGGGAAGGTCGACGTGTCGGAGATCGAGGAGCTCTGGCATGGTCTGTCCCCGCCTTATCAATCGCTGTTTGCCTGGCTGGAAGGCAAGACGCCGAAGCCCGAGAAGGCCGCAAAGGCGCTGTTTCGGCCGGTCATGCTGTCGAACCCCGTTGAGGATGGCGATCTCGCAAAACTCGATCCGCGCGACTATGCGGCCGAGTGGAAGTGGGACGGCATCCGGGTCCAGGTCGTTGCCGAGGGTGGCGTCCGTCGGCTCTATTCCCGCACCGGCGACGACGTTTCCGGCGCCTTTCCCGACCTCGTCGAGGCGATGCATTTTGACGCCGTGCTTGATGGCGAATTGCTGGTCGGCGATCCGCGCGACAAGACCGGAACGTTTTCCGATCTGCAGCAACGTCTGAACCGCAAGACCGTCTCGCCGAAGATGCGGGACGCTTATCCGGCCTTCGTGCGCTGTTACGACATGTTGCAACAAGGCGACGAGGATCTGCGCGGCCTGAGCTACGACGAGCGGCGGTCGCACCTGGCGCATTTTCTCGGCGAGGCGGATCCTGCGCGTTTCGATCTATCGCGCAATATCGCCTTCGGCTCCTGGGAAGAGCTCGAGGCTTTGCGCAAGACGCCACCGCACCCGATCATCGAAGGCGTGATGCTGAAGCGGCGCGACTCGGCCTATCTTGCTGGCCGCCCGAAAGGACCGTGGTTCAAGTGGAAGCGCGATCCGCATACCGTCGACGCCGTATTGATGTATGCGCAACGCGGTCACGGCAAGCGCTCGAGCTATTATTCGGACTACACGTTCGGCGTTTGGTCCGGCCCGGACGGTTCCGAGGAGCTCGTGCCGGTCGGAAAGGCCTATTTCGGCTTCACCGACGAGGAACTGCGGCAGATCGATAAATATGTCCGCGACAATACGATCGAGCGTTTTGGCCCGGTGCGCTCGGTTCGCGCCGACAAGAAGCAAGGGCTGGTGCTCGAGGTCGCCTTCGAAGGCTTGAATCGCTCGACGCGACACAAATCCGGTGTCGCCATGCGGTTCCCGCGTATTTCGCGCCTGCGCTGGGACAAGCCGCCCGCGGAAGCCGATCACATCGAAACGCTGGCCGCACTTCTCGATTGAGCCGTATCGACTATGGCGCGACCGAAACCTTGATTTCGAAAATATCGACAGCCTTGCCGCTGTTCGAAAAATCCGGGTTGATGGCGATCGTGCCGCCGGCGCCGGGCGTGCCGGCCGGCATGTCGATCTCAAACAGATAGTCCGCGCGCGTCGTGCCGACTGCATAGCGCTTCCGGCCGCAATCGCCCAGTTCGCCGAAGTTGCAATCGATCGACATCTGCGTCTCCTGACCTTCCTGGGCTCGCGCGACGATGTCGAATGTCGCCTTCTTGCCGGCGATCTGCTCCAGAACGCCCTGGCCAATGTCGAAAATGATGGCGGAGCCGGAAGCCCCGGACTGAATGCGCATGAATTGTCCGGAAGGCTCCTGAACAACTTCAGCCTTGGTGTCTCCCGGCGCGCTGACCGTTGACGGCTCGCCAGGCGTAAAGGCCACGATCCACTGGCGCTCCAGGTCCGCCTGGCCGGGTTTGATCGGCTCCGCGTCGGCTCCTGGCTCGAAATCCTCCGTGTCGGCGGGGGCCTCCTCGATACCTGTCATTTCCTGGCTTGGTGGGTTCAAAAGGCCGGTTTGAACCGCCCACCAGAGGCCGATCGCGGCGGCGCAAATGAGGGTCACGCCGAGGAAGATCGCCGCGAACGGGCGTCGCTTCTCGGCCCGCGCAAGGTCTGCGTCGGCCTTTACGGCCGATACCTCGCCAAGGGTCGGCGGTGGTTCCATCGGCTCGCGCTGGATGGGCGGATTTTCAACCATGATGTCGGGCACGACGGGCGTCGCACCGCTCTCGGTTTCCACACGAATGTCGGGCGCGACTGGGATTGGATCGATCGACGGGGCAGCCGGCGATCCGACGGCTGCCAACTCCTCGACTGTGAGTTCGGCCTGGACCTGCCGGAACTCCAGTCCAGAATCGCCTGTAACGCCCGGTGCGGCTGACGGACTGTCGACAGCGGGAGCAATCGTGATGGCCGCTTCACCTGAAGGCGTCACTTCGATCACTGGAGCGGCTTGGGCGGCGGCGAGTTCCTCGCTCGGTGTTTCGGGCATCGGCGGCAATGCCGGCAGATACTCCGATTCGATCTCGGTTATCTTCTCTTGCAAGCCTTTGCGCCGCCGGATCGCCGTCTCCACGGTGACGCTCGGATTGGCTTGCAGGGCGCGTTCCAAGGCGCCGAATGCCTGCCTATAGACCTTCTCGCGAAAGACCCGGTCGCCGGAAGGGCCTTTCTCGAGCGCGTTGCGTATCGCTCTTTCGATTGCGTCCAAGCAGCAGACCCCATCTTGCGCGCCGCGAGCCTCCACCGCGGCAGGATGTCGAGCGGCGGACCATCCCATAGAATCCGCAGTATCCCAACGCAGCGATATTCCTGCATTTCAAAACAATTGCAAACTTCCCGGCGCTGCTTTTCTTCACAACAGACCAGCGGCCTTTCTCGACTCCATTGCAAAATCTGGCTTTTTGGCTATGAGCTTACGTTTACGAAAACGTCAATCAACGACATGAGGAGGCTTTTCATGGCTCTGCCCGACATATTGCGAAAGAATGTACGCATCCCCGTCGTCGCGGCGCCACTCTTCATCATCTCGCATCCGCCGTTGGTTCTGGCGCAATGCAAGGCCGGCGTTGTCGGTGCGTTTCCGGCGCTCAATGCCCGGCCCGAGGCTCAATTGGACGAATGGCTAGCCGAGATCACCGGGTCGCTTGCCGCTCACGATGCGGCCAATCCTGACCGCAAGGCTGCGCCCTTCGCAGTCAACCAGATCGTCCACAGGACGAACAACCGGCTCGAGCACGACCTGGCGATGTGCGTGAAATACAAGGTGCCGGTCGTCATCACGTCGCTCGGCGCGGTCGAGGAAGTGAACCAGGCAGTGCATTCCTATGGCGGCATCGTGCTGCACGACATCATTCACGACCGCCACGCCCGCAAGGCGATCGAGAAAGGCGCCGACGGTCTGATCGCCGTTGCCGCCGGCGCGGGCGGGCATGCCGGCACGCTGTCGCCTTTCGCCTTGATCCAGGAAATCCGCCAATGGTTCGACGGCCCGTTGCTTCTGTCGGGCGCCATCGCCACCGGCCGCGCCATCCTGGCAGCACGCGCCATGGGCGCCGATATAGCCTATGTCGGCTCGCCCTTCATCGCGACGGATGAGGCGCGCGCGGTCGATAGCTACAAACAGATGATCGTGGACTCGAAGGCCGCAGACATCGTCTATTCCAACCTCTTCACCGGCGTGCACGGCAACTATCTCAAGGGTTCGATCGTCGCCCAAGGCATGGACCCGACCAATCTGCCGCAATCCGACCCGACCAACATGAACTTCGCGACCAGCGATGCGAAGGCCTGGAAGCATATCTGGGGCTGCGGGCAGGGCATTGGCGCTGTCGACAAGGTCGTTCCGGCAACGGAATTGATCGGCCGTCTGGCAGTAGAGTACGAGGCGGCAGCCAGGGAACTGCTCGCGGCCTGACATCGGCATTGGACATTTCCACGGTCGACGCGTACAAAGAGGCAGGTATTTTTTCCTCTCCGAAAGGAGCGCCACCAATGCTCTCGCACGAGCGCGTTTGGGCCGCCATCGATGCGCTGGCCGCGCGCTATTCCTTGTCAGCCTCGGGCCTCGCCAAGCGCGCGGGGCTCGATTCGACGGCTTTCAACAAATCGAAGCGCCTTTCGGCGGACGGTCGCCCCCGCTGGCCTTCCACCGAATCGCTGGCGAAGATCATCGAGGCGACCAACTCGACCTTCGATGAGTTTACCAAGCTGCTTGCCGAATCGTCGACCGCGTCCGCGAGAAAGCCGCGCCGCCGCTCCTCGGTGCCGTTACTCGGCTTTGCCCAGGCTGGCGCGGGCGGCTTCTTTGACGATGCCGGCTTTCCGGTCGGCCAGGGCTTCGATCTGATTGAACTGCCAGGCGGGCAGGATGAAGGCTCTTACGCGCTCAAAGTGCAGGGCGATTCCATGCTGCCGCTCTATCGGGATGGCGACGTGCTGGTCGTCCGGCCCGAGGCGACGGTTCGCTCCGGCGACCGCGTGGTGGTCAAGACCAGCGGTGGCGAGGTCATGGCGAAAGTTCTTGCGAAGCGCTCCGCCCAGGAGATCGAACTGAAGTCGCTTAATCCGGAGCACCCAAACAGGCGGCTTGCCTCGCGCGAGGTCGAGTGGATCGCTCGCATCGTCTGGGCGAGCCAATAGCGTTGGCGCGGCGCATTCTTCCGATCGTTGTTGCGTTGGCCGGCGTTTTGATCGGCGGCTTTGCGATAAATGCGGCGGGCAAACGGCTGGCCGATGACTATGAAGCGGCGATATCGGCGGACGATGCCGCGCTCGACGCAGAGACTGAGGAACTGGCGTTGCAAGCGGCGGAGCCGCAAACGTCAACCGAAACTCCCGACGCTGCTGCCAAGACGACCGCCGCTACAGAGGCCGAAAACTCGGCTGAATACGAACGTCTCGCACCGAGGGCGCCGCTAGGCGATCTCGGCGCCGCACAGCCGCCAAAGCCAAAAAAGCCCGTCCCACCGGAGGATTGGAAAGCGACACGTTTATTCAATCCAGTCGCCACGTCGGCCGGCACCATCGAGGCGCAGGGCTATCGTGTCGCCTTGGCCGGGATCGAGCCGACGCCGATCGAACAGGACTGCACCTACGAGGGCCGGACATGGCCCTGCGGTGCACGGGCTCGCACCGCTTTCCGCGCCTGGTTGCGGGCGCGCGCCGTCCAATGCACCGTTCCCCCGACGCCGGATCGTGAACTGATTACCGCCGAGTGCAATATCGGCAAGGAAGATCTGTCGGCCTGGCTGGTCGAGAGCGGGTGGGCAAAACCTTCTGACGAAAGCCGCTTCGCTGAAATCACCGAGAAAGCGCGTTCCGCCAAACGGGGAATCTATGGCCCGCCGCAGAACAGGGTCAATCTGACCATCGATCCGGGCCGATCTGCCCCGCTCGACGCGCCAGCTATCGAGCCTGGCATGCCTCAAACGCCGACTGTCGCAGCACCAGCCCCGGAAGCCGCACCTTTGCCGGCTGCTCCTGCGCCATCTGCGCACTAAACGCTGCCGATCATCGCTACACGTATTCCGTAATGGCTGCTTCAAGCGTAGGATGACCGGCAGACATAGTCTTGGGAGGATCAGAAAATGCTTCGCATCATTACCGTTGCTGTCGCAATGCTCGTCGCCCCGGTCGCCGCCTACGCGAACTCATGCCCGACCCAGATGGCGGCAATCGATGCCGCCTTGCCAAACGCAAAACTGTCGGAAGCGGATTTGGCAAAGGTGAAGGACCTTCGCAAGCAAGGCGAAGATCTGCATGCATCAGGTGATCACGCCGGCTCCGAAGCAGCACTTGGCGAAGCCAAGAAAATGCTCGGAATCTAGACCTTGTTGGTTGCCGGCGATCCCGGCCGCCATTGCCGCCTTGCCGTGCGCCGCGCCGTCAGTCGTTGTTCCTATCCCTCGACGGACGGTCGACGCGCCATGAAGATGATCTTGGCGGCGCGCCCCACATTCTGGCTCAAGCCGCCAATTCACCCGCCAGCGCCTGGCCGATCAGCGCACGCGTATTGTCGATGCCGTAGAGCGCCGCGAACGAGCCGAAGCGCGGGCCGCGCTCCTGGCCGATCAGCACCTGATAGATCATCTGGAAAAAGGCGACGGATACGCCGGGGCCGCCTTCCGGACTCTGCTTGGAGTGATCCTGATAGCGCTCGATCTTGCGGGCGACGTTCAGCGATGCGTTCTGGATCGCTTCGCCATCCGCGCCTGCCGGCAGCGCGCCGAGCGTATCCGACAGCTTTGCGAGGGCATCGCGTTCGACCTCATCCGGCGCGCGGAACTTTTTGGTCGGCCTCACGAAATCGTCGAAGTAGCGGATGGCATAGCCGACCAGACGATCGAGCTCTGGGTGCGACTGCGGCGTGACGTCGGGCGCATGGCGCGAGATGAAGCCCCACAGCACCGAGCGATCATGCGCATTCGAGGCGCTGACCAGATTGAGCAGCAGCGCGAAGGTGACAGGCAGTTTGATCGGCGGCGGGTTGCCGTCGTGGATGTGCCAGACAGGATTGCCGAGACGCTCCTTCCAGTCCTGACGCGGATAGGCCGCGAGGAAGGAATAATATTCGTCCACTGCCTTGGGGATGACGTCGAAATAGAGCTTCTTCGCCTGCCGCGGCCGCTGGAACATGTAGAGTGCCAGGCTCTCCGTCGGCGCATAGGTCAGCCACTCGTCGATGGTCAGGCCGTTCCCCTTCGACTTCGATATCTTCTGGCCGATTTCGTCGAGGAACAGCTCGTAGACAAAATGCTCCGGTGCGCGGCCGCCCAGGATTTCGCAGATCTTGTCGTAGATTGTCGCGTTGGTCTGGTGGTCCTTGCCGAACATTTCGAAGTCGACACCGAGCGCTGCCCAACGCATCCCGAAATCCGGCTTCCATTGCATCTTCACCTTGCCGCCGGTGACCGGCAGCGTCGTTTCCACGCCGCCTTCGTCGTCAAAGGTGATTGTGCCGGCCTTGGCGTCGACCTGCTTCATCGGCACATAAAGGACCCGGCCGGACTTCGGCGAGATCGGCAGGAAGGGGCTGTAGGTCGCCTGGCGCTCCTCGCCCAGCGTCGGCAGCATGACCTTCATGATCGCGTCGTACTTCTCCGCCGCGCGCAGCAGCACCGCGTCGAACTTGCCTGCCTTGTAGTATTCCGTTGCGCTGGCGAATTCGTAGTCGAAGCCGAAGGTGTCGAGGAAGCGGCGCAGCATCGCATTGTTGTGGTCGCCGAAGCTCGCATAGTCGCCGCCGAACGGGTTTGGCACGACGGTGAGCGGCATCTGCAGATAAGGCTCAAGCGCAGCGCGATCCGGCACGTTCTCCGGGATCTTGCGCATGCCGTCCATGTCGTCGGAGAAGCAAATGAGTTTTGTCCGCACCTTGTCCTGCGTGAGCACGCGGAAGGCATGGCGCACCATCGTTGTGCGCGCCACCTCGCCGAAGGTGCCGATATGCGGCAGGCCCGACGGGCCGTAGCCGGTCTCGAATAGCACGGTCTCAGGGAACCCGGTCTTGGCGTAGCGTTTGATGATCTTCTGCGCCTCTTCGAAGGGCCAGGCCTTGCTCTCCTGAGCGGCGGCCAAAAGCTCCGGGCTGAGATCGATCACATTCGAAAGCGTCATTTCAACAATCCTGCGGCTTTTCCGGCGCCGCGAGGCCGAAGCGCGATGCTCTATGCGTGGGGCATCCATGCGTCAACGGCGTGCGCGTTTTTCCTTGCGGCGCACAATGCCGCTCCCTACGGTGCGCCGACTGTCTGGAGGAGCCTTGCGCATGCCAAATCCCACCATCCATGAAGCGCTGATCTACCTGATGGTGGTAGCATCGGCCTCGGACCGCGACATGTCAGATCCGGAACTCGGGCTGATCGGCAAGGTCGTCCGCTCCTGGCCGATCTTCGAGGATTTCGACAGCGACCGGCTGATCGAGGTGGCGCAGGACTGCCAGTTGATCGTGCAAGCGGACAATGGCCTGGACGAAGTGCTGGCTCTGGCGCGCGGCGTGATTCCGAAACGCCTGCACGATACCGCCTATGCGGCGGCTTTCGAAGTCGCTGCGGTTGATCTGGAAATGCGGATGGAGGAAGCGCGGATCCTGCAACGGCTCGGGGATGCGCTGGATATCGACGAGCAAACGATCAATGCTATCGAAGTGGCCGGCAAGGCCCGGCACCGCACTCTGAGCGCCTGATCAGAAGAAGCTGACCGGAAAATAGCGCAAATAGAGCTCGCCAAACGTGCCTTTGGCCGAGATCGCTTGCAATGCATAGTCGAAGGCAGCCGCGAGTTCTGGCCGATCTTTGGGCCCTGCAATCGCCAGGCCGTTGCCCAGAAATTCCGGAGCGATGTAGGGACCGCCAGAGAAGCGGCAGCAATTGGCGGCGTCGGCGCTGGCCAGCCAGAAGCCGAGCCGCATGCCATCGCCGAACGCAGCGTCGATCTTGCTAGCTTTGAGCGCGCCGGTCATTTCGTCCTGCGTAGCAAAGGGCGCGGCCTGCACGTCGCTGAAGCTCGCACGCAACATACGCTCATGCGCCGACCCGGTGATGACGCCGACCTTCAGACCCTTGATCTTGGCATAGAGCGGCTCGGCCAGCGCGCGGGCATTGGTCGTGACGAAACGCGCCGGGAAAATCAGGTACGGCCGCGAGAAAGCATAGAGCTGGCGATTTTCGGCCGTGACAGCAACGCCGGCGATGATCGCCTCACCGTCGCCCTTCTGCATGGTGGGGGCCAGTTCGGCCCAGGGCATAGCCTGAATCTGGCAGCGGTCGGCGACACCGAGCTCATTGCAGATTGCGCGCGCGAGATCGACATGAAGGCCGGACAGCCGTCCATTAGCGTCCAGAAAGTTGAACGGCGCAAAATCGGTCGTGGTGAGAAAACGCAGACGTTGCAGCTGCGACAGGTCCGGCTTCTGCAACCGCTCCTTGACGTCCCAGAGCTGCGGGATCTCCGGTTCGGCAGCCTCGCCCGCGTTGGGACCCGCAGCTGCCATGAGCGCCAAGGCAGACCCAACTACCCCGAATGAATACAACCGGCGATACGTATTCAAGGTTTGCTCATGGGATGAGTTGTATCAGCCGGGCGCAAGACCATGTGCTTGCTTGTTGGGTTGTTGAGCGCCCTGATTCTGTTGCTCCAAATAAGCCCTTGCAAAACGCCAAAGATTATATTTTCACTATTCTTGCGGCCTTTGAAGGGGCGCCGCAACTTACGCGAGTGAAGCATATTTCCTGGGGACGCCTGTGCCATGGGTTACGGGGGTGAACGGGCTGCTGGTTTTTCTAGGACCGGCGCTCGAACGAAGGTCTATTGTATCGGACGCAAGGCGGGCGATCCAGAGGAGACCGCCCGATGAACGTTCTTGCGCTCGATGTCTACCATGACGCGCTGGCTGCGCCCGATCAACAGCTGCTCGCCGAGATCGCCCGTTGGATCCCGGTGCTCAGGCGGCTTGGGGTTCATGGCTCTTTGATGGGCTCTATCGCACGCCGCGCCCGCGCCAACGGCACGACGTTTCGCGCTGAACTTCTCATGGACGGATTGATCTCGGAGGATGCGTTCTACCGCGCACTGGCGGACGACCTTGGGCTGGCATTTCTTGCGGACATCGATGCCGACATTCTGGTCATCAGGCATGAGGACTGTCTGACGGAACTGGTCAGCAATAATCTTTGCGTGTTGGCTCGCTTGTCTGGCGTTGCCAGCGCCGCGACGCTTCTGCTGGCTCCACAAGGAGGCGACCTTGAGCGCTTTCTGATGCTGAAGTACGAAAGTTCCGCAGTTCGCGAGCGCATCTGCGTGATGCCCCCGAGCGCCCTGCGGGCGGCCCTGATGCGACGGGCACAGCATGAATTGACGCGGCAGGCGACAAACGGCCTGTTTGAGAGCGCGCCGAAATATTCCGCGAAGTTGACGCTTAGCGGATGGCAGGCGTTTTTTATCGGCGCTCTTGCGGTCGCGTTGCCGCTTCTTGCCTGGTTCAACCCCGTATCCGCGTTTCTGGGACTCCACATCGCCGGCATCTGGTTCTTCTTCTGCTGTTCGGTCGCGCGGATACTCGCGGCCGTCCATCGCCCGGAGCCGACAAGTCTCCCCGCAGTGGTCCGTACGGAGGAACGGCCGGTCTACTCCGTGCTCGTGGCGCTGTACCGCGAGGCTGACGTCGTGCCTCGGCTGCTGGGCGCGCTCAGCCGACTGCAATGGCCGCGCCATCGGCTGGAAGTGAAACTGATCTGCGAGGCGGACGACAAGGAGACTCTCGAGGCCATCAGGGCGCACCGACTGCGCGGTAGTGTCGAGGTCATCGAAGTTCCGCCCAGCCTGCCGCGCACCAAGCCGAAAGCGCTGCGCTATGCCCTGCCGCTGACCTGCGGCGAGTTTGTGGCGCTGTTCGACGCCGAAGATCAGCCGCACCCGCTTCAACTGGAAGAGGCATGGCAGCGCTTTTGTGTGCGCGGCGAAAAGCTAGCCTGCGTCCAGGCTCCGCTCGACATTACCAACGGGCGAAACTCGATCCTGTCGGGTCTTTTTGCCTTCGAATATGCCGCCTTGTTTCATGGCTTGCTGCCTTGGCTGGCCAAGGTCAACCGGCTGCTCCCGTTGGGCGGCACGTCAAATCATTTCCGCAGCATTATGTAGCTGTCACACCTAAGGGAAACTTCCCATAAATGGCTCGGATTCGATTCGCTTAGCGAGTCAAATGGAATCTTCCCACATACACAGGAATATTGCGTGGGAAGGGCCTTGTGGGAATCATGGGAAGGGTGTAGCTCCATCTACGTAAGATGGGACTCACGCCATGAGCTTTCTGGCCGCGCTGCAAACGGAGATCGACGACCTCGAAGCCTCGCTTCGCGCGAGCCCCGATCCGCGTCTTGTGAAATTGCAGGAGCTTCGCCGCATCGAAGCCTTGTATCAGACGGGTGCAAGTCCCTCGGCACCTTCGCCGAAGCCTTCTGCCCCGGATGCAAGGGGCGGCCGGTCCGGTCGGCAGCCCTCTCCGGAGAGGATGATGGCGCTCGCCAAGGCCAAGGAATTCTTGGAGGGGGCGACGAGCCCGGTGAGGACCGTCGACATCCTCAACCATCTTTTCGAGGATGGCATCATGGTCGGCGGCAATTCGCCGGTCAGCAATCTCTCGGCCATGCTGTACCACAGTCCAGACTTCCAATCCCACGGTCGGAAGGGCTGGACCTTGAAGTTGCCGGCGGCAGAGCCGCCCGAAGAAAAAGCCGTTGACGCCGAACCTACCGGGGACGCGTCAACGGCTTTGGATCAACCCGAAGCGCAAGGCCGTGAAGCCGGTCCGGGAGGTGGTGCATGACAACAGCCTAGCTGCTGTCTAGACCAGGCTTCCCGGGCGTGCCATCGCCCGGGAAGCCTGGGCAGACGGGCCGGGAAGTGGTTTCCGTTCACGGGTTTGCACCGACGAGCGCGGGGTCCGACTCCCCGCCGGTCCACCATAAGCACTAGCAGAGTCACACGAATCCGTCAAACCGGGCTAGCTCGCCAGCGGCCCGGTAATGCCGTTTTCTGTGAATATGATCCCCTTGGACTCCAGGGCCGCGCGGAGCGCATTCATGTTGTTGCCGATAGGCACGCGCCGGCCTTTCTCGAAATCGCGGACGGTCGACAAACTCACCCCGCCGGCTTGCGCCAGCTCGGTTTGAGACACGTCCAGCCAACCACGGGCCGCTCGGCATTGTTCGGGCGTCATGACAATGAGCCATAACCCTCAAAGTTTTTTTCGTCAACACCAACGATTTTTGTTGACCTCAGTATTTTCAACGATTATTCATAACGTCAACGAAAATCGTTGGCGCAATTATGGCTCAGCACTTCCTTCTCTCAACGCAGGCCCGGACGCTTTCGCTGGCCAAGGTCGCGCGCATGAGCGACGAACAGGCGCATGAAGCCTTCCAGGCGGTGCGCTGGGCCGCGTCCAGTGGCAAGCCGGTTTGCCCGTACTGCGATTGTGACGCCTGCTACACTTTCAAAACCCGCCGCATCTTCAAGTGCAAGGCCTGTGGAAAGCAATTCTCTGTCACCTCCGGCACTATCTTCGCCGATCGCAAGCTGCCCATCCGCGACTATCTCCTTGCCATTGCGATCTTCGTCAACGGTGCCAAGGGCCACGCGGCGCTTCAATTGAGCCGTGATCTGTCGGTCCAGTACAAGACGGCTTTCGTCTTGAGCCACAAGCTGCGCGAAGCCATCGCTTCGGAACAGGCGAAGATCGGCCAACTTGCTGGTCATGTGGAAGTGGACGGCGCGTATTTCGGAGGCCACATCCGCCCCGCCAACCATAAGTCGAACCGCATTGATCGCCGCCGCGCCAAGCATCAAACTGGAAAGCGTCGCGTCGTCGTGGTGATGCGCGAGCGTGCTGGCCGCACCTCAACCGGCGTATTCGCCACGGAAGGTCAAGCCGTGCCTCATATCATGGCCTCGCTTCATCCTTCCACCACCCTGTATGCCGACGAAGCCACCCATTGGGACAGCCTTCACGCTCGCTTCCTGACGAAGCGGATCAACCATCAGGAGGCCTATTCCACCGGCGAGGCCTCGACCAACATGGCGGAGTCTTTTTTCAGCCGGCTGCGCCGCGCCGAAGTCGGCACGCATCATCATATCAGCGGTGGATACCTTCACGCCTACGCGTCGGAAATGGCTTGGCGCGAAGACAACCGCCGCGTCAGCAACGGCGAGCAATACATTAACATTGCCGCTGCGGCGCTTAACCATCCTGTCTCGCGCAACTGGTGCCGTTACTGGCAAAGATCGGGCCGGCGCTAAGGCTTGCCAGTCGTTTGACGGATTGCCATCTTGCCGCATAGCCTTGGCCGGGAAGGCGAATCGGCGGGAACGATGCCAGCACGGATTGTGGAATTCTTCGGCTACAGGCCGCTTGATCCGGCTTCCCGGGGTTTTATCGATACGAAGACCTGCCCTTTTGTTAAGAGCGCCTGCATAAAGCCGCGTCACGGGGCATGTTCCCTTGAACAGTCATCAGGCCATCCGATCATTATCTGTCCCAATCGCCTCTACGCCCGGAATCACGAGATGCTGGGGGACGTTGCCGTTCAGGCCTTCGGCGAGGGCGTCGCGCTAACGTCAGCCCAAGAAATTGCCAGGCGGCGTTCCCAAGGCACCTTAACCGGAACCGAGGTCGCCGTTTTTGGGAAATACTGGGGATCGGAGCTTTCCATACCGAAACCAAGATCTGAAGAGGAAGACGACACTGGCGGTTTTTATATCGACTACGTGATGGCGCGCCTGGACAAGGCCGGGAACATGGCCGAATTCACCGCCGTCGAGGTCCAAACGATAGACACTACCGGGAACTACGGAGAACAGTCGCAGAGCTACTTCGCTGGCCACCCGTTCACCGACGCCAGAGGGAATACTCCGGGATGGTCCAGTGCCGGGCTAAATTGGGCGAACGTCTCTAAGCGGATTCTGCCCCAGCTCATCTACAAGGGATATGTGCTGCGCCGCGAGAGGCTGTGCGGCAAGGGGCTTTTCTTTGTCTGCCCGACCGCTGTCCTGGCCCGCGTGCGGGCGCGCCTTGGGACAAAGATGCTGGAGTACCCAATTGCCTCCGGAACGATCACGTTTCAAGCTTACGATTTGGCACCGGCAGTGCGTGAGGGGCAACGCCGCAAGCTGATTAAGGGTGCGACGTTCACCACGACAGTTGAGCAGGTCGCCTACGCGTTCGTTTCGCCCGTGAACTTGCCGGAAATGGGAGTGTACGAAAAGGCGATCGTAGCAGCGCTCGGGCGTTGATCACTCTGCCGCAGTAAGCAGCAAGCTGGGATGCGCCCTGTCGATAGATGCCATGATCTCGCCGATCTTCCGGCCCAGCGGTGGAGGGACGGCGTTGCCAACTTGGACATATTGCTCGGTGCGGCTTCCGGCAAACTCGAAATTATCTGGAAAGGCCTGCAAGCGCGCCGCTTCGCGGACCGTGATGGCCCGATCTTGCTCGGGATGAATATAGGCTCCCCAGTGCACGTCGCATTTAGTTAGGACCGTGCAAGAAAGATCGGTCTTGCGCGGCCTCCCATAACGCTTCGTATGGTCGGACCGCTTTGCCCGCTTCATTCCAGCCGGCAGCAGTTCGAACGGAATGTCACGCCAAGAGCCGCCCGGCGGAATATGCTTCATGCGCTTTTCGTTAACGGGCGAGAGTCTTCCCGCCGCATGGTTCGTCAGGCGGTTGGCGCCCTCCCGAAGTTCGCGCTGATAGGCATTGCGTGGAGGGCCGAGGTAATGCTCTGGCGCATCCTTCTCGCCGTTCTTGAGCGGCGGAAGGTCCGAGATGGCATCCCAAATGGTGACGAAGGGAGCGAGACCGGGACCGTGGGTAGGCTCCGGGAACTCAATAGGCGCACCGATGCGGTTGCCGATGAACACGATTCGGCGGCGCTCTTGAGGGACGCCGAATTCCTCAGCTTTAAGTATTCGCCATTTGACGCCATAGCCTAGCCTGCCGAGGCCTTGTTCGATCTCGCGGACGATGCCGCCGTCGGCGATCGAGGTCAGGCCAGACACGTTCTCCATAACGATCCAGCGGGGTTTAAGTCCTTCGACGATGCGCAGGTATTCACGGAACAGTCCGGCCCGTGGATCGTGCACGCCCCGCCCGTGATTGTAGACGGAATAGCCCTGGCACGGAGGGCCGCCGACAAGAACGTCAAGTTCTCGGGGACGCAGTCCGGTCGCCTGAATAAGATCGTCAACGGTTATGTCTTGAATTCTGCCGCCGAGGAACTTTGCCTCGGGATGGGTCGCAGCAAAGGTCCGGCCCGCCACTTGATCGTAATCAACGCCCGCCAGCACATGATAACCGGCCTGCCGGAAACCTTCTGAGAGGCCGCCCGCGCCGCAGAATAAGTCTACGACCGTTCCTTGCGGCATCATTTTCGTCTCCGCCCTGCTGTCATGCGATACAAACCGAGAACGGTTAAGAAATGTTTCCTGCCGAGGCAAGCAAAATTGCGGACCGCCCGCCGATTCGGCGGATGGTATCACGCGGTCTCGGGAAAGGAATCCCCCTTTATCACGGCAGATGACCTATCCTCCGTTATCCACCGGGCAGCCTCTCCCACAACGGTTTCAACGCTTCGGCGGCGTTTACCCCGGAGGGCGCATTCCCATATCGTCAGGCTGCGCCACCCGGCGGCGGCAACTGATTCAAGGTGTCTTTGATCGCGCGCTCGCGTGCGGGCTATTTTCGGACTCCAATAGTCTTGGTTCGATGCGGGCAGTTTTGCTTCGCCGCAATCGTGGCCATGCCAGTAGCAGCCATGAACGAAGACCACCGCACGGTACTTCGGCAAGACCAGATCGGGTTTCCCTGGAAAGCGGCTCGAGTGAAGACGGAAGCGGAATCCCAAAGCATGCAATCCCCGCCTTATTTGTATTTCAGGGCCGGTGTCCTTCGACCGGATGCGCGCCATTACCCAACTGCGGCGTTCTTTTGATATCGTGTCCATGCCGGTGCAATATGGCCTAGCGCCGTTCCCAGGTCATGTTCCCTTTCGCGTCCGCGACGCTTCGCGCATGGCCCTCCGCCTTCATCTGCCGCAGGGCCTTGGACACGCGCTTGGTGAGGTCCGCCAGATACTTCCTGTCTCGCGCATCCTCGCCGCGCATGGCTACAATCTCGCGGGCTATGTCTCGGCTCGACAATGGGCCCGCAGCGTTCCGCAGCTCTTCATAGATCGCCTTCGACAGTTCGCCGCGCCCAAAGATGACTTCTCGCTTCTGGCGCGGCATGGCGGCGTCCAGGTCGCCCTTGTAGCCGAGTACGCCAAGCGTCCGGTCCACCGCCCCGATGTCATTGCGTATCTCCGCAAGGCGGTCACGAATGCGCTCGGCCTCGTTGAAAAGATCAGCCCGCTTTTTAAGCAGCCCGGTTATGGTGTGTTCGAACGTTTCCGTTCTGGCGAGGCGCATTGTCATGAAAACAAGATACGCCAACGCTATTAGTTGACCTAATTCATTTAGGTGTGATAGCTACATAATACCGCATTTCCGGCGCAGCGCTCTCCTTGAGGCCGGCGCCTGGGACCCACACAATGTCGCCGAAGATGCCGACCTCGGCGTGCGGCTGGCGCGCTTCGGCTATACCAGCGAAACGATCTCGCTGCCCACCCGCGAACAGGCCCCAGAGGACTTCGCCGCCTGGCGGCCGCAGCGCTCCCGCTGGTTCAAGGGTTGGGCGCAGGCCTGGCTCGTTCACATGCGCGATCCGGCGGCCGTGTTTGACGAACTCGGACCGCGAGCCTTCGCGGTGATGCAGCTGATGCTGGGCGGTATGCTCGCCTCAGCCCTGCTGCATCCGCTGATATTTGTGACCGCGATGGTCTACGCCGTCATGCTGCTCGGAGGCCATCCGTTGGATCGCTGGCAGGTCATGTTGTTCGGCGTCGACACCTTGAACCTTCTGTTGAGCTACGGCGCGTTTCTCTATCTCGGCTGGCGAAACATCCTCGCCACGGAGCGGCCGCGCTTCTGGAGCCTTGCCGCCTTCACGCCGATCTACTGGATGTTGCTATCGTACGCGGCCTGGCGCGCGATCTTCGAACTGATGCGTGCACCGCACAAATGGAACAAGACCCCCCACAAGGCGCCCGAAGCGCTTAGGGTCAGGACCTATTGATTTGATCGAAATGGCGCCAGGAACGGCAAGGAGATGCCAGGAGAAGCCTGAAGGTCGGACTGGTTGTCCGGCCGAAGGCTTCGACGCCGCAGTTCGAAGCCGTTTCGGTGTCCTTCGGATGTGGTCCATTTGGCCGGCAACGTCGTCGCGAAGAACTTGAAAATGATAAACATTTCCTGCGTCTTCGCTCCTCGTATCCGACCAAATGGCCTCACACCATTTCGACCAAATCAATAGATCCTGACCCTAGGGCCTCTTCAAAAGACCGCTTCCCTGGCCAATGATCTTCGGGTCGGGCTTACCAATCTTGTCCAAGTCCCGGCCCTCATAGGGTAGGTCGAGCAGGATGTGGCGGATCGTTTCGATCCGCGCGCGACGCTTGTCGTTGGAGCGCACCACAGTCCACGGCGCCTCGTTGGAATGCGTCTTGTCGAACATCCGGTCGATCATCTCGGTGTAGGCGTCCCATTTGCCCATGCCGGCGACGTCCATCGGCGAGAACTTCCAATTGGTGAGCGGGCTGTGGCGGCGGTCGTGGAACCGCTTGAGCTGCATCTCCTGGCCGATATCGAGCCAGAATTTGTGGAAGTGGATGCCGTCATTGACGATCATCTGTTCGAAGTGCGGCGTTTCCTTGAGGAAGCGCTGATGCTGCTCCGGCGTGCAGAAGCCCATGACGGGTTCGACACCAGCGCGATTGTACCAGGAGCGATCGAACGTGACGATTTCGCCAGCGGTCGGAAACCATTCGACGTAGCGCTGGAAGTACCACTCGCCGCGCTCGGTCTCGGTCGGCTTGGCCAGCGCCACGTTGCGTGCCTGGCGGGGGTTCAGATATTCATGAAAGACCTCGATCGTGCCACCCTTGCCGGCAGCGTCGCGGCCCTCGAAGAGGATCAGCAGCCGGTTGCCCGTCGTCTGCAGCCACTTCTGCAATTTGACGAGTTCAATCTGCAAAGCCTCCAGCGTGTCGTCGTAGAGATCCCCGTTCATCTTGTCGTCATAGGGGTAGCCGCCGGAGGTGAGCGCCTTCTTCTTGACCCAACCGGGCAGGTCCGGATCATTGATGTCGAATTCGCGCTCGTGGCCACTGACTTTCAGCTTCACCGCCTTTGCTTCCGTCGCGGCGGATTCTGCCGCCGGCGCAGGTGATTTTTTCTCGACCGACGCCTCTTTCGCTTTTTTCATCCCGGTGCCTTTTTCCTTCACGCCTGCGTGCTATGGAGCGCTGAACCCTATCCAATGCAAGCGTTGTTTCTAGAAGTGACGCCCATGCTGAGTCAAAGGCTGCACGAAAGGATCTGGCTGTTGGCCGCATCGGTTGTGGCCGTCATACTGGCCGCCGAACTTGCGGGCGCCGCGCATTGGCTTGGACCTCTGCTGGCCGTGGCCTTTATCGCGACCGCCATCTTGCTGCCCCTACCGAGTGAGCGGACAGCGCCGAGCGTGGCGGGGCTGAAACCCAATGAAGGCAATCCCGGCACGCTGTCAGCCAGCGCTTTTGCGGCAGCGTTGAACGATCCTGTAATCTTTTTCGAACGCGACGGCGCGGTGGTCGATGCCAATGCGGCGGCGATCGAGGCCTTCGGCGCGATCAGCCCTGGCCTCTCGCTGCTGCTGAAATTTCGCGCGCCAGAAATCAGAATGCTTGTCGAAGAGTCCATCAATGGCGAAGCGCCGCTGCCGATCGACTACATCGAAAGGCTCCCCGTCGAACGGGTGTTCAAGGTGTCGGCTTCGTCGCTGGGCAAGGATGGCAAGCTGTCAGCCCTCGTCTTCAAGGACCAAAGCGAAGCCCGGCGGATCGACCGTATGCGCGCCGATTTCATCGCCAATGCCAGCCATGAATTGCGCACGCCGCTTGCCTCAGTGTCCGGTTTTATCGAGACGCTGCGCGGGCCGGCGCGCAACGACGTCAAGGCGCGCGACCAGTTTCTCGATATCATGCTCGAGCAGACCCGGCGCATGGCGCGTCTGCTCGACGATCTCTTGTCGCTGTCGCGGCTTGAAATGAAACCGCGCGTCAGCGGCGCGGCGAAGGTCAATCTCCGCGAAATTCTCGCACGCGTCATTGATGCCCAGTCGCCAGTTGCCAAGGACTATGGCGTCGTCATCGAAACAACCTACGCTGATATGAATACCAGTATCGCCGGCGACCGGGACGAATTGTTCCAGGTCTTTGAAAACCTTATCGAAAATGCTTCAAAATATGGGCGTTCCGGCGGCAAGGTGGTTGTTTCACTGGCCAAGGGCACATCCGGGCCGCAGCCGGAAATCGACGTGACGGTAACCGATTTCGGTCCCGGCATTGCCGCCGAACATATCCCACGCATCACAGAACGCTTCTACCGCATCGATGCGGAAGCCAGCCGCCAGCATAAAGGCACGGGGCTCGGTCTCGCCATCGTCAAGCATATATTGACCCGGCATGGCGGACGGCTTTCGATTAAATCGGAGCCGGGCCGTGGTTCGTCTTTCACCGCACATTTTCCGATACAGACCGAGATACCGCAAACCGGCTAATGACAGCAGCCCGATTTTCTTTTTTCTGTCATCTAACTGATCTATCTTGCGATTCCAAAGCGGCACAACCGCTGTGGGCAGGAAACAACCGGAATGAATTCAGTTCATATCGTCAGCGCCTTTGACGGCGACCTGAAATACATATCCAACAAGCTCGCGGCGATGGGCGGACACGCCGAACGCATGGTCGAGCAGGCGGTGGCAGCGTTGGTGTCGTCGGACATGGCGCTGGCGCGGAAGGTCGTGCAGGACGATGCGGTTCTGGACATCGCCGAGCGCGAAATCGGCGACAAGGCAATCCTGCTGATCGCCAAACGCCAGCCGCTCGCGGCCGATCTGCGCGAAGTAATCGGCGCGATCCGCATCTCCTCCGATCTGGAACGCGTGGGCGATCTTGGTAAGAACGTCGCGAAGCGGGCCGTGGCGATCGGCGACATTCGTCAGCCCGGCAGCCTGTTTCGCGGGCTCGAGGCGCTAGCCGAACTGGCCCTCACGCAGCTCAAGGACGTCCTCGACGTTTACGCTTCGCGCGCGGTGGAGCGGCTCTCCTTCATGCGCGACCGCGACGACCAGATCGACGCCATGTACACCTCGCTGTTTCGCGAATTGCTGACCTATATGATGGAAGACCAGCGCAACATCGCGCCGTGTACGCATCTGCTGTTTTGCGCCAAGAACATCGAGCGCATCGGCGATCACGCCACCAACATCGCCGAGACGATCTATTATGTGCTGACCGGCCAGCAGATGCCGTCCGAGCGTCCGAAGGACGACAATTCTCATACCGTCATGCTGGAAGCCACCGCCAAGATCTGAGCGGGCACGGCCTCTCTCGCGCAGGCTTAACGAATAGGCTAAGCTCAAAATCGGTTTCTCGGAAACGGTCGTCATGGATCATGTACGCGATTTCGATGCGATCGACGACGCCCATGGCGCCGTCGTTGCGTCGAGCGTCTATGCCAGTGGCAAGAAGGTCGCCGATATCGCCATCGAAGACGCCGGCGAGTGGGCGCAGAAGAAGGGCCACGTGGTCTGGATCGGCCTGCTGGAGCCCAACCGCGACATCCTGCTGCGCGTGCAGCGGCAGTTCCATCTGCATGATCTGGCAATCGAGGATGCTGAGCATCCGCATCAGCGGCCCAAGCTGGAGCAGTATGGCGAGACGATCTTCATCGTCGCACGGACCGCGCAACTCACCGATGGCCGCGTGTCGTTCGGCGAGACGCATATTTTCGTCGGCAAAGGCTATATCGTCACCGTTCGCCACGGCGCCTCAACTTCATATGGCGCGGTTCGCCAGCACTGGGAGAGTTGCCCTACCGCGCTGGCCAAGGGCGAGGACTTCATCCTCTACGCCATCCTCGATTTTATCGTCGACAACTACATGCCAGTGCTCGAGACGATCGAGGATGAGGTCGACGCCATCGAAGACGAGGTGTTGGTGCGGCCGATGACGGGGGCCGATATCGAGCGGCTTTACATGCTGCGGCGCGACCTGCTGCGGCTGCGCAATGCGGCCGGACCGCTGGTGGAAGTGTGCCGGCGGCTAACCAATGCCGATCTGCCGCAGGTGCGGCCGGCGATGCATCCGCTATTCCGCGATGTGACCGACCATATCCGCACCGTGCAGGAAAAGATCGACAATCTGCGAGAGGTGCTGGCTTTTGCCTTCGAGGCGAGCCTGCTGGTGGGGCAAAGCCAGGAAACGGCGATCGCCAAGAAGCTGGCCTCCTGGGCGGCGATCCTGGCGGTGCCGACAGCGGTGGCCGGCATCTATGGTATGAATTTCGAGCACATGCCCGAACTCGGGCTTCGGTATGGTTATCCGGCGGTGCTCGTCACCATAGTGTCCGCCTGTGCGTTTCTCTATTGGCGTTTCCGCAAGAACGGATGGTTGTGAAGCGGCCGCATGTCCCCGCCGCCCACTGCCTCTCCATTCCTAACGAACCCGGCGTCGTTCCGAAGCAGGCTGGAAGGCTACGCGGGCGTGATACTGGCAATAGGGTCCGGTCTCGGCCGAATCCGCGCCGCAGAAGCTGAAGCTCTCTGTCAGCGGATCGCCATTGGGCCATTTGCAGGTGCGCTCCGTTAGTTCCACCAGATGAAGCTTCCGCGAAATCGGCACGACGACGTCCTGAGCGGCGCGATAGCGGGCGACAGGCTCGGCATCGAAGGCGATCTTCAGTGCCGTAGCGCCGACCGTCGCCACAGCAGCCCGCATCGGAGCCACCGATTTGACTGTCTTGACGATGGTGGACGTGCTGGTCTGCTTCTTGGCGCGCGGGGCGGCGGCGGTGGAACGGCCGCGGCTGGACAGTTTCAACCGGTGCACCTTGCCGATCACCGCGTTGCGGCTAACGCTGCCCAGTTGAGCCGCGATCTGGCTGGCGCTCAGACCGTCCGCCCAGAGCTTGCGCAGGGTCTCAACCCGCTCTTCCGTCCAATTTACATCCATTCCATCCTCGCAATCTTGCGGAATCGGAATCCATTCACCCTCGGCCTGGCCGAGATGACGCCATACATCTATGGGGTGACTAAATCCGCCGCACGAAATCTAGTTCTTCGTTGCCCCTAAAGTACCGTATCGGCTGACTCCGTGACAAGAGTCTCGGGACTCCGTGATTCGCTTTTTTCGGTTTTTCCCCAACTTGCCGTCACGCCGGCTAAGCGGAGCAGCTCTCCAATCGATCTTTCGTAGCCCGACTTTTCGTTGACTTGATGACGGAAAAGCCGGATATGCTGGTGTTGGCCGCCGCTTGGGCGGCTTTTTTGATTTAAGGAGCATGTAATGTCCGGGTCCGCGCTTTACGAGACCTTCGCGCGCGCCCCCCTGGCTTTCGAGCGCGGGGAGGGCTGCTGGCTGGTAACGGGCGACGGCGAGCGATACCTGGATTTTGCTGGCGGCATTGCCGTGAATTCATTGGGCCACGGCCATCCGCATCTCGTAGCGGCGCTGACTGACCAGGCGCAAAAGCTCTGGCATGTCTCCAATCTCTACCATATTCCGGGTCAGGAACGGCTCGGCGAGCGGCTGGTCGAGACCAGCTTCGCCGACAAGGTGTTTTTCACCAACTCCGGCGCCGAAGCGCTGGAATGCGCGATCAAGACGGCGCGGCGCTGGCATTATGTCAACGGCCGGCCGGAGCGCTATCGCGTCGTCACCTTCGAGGGCGCGTTCCACGGCCGCACGCTGGCGACCATCGCGGCCGGCGGGCAGGCGAAGTACCTTGAGGGGTTCGGCCCGAAGGTCGACGGCTTCGACCAGGTGGCGTTCGACGATCTGGATGCGGTGGAAAAGCTGATCGGGCCGGAAACGGCGGCGATTTTGCTGGAGCCGGTGCAGGGCGAGGGCGGGGTGCGGCCGTTCCCGACCGCCTCGCTGAAGCGACTGCGCGAGCTTTGCGACAAGCATGGTCTGCTTTTGATCTTCGACGAAGTGCAGTGCGGTGTCGGGCGCACCGGCAAGCTTTATGCGCATGAATGGTCGGGCGTATCGCCGGACCTAATGGCGATCGCCAAGGGTATCGGCGGCGGTTTCCCTGTCGGTGCGTGCCTTGCCACCGTCAATGCAGCCAAGGGCATGACCGCCGGCGTGCATGGCACCACCTTCGGCGGCAATCCGCTCGCCATGGCGGTGGGCAACGCCGTGCTGGATGTCATTCTGGAAGACGGCTTCATGGCCGAGGTGAGCCGCAAGTCGCTGCTGATGAAGCAGGGGCTGGCGGCAGTAGCCGACGAATTCCCGGACGTCATCGAAGATGTGCGCGGCTCCGGCCTGCTGCTCGGCCTGAAATGCAAGATGCCGAACACCAAGGTGAACATGGCGCTGCGCGACGAGAATATGCTCTCCGTGCCGGCCGGCGACAACGTCGTTCGTCTTCTGCCGCCACTCGTCGTATCGGATGACGAAATCCGCGACGCTGTCGGGCGTATCCGCGCGGCGGCCTCGAAGCTGCATGAAGCGGCACAGCCCGAGGCCGTGTCATGAGCATCAGGCACTTTACCGACCTTTCTACCGTCTCCAGCGACGATCTGCGCTCGATTCTCAGTGACGCCTCCGCCCGCAAGGCCGATCTCAAGGCCGGCAACCGCAGCCGTCCACTGGACGGCAAGGTGCTGGCGATGATTTTCGAAAAGCCGTCGACGCGCACGCGCGTGTCGTTCGATGTCGGCATGCGCCAGCTCGGCGGCGAGACGATCATGCTGACCGCCTCCGAAATGCAGCTCGGCAAGTCGGAAACGATTTCGGACACGGCGAAGGTGCTGTCGCGTTATGTCGACGCGATCATGATCCGCACCACCCAGCATGACCGCCTGCTGGAGCTGACCGAGGCGGCGACGGTGCCTGTAATCAACGGACTGACGGACGATACGCATCCCTGCCAGCTCATGGCCGACATCATGACCTTCGAGGAGCATCGCGGGCCGGTGAAGGGCAAGACCTTCGCCTGGACCGGCGACGGCAACAATGTGCTGCACTCGATGATCGAGGCCTCGGCGCGCTTCGACTTCAATGTAAACATCGCCGCGCCTGAAGGCAGCGAGCCGCAGCAGCGCTTTGTCGATTGGGCACGCAGGAATGGCGGGGCTGTGGATTTCAAGAAGACGGCCGAAGAAGCGGTGACTGGCGCCGACGCGATCGTCACCGACTGCTGGGTGTCGATGGGACAGGAGCACCGCGCGCGGGGGCACAATGTGTTCATGCCCTATCAGGTCAACGCGGCGCTGATGAAGCGCGCCAAGCCCGACACGCTGTTCATGCACTGCCTGCCGGCGCATCGCGGCGAGGAAGTGACCGACGAGGTCATAGACGGGCCGAACTCGGTAGTCTTCGATGAGGCGGAGAATCGCTTGCACGCCCAGAAGGCGGTGCTCGCGTGGTGTTTGGGAGCTTGAATGCTCCCGCGTTGCAGCGGCCGATGGGCCGCTGTGGCCACTTGCAGATGACTTTATTCCTCAATCCACTTACTGGCTGTAGCATATCTCCTGTCGCCACGAACTTTGAAAGGGAGGAGACGTCATGCCGAAATATCTCGTCCAGGGTTCTTACACGGACAAGGGTCTGGAGGGCTTGCTGAACGAAGGCGGTTCGAAACGGCGAGCGATGGTCGAAAAACTCGCCGGGGAAATGGGCGGCAAACTCGAAGTGTTCTATTACGCGTTTGGCAGCGATGATTTCGTTATCATTCTGGATCTGCCGAGCAACATTGACATGGCTGCGACCGCTATTGTCGCCCAGGCCAGCGGCATGGTGAAGTCTCGGGTCACGGTCCTCATGGCGCCGGAAGATGTGGACCAAGCCGTGCAAAGGAAGGTCGACTTCCGCCCACCGTCATAGGCTTGGTACGCGAAGGACCGCTTTGGGCCGAGCGCAGTCAGAGCATCACCGCGTCGCTTGAAACTCTCGGACTGTATTCCCAGATAGGCGTCAACCTTCAAACCAATCCACGCTAATGCCGTCCTCCCGGTTTGCTAATCGATCCGGAGACGGCAAAATGCGTTGCGAGGATTCGCCATGCTGACCACCGGAACCATCGACGTGACTGAACATACAAGAAAACTCGGCGAGTTCGGCTTTGCCGGCGACGACCACGTCGTGCCGTTCGAGGTAGGGCCGCTGGATGTGCGCGGCCGCGCCGTGCAGCTAGGGCCGTTGCTCGATACGCTGCTCGGTCGTCACGACTATCCGGAGCCCGTGGCCCGCCTGCTGGCCGAGGCCTGCGTGATGACCGTGCTGCTTGGCACGGCGCTCAAGTTCGAGGGCAAGTTCATTCTACAGACCCGCACCGACGGGCCGGTGGACATGCTGGTGGCCGACTTCACCACGCCTGGCGCTTTGCGCGCCTATGCGCGCTTCGATGCGGAGCGCGTGGCGGAAGCCGTCGCGAAGAAGGAAGCGTCGCCCGAAAAGCTGCTCGGCGAGGGTGTGCTGGCGCTGACCATCGATCAGGGCGTCTACACCCAGCGCTATCAGGGCATCGTTCAGCTTGACGGTATCTCGCTGGAAGAGGCAGCGCGCATCTATTTCCGTCAGTCGGAACAGATCCCGACCGAGATCAAGCTGGCGGTCGCCAAGCAGATGAAGCCGGGCGAGGGTGGCGGCGAGCATTGGCGCGCCGGTGGCGTGATGGCGCAGTTTCTTCCCTCCGCGCCGGAGCGCATGCGCGTGCCGGACATTCACGGCGGCGACGGCGACGAGCGCGATGTGGCGACCGAGCCGATGGATAATGCCTGGCGCGAGGCGCTGACGCTGATGGCCACGATCGAGCCGGCCGAACTGATCGACCCGACGGTCGGGACCGAGCGGCTGCTTTACCGCCTGTTTCACGAGCACGGCGTGCGCGTGTTCGAAGGGGCGGAGATGTCGGATGAGTGCTCCTGCTCGCACGACAAGATCAAAGGCGTGCTGCAAGGCTTCTCGGCGGAAGAAATCGCCGACAGTGTCGAGGATGGCGTGATCAAGGTCGATTGCGAGTTCTGCTCAAAGACCTATCGGTTTGATCCGGCGGAATTTGCGCAACAATGAATGGTGAATGGTGAATGGTAGAACGTGAACGAGCTACCATTCACCATTCACCATTCACCATTCACCGCTTTCAATTCACCGTCCTCGCCGTTCCCGGCAGATCCAGCGAAAATGCCGGGATCGCGACGTCGAACATCTGCCCGGCCTCATCGCGCATCGTATAGCGGCCGACCATGATGCCGGACGGCGTCGTCAACGGGCAGCCGGACGTATATTGATAGCTTTCACCGGGGTTCAGCTCCGGTTGTTCACCGACGACGCCGGCGCCGCTGACTTCCTCGACCCGGCCGTTGGCGTCGGTGATGTGCCAATAGCGCGACAGGAGCTGCACAAAACTGTCCGAACGGTTCTCGATCGTGACGCGATAGGCCCAGACGTAGCGGTTCTCGTCCGGGTCGGACCGGTCCCTGAGATAGAACGGCTCGACCTCCACCACGATGTTCTGCGTCACTGCGCGGTACATGGCGACTCGCTTTCCCAGCGCATGTTGGCGGTTCGCCCGCGCCGGTCAATGCCAACTCCGTCTTTGCCTCGTCACAGTGAGTTGACGCGGCGCTCCCGCGGTTCGATGATTTCGCTGTCGCTAAGAGGACGCGCCATGACGCCAGGTGAGTTTCGCGTGGTTGCGCTGTCGATGCCGGAGGCGATCGAATCCAGCCATTTCGACACCGCGGATTTCCGCGTCCGCAACAAAATATTCGCGACCTTGCGGGAGGCGGACGAGCGCGCGGTGCTCAAGCTGACGCCCGACCAGCAGCGCCTGCTGATGGAGACAAATCCTGGCCTGTTCGAACCCATCAAGGGTTCTTGGGGCCTCAAAGGCTGGACACAGGTCATGCTGGCTGATGCCGACCAGGTCGCCGTGCGCCACGCCATGACGATCGCCTGGCGGGACGTTGCTCCGAAATCGCTGTCGCGCTAGGCCGGTTTACGGATTTGGGTTAGTCAAGGTTCCGGGAGGCGCGTTGGGGTCCGTCGGCTGCGGAATTGGCTCCGGCGCATCCGGGCCCTTGACCATTCCGCCATTGACGATAACTGAACCGTCCGGCTTCACATTGACGACCCATTGCAGCTTGCCCTCCGGCAGCGTCTTGGCGAACCCTTTGACCGCCAGCAGCACTGGGAAAGCCTGCTGCGCCTGCGGGTCCGTGGCCGACGCGTCCTGAATGACCTTCACCATCTTGTCGTAGCCGGTCGCTTCGACCGTCATGTTGACATCCGGCTTTTCCGGATTGCCGCCTGGGAAGGTGACCTCGCCGCTCGTCGAAATCTCGGTGTCGGCATTTTTGATGAAGCTGCGGCCTATGATGAATTTCGGCAGGTTAGCCTTGAAATCGGCTTCGATCTGGCTGCTCACTGAATCCGGCAGCGGCGGTTCCTTCATCAGGTCCATCGCTTCGATGGCCTTGCGGGCGGGACCGTCGAGGTTGAGATTGGCGCCGCCGAGATTGATTTCGAGGTCCGTCGGCAGCAACGATACAGTCCAAGTGGGGGCAAATTGGGCGGCTTGTGAAGGCACCTTCAGGCCAGCCAGCTTGAATCCATAATTCAATTTGCCGTCCTGCTCTATCCCATCGCTGTCGAATACGACGCCGAGCTGGCTCGCGCTGAACTCGCCGAACGGCGATGGCAGAGTAAAATCGACGAAGCTATAGGCGCCATCGACGTGATCCCACACCGGAAGCGCGGCCAGCAGTAGCGATTTCAGTTCCGCCTGTTTAGCCTTGATCGAACTCTCTTCCGCGTTGGTGACGAAGAAGGCGAGAAGATCGAGCAGCTCCCTTGAGCGTATGCCCTTGCCATTGCTGTCGACGCCCATCTTCGGCGATTTGATGATGATTGGGAATGGCAACTGCGCGTCGGGCTTGGTGAAATTGACAGTCTCTTCGAAATCGGTGATCGACTGGTTCGACGTAATGTCGACGCCGCCGCCGGCCGCTGGCGCGCCAGTCATGTTGAACGTCCCAGCGCCGGTCTTGACGTCGGTTCGCGTCTCTGCGTCGGTCTGAACCATCGTCAAGCCGCTATATGAGGCCGCAGCCGTGGAAAAGCTGGCCAAGTTAGGATCAAAAACCCCTTGGAACTTGCCGTCCGAGATTGCCAGCTGAACTTGCTGCGGACCTTCCGCTCCCTTAGATTCGACCTTGAAACTGGGGAATAGGTCGCCCGCGACATCCCACGATCCATCGACGCGCGGCTTCAGCTTGAGCGAATAGGGACCGACCGTCGCCGTTTCCCCATTCGGGTTCGGCAGCAGCGGCAACAAAGCGTTGAAGTCGAAGGCCAGCCGGTAGGCGTCGCCATCGACCGCGATCTTTAGTACGCCCTTTTCGAACGCGGTCTTGCCGACATAGCGCGACAGCGAGTCTTGAAGCTGGGCCGCACCCGCCTGGTCCACGGCTTGGGCGAGAGCGGGGCTTGCAAAGGCAAGGACAGAGGAAAGCAGGGCAACGTAGCGCAAAGGGTGGCTCCCTATGAAAGGATGGCGGCCTAATCGATCGAAGGCCGGTCCTAGGCAATCACGATGGCCGCAGCAAGGCCTTTGCCGTCCGCCGAACACCGCAAGGCTAGCGTCAGGAGCAATCAATTGGCCCAGCGCGAGGCTTGTGATCGGTCGTGTGACTGCCTAAGTCTGGTCACCATTTAGCCAAGAACGAGGGCGTTATGCCAACGAAGCCGGCCAATTCTTCCGACAATCTGACCCTTGGTGCATCGAGCCTGCGTCGTCTCGCAGCCAGTCTGCTGGTGTTCCTTGCGCTTTCGGCTGCCGCCCCGGTGCTGGCCCAACAGGAGCCGCCACCTGTCACCGTCGCCAAGCCGGTCGTCAAGGACATCATTGAGGACGACGAGTTTGTCGGGCGCTTTGATGCCATGGACGAGGTGTCGATCCGCTCGCGTGTCAGCGGCTATCTCGACCAGGTGCATTTCAAGGATGGCGCGATGGTCAACAAGGGCGATTTGCTCTTCACCATCGATCGGCGACCATATCAGGCGGCCTTCGATGCGGCCAAGAGCCAGGTCGATGTGGCGACGAGCTTGCTCAACTTCACCCGAACGCAACTCGAACGGGCCGAGGAGCTAGCAAAGTCCGGCAATCTTTCGGTTTCCACGCTTGATGACCGCCGCCGGGAATTCCTCTCGGCGCAGGGCCAGCATCAGGGCGCGGAAGCGGCGCTGAGGAACTCCAGCCTCGACCTTGAATTCACCGAGATCAAAGCGCCGCTCGCTGGCCGTATCGACCGCCGCCTGGTCTCGCCGGGCAATCTCGTCCAACCCGACCAGACCCTGCTGACCACGATTGTGGCTATCGATCCAATCGACTTTTTCTTCGACATCGATGAACGCACCTATTTCGACTACGCCCGCAACGCACGCGAGCGCGGCATCTCCATGCAGGAAGGCGGCGGCCTCGATGTCATCGTGCGGCTGGCCGATGCCAAGGCCGACGCGTTCAAAGGCAAGCTTGATTTCGCCGAGAACCGCCTCGACCAAGGCACCGGCACGATGCGCGTGCGCGCCCGTTTCGACAACAAGGATGGCGTGTTGCAGCCGGGTATGTTCGGCCGCATCAATGTGCGCGGCTCGGCACAGCACAAGGGCGTGCTGCTGCCGGATGAAGCGATCGGCGCGGATCAGAACCGACGCATCGTTTTTGTTGTCGACGACAAGGGCGTCGTCTCCGCCAAACAGGTCACCTTAGGCCCGCGCATCGACGGCTATCGCGTCATCCGCGAAGGCTTGACGGGTGAGGAAATCGTGGTCGTGAACGGCCTCGTGCGTGTTCGCCCCGGCGTCACCGTCAAGCCCGAAATGTCCACCTTGTCGCCTGAGGCGGCGGAGGGCGAGTCCCAATGAGGTTCGCACACTTTTTCGTCGACCGCCCGATCTTCGCGGCGGTGCTGTCGATCGTCCTGTTGGTCGTCGGCGGCATTGCCTACACCCAGCTTCCGGTCTCGCAATATCCTGAGGTTGCGCCGCCGACCATTGTCGTGCGGGCGGCCTATCCGGGCGCCGACGCCGAGACTGTCGCGGCGACGGTCGCAACACCCATTGAGCAGGAAGTCAACGGCGTGGAAGACATGCTGTACATGTCTTCCTATTCGTCGGACGGCTCGATGTCGCTGACGATCACCTTCGAGATTGGCACGGACCTCGATGCGGCGCAGGTGCTCGTGCAGAACCGCGTCTCGATCGCTGAGCCACGCCTGCCGGAAGACGTGCGTCGCCTGGGCATCACCACGGCCAAGAGCTCGCCCGACCTCATGATGGTCGTGCATATGCTCTCGCCAGACGATACCTACGACCAGCTCTACGTCTCCAACTATGCGCGGACCCGCATTCGCGACGTGTTGCTGCGCCTCGATGGCGTGGGCGACGTGCAGATATTCGGCGAGCGCGAATATGCGCTGCGCATCTGGCTGGACCCTGACAAGCTGGCGAGCTTCGGCATGACTGCCGGCGACGTGGTTTCGGCTCTGCGCGAGCAGAATGTGCAGGTGTCGGGCGGCTCGATCGGCGCGCCGCCGATTAGCGACGACACAGCCTTTCAATACACCGTGACGACCCAGGGGCGTTTCGAGGATGCGCGCGACTTCCGCTATGTCATCGTGAAGTCGACCGAGGACGGCCGGCTGATCCTGCTGGAGGATGTGGCGCGCATCGAACTTGGCGCGCGAGACTACGTCACCAATTCCTATCTCAACGGCAAACAAGCAGTGGCGCTTGGCATCTTCCAGCGGCCGGGCACCAACGCCCTAGCGGCAGCGGAGGAAATCCAGACTGTGATGCGCGGCCTTTCGGCGGACTTTCCGAAAGGCCTGGCTTTTGACATCGTCTACAACCCGACCGAGTTCATCGCCGAGTCGATCAACGAGGTCTACGTCACAATCGCCGAAGCGATCTTGCTGGTCGTGATCGTCATCATCGTCTTCCTGCAAAGCTGGCGCATGGCCATCGTCCCGATCGTGGCGATCCCGGTCTCGCTCATCGGCACGCTGGCGGTGCTCTATGCATTCGGCTTTTCACTCAACATGCTAAGCCTGTTCGGGCTGGTGCTGGCGGTAGGCATCGTTGTCGACGACGCCATCGTCGTGGTGGAAAACGCCGAACGAAACATTGCGCTCGGCATGAGCCCGAAGGAAGCGGCACACAAGACCATGGACGAGGTCGGAGCCGCTGTTCTGGCAATCTCGCTGGTGCTGATTTCGGTGTTCGTGCCTACGGCTTTCATCCCTGGTATTTCGGGTCAGTTCTATTTGCAGTTTGCGATCACCATCGCGGTCTCGACGGCCATCTCGGCCTTCAACTCGCTGACCTTGTCGCCGGCTTTGGCAGGAGTATTGTTCAAACCCCACCACAACGGCCACCGTTCGACCAATCCCGTCGCGCGCTTCGGCCGGGGCCTGGCCGATGGCTTCAACCGCGGCTTCGACCAGATGTCGAACGGCTATGCGAAGTTGGTCCATGTGCTCGTCGGCTCGTGGGCAGCGCTGCTGGCAATGCTGGCGCTGTTCGCGGCGTTGCTTTGGGGTACCTATTACATGCTGCAAACGGTGCCCCGTGGCTTCATTCCCCCAATGGACCAGGGCTATGCGATCGTCGTCGTGCAACTGCCCGAAGGCGCATCGCTCGGCCGCACCGACGCGGTGATCCGTCAGGCCTCGAAAATCATCGAGGATACGCCCGGCGTCGCGAACTCGGTCGCCTTTGCCGGCTTCAGCGGCGCGACCTTCACCAATGCGAGCAACCAAGGCGTGATCTTCGCGCCGTTCGATACGTTCGAGCATCGTCTCGAGGCCAAGCTGCCCGCAGGAGCCATTATCGGTGACCTGTTCGGCCGGCTGCAATCGATCAAGGAGGCCTTTATCATCGCCGTGCCGCCACCACCGGTGCCGGGCATCGGCAATTCCGGCGGCTTCAAGATGATGCTGGAAGAGCGCAATAGCGCCGACATGCGGCCGATCCTGGCGCTTGCCTACGAAATCGCCGGCAAGGCCAATCAGACGCCGGGCCTGCAAGGCATCTACACGACCTTCTCGACCTCCAGCCCGCAATTCTTCCTGGAAATTGATCGCGATAAGGCACGCATCTTGAACGTCCCGATTTCCAATCTGTTCGAGACGTTGTCGATCAATCTGGGCGCGGCCTATGTGAACGACTTCAACACGTTCGGCCGGGTCTATCAGGTGCGCGCACAGGCGGACCAGGCATTCCGTCTCGAACGCGACGACATCCTGAAGCTTAAGGTGCGGTCAGCATCGGGCGGGCTGGTGCCACTTGGAACGCTGGTGGAGATTCGCGACGTCACGGGTCCATCGCTTGTTCAGCGCTACAATATGTATGTTTCGGTGCCGCTGCAGGGCAATGCAGCGCCCGGCGTCGCGACTGGTGACGCCCTGAATGCGATGGAAAAGATCGCCACCGAAACGCTGCCGCCGGGCACGTCGTTCGACTGGACCGAACTCGCCTTCCAGGAGAAGCAGACCGGCAATACGGCCGTGCTGATCTTCGGGTTGTGCGTACTGTTCGTTTTCCTGGCGCTGGCGGCCCAGTACGAAAGCTGGATATTGCCGTTCGCGATCGTGCTGATCGTGCCGCTCGGCGTGCTGGCAGCGATGATCGGTGTATGGGCGCGCGGTCTGGACAACAACGTGCTGGTGCAGATCGGCCTTGTGGTGCTGGTCGGCCTTGCCGCCAAGAACGCCATCTTGATAGTCGAGTTCGCCAAGCAGGCGCAGGAGCGCGGGTTGAATGCAGTCGACGCCGCCATCGAAGCTGCTCGGCTGCGGCTGCGGCCGATCCTGATGACGGCCTTCGCCTTCATTCTGGGCGTCGTGCCGCTGGTGATCGCTTCCGGACCGGGCGCCGAGATGCGCCAATCGCTGGGCACCGCGGTGTTTTCAGGCATGCTGGGCGTGACGATCATCGGCCTGCTTTTGACGCCGGTGTTTTACGTGACGCTAAGGAGACTGTTCCCATACCGCGGGCCAGTGACGCCGCACGAGCCGGCGGTGATCGAGCCGGCGGAGTAGACTGCCCCTAACGCCCCATTGTGTTTTTGGTCGTCACCTACGCCCGGCAGGATACCCCCACCCCTAACCCTCCCCTCAAGAGGGAGGGGAACTTTGTGGCCGCAACGCCGCATGCATCTCTAAAGGGTTGGCGCCGAGCGGGACCACTGCAAATCCCCCTTCCCCTTGAGGGGAGGGGTTAGGGGTGGGGGTATTCCCGCAAAGAGTTGCGATCGCTTTGCCAGCTTCCGACAAGAACAACAGTTTGGAAGGTCATTCCTTCCCGCTGTCGGTCCGCTTCAGTTCGTCGAGCGTCGGCATCGAGACGACATGGTAGCCGCTGTCGACGTTGATCACCTCGCCGGTAACACCTGAGCCGAGGTCAGAAAGCAGATAGAGCGCCGAACCGCCGATTTCGTCCAGCGTAACGGGGCGGCGCAGCGGCGAGTTACGCTGCTGAAAAGAGAACATGTAGCGCGCGTCGGAGATACCTGCGCCGGCAAGCGTGCGCACCGGCCCGGGCGACAGTGCATTCACGCGGATGCCCCGTGGGCCGTAATCGTTGGCAAGGTAACGCACGCTGGCCTCCAGCGCTGCCTTGGCGACGCCCATGACGTTATAGTTGGGCATCACCCGCACGGAGCCGGCATAGGTCAAGGTCAGCAACGAGCCGCCATTCGACATCAGTGCTGCCGCGGCGCGCGAAATCTCGGTGAAAGAAAAACAGGAGATCACCATCGTCCGGGAAAAATTGTCCCGGCTGGTGTCGGCATAGAGGCCTTTGAGCTCGTTCTTATCGGAAAAGCCGATGGCGTGAACGACGAAGTCGAGCGATCCCCATTCCTTGCCGAGCGTTTCGAAAACGGCTGCGACCGTGGCAGCATCCTCTACATCGCAGGGCAGGACCAGTTTCGCGCCCACTTTCTCGGCCAGTGGCGTCACGCGGCGGCCGAAGGCCTCGCCCTGATAGGTGAAGGCCAGCTCCGCGCCATGGTCTGCGAGCGTCTTTGCTATGCCCCAGGCGATCGAATGATCGTTCGCGACGCCCATGATCAGGCCGCGTTTGCCGTGCATGAGGGGGGTCATATATGTGGCCCGTCCATTCTAGAGTGAATGGTGAATGGTGAATGGTGAAATGGTAAGTGGGCGGACGCTTTCGGCGCTTTCCATTCACTATTCACCATTTTGCCATTCACATCACACATACCTCTGAATCGCCAGCGTCGCATTCGTGCCGCCGAAGCCAAACGAATTGGATAGCGCCACATCGAACTTGGCGTTGTCGATGCGCTTGCGCACGATCGGCATGCCCTCGAATTCCGGATCGAGCTCCTCGATATGGGCGCTTTCGCCGATGAAACCGCCTTGCATCATCAGCATCGAATAGATCGCTTCCTGCACCCCGGCCGCGCCGAGCGAGTGGCCGGTGAGCGATTTGGTGGATTGGATATGCGGCATCTTATCGCCGAACACCTCGCGGATGGCCCCCATCTCCTTCGAATCGCCGACCGGCGTAGAGGTGCCGTGCGTATTGATGTAGTCGACCGGCGCTTTGACCGTCGACATCGCCTGGCGCATGCAGCGTATAGCTCCTTCGCCCGACGGCGCGACCATGTCGTAACCGTCGGACGTCGCGCCATAGCCAACGATCTCGGCATAGATTTTGGCGCCCCGCGCCTTGGCGACTTCCAATTCTTCCAGCACGAGCACGCCGGCTCCACCCGCGATGACAAAGCCGTCGCGGTTGACGTCATAGGCGCGGGAGGCGACTGCTGGCCGGTCGTTGAACTTTGACGACATGGCGCCCATCGCGTCGAACAGGTTGGACATGGTCCAATCGAGGTCTTCATGGCCGCCGGCGAACATGCGATCCTGCTTGCCCCATTGGATGAGTTCGTAAGCATTGCCGATGCAATGCGCGGAGGTCGAACAGGCCGACGAGATCGAGTAGTTCACGCCGTGGATCTTAAACCAGGTCGCCTGGGTGGCAGACGCGGTGGACGACATTGCCTTCGGCACCGCAAAGGGTCCGATACGCTTCGGACTTGTATTCTTGGTCGTGATCTCTGCTGCCTCGACGATCGCCTTGGTGGATGGACCGCCCGACCCCATAATGATGCCGGTGCGCTCGTTGGTGATTTCGGCCTCTTCCAGCCCGGCATCGGCGATCGCCTGCTTCATTGCGACATGGTTCCAGGCGCCGCCCTTGTGGAGGAAACGCATGGCGCGGCGGTCAACCAGTTCGGTCGGGTCCAGTGTTGGCGCCCCCCAGACCTGGCACTTGAAGCCATGCTCGGCGAATTCCGGCGAGAAAGTGATGCCCGACTTGGCGTCGCGCAGCGAGGCCTGCACCTCTTCGGCACTGTTGCCGATGGACGATATGATGCCGAGGCCCGTTACGACGACGCGTCTCATGAAAAACTCCGTTGCGGCTTTCTGGCCCAGTGGCGCTGTATTTAGGCCGCCGCGCCCTGTTTGGCGAGGCCGACCTTCAGATCGGTCGCCGTGTAGATGGTTTCGCCGTCAGCCTTGAGCCAGCCGTCGGCTATGCCAAGCACCAGGCGTCCGCGCATCACGCGTTTGAAGTCGATGCCATATTCGACCAGCTTCACCTTCGGCGTGACCATGCCCTTGAACTTCACTTCGCCTGTGGAAAGCGCCATGCCTTTGCCCGGTTCACCGAGCCAGCCAAGGAAGAAGCCGGTCAATTGCCACATCGCGTCCAGGCCGAGACAGCCCGGCATCACCGGGTTGTCGATGAAATGGCAAGGGAAGAACCACAGGTCGCGGTGAATCTTGAAATCGGCCCGCAGAAAACCCTTCTCGAAAGCGCCGCCCGTCTCACTGATCTCGGTGATGCGGTCGAACATCAGCATCGGCGGATATGGCAATTGCGCATTGCCCGGGCCGAAAAGCTCGCCCTTGGCGCAAGCCAGAAGGTCTTCGTAGTCGTAGCTAGATTTCCGTTCCCCCATCTTTCCCTTCCAGTTTGGCGCGGTTTGTCGCCCGGCGTGGTATGCGACCTTGCTTCCTCACGGAATATTTGACGCTGTAACGTGCTGCTTTCCCGGGGTCAATGCGCGCTCTATTGATCGCTTTGCCGGGACAGAATATATGTCTGGTATAGTCTGCTTCTGGGCAGAATGGTGATTTCGTGCCAGAATCGGCGCGAGGTTAGCCAGATCGAAGGGTGAGCAAGGATTGGGCCAGCAAGACCCGATGACAGCGATTGATCAGCGTGTGCGCGACGCGGGCCTGCGCCCGACGCGGCAGCGGGTTGCGCTTGCGCATCTGCTCTTCGCCAAGGGCGACCGCCATCTAGCGGCTGAAGAGCTCCACGAGGAGGCGATCGCCGCCGGCGTCCCGGTGTCTTTGGCGACAGTCTATAACGCGCTCCACCAGTTCACCCAGGCGGGCATGCTGCGCATTCTGGCGGTCGAGGGCGCGAAGACCTATTTCGATACCAACACCTCGGATCACCATCACTTTTTTGTGGAAGGCGAGAATCGCGTCTTCGACATTGAGACCGGTCCTGTCGAGGTGCTGAACCTGCCCGAGCCGCCGGAAGGCATGGAGATCGCCAATGTTGACGTGGTGGTGAGGTTGCGGGTTAAGCGGCGAGACTGACCCGCTTTAGTCGCCGATCTGCTCGCCCGGATAGGCGCCCCACAGCAGCGACTGCGCGATCCAGCCGGAATGGCCCTCGAAGGTCATCTCGCACCATTCGCCATTGCAGGTCGCGATCTCGCCGATAACGCCGGGATCGAGGATGGCCACGGTTGCGGCCTTCCCATCCGGCTCTTCGAGCAGATTGACCTGCGCCTTCTTGCCCTTTTGCCAGGGTGTCACGATGGCGGTGCGCTTGCCTGACAGCAAGGCCTGGTTGATCCAGCCTTCAGCGCCGTCCGAATCGCGCACTCGACGCCAATTGTCGAATTCCTGCACGATCTCCATGGGCAGCCCGGCCTTCATGTAGCGCCAGTCGACGGCATAGGTTACGCCGGGGCCGATGCGGGAATTGACCTTGGCTGATTTTAGGCTGACGAAACGCGGCAGCGGCAGACCGCTCTTGCCCCGCATCACATAGGGTTCGGTCTCCGATGGCTGCGGCGACGCGGCGCCGCCCTGCGCGACGCCCAGCCCTACCAACAGGGCAGCCAAGGACAGACGAAGCGAAAGCGAAATTGCCACTGCCGTTCCTTTATGATGCTTACGCGCCGTCGGCTGCGGCGCGCTGCCTTTTTCTTTGTCTTCGCTGACGACGCTTGATACACAGTCGCCAGGTCATGCCGGGCAGAAGTGTCGCCGGTCTTGGTTAATTAGGTCTCAATGGCTGTCGGATTTCGGTGGCCGGCGGGGCAGCATTCCGGAGGAAGCTTTGGCTGGGCGAAAAAAGCCACTTGTCGTCATTACGCGCAAGCTGCCGGACCAGGTCGAAACGCGCATGCGCGAGCTGTTCGATGCTCGGCTGCATGTCGAGGATCGGCCGATGAATGGGGCCGAGCTGGCCAAGGCCATGCAGGAGGCTGATGTCCTGGTCCCCACGATCACCGACAAGATCGACGCGGCGCTGATCGAGCAGGCCGGGCCTAACCTGAAACTCATCGCCAACTACGGCAACGGCGTCGAGCATATCGACGTGGTCGCGGCGGCGAAGAAAGGCATCACCGTCACCAACACGCCGAATGTGTTGACCGAAGATACCGCCGACATGACCATGGCGATGCTGCTGGCGGTGCCGCGCCGTCTTGCCGAGGGCGCCAACATCCTGCACGACAGCGAAAACTGGTCGGGCTGGTCGCCGACCTGGATGCTCGGCCGCCGCATCTGGGGCAAACGCCTGGGCATCGTGGGCATGGGTCGCATCGGCACGGCCGTCGCTCGTCGCGCCAAGGCATTCGGCTTGTCGATCCACTATCACAACCGCCACCGCGTGGCGCAACGCATCGAAGACGAGCTGGAGGCCACCTATTGGGAGAGCCTCGACCAGATGCTGGCGCGCATGGACATCATCTCGGTCAACTGCCCCTCGACGCCGGCGACTTTTCATCTCCTATCCGCACGGCGGCTGGCGCTTCTGCAACCCACGGCTTACATCGTGAATACCGCGCGCGGCGACATCATCGACGAGGATGCGCTGATATCCATGTTGCAACAGGGCAAGCTGGCTGGCGCGGCGCTTGACGTGTTCGAGCACGAGCCGGCGGTGAACGCGGATCTGCTGAAGCTTGCCGCCAAGGGCAAGGTCGTGCTGATCCCGCATATGGGCTCGGCCACCATCGAAGGCCGCATCGACATGGGTGACAAGGTGATCATCAACATCCGCGCCTTCACCGATGGTCACCGCCCGCCGGACCGGGTGCTGCCGCAGAAGGTTTGATTTCGAATCTGGATGTCAGGCGAACGGCCTAATCGTCCCGTCGTCGTCGACCAAGACAGGCTGACCGTCAAAGTCGCTGAAGCCGCTTCGGTTCAGCCGCACCGCCACCGGGGTTGGCCAGCCCATTTCCTTCGCTACGATCAGCCCGAGCAGCAGAATCGCGTCCGGCTCGTGCAGCACGAGCGCGGCTGGCGCCTTGCCGTTGTGGACGAGCTCCATCAGCACGGCCGAGGCTGACGACGAGCCGATTGTGCCAGGCAGAAAGACGACCTTGCCGGAAATCACCTTGCCATGTTGTGGGTGGCGTACATCCGCGATGCGTCCGGTCTTCGGGTCGACGCCGCCCCAGAAGCTGATCGGCGCGGTGAGGACAAGCGCCGGACCCGAGCCGGCCTTGCCCTCGACAAGGATTTCGGTGTTGATGTGTTTGGCGGTCACGCTTTCGTTCATGCCAGCTTACCGAAAACAGGCCGGCCGGTGACGGCGCTTTCGACGCAATCGCTAAGCGAGCCGTAAAGCACGGCATAGCCG
Organism: Rhizobiaceae bacterium; assembly: GCA_050247155.1. Taxonomy (GTDB): domain Bacteria; phylum Pseudomonadota; class Alphaproteobacteria; order Rhizobiales; family Rhizobiaceae; genus Mesorhizobium_G. The sequence goes on from JBFWUS010000015.1 coordinate 39,002, forward strand.
GTGTTGCCCGGCGCGTAGTGCGCGAATTTCCCGGAATTGGTCATTAGCACGGCGTTGCTTAGCTCCGGCATGATCGGCGTTACCACGACGCAAGTATCGGCAACGATGATCACGCCGAGCGATTCGAGCACTTTGCGCCGGCCTGACGCGTCGAGGTCGACAAGCACATGCCGGCCGGTGCAGGCGTAGATCGGAACCACTACTTGTCGGCCGGCGAGGAGGCGCTCCAACGCCGCGAACTCCGCAAGCGACAAATGAGGGCTTCCGACGGCCACGGCGTCGATCCGATCGACTTTGCCGGCAGTCGACAGTTTCGTACGCGCGGCGTCGACCATATCCGGCGTGACGACAATGATCTGTTCGACCGGCTTTCCGCCGAGCGCCGTGTCGATATCAGGCGCTTCCGGCGTCACGCCCGCGATATGAAACAGTCCGACTGCGCCGGAAGACGCGGCGGCCGCGCCAAAGGCTTTCAAAGCGTCTTCGCCCGGGTGCACATCGATGCCCGCGATGACGCCCACAGTATTGCCAACCTCACGCCCATAAAGGCTACCCATAATCGGCCACGCGAAGTCTGAGCTCCGAAAATTATTTGAGAGATTAGAGATATCGAAAATAAGTGAAGCCTTACGGTTTTGGGCAAGATGAAGACCGTAGTCGGGGGCGCGGCCACTGATGGCGCAGGCGATATCGAGAAAATCGCCATATCGATTGGTGCGCGCGCCGAGCACCGAATTGCAGAACACGACCGCATTGGATTCGCCCCAGGCGACATCTGTGCCGAAGGCCGGACGATGGCCGGCCTGATAGGGCGCGCAGGTCCAACTCGGTTCGCAGCCGAGCTTGAGATAAGCCTGCATCATTCGACGCGCCATGTCGCGTTCCGGGCCGGCCAGCCTAATTCGCGAACAGCCGGTGAGATCGAGCGCGCCGACATTCAATGTCGAGCGCACGGAGACCTTCGCGCCGCCTTCGACAAGCTTTTCGGCGAACAGCGTGCCGGAATCGCCGTGATAAAGCGCACCGTCGATATGGGCCGATGCAATCGGGATCAGTCGAGGCGCACCAATCAGCTTCGCCGCCTCGGCGACGATGCGCATCGCCATCGCTGTTCCGTCCTGGCCGGCAGCAACTGCACGTTCTTCGGCGGTAAGGTCGAGCGTCAAAGCTGCTTCCGCATCGTGAGGCTGGTCGGATGATTGTAGCCGGGATGGGCCGTTCTCTCCGTCTCGCGGAAGCCAAGCCGGGCGAATGCAGCGTGGTTTCCGGTAAGTTCGATCCGAGTCTGCAGTTCGAGGATTGGTTTGCCAAGCGCTTGGGCATGAGCTTCAACGGCGTACAGCAGCCCTTTGCCAACGGCGCGTCTCTGATGCGATGGCGTAATTGCCAGCTTACCGACATAGATATGGTCGGCGCGTTCGCTCGCGAAAATGCAGCCAATCAGTCGGCCCTCTTCGGTCGCAATGAAGCAGGTTTCCTGCCGGGCCTTGTCAATCAGCACCTGCGGTGTCAGCCGTCTGGCTGAACTCGGGGGTTCGACGATCCCATCCATATAGGCGAAGGCCTCGCTAATCAGTGCGAGCAGACCGTCCCAGTCGTCAAAATGCTCTGGCAGGCGGCTGATCTGAACGCCGGTCTTTGCCTTCATCGTTTCGACCGCTTGTATTTCACGGTGTCGAACCGCGCACCGAGCCCATCGTATAACAGCAGACGGCCGATCAGTGGCTCGCCAATGCCGGTGATCAGCTTGATCACCTCCATCGCTTGCAGCGTGCCCATGACGCCGGTGAGCGCGCCGATCACGCCAGCTTCCGCACAGGATGGAACCAGGCCGGGAGGCGGGCGTTCTGGGAACAGATCGCGATAACCCGGGTTCGGCTTGCCGTTGACGTCCTTGTCGAACGGCGCAAAAACCGTCAGCGATCCGTCGAAACGTCCGACAGCCGCCTGCACCAGAGGCTTTATCTCCGCCTCGCAAGCATCGGCCACTGCATAGCGCGTGTCGAAATTGTCCGAACCGTCGGCCACGACGTGATAGCCGCGCACAAGGTCACGCGCATTCCCGGTGGAGAGTCGAGTGCGGTGTAAGTTAACGCTGACATTTTTGTTAATGCCTGCAATGGCATTGCGCGCGCTTTCGGTCTTCGGTTTACCAACCGCCGACGTGGGATGAATGACCTGTCGCTGCAGATTGGATAGAGACACTGTATCATCGTCGACGATGCCTAGTGTGCCGACCCCGGCCGCCGCGAGATATTGCAGCAGCGGTGCGCCAAGGCCGCCGGCGCCGACCACCAGCACCTTGCTTTTTTTGAGTTTTTGCTGACCCGGCCCGCCGATTTCCGGAAGGACGATATGGCGTGCATAGCGTTCCAGCTCGTCATCACTTAAAGGGGGTGGGGCAGGGGCGTTCATCGACCAAGCATAGGCAGCATAAAGACGCTTGTCAGCCGGCAGGGCTCACTTGCCCGTGGTCCACGGTCAGGAACTGCGCAGTGCCTTCAAGCGCCGAAAACAGGCCGTGTTCGGTGCCGGTCATGAAACACTGGCTGCCGAGTTCTTCGAGAATACCAAACAGTGCCGCCCGCCGGCCGGGATCGAGGTGCGCCGCAATCTCGTCCAGCAGGAGGATCGGTGTAATCCCCGACATTTCGGCCGACAGCCGGGCATGCGAGAGCACGATGCCGACGAGCAGCGCCTTCTGTTCGCCAGTCGAACAATATTCCGCCGCCATCTGTTTCGGGCCATGCCGCACGAGGAGGTCGGAGCGGTGCGGGCCTTCCAGCGTGCGTCCGGCCGCCCGGTCGCGTTCGCGCCCGTCGGCCAAGGCACGGCGATAGACCTCTTCAATCTCCACCGCTGGCATTTCGTGGACAAGCCGCTCCAGCGAACCTTCCAGCGCCAATTCGGCGCGGGGGAAGGGGCCGTCCGAAGGCTGCCTTTCGATCATCGCTGTGAGCAGACGCACCATTTCGGCCCGCGCGGCCGCAATCGCAACGCCGGTCTCGGCCATCTGCGTCTCGATGGCGTCGAACCAGCGCTTGTCGCTGGCGTTTTCGGTCAGCAGGCGGTTACGCCCGCGCATCGCCTTTTCGTAGTCGAGCGCACGCTGGCCGTGATGGGTGTCGATCGCTAGCACCAGCCGATCCAGGAAGCGGCGGCGGTCCGCCGCCGGACCGGTAAAGAGCGCGTCCATGGCCGGCGTCAGCCAGATGACACGTACGATATCCAGCAATTCGTCGGCAGAGCGGGCATTAGCGCCGTTAATCCGGACGCGGCGGCTGGGTTCAGCGCCGCCTTCACCGCCGATCGTACCAGTGCCGACCGACCATTCCCCGCGCGGACCGTCCAGCGTGACGCTGACGGCAAAGCCGTTGCCGGCGTCTTCGCGCGTGACTTCGGAATAGGTGGCGCGCCGCAAGCCCCTGCCTGGCGACAGAAACGAAATGGCTTCCAGCAGATTGGTCTTGCCGGCGCCATTCTCGCCGGTAAGCACGACCGCGCCCGGCGCGAGATCCAACGCCAGCGTGCGATAGTTTCGAAAATCTGTAAGCGCTATCTTACTTATGTGCACCACATCGGGCACGTCGATTGTCCGATTGCCTAGACGCGCATCGGCATCAGGACATAGAGCGCCTGGTCGTCCGACGTGTCCTGGATCAGCGTCGGCGAGCCGGCGTCCGCCAGCAGGAAACGCGCCTCGCTGCCGGAAAGTTGTGCTGCGACATCGAGCAGGTATTTTGCGTTGAAGCCGATCTCAATCGGATCGGCCGCATAGTCGGCGGCGATTTCTTCCGTCGCGCTTCCGGAGTCCGGATTGTTGACGGCTAGCACGACCTGCCCGTCGCCGATCGACAGCTTGACCGCCCGTCCACGCTCCGAAGAAATAGTCGAGACGCGGTCGACGGCAGAGGCAAAGGTCTGCCGGTCGATGGTGAGACGCTTGTCGTTGCCGGTCGGGATCACCCGCTGATAGTCGGGGAAGGTGCCGTCGATAAGCTTGGAGGTGATGATGACGGAACCGATGGTTAGCCGCATCTTGGTATCCGACACTTCGGTGGTCACCGCGATATCGGGATTGTCGACCAGTTTTTGGACTTCGCTGACGGTCTTGCGTGGGATGATAATGCCCGGCATGCCCTCGGAGCCCGCCGGCGCATCGACTTCGGCTCGGGCGAGGCGGTGGCCATCAGTCGCGACGGCGCGCAGCTTCAGCTTGCCGCCGGTCTCGTGCGTGTGCAGGTAAATGCCGTTGAGATAATAACGCGTCTCCTCGGTCGAGATGGCAAATTGTGTCTTGTCGATCAGCCATTTCAGCGCCGTGGAGTCGAGCCGGAAGATATGTGGGAAGCTGCCGGCCGAAAGCTGCGGGAAGTCGGATTGCGGCAGGCATTGCAACTTGAAGCTGCTGCGGCCCGAGATCACCGACATGGAGTTGCCGCTCTCGTCGGTCTTCAGCATCACTTCCGCGCCATCGGGCAGTTTACGTACGATGTCGTAGAGCAGGTGGGCAGGCACGGTGGTCGCCCCGGCCTGCTCGACGCTGGCCGCCGTCGCCTCGTTGATCTCGAGGTCGAGGTCGGTCGCCTTCATCTCGAGGCTCGCGCCTTCAGCCGACAAAAGCACGTTCGACAGGATCGGGATCGTGTTGCGGCGCTCCACGACGCGGTGAACGTGATTGAGCGACTTCAGGAGGTTCGAGCGTTCGATGATGACACGCATGACAAGTCTCGCAACTAAGAGGCGGCGCGGCCACAATGCAGCCGGTCCGGATTCCCGAGAAGTGGGTCGGATTCGCCGCAGGTGACAGGAAAAGGCCACCTAACGCAAGCCTTTGCGCCGATTTTGGGCCGGCGTTGCCGCCAGTCTTGGGGAAAACGCCGCAATGTTTGCGGGCAGCGCTTCGATGCGCTGCCCGTGGCCGGCAGGCCGGCGTCACGCCTGCTCGTGAATCAGTCGGCGCAGCAGCTCCAGTTCTTGCGAAAGCGTGTTGTCCCCATTGGACAAATCTTCGATCTTGCGCACCGCGTGCAACACCGTGGTGTGGTCACGACCGCCGAACCGCCTGCCGATCTCGGGCAGGGAGCGCGGCGTCATGATCTTGGAGAGATACATCGCCACCTGCCGCGGCTTGACGATGGTGCGCGTGCGGCGATTGGACAAAAGTTCCGTCTTCGACACATTGTAGTGCCGCGCTACAATGCGCTGGATATCTTCGATGCGCACCCGCTTTGGCTCGCCGGCGCGGTAGATGTGGCCCAGCAACTCGTCGATGCGCTCGACCGTGATCTGCGGCTCGAACGAACGGCGGATCAGAAGCTGGTTGAACGCGCCTTCAAGCTCGCGGCCGCTGCCGGCCACCGTGCGCGCGACGTGGTCGAGCACCTCGTCCGAAATCGTCAGGCTAGTATCGTCGGCTTGCGCGCTGACGAGCCGCTGCTTCAGCATGGTGAGCCGCATGCCGTAGTCGGGTGCGCCCATCTCCAACGCCACACCGCCATTGAGGCGGGAGCGCACGCGCGGCTCCAGCGATTCCAGTTCCGATGGCGGCCGGTCGGCGGCAACGACCACCTGCTTGGCGCTGTCCAGGAGCATGTTGATCAGATGGCAGAACTCATGCTGGATCATCTTGCCCTGCAGGAACTGCATGTCGTCGATGATCAGCAAGTCGATGTCGCGGAGTTGCTCCTTCAGCGTCAGCGCATTGTTATCGCGGATGGCTGTCGCAAAGCGCCACATGAAATATTCCGCGGTCAGATAGATCACGCGAGCACGCGGGTTGAGGCGCACAGCCTCGGCCGCGATCGCCTGCAAGATGTGGGTTTTGCCGAGGCCGACCGAAGCATGCAGGAACAGCGGGTTGAAGCGCATTGCGCTGGCATGCGATTCCGCGACGGCGCGAGCCGCAGCGAAGGCAACGCGGTTCGACGGTCCCTCCACGAAGGAATCGAAGGTGTAGCGCGCGTCGAGCGGCGAACCGATGACCTGCTGGCGCCCTTCCGGCTCCGCGGACTGGCGGGTCGATGCTTTTTCCGCCTTCGGCGTGGCCAGAGCGGTGCCAAAGCCGAGCGAAGCTTGCACGTGCTTGACCGGCTTGCGGCTTTCCACCGAGACCACCGGTTCGCTCGGGCGGACCACCCGCGTTGCCGAGCGCACGACGATCTCAAGCCGCAGAAGGCGCGGTTCTTCTTTACGCCAAAGCTCGGAGATCAGATCCAGATAATGGCCATTGATCCAGGATTTCAGGAACGCCGTAGGCACGGACAGCCGCGCCACGCTCGGCGCGCTGTCGTCCAGCTTCATACGGCCGAACCAACTGTTGAAAACGTCAGCGCCGAGCCGCAGCTTAATCTGCGTCATCACGCGATCGAAAATTGCCTGCCCCGGAGCTGGAGCTGATCTGCCGCCGGTCGCCCCAGATCCGGTCGTCTCCGTCATTTTCTCTTGTGTCCCCGCCATTGTTCCTATCGGCAGGCCCGCCGAGGCCTGTCTGACGACGCTGCTTTGCATTCTTGCAATCCCCGTATGTGTCGCTGTGATTTAGCGATGCCGACCCGCGAGCCCCGCCCCAGTCGTCCGGCATGCCGCTGCCGCTGAAAAAACTCTGCTTGCCTCCCCGAAGTCGCCCCGCCGTAAAAACGAGCACGCAAAAACCCGCCCGGCGGTGAGCCGGCTTCAACTCAAAACTCCACTGGAACCCGCGCACGAGACACGTGGGAGAAGGCGCACGTCACCGCCCACAGACTCGCGCCTATGTTGTGGACACTGACGATTTTCGCTAGCTTACGCGGGCGTCGCCTGCTCTTCTTAATGAGGGAACCTTATAGAAATTGGCTCGGAAGGGGCAAGGTGAAATATACCCTTTCTTAAGCAACATGCGCCCCGAATCGGGACGTCGAATTGGTCTCAACTTCATAAGTCGTTGCGATTCAAACTCTTCCCCGGCTTGCTCCTTCGAGATGCCCCGGCAAACTTTATTTTTTCGCCAAGCCCTTGACAGCTTTTCGCCACACAGTTCCCGGCAGCCGCCGGGGACAAGCTGTGGAGAACCTTCTGTAACCGATTGAAAATAAATAACTATCTACGCGATGTTGCGCGGCGGCAGCACTGCCGCTGGGGAATGCCGGCTAAGCAGGCGCAAAGGGCCGCGCCGCAATTGACTCTGGCCACGCGCATTGGCAGCGCGATCGCCTTTTCGATCGAGCCAACCGTTAACCGGCAACAAAAAACCCGGCCGCAGCCGGGTTCCTCGTAGTCACTTGCGATCAGCTTAGGCCGAGAGCGCCTTGACCCGCCGCGTCAGGCGCGAAACCTTGCGCGAAGCGGTGTTGCCATGCATGACGCCCCTGGAAGCCGCGCGCGCCAGTTCCGGCTGAACTTCCCTCAGCGCTGCCGCGGCTGCGGTCGCATCGCCGGCCGCCAGAGCCTCTTCCACCTTGCGCACATAGCTGCGCACGCGCGAGCGGCGGTTCTTGTTGATTGCGGTGCGGCGGGCTATCTTGCGCGTCGCCTTCTTGGCCGAAGATGTATTGGCCATGGTGCCTCTTTCGTTGATCCGGTATATCCCGGTCAAGCACCGGGCCTACAAAACATTCGGGCGGCCAGAAGGCCGCCACGGTTGGCGGGCTTATAGTCGAGCTTTCCCGGCGCGTCAACGCACTGGAAGACATAATATCCAGCGAACTCGGCGCAGCGCCCCCCACGGACCATACTTGCCGTACTTTGCACCGTAGCGGGGGCGCATAGCACCTCCTAAACCAGGGCGATCACCCTTGCAGGGCCGCCGCTACCCTTGGCGATCTTCGGTGCGCCCACCACGATGGTTGCGCCCTTAGCCGGCAGGCGGTCGAGATTGGCGATGCCTTCGATCCCATACCGGCCCGACGGCAGCCATGTCTTGTGCACGATAAAATCTGGCGATTGGCCGAAATCCAGCGACAGCGTGTCGACGGCAATCGCCTTGGTTGAAGTCTCCAGCAATTGCTTGATCGCCTCAATATGGAAACCTGGAAAGTGCATGGTCTTGCCGTCTGGACCGAGGTTGCGGAATTTGTCGGTTTCGACATGCCGGCCCCAGCCGGACAGCATCGCCACGATGCCGCCGTCCGGCAGCGGTCCGTTCTGATCTGTCCAGGATTTGATGTCGTCGGGCGTCAGTTCGGCATCAGCATTGGCATCTGCCTTGGCGCGGATATCGATCACTGAAAGCCGTGCGACGAGATCCTCGACCGCAAGTTCGCCGACGCCCTTGCCATCCGCCGTGAAATGCAGGGGCGCGTCGATATGCGTGCCGGTGTGTTCAACGATGCGCCATTCGTTGATGTTGAAACCGTCCTTGGCGAAGTCGTTCTTTTTCTCGACCCAGAACTGCTGCGCGCCGAAATAGGTCGGAAAGTTCTCGACCAGATTGTGCGTCAGGTCCTCGGCCTTCTGGCCGGTCGTTGCCGGCGTTGTCTGGGCCTGCGCGGTCGCGGTTCCGGCAATCGCGGCGCCGGCGGCGACCGCGAGCCCCGCAAAGAAGCTGCGCCGGCTCAGCATATCCTTCTTGACGCTTTCGATCACGCAGTGATGGCACATCGATCCTCTCCCACGTTGCAAGAGCGTTAGCATCATCCCGCCGGTACAGGACCGCAAGCAAGAATTGTGCTCAGTTTCGACCCTGAAAGACATTCGGCACATGAACGGGCCAGCGCCAGGGCAAAACGGCGACCATGTCGAACCGCACCGACAGCTTTGCATAGTCCAGTTGGCGCATCAGCCAGAGGTCGGCGGCGCTCTCGATACGGCGCTCGGAGTCCCGGCCGATCGCCTCCATCGCCGCCGTCAGGGTGGATCGCGCCTTCACTTCCACAATCAGCACCAGATCGCCGCGCCGCGCGATCAGATCGATCTCGCCGAGTTTGGTCTTGTAGCGGCGCGCGACGATGCGGAAGCCTTTTACCATCAGGGCAGCCGCTGCCAGCCATTCGCTGCGATGGCCTCGCCGGTAGGCTTTGAAGCGCTTCTGCGAACTCGTCCGTTCAGCCATCTTGGCCGCGCAGCTCAAGCAGGCGGCGATAAAGCATCGGCTTCTGGCCGCCGGTCATCCGGGCGGCTTCGGCAGCCGCCTTCGAGGCTGGCATTTCGTTGGCGAGCGCGAGAAGCAATTGGTCGACATCAGTCGCCTGGACCGGTTGCGCTGTCGGCGGCCCCACACAGACGACGATCTCGCCTTTGGGCGTATCGGCCTCGGCATAGTGCCCGGCGAGGCTGCCGAGCGTACCGGCTCGCATTTCCTCGAACGTCTTTGTCAATTCCCGGCCAATCGCGGCCTGGCGCTCCGCGCCCAAGACGTCGGCCATGGCCCCGAGCGTGTCGGCAAGCCGGCGCGGCGACTCGAAAAAGATCAATGTCGCCGGCACCGCCTTCAGCTCTTCGAGCCGGCTGCGGCGCTGGCCATCCTTCACCGGCAGGAAGCCAGCGAAGAGGAAGGCGTCGGACGGCAAGCCAGACGCCGTCAGTGCTGCCAGCACGGCAGAAGGCCCCGGCACGGGCACGACCCTGAGGCCGCGCGAAAGCGCTTCATTCACCAGTCGAAAACCGGGATCCGACACCAAAGGCGTGCCGGCGTCCGACACCAGAGCCACACTCTTGCCGGCTTCCAGCGCCCCGAGAAGCCTCGGGCCGGCTTCGGCGGCGTTGTGCTCATGATAGGTGAGGGGCCTTTGCCTTATGCCGTACCGGTCGAGCAGCACGCGGGTAACGCGGGTATCCTCGCAGGCAAGCATGTCGGCGGCGGCAAGGGTTTCGAGAGCGCGCAAGGTGATGTCCGCGAGATTCCCGATCGGCGTCGCGACCAGATAGAGCGCTGGGGCGAGCGGCCGCGCAGCTATTTCGGTCTGCGCGACGACATATGTTTTCTTGCTTTCCGGCCCACCATCCATGCTTCGTTCTGGCATGGCGGACGTCAAGTTGAAAGGCGGATCAAACCCTGACGGCCACCAGCACAGCACCGGCCGCGATCAAGAGCACGCCGAGCCAGTTCACACCACTCAGCTTCTCGCCGAGGAAGAAGACACCGAAGATGGCGACCAGGACGACGCTGAGCTTGTCGATAGGCGCGACCTGCGCCGCATTGCCGATCTTGAGCGCTCGGAAATAGCACAGCCAGGAAGCTCCGGTGGCCAGCCCTGACAGGCCAAGAAACGTCCAGGTGCGGCCTGAAATCTCCGACGGCGATTGAAACTGCCCGGTTGCCGCGACGATCCCGACCAGCAAGGCGACGATCACGAGGGTTCGGATAAGCGTAGCGTAGTCCGAGTTGATGCCCACCACGCCGACCTTGGCGAAAATAGCGGTCAAGGCGGCGAAGATCGCGGAGAGCAGCGCCCAGAATTGCCAGGAGGAGAGCACCATAGGCCTACCTTAGGAAGGGTGAAACTTTCCGTTCCAGAATAGTCACAAGCTCGGGCTCCATGAACTGATATTCGTCTGGGATGTTGAGGCAGATAACCCGGGCCGACTTGAGTTGCTTCCTGAAGTTCCTCCGAAGCTTGTCGCGATGTGCCTTTTCCATGACGAAGATAATGTCGGCCCATTCGATCAACTCCCCATCCAGCGGCGTTACCGCGTCCTGATTGGTGCCGGCGGAAGCAACTTCGATATGGTCAAGCTTGGCGAAAACCTGCTCCGCGGTGGGGCTTCGTAGCCGGTTGGCGCTACAGACGAAAAGAATGTTCTTCACCGCGCCAGGTCGGCCACGAGTGCGTCGAGCACCACCATGCCGGAAGGCGTGGCGCGCAGGCCCGAATTGCCGACCGGTTCGATCAGCCCTTCGCCCTGGAGAGCCGCGAGGCGCTTGTGGTCGAGGCCCCGGCCGGCCAGGGATTCGTAGCGAACGAGATCGATGCCTTCGACGAGGCGCAGCCCCATCAGCAGCAGCTCGTCCGCTTCCTCTGATCGCGTCAGCGTCTCGCCGCCGATCACGCCGTGACCCTTGGCCTCGACCAGATTCAGCCAGGTCTCAGGCATTTTTTCCGTGAAGGTGACGATCCGCCGCCCATTTTCGATGAACCGGCCATGCGCGCCTGGGCCGACGCCGACATATTCGCCGTAGCGCCAGTAAATCAGATTGTGCCTGCTCTCCGCGCCTGGCCGCGCGTGATTGGAAATTTCGTAGGCCGGCAGGCCGCGCGCGGCAGCCACTGACTGCGTCACCTCGTAAAGGTCCGCGGCGGTGTCGGGGTCGAGCGTCTTCAGTTTTCCTGCCGCATGAAGGGCATGAAAACGCGTGCCTTCCTCGATGGTGAGTTGATAGAGCGACAGATGGTCGGCGGCGAGGTCTATGGCGCGATGCAATTCAGCTGCCCAGGCATCGACGGTCTGGCCGGGGCGGGCGTAGATCAGGTCGAACGACAGCCGTGGAAAAATTTCTCGCGCCAGTTCGATGGCTTGCAATGCCTGCGAGACATCATGCAGCCGTCCCAGAAAGCGCAAATCGGGGTCATTCAATGCCTGCACGCCCAGCGAAACGCGGTTGACGCCGGCGCCGCGGTAGCCACGAAAGCGTCCCGCCTCGACCGAAGACGGATTGGCTTCCAGCGTCACCTCCACGCCGTCTGCCACGGCCCAGTTCTTTGCGACGGCATCCAGCACCGCGCCGACGGTTGCTGGCTCCATCAACGATGGCGTGCCGCCGCCAATGAAGATGCTGCGCACCTCGCGCCGGCCGGTTCGTCCGCGCATCGTCGCCATCTCGCGTCGGAACGCCTTGACGAAGCGCTGCTGGTCGACGGGCTGATGCCGCACATGACTGTTGAAGTCGCAATACGGGCATTTTGCGGCACAAAACGGCCAGTGGACATAGACGCCGAAGCCGGGGCTGGAGCCCGCATCCGTCATCCCAGTTTCGCCTCGGCGAACTTCTTGAACGCCTTTGCCCGATGCGACAGCGCCGTGGGTTGTCCCGGCGTCCAGCCATGCTTCTGCTCGGCGGGCATTTCGCCGAAGGTGATATCGAACCCGTCCGGCTTGAAAACCGGATCATAGCCGAAGCCAAGCTTGCCGCGCGGCGGCCACACCAGAGTGCCTTCCGCTTCACCGCGAAAATATTCGGCCTCGCCGTCCGGATAGCACAGGCAGAGCACGGCCACGAAACGGCCGGAACGCATGTCGGGCGTCTTGGCGCCCGCCTCTTGCATGGCGTCTTCCGCCCGCTGCATGGCCTTGCCGAAATCACGTGTGCCGTCGTCCTGTGTCGCCCAGTCGGCCGTATAAACGCCGGGGTCTCCGCCCAGCGCGTCGATCATCAGGCCGGAATCATCTGAAAGCGCCGGGAGCCCCGTGGCGGTCGCCGCCGCATGAGCTTTGATATAGGCGTTCTGTTCGAACGTCCTGCCGGTCTCCTCGGGCTCCGGCAGGCCGTAGTCCTTTGCGGATTTCGCCTCGAAGCCAAAGGGCTCGATCAATTGGGCGATCTCCCGCAGCTTGCCCTCATTGTGGGTCGCGACGACGATCTTCCTGGCCGAAAGGTCTTTCATGGAATGCCCCAGATGCGCGGTTCGGCGATCTCGACGGAATTGCCGGACGGGTCGCGGAAATAGATCGAGCGCCCGCCCTGCGGCCATTCAAAGTCCGCCTCGATGGTCACGCCCTTGTCCTGTAGCTGGGCCTTCCAATCGGAAATTTCCTCGGGCGTTCCGGCAAAGCACAGGTGACCTTGGCCGACAGTACCATGTGGCGGCACCGGCAGCTTCGCGTCAGGCTTTGGCGGCGTCTTGGTGGCTTCGGCATTGAACAACAGAAGCACGCCGTCACCGCAACGGAAAAAGACATGCCGGCCTTTCACCTTGCCGAGGCGCTCCAGGCCCATCACTTCGGCATAAAAGGCCTCAGCCGCGTCGAGGTCGGTGACGTAGAGGGCAGATTCGAGGATGCTAGGCACCTCACCCTCCCCCTTGTGGGGAAGGTCGGCGAGCGATCATTTTGCTTAGCAAATGATCGTGAGACGGCGTGGGGGCGCAAAGGCTTCCTACCCCCACCCTGCCCCGCATCGCTTCGCTTGCGGGTCGACCCTCCCCACAAGGGGGAGCGTAAAGCGCCGGCGCTGCCATCACCCCACCGCCATCTGCTGCAGATTCACCAGTCGCGAAATGCCTTTGCGCGCCAAGCCCATCAGTTCGGCGAACTGCGCCTCGGAAAACGGCTCGCCCTCGGCCGTGCCCTGGATTTCGACGATCCCGCCCTTGCCGGTCATGACGAAATTGGCGTCGGTGGCGGCGGATGAATCCTCGTCGTAGTCAAGGTCGATCACAGCCTCTCCATTGTGGATGCCGCAGGAGATTGCCGCGACGTGATCCTTCAGCACCTTGGACACGGCCGTCATCTGGCGGGCTTCCATCCAGCGCAGACAATCGTGGAGCGCGACCCAGCCGCCGGTGATCGAGGCAGTGCGGGTGCCGCCGTCGGCCTGGATCACGTCGCAATCGACGGTGATCTGGCGCTCGCCGAGCGCTTGCAGGTCGACCACCGCGCGCAGGCTCCGCCCGATCAGGCGCTGGATCTCCAGCGTTCGTCCGCCTTGCTTGCCTGACGAGGCCTCCCGGCGCATGCGTTCGCCCGTGGCGCGCGGCAACATGCCATATTCCGCAGTCACCCAGCCCTTGCCGGAATTGCGCATCCAGGCCGGCACTCGCTCTTCGAGGCTGGCCGTGCACAGCACATGCGTGTCGCCGAATTTGACGAGGCAAGAGCCCTCCGCATGTTTCGACACCCCGCGCTCGAAGGAAATCGCCCGCATTTCGTCGAACTGCCGCTTGGAAGGACGCATGAAAACTCCGCTGTCTGGATTCTGGCCGGGCTTGTAGCCCCGGCCGAAGACAAGCGCAAAGGAAAAGGCGTTATGGCGTCCGCGCGAACACCAAGATTGACTCGTCACGATAGGGTCGCGGTCCAACCAGGTCATAGCCCAGCTTCTTGGCCACCCTGATTGATGGGTCGTTGTCGTGATCGATGATGCAGACGGTGCGCTGCCGTCCATGGTTAGCCTCGAACCATTGATGCGCCGCGGTGGCTGCTTCCGTGGCGTATCCCTTACCGTGCGCCCAGGTCGCGAATGTCCACCCGCTCTCGGCAAAGGGGTCGAAATCGTCGCCGAGTTCGCGATGGAAATGTGCGAAGCCGGCAAGACCAGCAAATCGACCACTAACTTTCTCGACGACAGTGAAGAAACCATAGCCAAACACTGTCCAGTGGCCGATAAGTCGGAGCAATCTGAACCAGGAATCCTGGGCGCTTGCCGGCTGCCCAACGCCGATGTGTTTGATCACCTCGGGGTCGGTGTATATCTCCTTGATAGGCTGAAAATCCTCGATCGCGCTTGGGCGCAGCAGGAGTCGTTCCGTTTCGATCATTGGGCAAACCTTGTCATGTCGGGCCGGCTGTTTATATCCTTGGAAGCGGTATGACGAGCCCGATCAAAGATCCGACCCTGCAATCGCTGGATTTGCGTTCGCGCGATATTTTCCGGCGCATCGTCGATTCCTATCTGCTCGACGGTGAGCCGGTCGGCTCGCGTAACCTGTCGCGCATGCTCCCGTCATCACTGTCGCCGGCGACGGTGCGCAATGTGATGAGCGATCTGGAGCATCTGGGTCTCGTTTACGCGCCGCATATTTCTGCCGGCCGGCTGCCGACCCAAAAGGGCCTTCGCTTCTTCGTCGATGCCTTCATGCAGATCGGCGATCTGTCTGACGAGGAGCGCGGCCGCATCGAGACCCAGCTCAAGGGGTCAAGCGCGGATGCGACTGTCGAGCACATGCTCACCGAGGCGAGCCAGATGCTGTCCGGTATGTCGCGCGGGGCAGGGCTGGTGCTTGCGGCCAAGAGCGAAGCCGCGCTGAAGCACATCGAATTCATCCAGTTGGAGCCGCAAAAGGCGCTGGTCGTGCTGGTGTCGCAGGCGGGTGACGTCGAAAATCGCGTCATCGACCTGCCGCTCGGGGTCACGGCCTCGCAGTTGCAGGAGGCCTCGAACTTCCTCAATGCCCAGATCCGCGGGCGCACATTGGCTGAGGCGCGCAACGACATCGAACGCTTGAAGGCCGAAACGAAGATCGCGCTCGATGCATTGTCCCAACAGTTGGTGGAGCAGGGGCTGGCTGTGTGGGCCGGCTCGGGCAGCGGCCTGCCGGCGCGTCTGATCGTGCGTGGCCGCGCCAACCTGCTCGAAAGCCTGTCCGCCCAGGCCGATATCGAGCTGCTGAAACACCTATTCGACGATCTGGAGACCCAGGAGGGCCTGATTCAGTTGCTCGACCTCGCCGAGGAAGGTTCGGGCGTCCGCATCTTCATCGGGTCGGAGAACAAGCTCTTCTCGCTGTCCGGCTCGTCGCTGGTGGTGGCGCCTTACAAGGACAAGGACTCGCGCGTTGTCGGCGCGCTGGGTGTCATCGGCCCAACGCGGCTGAACTATGCGCGCGTCGTGCCGATGGTGGATTACACAGCGCAGCTTATTTCCAGAATGCTGAGATAGGTGGCGTTGGCTAACGCGTCAGGATGTATCGAGGCGTGGCGCGATCTCGAAGCCAAGTCTATCCAGGCAGTGCATGGCGGCGCACCATATCAGAGCAATCCGGCTGAACGAGCCAGATGTCAGCGGGCCACGACGACA
This sequence comes from Rhizobiaceae bacterium, assembly GCA_050247155.1. Classification (GTDB taxonomy): domain Bacteria; phylum Pseudomonadota; class Alphaproteobacteria; order Rhizobiales; family Rhizobiaceae; genus Mesorhizobium_G. The sequence continues at coordinate 54,651 of JBFWUS010000015.1, forward strand.
CGGCTCAGTTTCCGAGCGCCTGGCGTTGCCGCGCATCAGCCGGCGGGCAAGTCGCTCTTCGAAATGAAGCTCTCGCCGCAGCATGTGAGCCAGCGCGCGGAAGCTTGCGGCAAGAAACATCGCCTCGGCAGGACCATTGCGGTGCAGGACCGCGGTCGGCGTGATCGATTGCATGGCATCCGGGCTGCCGTCCGCGATCCAGCCTCGCGCAACGACTTCCGCGCGACGGAGAAACCATAGAACAAGACAGCGAACGGGATAGGACCGACCGGAGGCACGTTCCGCCAGACAGGCGAACGAAAACAGCAGCGCGACGATGCGTTTCAGCACGTCCCTCTCTGTCTCGATCTCCGCCTTCCCGTCCATTACCGTCTCCTGTTGGGCACGCAGGAATTATCGAGCGGCGGCTGAGTGGGTGAACATTCTTGCCACGAGAAAATTGCGCGCCGATTACAAGGCGTTGAAAACGCTCGATCAAATCTTTGGTTTGGGCGAAGCCGCTCGATTTTCGTCCATCATTTGCAGGCTTTGGGCCTTCTATGCTGGCTTTGGCTTCACCGAGTCCGAGGCATGGCTTTCGCTTGAACACAGTTGCCATGCCTCGGACTCGGTGAAGCCAAAATCGGGGTAGACTACCCCGGCCGAATGGCCTGATGACTCATGTGCGCCAATCACCCAAATCGCCGCGCCGCATCGAGCGCCAGCCCGATTCCGACCGAGCCGAACGCATCGCCTTGCACAACTTTCGCCTGCGGCACGAGCGACAGAAGGCTTTGCCGGGCGAGCGGAATGGCGGTCGAACCGCCGGTCAGAAAGACGGCGGTGATATCAGCAGGCGCGATGCCGGCGGCGGACAAGGCCTGCCGCGCTGTTTCAGATACGCGCGCGATCTCGCCGTGCAATGTCTTCTCCAACTGTTCGCGTGTGAAACCGATATCGAGACGCGCATCAGTGAGGTCGAGATGCAGGCGCGCGGCCTCAGTGTCCGTCAGGGCGATCTTGGCGTCTTCGACCCGCGTTGCCAGCAAATGCCCGAGCCGGTGTTCGACCACGTCAATGAACAGATCGACGAGTTCTGGCCGCGCCGCCTCGTATCGGATCTGGCGGAGGTCGATCAGCGCCTTGGATGTATAGAGCCGGTGGATACGATGCCAGGTGGCCAGATCGATGAAGTAGCCGGCCGGCAGGTTGCGCTTACCGTCTTTCGTCGGGGTCAAATATCCGAGCGCCGGCATTATATAGGCGATGCTGAGCAGCCGGTCGAAATCCGTTCCGCCGATGTGGACCCCCTCATTTGCAAGGATATCGTCCCGGCGATCCGTCTTGCGCGCGCCGTCCGGCGAGACGCGCACGACGGAAAAGTCCGACGTGCCCCCACCCATATCCACGATCAGCGCGACTTCCTCGCGCGATACCTGCTGTTCATAATCGAGCGCGGCGGCGATCGGCTCGTATTGGAACTCGACGTGGCGAAAGCCTTGCGCCCGCGCCGCGCGTTCGAGTTCGCCTTGCGCGGCGCGGTCGGCGGTTGGGTCGCCGTCAACGAACTGGACGGGCCGACCAAGCACCACATGTTCGGTTGTCTGCCCGTGGTGCTTGTCCAGCTTGGCCTTCAATCGCGCAATGAACAGGCCGATGATCTCGGAAAACAGCAAATTCCGCTTCTTGATGCGGGTCTTTTCATGCACGAGCGAACTGCCGAGGACGCTCTTCAGCGCCCGCAGCAGCCGCCCATCGACGCCATCCGTGTATTGCGCGACGGCGTGCCGCCCGACCGACACGCTATCGTCGTCGAAATTGAAGAACAGTGCGCTGGGCAGGGTGGCGCTGTCGCCTTCCAGCCTGAGAAGCTGCGGCGCGTTGCCGTCCACCACGCCAACCGTCGAATTGGACGTGCCAAAGTCGATGCCGCCAGAAACTGGTCGCATGGGTTCCGTCCTGTTCGATGGGTTGTTGCCGCATGTGGCGGCGGGGTGGCGCACCTACACCACCGGGCGGCGCGTGTCGAGGGTCAAGTCAATGCTCTTGCTGCTTGGCGCGCCATTTGCAAAAGTCGCCGCCAATTCGAAAACCGGGAGGAAGTGCATGTTGCGAGTGGTCGAGAGCCGGGGTGCGTGGGATACGGTGCAGCGCATCGGCATGATCGACATCGTGGTGGCGCCGGATGGCGCGACCGGTCCCGTCAACCGGGTCAATTTCTCGGCGCTCGACGGAGAAAGCTTTGCCGCGATGATGTCGCTGCTCAACTCGCACGACAAACTGCTCTACAATCCGGTCAGCAAGGTACTGTTTTCGGCGCGGTAAGCGCTCACAAGTTGGTCGCATTCGGCCCCACGAAGGCGTATAGTCCGTCCATACAGGCGGTCGCGGATCAGTCGTCGCGCGCGCCTTCGGACGACAGGCGACATGTTCGTAACCGCTCCCAAACCGAACGGGAGGACTGGTATGTCGAATTTCCATGTCATGGCCGGCCGCAATGTCGAGCTGGCGCATCCGTCGATACGTCGCATCGGCATGGACGACTTGGTCGATGCCTTGAGGCTCGGCTGGCGCGATTTCATGGAGATGCCGTCGCATCTCATGTTTCTGGCGATCATCTATCCCATTGTCGGCGTGTTTTTGGCTGCCTGGACATCCGGCACCGGCGCTTTGCCGATGCTGTTCCCGCTAATGTCCGGTTTTGCGCTGCTGGGGCCAGTTGCCGCCGTCGGGCTTTATGAGATCAGCCGTCGCCGCGAAGCCGGCATGACGTCAACCTGGCGCAATGCGCTTGACGTTCGCCATTCGCCAGCGCTGCCATCGATTATCGCGCTTGGGTTGTTGTTGTTCGCCCTGTTCATCGCATGGCTGCTGACGGCGCGGGCCCTCTATATTTCGCTGTTTGGCGACGTCGCGCCTTCCAGCATCGGAGCAATGCTCGCTCAGATCTTCGGCACGACGGAAGGCTGGACGCTTCTCGTGACCGGCAATCTTATCGGCTTCTGCTTTGCCGTCGTTGTGCTGGCGACAACGGTGGTGGCCTTCCCGCTGCTGCTCGATCGTGACATCGGCGCTGTGGCGGCGATCCAGACCAGCGTGCGGGCGACGCTCGCCAACCCGATCGCGATGCTGGCATGGGGGCTGATCGTGGCGGTGGCTCTGGCTATCGGCTCGATCCCGCTGTTCGCCGGACTGGCGATCGTGTTGCCCGTGCTCGGCCACGCGACCTGGCATCTCTATCGAAAGGTAATCGGCAACTAGGAACAAACACCGCGAATTTGCTTGATGGGTTCATCAAGCAAATTCGTAGGCGCATCGCAGATTTTGCTGCTATGGAGCGTCAGGCAGGATGGGCCTGCCGGACGTTTTCTATGACGCTGACAGGTTTCATTGCTTACGCCGGCGCTCTCGCTATTGCGGCCGCGATTCCTGGCCCCGGTGTCACGGCGCTCGTTGCCCGCGCCTTGGGTTCCGGCTTTCGCCCGGCCTTCGCCATGTCGGTTGGCTTGATCCTTGGTGATCTGACCTATCTGACGGCCGTCGTGCTCGGCCTTGCCTTCCTGGCGCAGACCTTCGGCGTCATCTTCATGATCGTGAAATGGCTGGGCGTCGCCTATCTCGCCTGGCTGGCCTGGAAATTCTGGTCGACCGGCATCACGCCCGAAAATATTACCGCGAAGAAAGGCAGCACCGGCCTGGTGTCGAATTTCCTTGGCGGCCTGGCGCTGACCATCGGCAACCCGAAGACGATGATCTTTTATGTCGCCATCACGCCGACGGTGATCGATCTGCACGCAATCACGCTGGCCGACTATGGCATCCTTGCCGTTGTCACGGTGCTCGTGCTGATGGTGGTGCTGGTGCCGTATCTCCTGCTGGCGGCCAAGGCGCGCGGCCTGCTGAAATCGCCGCGCGGTCTGAAATATCTGAGTCGCGGCGCAGCCACCTTCATGGCCGGCGCGGCTGCCGCGATTGCCGCGCGCAGTTAGCCGCAAGACGCAAATCGAATCCGAAAACGCTGAAAGCCGCGAAATCCGATTTCGCGGCTTTCGGCATTTGAGGACGACGCCCACTCGGATTTTTTGGCGTCACCGCCTATCTTTGCGCGCAAAAACCGAACTATTGTTTTCCTGACGAAATTTCCTGGGAGCGAACCGATGAACAAGCCCGTAGCCACCACACATGCACCCGGCCGGGGCCGCATCTATGGTTCGATTACCGAGACGATCGGCGACACGCCGCTGGTACGGCTGGACAAGTTTGCCAAGGAAAAGGGTATTGTCGCAAACCTCATCGCCAAGCTCGAATTCTTCAACCCGATCGCCAGCGTGAAGGATCGCATCGGCGTCGCCATGATCGAGGCGCTGGAAAAATCCGGCACGATTTCGCCCGGCAAGACGACGCTCATCGAGCCGACCTCCGGCAACACAGGCATTGCGCTGGCTTTCGCCGCTGCCGCCAAGGGTTACAAGCTGATCCTCACCATGCCGGAAACCATGTCGGTCGAGCGCCGCAAGATGCTGGCGCTGCTCGGGGCGGAACTGGTTCTGACGGAGGGGCCGAAGGGCATGAAGGGCGCCATCGCCAAGGCTGACGAATTGGCCGCCTCCATTCCAAATGCCGTCATTCCGCAGCAGTTCGAAAATCCGGCCAATCCGGAAATCCATCGTGTGACGACGGCCGAGGAAATCTGGAACGACACGCAAGGCAATGTCGACATCTTCATCTCCGGCATCGGCACCGGCGGCACGATCACCGGTGTTGGCCAGGTGATCAAGAAGCGCAAGTCGGACCTGCAGGTCATAGCCGTCGAGCCGGAAGCTTCGCCGGTGCTGTCGGGCGGCCAGCCCGGCCCGCACAAGATCCAGGGCATCGGCGCCGGTTTTGCGCCAAAAATCCTCGATACGACCGTCTATGACGAAGTCGTCAAGGTCTCCAACGAAGACGCCTTCGCCAATGCCCGCCTGGTTGCGCGGCTGGAGGGCGTTCCGGTCGGCATCTCCTCCGGCGCGGCGCTTCAGGCGGCTGTCGTTGTCGGCTCGCGCAAGGAGAACGCCGGCAAGAACATGGTGGTCATCATCCCGTCCTTCGCCGAGCGCTATCTCTCGACCGTTCTGTTCGAGGGGCTGGGCGGTTGATCGCAATTGACTGACGCCAAATCAGCCAGTTGACGCCTCCGCCCTTTGGCCGCCAGCTACGGCCAGAGGGGAGGCGATTCCATGTATGTGCTCTACGGTCGGCCGGGCTCCGGCAATTTCGTCGTCGAGGCGGCGCTCAGGCTTGCCGGCGTGGAGCATCGCCTCGAAACCGTGCCGCGCGGTGAACCCTCCGCCGACTATCTGAAGATCAGCCCACTTGGGCAGGTGCCGGCGCTTGTTTTGTCCGACGGCGAGGTCGTCACCGAGTCCACGGCCATGTGCCTGCTGCTGGCTGAAAACCATCCGGAGGCGGGGCTAGGCCCGTTGCCAGGCCATCCGGACCGGCCGCAGTTCCTGCGCTGGATGACGTTCTTTTCGGCCATGATGTACCCGACGCTGTTGCGCTACTTTTATGCACAGCGCCTCACTATGGGCGGCGCGGACCTTGAAGACCTGAAAGAAGCGGCCGTGCGCGAATGCGACAAGGGCTACGCCGTGCTTGAGGCTCATCTGGCGGGCCGCGACTGGATGATCGGCGACAGGCGGTCCATCGCCGACGTCTATCTGCTCATGCTGGCCTATTGGCATCCGCTCGAGGGCAGACCGCGCGACGAGTGGATCAATATTAGGCGCGTATGCGCCAAACTGACGCCTGATCCCGTCCTTGGCGATCTGAATTCCGTGCATGAGCTTTGGTGACGGCGACACCGGCCTCAGTGCACCGGCGGAGCGATCCGGCCCTGGCGCTTCTTGAGAAATGTTCTGACCGCGGCATCAGCTTCCAGCCAGATCGCGCGGTCATAGGCGGCAATCGCTTCCTCTGCCCGGTCGAGCCTTGCCAGCAAGTCCGCGAGCGCCGCCCAATAGGGTTGGTAAGTCTCAAGGCGCTTGTCCGTCGCGATGGCGTCCAGTGCCTCCAATCCGGCAATCGGTCCCTCTGTCTCCGCAATCGCCACCGCCCGGTTGATGGCGACGACTGGCGAAGGCGAAAGCATCGTCAGAACATCGTAGAGCTTCTTGATCGCCGTCCAATCGGTCCGCCCCGTGCGCCGGCGCGCGCAATGGGCCGATTGCACGGCCGCTTCGAGCTGATAGCGTCCGGTCGCGCCGAACGAACTCGCCTTGCGCAACAGGGTCTCCGCTTCTTCGATCAGCGCCGTATCCCACAACTCCATCTGTTGGTCCGACAATGGAACATAGCTGCCCCCGGTATCCCTGCGCGCCGCTGACCGCGCGTCAGCATAGAGCATCAGTGCAAGTAGGCCCAACGTCTCCGGCTCCTCAGGCATGAGCGATATCATGAGGCGTCCGAGCCAGATCGCTTCTCCGGCGAGGCCACGCCGTCGATCATCGGCGACATCGACCCTTGCCCAACCGGCCGTGAAAGCGGCGTAAATCGCGCTGAGCACCGCATCCAGCCTATCTGGCAGGTCCGCGCGTTCGGGCACACGAAAGGGGATGCCAGCCTCCTTGATGCGGCCCTTGGCGCGCACCAGCCGCTGGCCCATCGTTGCCGCCGGGACCAGAAAGGCGGCGGCAATCGAGGCAGCGTCGATGCCTAGCACTGTTTGCAGCATCAAGGGCGCGCGAACGATAGGATCGATCGCCGGGTGCGCGCAGGCAAACATCAGCCGCAGCCGCTCATCCGGTATGTCTTCGTCGGAGCCGGGATGATTTCTCTCGTCGTCGATCATGGCAAGGTGCTCGCGCGCGCCGGTTGCCGTTTGTTGGCGTCGGCCGGCATCGATCTGCCGCCGCCGCGCCACCGACAGCAGCCAGGCGTCGGGGTTGGTCGGCACGCCTGTTCGCGGCCATTGTTCCAATGCGGCGGCAAAGGCCTCCGCCAGCGCGTCTTCAGCGCCCGCCACATCGCGGCTCCGCGCCGCGAGATAGGCGACCAACCGACCGTAACTCTGGCGGGCGGCGGCTTCGGCGGCCGCCCGCGCAAGATCATTGGAGGAGTTTCCGCTCATCAATTCCCGTTGTCGATAATGGCCCTGACTTCGACCGTACCATACTCGGCCGCCGGACAGCGTTTGGCCCATGCGAGGGCATCGTCGAGGCTCGAAACGGCGATGACATAATAGCCGCCGAGCTGTTCCTTCGCCTCTGCGAACGGGCCGTCCAGAACGTCCATGCCGTTGTCGCTTTTGCGAATAAGATGGCTGGTTTCCGCCGGTGCGAGCTGCTCGCCCGTCACCCACACACCCGCTTTACGCAGCGCGTCGTTGTAGGCCATATAAGGTGCGAGGATGGCTTCGAGCGCTTCCGGCGTCGCGTTTTCGAGGCCCGAATCGTCGCTGTGTACAAGCAGCATGTATTGCATTGATTAGCTCCAATGTTGGTGGCGCGCGCCATTGCGTGCCTAACCAATGTCGGGTGAGCAAGGCTCATTTCGACAGCGAGCGCGTTTTTGTTGCCGATGGTTAGTGCGACGGCCAGATCGGCCGCACTTCGATCGTGCCGTTCCGTGCGCCAGGACATTTCGCGGCCAGATCGAGTGCGCCGTCTAGGTCCGCCGCCTCGATGACGTAGTAGCCGCCAAGCTGTTCCTTGGTGTCGGCGAACGGGCCGTCAAGCACCTGTGTCTTGTCGTTGCGCACCTTGACCACAGTGGTATTCGACGACGGCTTCAGCCGGTCGCCGCTGACCCATGCGCCGGCCTTCCGGAGCACATCGTTGTAGGCCATGTAGGCGCTGTTCATCTCGTAAGCCTGCTCCGGAGAAATGGCCGGCATGGCGGTTTCGTCCATGTGGATGAGAAGCATGTATTGCATGATCGTTGTCCTTTGTTCGGGCAGCGCCATCGCGTGCCGAACGGATGTCGGCGCGGCACTCGTCATTTCGACAAATGATAAGACGAAAATTTTCGGCGAACCAATCCGCTTGGGGCCTAAACCGTTCGTCTAAGGTGGTCGGGGTTGGCATTTCGTCCTTCCTGTCTAAACTCGCCGCGCAAAGGCGATGAAGAACGCCCGCCGAAAACAGGGAGGAACTAGAATGCTGGCCATGACACGACGTACATTCGCTGCAGGTGCAACAGCGGTTGCGCTCGGCTTTTCGGCTGCCGGCGCTCACGCGCAGGAATTCATCAATGTGCTGACCGGCGGCACCAGTGGCGTCTATTATCCGCTCGGCGTCGCGCTGGGAGACATCTACGGCAAGGGCATTCCCGGCTCCAAGACACAGGTGCAGGCAACCAAAGCCTCGGTGGAAAACCTTAACCTGCTCCAGCAGGGCAAGGGTGAGATCGCCTTCTCGCTCGGCGACTCGGTGCAGGAGGCCGTGAAAGGCAATCAAGAAGCCGGCTTCCCGCAGAAGCTGGACAAGCTGCGCGGCATCGCCGCGATCTATCCCAACTACATCCAGATCGTCGCCAGTCAGGAATCCGGCATCAAGTCTCTGGCTGATTTGAAGGGCAAGAGCCTGTCGGTCGGCGCGCCGGCTTCCGGCACGGAGCTGAATGCCCGCGCGATCTTCGCCGCCGCCGGCATGAAATATGAGGACCTCGGCAAGGTGGAATATCTGCCTTTCGCCGAGTCGGTCGAATTGATGAAGAACCGTCAACTTGACGCCACGCTTCAGTCAGCCGGCCTTGGCGTCGCCTCCATCCGCGATCTTGCCACGTCCGTGCCGATCACCGTCGTCGCCGTGCCGAAGGCCGAAGTTGAAAAGATCGGCTCGCCCTATATGTCGGTCGTCATTCCCGCCGGCACGTATGAAGGGCAGGCGGCGGATGTCGAGACTGCCGCGGTCGGCAATTTCCTCATCACGCATGACGGCGTGTCGGAAGAAACCGCCTACCAGATGACCAAACTTCTGTTCGAAAGCCTGCCGCAACTCGTTGCGGCTCATGCGGCGGCGAAGGCGATCGATCCGGCCAAGGCGCTGGACGGCATGCCGGTGCCGCTGCATCCGGGTGCCGAAAAATATTACAAGGAGAAGGGGCTTTTGAAGTAAGACGGTGCGCCGCAGCTTCGAGCTCACGGCTTTGCTTCCACCGACCCCCCTCTGTCCTGTCGGACATCTCCCCCTCAAGGGGGGAGATCACGCTCGTCGTCGATGGCGCCCGTTCTGCAACGCTGGAGATCGGCGAAGTCAGTCCGGCCGGCTGATCTCCCCCCTTGAGGGGGAGATGTCCGTCAGGACAGAGGGGGGTCGGCGAAGGTTATGACCCCGACATCAGATACGACAACGGCCACCCTTGCTCCCGACGAGCCGCCGCTCGAGGGCCTGCCGTCCGGTTGGGGCGAAGGCATCGGCGGAAGGGTCGCCTTTGCGATCGCCGTCGCTTTCTCGATTTTCCAGATCCTGATCGCCGCTTATGGCGGCATCCCCGGCCTCGGCTCGCTGCCCAGCCAGGTGGTGCGGGCCATGCATGTCGGCTTTCTGCTGCTGCTCGGCTTCGGCCTGCTGGCGACGCTGCGCGCTACGACCGGCATCGCCAAAACCTGGTGCTGGTCGCTTGGCGTTCTGGGCTTTGCCACGGGTCTCTACAACTGGGTCTTTTACACCGACCTGATCCGCCGATCCGGGTTCTTGACCCATGCCGATCTTGTTGTCGGCGTTATCCTGGTCGTGCTCGTCTTCGAGGCGGCGCGGCGACTGATGGGATGGCCGCTGACGATCATCGCCGGCATCTTCCTGCTCTATTGCTTCTTCGGTAATTACCTGCCACCGCCCTTCACCCACCGCGGCTATTCGTTCGACCAGATCATCGAGAATTTCGGTTTCGGCACGGAAGGCATCTACGGCACGCCGATCTATGTCTCGGCCGCCTATATCTTCATCTTCGTCGTTTTCGCCGCCTTTCTCGAACGCGCCGGCATGATCGCGCTGTTCAACGATTTCGCGCTCGGACTGGTCGGCCATTGGCGTGGCGGCCCGGCGCAGGTGTGCGTGTTGTCCTCGGCATTGATGGGCACGATATCGGGTTCGGGTGTTGCCAACGTCGTGGCGTCGGGCCAGTTCACCATTCCGCTGATGAAGCGCTTCGGCTTCCGCTCGGCCTTTGCCGGCGCGGTCGAGGCGACCTCGTCGATGGGCGGGCAAATCATGCCGCCGGTGATGGGGGCGGTCGCCTTCATCATGGCGGAGACGTTGAACGTTCCTTATGCGGCCATCGTGACTGCAGCCATTATTCCGGCGCTGCTGTATTTCGGGGCCTGCTTCTGGATGGTGCATCTGGAGGCCGGCAAGGCAAATCTGCGTGGCATGGACAAGGCGACGTTGCCGAACCCATGGTCAGCGGTGCGCCAGCACTGGCCGCTGGTGCTGCCCTTGGCGGTTCTGGTCTATCTGCTGTTTGCCGGTTACACGCCGATCTTCGCCGGCACGATGGGGCTCGCGCTGACCATCGTGCTGGTGCTGGGCGCGCCGCTTGCCGCCCTGATCGGACCCTTGGCCTTCCGCGTCGTGTTCTGGATCGCGCTAGGCCTGGCGGCGGCCTCGTTCCTGAAATACGGCGTGGGTCTTCTGGCCATCGTGATTGTCGGCTTGATCGCCGGCTGCGCCGCCTTCAAAGGCGGCCGTGAAACGATCCAGCTCTGCATCGATGCCTTGGCCGAAGGCGCCAAGAACGCGCTTCCCGTCGGCATCGCCTGCGCCATCGTCGGCATTGTCATCGGCACGCTGACGCTCACCGGCATCGCCTCGACCTTCATCGGCTGGATCATCTCGCTTGGCCAGAGCAATCTGTTCTTGTCGCTGGTCCTGACCATGCTCACCTGCCTGGTGCTTGGTATGGGCATCCCCACCATTCCGAACTACATCATCACCTCCTCGCTCGCCGGCCCAGCTCTGCTGGAGCTTGGTGTACCGCTGATCGTCAGCCACATGTTCGTCTTCTATTTCGGCATCATGGCCGACCTGACGCCGCCGGTCGCGCTGGCGGCGTTCGCTGCGGCGCCGATGGCCAAGACCTCCGGCATGAAGATCGGCGTCCAGGCGGTAAAGCTTGCGGTGGCCGGCTTTCTCGTGCCCTTCATGGCCGTCTACACGCCGGCCCTGATGCTGCAGGATCCAGGGCCTATAGCCGCGGCCTACGGCTACCCGGTCGAGGTGACCTATATTGTGTTGAAGGCGGTGCTTGGCATCGTGCTGTGGGGAACGGCGGTCGTGGGGTATTTCCTGCGCCCGATGGCGGCGTGGGAGCGTCTCGTCGCGCTCGCCGCCGGCGTGCTGCTCGTCGCCGCGCTGCCGCTCACCGACGAGGCGGGATTTGCCCTGGCGGCGGCATGGATGGGATGGCACTGGTGGCGGGGGTGAGGAGCCGGTTTGCGAAGCAAATCCATCGTGCCGGTGGCACGATGGAAGGCTCCGAACGCCGGGGAGCTGCGAAGCAGCGGGGACCCCGGCCTTGCGCCAGCCCTCGGCTACGGCCTCGGGCGTTCGTCGCTCGAAAAGCCCATTCTGGGGCTTTTCGTTGACCTTCGGTCAAATGCTCCTCACCCCCTCAAGGGGGAGGGAGCTTCGGTGACGCTCTGCATCCTCTCCGCCGGCAAGACCGTCACCGTGGCGGCAACCGCGTTCACGCTCTCCTGGACGCACTCCGTCCAGAAGACCGAATGGCGTGAATCCTGGCAGGTCACACCCGTGGGTCTTCAAATTGTCGAAGCACGGATAAAGGGCTCGGGCGCCGGCATGGAGCCGCCGGCCGATGCCGTGCTGAAGGACGGCTGGTGGGTTTATGCGCCGAAGGTCAAGCCGGTGCGGGGTTTGGCGCTTGCGGCTTCCGGCGTGACCGTTTCCGGCTGGACGCTCTGCGCCGCCGGTGCTTGTCGCGAACTTGCGACCGAACCGGGCGATGTGGTCGTGCTGGAGCCCTGTTCCGGCTCGAGCCAGCCACGGTAGCGTACGATCAGCCCGGTCAGCGGGTGCGAAATCTCAACGTGAAAACTAAAACGGCCGTCACGCACGGTCTCGAAAGAATTCGAGCGCGGACAGAGCCACATCGGCATCGCAACGCCGAGAAAACGCCAATGCCGCATAACGAGTCTTAGTTTCTCGTCGTCCCAAACCAGCGCCATGGCGAAGGTCATCGGCCCGAAGCGTTCGACCAGCAATCGATCCCAGCGGCCACTGCCTTCGAACTGCTCGCTGTGAAAGAATTGATCGCCGAAGCGGCGAGTCCAGCGCTCGACGCCGTTCTTTTCTTCGAACGTCACGGCAACCGGGATGTCTGCGGTGGCCTTGGGAAAGCCAATGATCGCAGCCGCCAATCGGGCCAGCGGGCTCCGCCCGCGTTCGACGCTGGCTCTGCCTCGCGCCACGAGTTGCCTGTCCAGCGAATGCATCTCTCGGATTTGCCTCGGCAGTTTCTGCCACGCCTCGCCGAGCAGGCTTTCATAGAGCGGCCGATGCTTCTGCTGGCTGTCGTCTCGCGCGCCGGTGTAGATCGTGCGCCGCGCAAACAGCGCTTCATAGTCGGCCAGTTCGAGATCCGACACCGACGCCCGCGCCCCCGCGACAGGCGGCGCGCCCGCCAACGTCTTGAGCACCAAGGCCTCGACGGCCATGGCAGGAATCAGCGGCCCGTCACTGCCTTCGGCAAGCAGATGCCATGACCGCTTGGCTGGCCGTCCGTGCCGGTCGATGCCCATCACCTCGACGAACATGCCGCCGCGATGCTCGCCCCAGCGAATATGGTTCATCACCCAATGCATCAGCGGCGCGAGCGGCGATAGCGATGGGATGAGCTTCCATTTGACCAGCCGTGCCAACGCGGCGAGCACGCGATGCAGGATTTCCGGCACCGGCCCCGCGCCCATCCAGATCGTCTTCGCGTCCGGCCAGAGCTCGCCGAGCGCACGCAGGTCTGGCACATCGACCAGCGAGAACAGCGTGTTCTTGACCGGCAGCTTGCCGCCGGGCGCGATAGTATGGCGCAAATGTTCGGTGAAGGGATGGCCAGTCACGTCCCGCCCGTCTCGCCGCAAGGCCACCGGCTGGCCGGCATAACTCGCAATCGCGCGAATGACATTTTCGCCGACGCCGGCGAAGGGAGAGGGCGCGATGCCGCCGCGGATTGTCTCTACATTCGCCATGTCCCGCGCGAGCCTACGCACGACGGCGGCCGTCAGTACCGGAAAGCTGGAGACGCCCGAGAGCACGAACACGCTGGCCGTTTTCGCCGCCTGATCGAAGGCGCTCACGCCGGCGACGAACTCGGAACCGTCAGCGAGGTCCAGATAGTTCACGCGTTGCCGGATGCAGGCTTCGACCAAACGATAGGCGCCATCGCCATAGGCCTGGAACGGACCGCTCGCGTCGACGACGATATCGGGACGAATTTTTTCAAGTTGTGCATCGGCATTGCCGTTTCGGTCGAATGCCGCCGGAATGAGTCTCGCTTTGGCCGCGTGACGGCTGTCGCGATAGGCTTTCGCCTTCGCTTCGGATCGGCCGGCCACGATGATGGTCAGCCGAGGCTCGTCTTCCAGCAACTCGATGATGCGCCCACCGAACACGCCATAACCGCCGACGATAAGGATCGTCAGCCGATCTGGGGTGGAGGCAACGCTATCCAATCAGCCGCTCCCGCGACGCGCCGGAGGGTATCTCGCAGCTCTCTTGTTTGCCGAAGATGGCGTAGCGGTTCTTTGCAATCCGGTCGTAGAGCCAGTCGCGCAGGCCCTGCGGCAGTGCCCGCAAGACAACCGTTGCGCGCCATGGCCAGCCGAGCGCATCACATGTGGCGATAAAACTGTCGAACTTGATGTTCGGCTTGCCGTCGATCAGCACGAGATTGGTTTCATACACATCCGTGCGCAGCCCATGCGCCTGGAACAACGCTTGGCCAAGCGGCGATTGCGCCGTGACGAAGCGGAAGCGTTTCGCGCGATCGAAACGCAGGATGAAACGGGCAAAGAAGGAGCAGAGCACGCACACGCCGTCGAACACGACAAGACGGTCGGGCAAATTCGCGGCCCTGGGTGGCACATCGGCCGCATGCGGAGCGGTCAATTCGGTCACGCGCATCTCCCGGTAACCTTCATCATCGAAGGTACGGATGCCGCACAGTCTCTTCAAAGGGGCGCGATGTCGCGGACATGGAAATGCAAAGCCCGCGCCATGGCGCGGGCCGCCCTCAGGAACCTGGACTTAGTGGTTCGTGAGCGGAATGTTGAACGTGCCGCGGTCACGACGCGCGCAAGCTGGTCCCGGGCCGCGCATATAGTGGCGTTCCGGCCGGTAGGTCGGCGCGACGAACTCGCGAACTGCGAGCGCGCAGTAGGAAATTTGGTTCCAGAATTTCATCGTCCCTGTCCCCTTCGGATGTCCCTTCCGAATTCGGGCGTATCTTACCGACAACAAGTGAATCCCCAGTGAATGCCCCGTTAATATCTGGTTCAAAATGCGCGCGATCGACGCCGATTTCATGACAGCCCAGTGCATATTTTCATCGCTGAATGTTTCTTGTTGATGCTGTTGCGTCGCGGCAACATAGCGTCATTGTAACAGGGACAAGTTTTGGCTTGGCAGCGTTCGCCTTCCCGATCTAACCATTTGCCGACACGAGACAAACGCCGATGCACCTGCCGCAGATAGACGACATCCATGCCGCCGCGCGGCGAATCGCCGGCCATGCCTGGCGAACTCAACTGGTCGAGTCGCAGGCGCTGAACGAAAAATTCGGCGGTCGCATCCTGTTCAAGCCGGAGGTTCTGCAACGCACGGGCTCGTTCAAATTCCGGGGCGCTTACAACAAGATATCCACGATCCCGGATGCCGACCGAAAGCGCGGCGTGGTCGCCTTCTCCTCCGGCAATCACGCTCAGGGCGTTGCCGCCTCGGCGAAGATGTTCGGCGTGGGCGCGGTTATCGCGATGCCCACCGACGCCCCGGCGATCAAGGTCGACAATGTGCGCGCAATGGGCGCGGACGTGATCGGCTTCGACCGCTTTGGCGATGACCGCATGACGGTCGTTGCGCCTTACATGAAAGACCGCGGCATGACGCTGGTGCCGCCCTATGATGATCCCGAGATCATCGCGGGGCAGGGCACCATCGGACTGGAGTTGCTGGATGAGGCGGAGGCGCTGGGCGTTACGCTGGACGCCGTCGTGGTGCCTTGCGGCGGCGGAGGCCTGTCCAGCGGTATTGCCCTTGCGATCAAGTCGCGCTCGCCGGGCACCGAGATGTGGGTCGCCGAGCCTGAAAACTTTGACGACACCCGACGCTCACTGGAGGTCGGCCATCACGTCAAGAACGAGCCGGGCCACAATTCGGTTTGCGACGCCATCCTCACAGCCGAGCCCGGCAAGCTGACCTTCGAGATCAACCGCAAGCTGCTCGCCGGCGGCATCGCGGTTTCGGACGATGCGGCGCTGGATGCCGTCCGCGACGCCGCACGCTATTTGAAGCTGGTGGTGGAGCCGGGCGGTGCGGTTGCCTTTGCCGCGCTGTCGTCCGGGCACATCGACCTCGCCGGGAAGACGGTCGCCGTCGTGCTGTCAGGCGGCAATGCAGACATGGCGGCTTATGCCAGGATCATTGCCGGCAACTGACCGCTGGAGCATTCTCGGCCAACCTGCTAACCGGCGGCCATGCCTGTCGCCTTGCCAAGCCTGCCCGTCACGGTAGCCCTGCCGCCTCTGCTCGAGGCCCTAGCCACCGGTCCGAGTGCCGTACTGGTCGCGCCCCCCGGCGCGGGCAAGACCACGCTGGTGCCTCTGGCGCTCCTCGACCAACGTTGGATGACCGGCAAAATTCTGCTGCTGGAGCCGCGCCGGCTCGCCGCCCGCGCTGCCGCCCGCCGCATGGCCGAGCTGCTTGGCGAGGAGGTTGGCCATACGGTCGGCTACGCCATGCGTATGGACACCCGCGCTTCGGCCAAGACCCGGATCCTGGTCGTCACCGAGAGCATCCTGTCGCGCATGATCCTTGACGATCCGGAACTCGCGGGCATCTCCGCCATCCTGTTCGACGAGTTCCATGAGCGCTCGCTCGACGGCGATTTCGGCCTTGCGCTGGCGCTCGATGTCCAGGGTGCGCTGCGGCCGGACCTGCGGCTGCTCGTCATGTCCGCCACAATCGACGGTGCACGCGTCGCCGGCCTTCTCCACAACGCGCCGGTGATCGAGAGCGAAGGCCGCAGCTTCCCGGTGGACATCCGCTATTCGGAACGTCCTGCCGGAGAGTCCATCGAGGACGCGATGGCAAAAGCAATCCGCGCCGCACTTTCTGACGAACCGGGCAGCGTGCTTGCCTTCCTGCCCGGCCAGCGCGAGATCGGACGTACCGCCGAGCGCCTCGCCGGCCGGCTGCCCGAGAATGTCGACATCACGCCGCTCTACGGCATGATGGAGGGCAGGGCGCAGGATGCCGCAATTCGTCCACCACCTGCAGGGCGGCGAAAGGTCGTTCTCGCCACCTCCATCGCCGAAACATCGATCACCATCGATGGTGTGCGGGTTGTCATCGATTCCGGCCTCGCGCGCGTGCCGAAATTCGAGCCTTCCACCGGTCTGACGCGTCTCGAAACCGAGCGCGTATCCCGCGCCTCCGCGGACCAGCGCGCCGGCCGCGCCGGCCGCACCGAGCCTGGCATCGCGGTCCGGCTCTGGCGCGCCGAACAGACCGCGGCCCTGCCCGCCTTCACACAGCCCGAGATCAAGGAAGCGGACCTGTCCGGCCTGTTGCTCGATTGCGCCGCGTTTGGCGTGGCCGATCCCGCAAGCCTCGCCTTCCTCGATCCGCCGCCAGCGCCGGCGCTGGCTGAAGCGCGGACGCTGCTGATCGACCTTCATGCGCTGGACGAAAACGGTCGTCTCACGGCTTCGGGAGCGGCCATGCGCAAGCTCGCTTTGCCGGTGCGTCTCGCGCACATGGTCGCCGAAGCGGCGCAACGCGGCGAGGCGCATCGTGCGGCGATGCTCGCCGTGCTGCTGACCGAACGCGGCCTCGGCAGCAACAGCGCCGACCTCGAACGCCGCTTCGATCGTTTCGGCTCCGACCGCTCGCCGCGCGCCAATGCGGCGCGACAACTTGCGGCGCGGCTGGCAAGGCAGGTTGGCAATGTTGGTCCTGAAGCACCCCCACCCCTTACCCGACCGGGGCGAGCCGCTTGTCTCGCCCGTCCTTCGGACCCCCGCAAGGGGGAGGGGGGCGTCGCCGTTTCAGAATCCCCCTCCTCCTTGAGGGGGTCCGAAGGACGGGCGAGACAAGCGGCTCGCCCCGGTCAGGTAAGGGGTGGGGGTAACGATCATGGAGCACCGAAGACCCAAGGATCCTCCCTCGGCCGTCTCCTCATCGACGCTTGGCCGGACCGGGTCGCCAAAGGGCGCGGCGAGCGTGGCCGTTTTGTCTTGGCCAATGGCCGTGGCGCGATGCTCGACGCGATCGAGCCTCTCGCCGGCCAGACGTTCCTCGTCATTGCCGATCTGCAAGGCAAGGCGCAGAACGCTCGCATCGCATCTGCCGCTCCGATCAGCGAGGCGGAAATCCGCGAAGCCCTAGGCGACCGCATCGAAACCCGCACCGAGACCAGCTTCGACCCTACCCGGCGCACGGTGCGCGTGCGTGAGGCGACGCGTCTCGGCGCGATCCAGCTTGGCGAGCGCATGCTGCCTGCCCCGACCGGCGCGGAAGCCGACCGCGCAGTCATTTCGGCGTTGCGCGATCACGGCCTCGCCTTGCTACCGTGGGGCAAGGAAAGCGCGGCCTTGCGCCATCGCCTGCAATGGCTCGATCAAGGTCTTGGCAGCCCGTGGCCCGATATGTCGGACGCCGCTCTGACCGAAAAGCTCGACGACTGGCTGCTGCCATTCCTGACCGGCGAGGCTAACCTCAACCGCATCCCCGAAAGCGCCTTGCGCGAGGGCCTGTTGTCGCTCGTTCCGCACGACCTCCAACGCAAGGTGGAGTCACTCGCACCGACGCATTTCGATGCGCCGTCGGGCAGTCGTTTGCCCATCGACTACGACGGCGAGAACCCGGTGCTGTCGATCCGCGTGCAGGAACTGTTCGGCCTCGACCGCCATCCGGCAATCGCCAACGGCACGGTGCCGTTGACGCTCGAATTGCTGTCGCCGGCCCACCGGCCGATCCAGACCACCCGTGATTTACCCGGCTTCTGGCGCGGTTCCTGGGCGGAAGTGCGCTCGGACATGCGTGGCCGCTACCCGAAGCATGTCTGGCCGGAGGACCCGGTCGACGCCACTGCCACCAGCCGCGCCAAGCCGCGTGGGGCCTGAGTCAGGGTCCGATTTCCGGCTCCTGCGCCCTTTTGCCGAGCTTCTGTTCGCGGAAGAAGATGAACAGGCCGGATGCGACGATAAAGACTGCGCCGATCAGCGTCGTGGTCCGTGGCGTCTCGTTGAAGAATAGCCAGCCGAATAGAACCGCCCACACCAGCAGCGTATATTGATAGGGGGTCACGGTCGCCGCATCCGCGAGAATGAGCGAACGGTTGGTGAAGACATGCGCCACCATCGCCACGACGCCCAGCAGCGCCAGCAGCGCAAAGTCGAAGCCGGACGGCGGCGCCCAGGAAAACAGCGAGGTAACCGCGCCGAACAGCCCGGCCCCGACGGTCGGCCAGAATACCAGCGCGATGTCGGACGAGTTCCGCAATGCCCGACCCGCCACCATCATCAGGGCGAAACAGATGCTGCCGGCGATGCCGATCAGAGCGGGCAGGCTCAGTGTATCGGACGACGGCTGCAAGGCGATCAGCACGCCGATGAACCCGATGCCGATCGCCGTCCAGCGCCGCCAGCCGACATGCTCGCCGAGCAGGAAGGGCGAAAGTGCGGCGACATAGATCGGTGCAGCCATCCAGAAGGTGATCGTGTCAGCCAACGGCATGTAGGCCACAGCGAAATAGAAGGCTGCGACCTCCAGCGTGGTCAGACAGACACGCACCACCATCAGCCAGGGCCGCTCGATGTCGAGCAACGCCCGCCATCCGGCGCGATAGATGAACGGCAAAAGGATCGCGAGAGCGGCAAGACTGCGGATCAGCAGCAACTGGCCGACCGAATAGGTCGACACCAGCCATTTGCCCATCACGTCGTTGAGCGAAAACATCAGCACTGCCAAGAGCATGAACAGAATGCCGAGGCGGGTGGTATCTTTGGTTTGAATCGCTGTATTGGCCATCATGATTAGTTTCGACGTCATGATCGGCGTCTACAGCATCCCCTTGAGCCGATACAGCGCTTCCAGCGCCTCCTTTGGCGTCATGTCGTCGGGATTGATTGCGCCAAGCGCCTCGCCGACCTTGTCGGTCCTTGGGGCCGGGGACGGTTCGGCTTTCCGCATTGCCACGGAAAACAGCGGCAGGTCGTCCAGCATGCGGTCGGCCTTGCCGGCTACCTCGCCTTCCTCGAGCTGGTGCAGCACGTCCTTGGCCCGCGCCACCACGGCGTCCGGCAGGCCCGCGAGCCGCGCCACCTGCACGCCATAGCTGCGGTCGGCAGCGCCCTTGGCAACCTCGTGCAGGAAGACGACGTCGCCCTCCCATTCCTTCACGCGCATCGTCACATTGTGCAGCCGGGGCAGCTTGCCGGCCAGCGCGGTCATCTCATGGAAATGGGTGGCGAAGATCGCCCGGCAGCGGTTCTTCTCATGCAGATATTCCACGGCGGCCCAGGCGATGGAGAGCCCGTCGAAGGTCGCCGTGCCGCGCCCGATCTCGTCGAGGATGACCAACGCGCGTTCGCCGGCCTGGTTCAGGATAGCCGCCGTCTCGACCATTTCCACCATGAAAGTGGAGCGCCCGCGCGCCAGATCGTCCGACGCGCCGACACGGGAGAACAGCCGGTCCACCACACCGATATGGGCGGATGTGGCCGGCACGAACGAACCCATCTGCGCCAGGATCGCGATCAAGGCGTTCTGGCGCAGAAAGGTCGACTTGCCGCCCATGTTTGGGCCGGTCAGGAGCCAGATGGCTCCATTCTTGTCGTTGGCGTCCGGCGAGAGATCGCAGTCATTGGCGACAAAGGGTGCCTCGGCCGCGCGCCGCAGCGATTGCTCGACCACAGGATGGCGTCCGCCCTTGATCTCGAAGGCCAGGCTGTCATCGACCTGGGGCCGCCGCCAGTCTTCGCCTTGCGCCAGCACGGCAAGTGCCGCCGAAACGTCCAGTATGGCGATGGCCTCTGCCCCGGCACGGATCGCGTCTGCATGGCTGACGGCTTCGGTTGTCAGCCGGTCAAAGATGGCCAGTTCGATTGCCAGCGCGCGGTCGGCTGCATTGGCGATCTTCGTTTCCAGACCTGCCAACTCCGTGGTGGTGAAGCGCATCGCGTTGGCCATGGTCTGGCGGTGGATGAACTTCGCCTTGGCGGTATCGCTGCCGGTCATGATCGCCTGATGGTTGGCGGTCACCTCGATGTAGAAGCCGAGCACATTGTTGTGCCGGATTTTCAGCGACCGGATCCCTGTCTCTTCGATCAGGTCGCGCTCCATGCCGGCGATCACGCGGCGGGATTCGTTCGCCAGCGCCCGCATCTCGTCGAGTTCCGCGTCGTAGCCGGCGCGCACAAAACCGCCGTCGCGTTTCAGCAGCGGCAACTCGTCGCCCAGCGCCGCTTCGACATGGTCGGCAAAAGTGATGGGCAGCCGGCTGATAGCGGCGACGGCTTGCGAAATCTCCTCCGGCCATTCCGTCTGGCCGAGAATATCACGCAATCCCCGCGCGGCATCGAACCCTGCGCGCAAGGCGCCGAGGTCGCGCGGCCCGCCGCGATTGAGGGCCAGCCGCGATAGCGCGCGCGGCATGTCGGCAACGCTTTTCAGCACCGCACGCACCGCGTCGCGCAAGCGCTGCTCGCTCAAGAAGAAGGATACGGAATCCAGCCGCTGCCCGATCGCCTTCGGGTCGGTCAGAGGCGCCATTAGCCTTTCGGCGAGCAGCCTTGCGCCGCCGCCGGTCAATGTCCGGTCGATCGCCCTGAACAGCGACCCCTCGCGGCTGCCGTTCAGCGTGCGCAGCAATTCGAGGTTCGAGCGGGTGGCTGGGTCGATGAACAGCGACGACCCTGCCTGCTCGCGCTCCGGCCGTGACAGCGGCGGGCGTTCGGCCTTCTGCGTCTTTTCGACATAGGCGATCGCGCCGGCGATGGCCGACAGCTCGGCGCGGCTGAACGAGCCGAAACTGTCCGTCGTCGCGACGTCGTAGAAGCGCGCGATGCGTCCAGGCGCCGAAGCCGAATCGAAAAGGCTGCCGGGCGCGGGGCTGGCCACGCGCCCGAGCACGTCGAAAACGGGCTTCAGCGCCGCGTCGTAGAACACTGGCTCCGCCACGATCAGCTCGCGCGGATCGACGCGAAAAATGTCGGCGAGCAACCGCTCGGCGCTCGTCTCGGCAACCCTGAATGCTCCGGTCGAAATATCGATCCAGGCCAGCCCGAAGGCATCTTCGGGCGAACCCTTCACGCGCCCCAGCGCCATCAGATAGTTGGCTTCCGAAGGTGCCAGAAGCTTGTCCTCGGTGATCGTGCCGGGCGTCACCAGCCGGATCACGTCGCGCTTGACCACCGATTTCGAGCCGCGCTTCTTGGCCTCCGCCGGGTCCTCGATCTGCTCGCACACCGCGACACGGAAGCCGAGGGCGATCAGCTTCTGGAGATAATCATCGGCCGCATGAACAGGCACGCCGCACATCGGAATATCGTCGCCGTTATGCTTACCGCGCTTGGTCAGCACGATGCCGAGCGCGCGGCTGGCCTTCTCCGCATCGTCGAAGAACAGCTCGTAGAAATCGCCCATGCGATAAAACAGCAGAGAGTCCGGATTCGCCGCCTTGATCTCGATATACTGCTCCATCATCGGCGTCGGGGCTGACGTTGCAGGTGCGGGCGCGCTGTAGGGGGCCTGTTGGGTCACGGTCTCACTCAAAGGCTGATGGTCGCCGTGCCGGCGACGGCAAGGATCGCGCCAAACCACGCTTCCTTCACAGGTGCAACGCCCGACCTGATCCATACCATCGGCAGGATCATGATCGGCGTCATTGAGGAAAGCGTGGTGACGATGCCGACATTGCCCGTCGCCAGTGCGCCCATTAACAGTGCCATGCCGAGCGCGGTGCCGAAGAAAGCGGAGCCGAGCGCCAATGCAAGGTCTGCGCGCCGCAAGACATAGGGTTTGTGCAGCACGGCAATTGGCAGCAGCGTCACGATCAGGAAAAACAGAGCCGCCACGCCGGACCGCACCGCCATCGCAGCGAACGGTTCGACGCCGGCTTCCATCGCGGGTCTGGCGAACAGGCTGCCCAACGCCTGGCCGAGCGCGGTGATGACGCCAAGCGCGATGCCGAGCAGAGAAACATGCGAGGATACCGTCGGCGGGGGCAACTCCGTCACAGAGCCTCCTTCCGCCAACGCCGGTCCTTCCACACTCGTCACCGTCTCGCGTCGGCGCATGCCGATGGCAAGTATGATGCCTGCCAGCACCAACGCAACGCCGACGGCCTGTCTTAAACTGATCGTCTCGCCCAGCACCGCATATCCCAACAGCAGCGAGAAGGGCGAGGCCAGCGCGAACAGCAAGGCCGTCTGGCGCGGTCCGGCGACATAGATCGCTGCAAAATAGGTCGTGCTGGCGATGATGATGCCGAACAGGCTGGACGCGGCCAATTGCCAGGCTTGCGGCCAACCCACGGTCCGCCAGCTTCCCAGCGCCAGCATGACCGCACCGGTCATCGCGAAGGCGGCCAGCATCTGCCAGCGCGCCAGCCGGAACACGTCGACGCGGCCTTTCAGCTCGCTGATCAGCATGCCGCTCAGCGCGATACAAAAGGCGGCGGAAAGGGCAAGACCCTCAGACAGGAACACAGCGCACCGGATGACAAGCGGAAATCAGAAAAACTCCTTCTCCCTCCTTGGCGGTTCCACCTTGCCAAGTGTAGCCTTATTTCTCGACGCTCCACAAAAACAAACATGGCGGTCGCGTCGCCGCTGAGGGAAGGAATGATCTCGTCCATGGCCAAGAAACCCGACCGTGAAGGCCCCTCCGTTACCGCGCAGGAAGCGCTTGACTTCCATGCGATGGGTCGGCCTGGCAAGCTGGAGATCAATCCGACCAAGCCGATGGCCACGCAGCGGGATTTGTCGCTGGCCTATTCGCCGGGTGTCGCGGTGCCGGTGAAGGCGATCGCCGAGGACAAGAGCCGCGCCTATGATTATACGACACGCGGCAACATGGTCGCCGTCATTTCCAACGGCACCGCCATCCTCGGCCTCGGCAATCTCGGCGCGCTGGCGTCCAAGCCGGTGATGGAAGGCAAGTCCGTGTTGTTCAAGCGTGTC
>JBFWUS010000016.1:0-77231 GCA_050247155.1 Rhizobiaceae bacterium
GGGTAGCGCTTGGTCCTACGGGCGATCTTGGCCATCCGGCTTCGGGCTTCATCTGTCCACATCAAAAGTGTGAATCACATCTGGAGCGCCCGCAAAACCCCAAAACCTCAATTTCCAAACAGTCTCTAAGTGCTACGCGACTTTGAGAATTGCTTGCGGCTCCGCCATGTCGTAGCCCAGCGCGTCGGCCACCGCCGCATTGGTGATGCGGCCCTTATGCGCGTTCAGGCCGTTGCGCAGATGCCTGTCGTCGATCAGCGCTTTCAGACCCTTGTCTGCAAGCTGCAAACCATAATGCAAGGTCGCGTTGTTCAGCGCATGTGCCGAGGTGACCGGCACTGCGCCCGGCATGTTGGCGACGCAATAGTGCACGATGCCGTCCACTTCATAGGTCGGGTCGGCGTGCGTTGTTGCATGCGAGGTCTCGAAGCAGCCGCCCTGGTCGATCGCGACGTCGACGAGCACCGCACCCTTCTTCATGCCGGACAGCATTTCGCGGGAAACCAGCTTCGGTGCGGCCGCGCCCGGGATCAGCACGGCGCCGACCACTATGTCTGCCGAAAAACATTCTTCCTCGACCGCTTCGACCGTCGAATAACGTGTGTGGACGCGGCCATTGAAGATGTCGTCGAGTTGACGCAGGCGCGGGATCGAGCGGTCGATGATGGTGACGTCAGCGCCCAGGCCGGCCGCCATCTTGGCGGACTGAAGACCGACGACGCCGCCGCCGAGCACGGTGATCTTGCCCGGCAGAACGCCCGGTACGCCGCCGAGCAGCACACCACGGCCGCCATTGGTCTTCTGCAGCGCGGTCGCGCCGGTCTGGATGGCGAGGCGACCGGCGACTTCCGACATCGGGGCCAGCAGCGGCAAGCCACCGCGATCGTCGGTTACGGTTTCGTAGGCTATCGCCGTGACGCCTGACGCCAACAGGCCCTTGGTCTGCTCCGGATCTGGCGCGAGGTGGAGATAGGTGTAGAGGATCTGGTCCTCGCGCAGCTGCACCCATTCGCCGGGCTGCGGTTCCTTGACCTTCACGATCATGTCGGACTTGGCAAAAACCTCTTCAGCGGTCTTGGCAATGCGTGCGCCCGCCGCGCGGTAGGCGTTGTCGTCGGCGCCGATGCCGGCGCCTGCGCCGGTCTCGACCAGCACCTCGTGGCCGTGCGCCACATATTCGCGCACCGAGCCGGGAGTCAGGCCGACGCGATATTCGTGATTCTTGATTTCCTTCGGACAACCGACACGCATGAAAGCCTCCTCGATGATCCGTTTGCGGACCTTGTTTCGTTGGGGAAAGTAGAGCACGTCAGCCGTCGAATGTGTTTGCGAAGTTGATTGCGGAACGGGGCGTTCTTCGCTATTTATTGCTTGTATTGACCATAAATTCGCAGGAATCATCAACAATGTCGTTGGATAGGCTGGATATCGCCATTCTGGATACGCTTCAGAAGGATGGCCGCATTTCCAATGCAGCGCTGGCCGAGAAGGTTGGCCTTTCCCAATCCGCTTGCTCGCGGCGGCTAGACATTCTCGAAAAATCAGGCGTGGTCCGGGGCTATCATGCACGCCTGTCAAATGCCGCCATGGGGCACGGCATGACCGCGATCGTGCACATATCGCTTTCGGGCCAGTTCGAAAAATCACTGACCGAATTCGAGGCCGCGATCAAGCGCTGCCCGAATGTGCTGTCATGCCATTTGATGTCCGGCGAGTACGACTATATTTTGCGCATCGCGGCCAAGGACTTGGCCGACTATGAGCGCATCCACAAGGAATGGCTCTCGGCCATGCCGCATGTGACGAAGATCAATTCGAGTTTTGCGTTGAGGGAGATTGTTGATCGGACGGCAGTAGGTCTGAGGCCCGACGAAGCTTGATCGAGATTTGACCAGCACGCATAGCTGCCTTGCAAGTGTGGGCGGGCTGGGCCGATCTACACCTCCGATCCGCTCCAGGACGACATCAGACACTGACATACCGCATAGCGGTCCGGCATTCTCGTGCATTGTTGTAGCCCTTGGTCCGACCTACCTGCACACCAGAGGTGTGTCATGAACGAACATCACGTTGTCGCCGTCGGCGCCGGGTTTGGCGGGTTGGAATTCACCAAAGCGGTCGGCAAGGCGCCGGTGCGCGTCACCATCATCGACCAGCGCAATCATCACCTGTTCCAACCCTTGCTCTATCAGGTGGCGACGACGTCGCTTGCGACCTCCGAGATCGCCTGGCCGATCCGCCATTTGCTGAGACGGGACAAGCAGGTGACCACGCTGCTCGCCACGGTCACGGGCATTGACGCTGCCGCCAGGCAGGTGAAACTCGCCGACGGGCGCTCGATCGGCTACGACACGCTTGTTCTCGCGACCGGTGCGCGACACGCCTATTTCGGCAAGGACGAGTGGGAAGAGTTCGCGCCCGGGCTGAAGACGCTCGAGGACGCGACCACGATCCGGCGGCGGATGCTGCTGGCTTTCGAACGCGCTGAACAGGAGACCGACCCCGAAAAGCGGCGGGCCAATCTGACGTTCGTCATCATCGGCGGCGGCCCAACCGGCGTGGAACTGGCCGGCACGATCGCGGAACTTGCCCGTGTCACGCTGCCGGGGGAGTTCCGCAACATCGACACGCGCGAGACGAAGGTCGTGCTTGTCGAAGCCGGCGATCGCATTCTGCCGGCGTTCAAGCCGGAGCTTTCGGCCTACGCAAAGATGGCATTGGAACGGCTCGGGGTGACCGTCGAGCTTGGCCGGCCGGTTTCGGCTTGCGATGCCGAAGGCGTTGTCTTCGGTGGCAAGCGGCTGCCGGCAAAGACCATCATCTGGGCCGCCGGCGTGGCTGCATCGCCAGCCGCGCAATGGCTGGGTGTTCCTGCCGACCGGGCAGGGCGGGTGATCGTCGAGTCCGATCTCACGGTGCCCGGCCATCCGGACATCTTTGTCATTGGCGACACCGCGCAGGTCGCGCGGCCCGGTGGCGGGTTCGTGCCGGGCATCGCGCCGGCTGCCAAGCAGGCCGGCAAGTATGTTGCCCAAGTCATCCGAGCAAGACTTGCCGGTGATCCAGCCACAAAACCCTTCGTCTACAAGCACCAGGGCGATCTGGCGACAATCGGCAAGCGCGCTGCCGTGATTGATTTCGGACGCTTCAGCGTCACTGGCTGGCCAGCCTGGTGGCTGTGGGGCATCGTCCACATCTTCTTCCTGATCGGCCTGCGCAACCGCCTCGCCGTGGCTTTGAGCTGGCTGTGGATCTACGTGACGGGCCAGCGCAGCGCGCGGCTCATCACGCAAGGCCGCGCTAACGAGCTTCCGTCACAATCACGCTCATCGGAACATCGTGCGGTTGCGGGTAAATCGTAGGAATCTGTTGCATCTCGTAGCCGATGCCGATCACCAGCGGCTTGCGGGGCAAGGCCGCCAGCGTGCGGTCGAAAAAGCCGCCGCCATAACCCAAGCGATAATTCCTGGCGTCGAAGCCTACAACCGGCGCGATGACGACGTCGGGGATGACCGGATCACCTTCGGCCGGGATCGGGATGTTCCAGACGCCTTTTTCCAGACTGTCGCCGACCTTGTAGGCGCGAAAGATCAAGGGTTGTCCCTTCGCGACGACAACTGGAAGGGCGGTTCGGCCGCCCCGCTCGTTGACGCGTGCCAGCCATTCCCGCAGGTCCGGCTCGCCGCGGAACGGCCAATAGAGGCTCACCATCCTGCCGGCAACATCGCCGGTCACCGCGTCGACGCGTTCGGCGATGCGTTTTGTCATCGCCGCCCGAACATCTGCCGAAACCGTCAATCGCGCGGCGATCAGCCGCTCACGCTCGGTTTTGCGCCAGCGCGCGACCTCCACGGGCATCGAACCGGAGACCGGTGTGCGAAACGCTTCGTCCAGTTCATGCATGAAGCAGGGCGGCGAGGCGTATTCGGTAGGGCTGCGGTCGTCTTCGGACATTTTCAGGTGTGTTGCGTTACGGTGGCATCGGACTCCTCCCGAGCCCCTGCGTCAAGTGGGGCCGTCATCGCCTGGTCATGTGAATTTGCTGGACTCGGGTTTGCTTCGGCGCGAAATTCCTTAGCCGGCGATTAAAATACACAAGCGACGACAAGACGGAGAACACGCATGTCGACCACTCAGTTTCCTGTTTCCAGGCGGTCATTCCTCACTGGCGTTGCTGCGACAGGCATCATCGCGCTGCATCCGTTCTCGGCGCGCGCACAGGCCAAGCAGGCGCATCTGCGCATCATGGAAACCACCGACGTCCACGTGAACGTGCTGCCGTACGACTATTACGCCGACAAGCCGAATGACACGATGGGCCTGGCCCGCACGGCAACGCTGATCGACGCAGTGCGCAAGGAGGCGACCAACGCCATGTTGGTCGACAACGGCGACTTTCTGCAAGGCAATCCGATGGGCGACTATATCGCCTATGAGAAGGGCATGAAGGACGGAGACGTCCACCCCGTCATTAAGGGAATGAATCTGCTCGGCTACGAGTGCTCGACACTCGGAAACCATGAATTCAACTATGGCCTGTCTTTCATGGACAAAGTGCTGGCCGGCGCCAACTATCCCTTCGTCTGCGCCAATCTGGTCAAGGGGACTGAACTCGCCGCCAATCCGCGTGACGACAAGCTATATCTCAAGCCGTACATCATCCTGGAGAAGAAGATCAAAGATGGTGCCGGCGCCGAACTTCCGATCAAGGTCGGCATCATCGGCTTCGTGCCGCCCCAGATCATGATGTGGGACGCCAAGAACCTGACCGGCAATGTGCTGACCCGCGACATCGTGCAGGCCGCAAAGGCCTGGGTGCCGCAGATGAAGGAGGACGGCGCAGACATCGTGATCGCGCTCTCGCATTCCGGCATCGACATCAAGCCTGGCGAGATGATGGAGAACGCGTCGTTCCACCTGGCCGCCGTCGAGGGAATCGACGCCGTGTTCACAGGCCACCAGCATCTCGTTTTCCCTGGCCCGAAGGATTTCGTTGGTCTGGAAGGTGTCGATGCCGAGAAGGGTTTGCTGAATGGCAAACCCGCTGTGATGGGCGGATTCTGGGGTTCCCACATGGGTCTGATCGATCTGCTGCTCGAGCAGGATGGCAACAAGTGGAAGGTCGTCTCGGCGACATCTGAGGCCCGGCCGATCTGGAAGCGCGAAGAGAAGGAAGTCGATGGCAAGAAGACCAATGTCACCGTCGCGACCGTCCAGAGCTTCCCGGAGGTCGAAGCGGCGCTGAAGGAGGATCACGAGGCGACGCTGGCCTATGTCCGACGGCCGGTCGGCAAAACCTCCGCGCCGCTCTATTCCTATTTCGCGTTGGTAGCTGACGACCCGTCCGTGCAGATCGTAAGCCAGGCGCAGACCTGGTACATCAAGGATATGCTGAAGGAGACGGAGTTCAAGGATCTCCCGATCCTTTCGGCGGCGGCGCCGTTCAAGGCAGGCGGGCGCGGCGGCGCGGATTATTATACGGACGTGCCGGCCGGCGATGTCGCAATCAAGAATGTCGCCGATCTCTACCTCTATCCGAACACGGTACGGGCTGTGGCCATCACCGGCGCACAGGTGAAAGAGTGGCTGGAAATGTCGGCCGGCATTTTCAATCAGGTGGAGCCCGGCAAAGCGGATCAACCGCTGCTCAATCCTGATTTCCCGTCCTACAATTTCGACGTCATCGATGGAGTCACCTACAAGATCGACCTTTCCCAACCGGCCAAATACGAGCCCAAGGGACCGATCAAGAACCCCGACGCCAACCGCATCAAGGATCTGATGTTCGACGGAAAACCCATTGATCCCGCTGCGAAATTTGTTGTTGCAACCAACAATTACCGCGCCGGCGGTGGCGGCAGCTTCCCTGACATCGACGCATCGAAGATCGTCTTTGAAGGACCAGATACAAATCGCGACGTGATCGTGCGCTATATCGTCGACCAGGGAACGATCAACCCGTCAGCAGACTCGAACTGGTCGTTCGTGCCGTTAGCGAATACAAGCGTCATCTTCGAGACCGGTCCGAAGGCGAAAGACTTCATCGGCGACGTCAAGGCGGTGAAGATCGAGGCTGCCGGCGAGGGGGAGAACGGCTTCGCCAAATACAGGATCGCGCTGTAGACCACGCTAGCGCCTCGCCGGGGGAGGCCGCCGCCTCGTCTGATTATTGGCAACTGACCTTCACGCGGCCGCCAGCCTTGGCGGCCTCGGCCATATCGGTGCAGCTTAGCGGCCTGGCTGATCCCGACGCCCCTTGGAATGGCGCTTTGACGCCGATCCGTGGCGCGCGAACGTCCGTGGCCCGGACGGGGCCGCGCCTGATTGCGCGCGCCGGCTGAGCGGTACGCGCTGGCTGGGCGGCGCGGCGAACCGGAGCGGTGCGTGCGACCTGCGGTTTCGGTGCAGCCGCTTCTACGACCGGCGGGGCGGGCGCAGGTGGAAACGCGGTGGGTTCCGCGAACTGCGGCGCGGCAACCTGTTGGGCTCTCGCGCGGCGGCGCTCGGCGATGCGTTCACTCAGTCGGCCGAAACCGAGCGACATGGACGGCCGACTGAGCATCATCGAACCGTCGTCGCTGCGCGTGCAAGCGGTCGTGGCCGCACCGCACGTCAAAACCAGAGCAACCGCCAAAGTCGATCGCGCCGGCGCTCGCCAAAAAGCCCAAATGTTCGCAGGCATGAAGCGCCTCCGCTTGCTTGAAGCGAAGCTATGAGCCTCTGCGGGTTCTACAGTCAAGCCTTATACACGACCTGCCTTACGTCGATGTATTCGGCGCGGAACCCTGCCTCGCAGTAGTAGAGATAGAATTCCCAGAGCCTCTTGAACCGCTCGTCGAAGCCCAGCGGCACGATCTTGTCCCACGAAGCCCAGAAGCGTTGGCGCCATTCGGCCAGCGTGCGGGCGTAATCTTGCGGGAAGATGCGGTCTTTCAGATAGGTCAGGCCCTGGTCGGCGCCGAGCGATTTCAGCAGGGCGGGCGTCGGGAGCATGCCGCCCGGGAAGACATAGCGTTGGATAAAATCCGGCCGCGCCCGATAGGTCTTATAGGCTGCCTCGTTGATGGTGATGATCTGCAGTCCGGCCGTGCCGCCTTCTCTCAGGCTCGACTTCATCTTGCCGAAGAAGGTCGGCCAATATTTTTCGCCGACGGCTTCGAACATCTCGATCGAAGCGATACGATCATATTTTCCAGTCTCTTCGCGGTAGTCCTGCAGCTTGATCTCAACCTTGTCGGACAGGCCGGCCTTGGCCATGCGTTCTGTCGCGTAGTCAAACTGCTCCTGGCTGATCGTCAGGCCGGTCACATGACAGCCGATTTCGCGGGCCGCAAATTCGGCGAAACCGCCCCAGCCGCAGCCAATCTCGAGCACATGGTCACCCGGCCCTATCCCCGTGTCCTTGGCCAAAGCGCGGTATTTCGCCGCCTGGGCGCTCTCGAGGTCGTTCGCACCCGTCGAAAAAAGCGCCGAAGAATAGGTCATCGAGGCATCGAGCCATTTCTTGTAGAACTCGTTGCCCAGATCGTAATGCGCGGTGATGTTGCGCTTGGAGCCGCGCTTGGTGTTGGCGTTGAGCCAATGGCGGAAACGCTGGATGGCATTGGTTATCCATCCTGAGCCGCCGGCGACCTTTTCGCCGGCCTCGACATTGATCACGAACAGCTCCAGGAAGCTGGTCACATCCGGGCTGTGCCAATCGCCGTCGACATAGGATTCGGCCAGACCGATGGTGCCGCCGACATAGGCGCGACCCGGCAGTTTCCAGTTGTTGAGCACGACCTCCGCCTGCGGGCCGGGCCCCTTGCCACCCAGCAGTACCTTGCGCCCATCCGGCATCGTGACTTTGAGCGTTCCGTAGGCAAGCGTGGATGCAGCCGACAGCACCATGCGCGCCTTGGCCGGCAGGCCGCGCACGACCTCGGCAAAGTTGCTCTCGTCGAGCTTGATCGCGTCGTCGCCCAGCAACGCTGATATGCGGCGCATTGTCATCGAACCACCCCATTCCAGCGGGCCAACGCCCGTTGTGCACCGGCTGCTCTACCGGGGGCTATCCGCAGCCTCGTCACGAAAACTTGCCGCGACGGGCGGTGGCGGACTTTTGCGGAAGCGGGCTCCTTTCAGCCACAGCTTCAACGCCTCCCAGTGGATGCCGGCGGTGATCTTCCATGTCATGAAGGGAATCTTCAAGAGGCAGGTGGCAAGTGTCTTTGTATCAAGCGTTTTTTGTTCGCCGACAAAGGTCGCGGCCAGTAGCGGTTCGCCTTTCTCGGTCTCGTGGATGCGCAGGCGAACGATTCTGCCCGGTGGCAGCACGCGGAAATGATAGCGCGTGCCCATGTCGATAAAGGGCGAGACGTGGAAGATTTTTGTCCGCTCTTGGCGCACGCCGGCTGGGCCGAATTCGCCGGGTCGAATCGGCGCGACGTAGGTGTGGCGTTCGCCGAAGGTGTTGCGCACGGCGTAGATCATCGCTGTCAGATTGCCGCCGGCATCGTAGGCGAAATAAACCGAGATGGGATTGAACACATAGCCGAAGATGCGCGGATAGCAGAGTAGCAGTACTCTTGCCGCACGTGTGCGTTGACCGGCCTGCGCCAGCAGGCGATCGACAAACTGCCGGAGGGTTTCGTCAGATCGTTCTACCTGATCGCTTTCGTAAAAACTCGTCAGGTTCGGGCGGTTGACCGAGAAGATGGGCGACGCCCTGTTCGCCCCGTCCAGCCTGTCGATGTCGAGCAGCAGCGAAAACACCGTATAGACAAAGCGATGGCCGAAAGGTTTTAGCCGGGCGTGCATCACGTCGCCGGGAAACAGCGAGACGGCCACGTCCGGCGGCGGACCGTTCTGCTCCAGCGTGGTGATACGGCTGCTTTGGATCATGGTCCGACTACTCTGCCGCCAATGCCAGTTCGGGCGGGATGCCGACCGCTGGCTTGCGCCAGGGAATTCGTGCGCCCAGCGCGGCCGCGACGTTCAAGCCCGACCGCAGTCCGTCCTCGTGAAAGCCGTGGCCGGTCCACGCGCCAGCATACCATGTGTTGCGCACGCCCTGGATGTCGCTGAGACGCGCCTGCGCCGACAAGGCCCGCGCATCAAACTGCGGGTGATCGAACGTCCATTCGCCGAAGACCAATTCCTCGCGCGGCTCGATGATCGGGTTGAGTGAGACGAACAACGGGTATCGCTCGTCGATGCCTTGCAGCCGGTTCATCCAATAAGTCACCGATACACTCTCGTCCTGCCCATCGGAGTTGCGCAGATAGTTCCACGCCGACCACGCGCCGCGCCGCTTCGGCATCAACCGGGGATCGCGATGCAATAAGACGCGGTTGGGGCAGTAGGGGATCGCCGACAGGATTTTTTCTTCGACCGACGACGCATCGCCGAGCATATGAAGCGCCTGGTCGCTGTGTGCCGCGATGACGACGGCATCGAAACGTTGTGGCGGCAGTGAGTCAGTCGTGACGGTCACGCCGAGTGCGTCGCGGATGATATTGCGCACCGGCGCGCCAACATGAATCCGGCCGGCGAGCGGAGCGAGCAGTTTGCCGAGATAGGTTCTTGAGCCGCTGGTCACCGTGCGCCAGATCGGCCTGTCTCGGTCGGCATGGAGGAGGCGGTGATTGTCGAAGAAGGTGACAAAGGCTGATGCCGGATAATCCAGCATTTGCGTACGTGGCGTCGACCAAATCGCCGCCGCCATCGGTACCAGATAGTTCTCGCGAAACTCATGCGAGAAGCTGCGTCGCTCCAGATAGTCGCCGACTGTCGAATGACCGATCCAGCCGGAATCGCGGTCACTCACGCAGATGCGGTTGAAACGCACGATCTCGCGCAGCATCCACAGAAACCCGGGCGAGAAGAAATTGCGCTTCTGGGTGAAAATGGTGCGCAGGTTCTTGCCGCACCATTCGAGCTTGCCGCCGTCGAGCGACAGGGCAAAACCCATGTCGCTTGCATGCGTCGCAATATCGAGATGCGCAAAGAGCGAAGTCAATTCCGGATAGTTCAGCTCATTGTAGACGATGAAACCGGTGTCGACGGCTATGTCCACGCCATCGTAATCGACGTCTACCGTTGCCGTGTGCCCGCCAAGTCGCTCACCGGCCTCGAACATGGTCACATCCGCAGTCCGGCTCAGAGCCCAAGCGGCGGAAGCGCCGGATATGCCAGAGCCGATCACGGCAATGCTCTGGCGGGCCTGCTTGCGGCCAAACGGCACAATGTTCATCAATCCCCCTTGAGTACCTTGTAGGCTGCCAGCGCGCGGTCACGCGCCGTGTCGTGGTCAACCAAAGGTACGGGGTAGTCGCCTCCGAGTTTCACGCCGGCAGTAGCGAGCGTCTCTTCAGGTGCAGCCCAGGGTTTCTGCACGAACTTGCCATCAAGCTTTTCCAGTTCCGGCGCAAAGCACTTGGTGTAGGCACCATCGCCGTCGAATTTCTCGCCCTGCAGCACGGGGTTGAAGATGCGGAAATAAGGCGCGGCGTCGGCGCCGCAGCCGGCGACCCACTGCCAGTTGCCGGGATTGTTGGCCGGGTCGGCGTCGACCAGCGTGTCCCAGAACCATTGCTCTCCGTCGCGCCAGTCGATCAGGAGATGTTTGGTCAGAAACGAGGCGACGACCATGCGGATGCGGTTGTGCATCCAGCCCGTCTGCCAGAGCTGGCGCATGCCGGCATCGACGATCGGGTAGCCGATCCGGCCGTGCTGCCAGGCGTGGAGGCCCTTTTTCGGCGTTGCCCATGGAAAACGGTCGAAAGAATCATTGAAATTCTTTTCGGCCAAGGCGGGAAAATGAAACAGCAGGTGATAGCAGAACTCCCGCCATGCCAGTTCGCTGCGCAGTTTCGCGACATCGGCCGCGTTGGCCTGCGCCCTTATGCGGTTGAGCCGAGCCAAAATCTGGTAGGGTGTGATCTCGCCATTGGCCAGGTGAGGGGATAGCCGGGAAGTGGCCTCCTTCGCCGGAAAATCCCGACCCGCTGCGTAGTCTTCGAGACGACCTTCCAAAAATGCGTCGAGCCTTTGCTGTGCCCCCGCCTCGCCGGGCATCCAAGTCTTGCGCAGACCGCCGGCCCAGTCCGGTCTGGTCGGCAGCAGCCCCCAGTCTTCCAAGGCGTCGGACTTCAGACGGCCCTGCCAGGCGCTAAGCTTGTTCGGTGCATCGACAGGGTCACGCGGCTCCGCGCCGCTTTCGAGCGCTCGCCTGAACGCGCCAAAGACCTTGTACGAGCCGCCAGCACCAGTCTTCAACAATGTCGGTTCGTGCAGAAGTTGCCCGTCGAAGCCCTCTGCCTTGACGCCGCGCTCGCGCAGCGCTGACTTCATGGTTTTGTCGACGTCGCTTTCGGCTGGTGCGTAACGGCGGTTCCAATAGACGGTGCCGGCGCCAGTCTGTTTCTGCAGATCGAGGACCGTCTCGTTCGTCGGCCCGCGCCGCAGCACCAAGTCCGCGCCGAGTTTGGCAAGGCTCGCCCGTAGCGCATCGATGGAGTGATGCAGCCACCAGCGGCGCGCACCGCCGAGCGGCCGCACGCCAAGGGAGGTTTCATCGAAGACCAGGACGCAGATGACAGGCAAACCGCTATCGGCAGCGGCTGCCAGCGCGCGATTATCCCCAAGTCTCAAATCGTTGCGAAACAGCACAATGGCCGGGTCTTTCGCCTCAGCCTTGCCCCGCATTCCCATTCCTTCCAAGCTGCGTCGCAAGCGAGCCGATTCGGACCGTCACGCTTTGCCGGGCAAGAATTCACCTTACAATATAACGTATTAAGTCGGCAAAAAGTGCAAGGGAAAAAAATCAGGATTTTCTTAGTTAATACATGAAAGTCCGTGGCCTAGGGAGCCATTAAAGATGCGCTATACGATTGTTATTGTCGGCCTTATGATATTTTTTATCTGGGATGGCATGTATAACAACGGGATTTATCTGGATCATTCAGTGCGCTTCCTGCGAAGCCTGATCGCGATGGTTGGCCTCTGAAACCGCCTTCGATAATTCAGGCTGCGGCGCTGCGCGCAACCTCGCCGATGGCCTTGGCCAGAGAGGCTACGTCCTGAGCGCCCATGACAGCGTATTTCCCAGCCAGCAGAAAACACGGCACACCTGTTATGCCCATGCGCGACGCCGTCGAGATTTCCGCCTGAACCTCCTCGCGGTCGGCATTCGTGGGTAGAAGCGATGTCACGATGGCGTCGTCCATGCCAGCGGCGCGGGCAGCTTGTGCCAGCACGTCGTGATCGCCGACATTCTCGCCGCGTTCGAAATAGCGGCTGAAAAGCTCGCCGACCAATTTGTCCTGAACGTCGCCGCCGGTTCCAAGAGCCCAGCGGATAACCCGGTGGGCGTCGAGCGTGTTCGGTGCGATCGTGATCGCGTCGAAATTGAATCGTATGCCTTCTGCCTCGCCAAGTGGCAGTATGTTGGCATGGATC
Source organism: Rhizobiaceae bacterium (assembly GCA_050247155.1). Classification (GTDB taxonomy): domain Bacteria; phylum Pseudomonadota; class Alphaproteobacteria; order Rhizobiales; family Rhizobiaceae; genus Mesorhizobium_G. The sequence continues at coordinate 12,442 of JBFWUS010000016.1, forward strand.
TGCCGCAGGCGCTCTTCGCTGCCAAACTTGGCGAGCATATAGCTACGCCTGTCTTTTCCCTCGGGTGGAATCGACGAGTCGAGTTGGAACGGCCGCCAGCGAACCTCTGCCTCGACATCAGGCAACGTCGCTAGCGCCTTGGCAAGCCGCTGGCGACCGACGAAGCACCACGGGCAAACGACATCAGATACGACGTCAATAGCGATGCGTGCACGGTCGGCCATGCCGGCTCCCTTCAGTTCCCAGCGTGCCACCAGGTTGGCAAGGCGGCGCCATTGATCGGCGAGTGCTCCGGATGCTCGATCCTTTTCCAGCGAGCCACCCACTGCTCCGGCCGGAAATAGAGCGGCACGACATAAGCCCCGCTGAGAAGAACGCGATCATAGGCGCGCACCACGTCGACGAATTTGTCACGTTCGCGCGTTTGGAGCATCGCGTCGATCAGCGCATCGACTGCCGGATTGGCAACGCCGGCATAGTTGAAGGTGCCGGGTTTGTCGCGCGTTACCGAACCGAAGCGCGCCACCTGCTCGACGCCGGGCGACAACGAACCCGTGTACGGGAAAATCATCGCGTCGAAATCGTAGTTGATCTGTCTTTGAAGGAATTGCGAGGCGTCGACTGAACGGATGCTCACGTCTATGCCGACTTTCTGGAGCGTCTGCTGCCATGCGACGGCAACCTGTTCGTTTTCCTTGCCTTTCAGCATGATTTCGAACGCTGCCTGCTTCCCGTCAGGCCCGATCATCCGGCCATCTTGCAGCGCATAGCCTGCCTTGCGTAGCTTGTCGAAGCCGACTTTCAGAAACGCCCGATCCCGGCCTGAGCCGTCGGACGTTGGCGGCTGCCATCCCTTGGTCATGATGTCGGGCGTGACGGCATCGGGGAACGGCGCCAGCAACGCCTTTTCACCTTCACTGGCCGGGCGATCGAAAGATGACAGCTCCGAATTATCGTAGAAGCTTTTTGTCCGCGTATAGGCGCCTGATAAAAGGTTGCGGTTCACCCATTCAAAATCGAACATGTCGCCGAGGCCGGCACGAAAATCCCGGTTCTGGAAAACGGGTCGCCTTGTATTCATCACGATGCCCAGCATGCCGGACGGCATCTGCATCTTGAATGTGTCTTTGACGATGTCGCCGCGGGTGACGGCCGGAAAATTGTACTGGTTTGTCCAGCGACCGCTATTCTCGTCGATCAGCACATCGACCAGGCCTTTCTTGAAGGCCTCGAACATGGCATTCTCGTCGCGATAATAGGTCAGGGTGATCTGATCGTAATTGTCGAATCCTTTTTTCGATGGGATATCCTTCGCCCAATAGTCGGGGTTGCGCTTGAAGGTCAGGCTCTCTCCCGCTTTGACGCTCTCCAGGCGATAAGGGCCGCTGCCGGTCATCGGTTTCAGCGTGGATTTTTCGAAGGTTGCCGGGTCGATCGTGTGTTTCGCAAGCACCGGCATGAAGGCGACGATCAGCGGCAACTCGCGATCCGCTTGCTTGAACGTCAAGCGCACGCCGTGTGTGCCGACCTTCTCCATCTTGGCAATCTTGCCGGCCCAGTTGCCGTAGCGCGGCAGGCCCTTGTCACGCAGGATTTCGATGGTGAAAATCACGTCCTCCGGCGTGACTGGCTGGCCGTCGGAGAATTTGGCGCGCTCATCCAGCGTGAATTCGACGTAGGTCCGTTCGCTATCCGTATCGATGGTCTTGGCCAGCAGCGGATACATTGAAAAGGGCTCATCGGCCGACCGCTGCATGAGACGGTCGTAGACGAGGTCTCCGAAGATCAGGTCGATCGGCCCCCGCGCACCCTGTCCCTGAACGATAAATGGATTGACGCTGTCGAAGGTGCCGAGCCATGCGTAATTGATGGCGCCGCCTTTCGGCGCGTCTGGATTTGCGTAAGGCAAATGTTTGAAGTCGGAGCCTAGCGCCGGCTCGCCGTGCATAGCGATCGCATGCGACGGTTCGGCGCCTGCTGGCATTGGCAAGGCCAAGGCTGCAACGGTGCACAACGCAAGCAGCAACTGCCTCATCGAGTCCTCCAGGGTTCGGCTTCGATTCGCGCAATTTAGAGCAATGTCCAGCCAAACAGAACGATTCAATGTATCGGACATTGCCCGGCCGGGCAGATGATCAAACATGCTTGATGGCATATGAACGCCGAAAGCCGGCAAGCATTCGAGCTTGTTAGGGCTGGATTTGGCCGCGCGCCTTGTGTAACAGGCCGCAAGTCATCCTGTTGCCTCATTTGCGCAACAGGACAACGCAGGGATTTGGCCAGCAAGGCCTTCTAGATATCTTGCAAGAGGTTTGGAGAACGATGACGAGTCTGATCGCGTCGAAAACGCGCATTTCGCTGCTCTCGGCCGGCGTCGCGGGCGTTATGGCGACCATCGCTGCCCCTGTGGGCGCACAGGAGCAGCAGCCCCAGATTCCGCAAGGATGGTTCAAGGCCTGCTCGAAGCAGCAGGATGTCGACGTCTGTAACGTTCAGAACATCGTCACCGCGAGCACCGGCCAGTTGGTCACCGGCGTTTCGATGATCGAGGTCAAGGGCAAGGTGAACCGCAAGGTTTTTCAAGTCACCGTGCCGACCGGACGCCTGATGCCGCCCGGCATCGGCCTTCAGGTCGACAACGGCAAGACGCAGAAGCTTGAATATATGATCTGCTTCCCTGATCGCTGTGTGGCAGAGGCGCCGTTGAGCGACGCCCTTGTCGGTCAGTTCAAAAAGGGCACGAACCTGACGTTGACATCTGTCAACTTCCAGAACCAGCCGAACCCGATCAAGGTTTCGCTGCAAGGCTTCACCGGCGCCTATGATGGCGCGCCGCTCAAGCAGGGCGACATCGAGGATCGGCAGAAAAAGCTGCAGGAGTTCGTGACGAAGAACAATGAGGACTTCGCCAAGAAGCTCAAGGAAGAGCAGGACAAGGCCAAGGCAGCGAACTGATCGCTTCTTTCCTCTGGTTTTGAAAGCGGGGCCGTGTGCCCCGCTTCTCGTTTAAGCCCATCAGTTGGCCAAAGCAGCTTTCACCGCCGCCGCGGCATCCTGGCCATCGAAGGTCGTCACGCCGGCCAGCCACGGCGTCACCACGTCGGGATTGGCTTTCAACCACTCCTTGGCGACGTCATTCGGGTTTTCGCCTGCGAGCACCTTCGCCATCATGGCGTTTTCCATCGACAAGGTGAACTTCAGGTTCCTGGCGAAGGTCGCGGCATTCGGACATTCGGAGGCATAGCCTTTACGCGTCAACGTGTGCACCGTGGCGCCGCCGAAGCCGGCTTTTTCCATGCCTTGTACATATTTGATCGGCATTTCGCCCATCACCGGATGTGGCGTCCAGCCGAGGAATACGACCCACTCCTTGTCCTTCATCATCTGCTCGGTCTGCGTCAGCATGCCGGCTTCGGATGATTCCACCAGTTCGAAACTCTGCAGATTGTTCGCCGGATCCGCGATCAGGTCGAGGATGCTCTTGTTGCCGGCGGCGCCGGCTTCGATGCCGTAGATCTTGCCGCCGAATTTTTCGGCGTTCGGGCCTAGATCGGCGATGCTCTTGACGCCGGCGGCTTCCACATAATCCGGCACCACCGGACCGAAACCCGCGCCTTCGAGGTTCTGCGAAACCACCTCGATCGACCCTTCGTCCATATAGGGCTTGAGCGCTTCAGTCTGCGCCGGCATCCAGTTGCCGAGGAAAACGTCGATGTCGTTCTCCTTGAGGGCGGTCAGGGTCACCGCGACGGAAAGCTGGGTTACTTCCGGCTCATAGCCAAGCGCCGTGAGCAGGGTCGAGGCGACGCCGGTGGTCACCTGGATGTCGGTCCAACCGACGTCGGAAAGCCGGACTTCCTTGCAGCTTTCGGCATCGGCCGCCACGGCCTGAGAGGCCGCTGTCAAAGCGAGCGCCGCAACAAATGAACGCATCTTCGCATTTCGCATGTCTTTGCTCCCATTTTTTCTGTCGTCAGGTCATGCGGCCACGCGTTACTCGCCGCGCGGAAATCGCTGGCTTTCCTCCAGCACGTTCAAATCCATGTGGTTGCGCATGTAGCGCTCGGATGCCTTCTGCAGCGGCTGATAATCCCACGGGTAGTAGGCGCCGTTACGCAGTGCGGCGTAGACGACATGCCGGCGGGCTTGGCTCACCCTGACATCGCGATCGAAGGCAGCAAGATCCCAGCGCTGATACGACTGACTGGATAAAGTTTTCAGGACTTCGGCATATGCCGGGTCATGCGCGACATTGGTCAGTTCGTGCGAGTCCGTCGCCAGGTCGAAAAGCTGCGGCGGGTCTATCTCGCATAGCACAAGCTTGTATTTGCCGCCGCGCAGGCAAACGAGCGGCGCTTGCGACCCTTCAGCCGCATATTCCATCGCCACCGCGCTGTGTCCGCCGCGACCGGTGGCGAGCGGCGTCAGATCTTCGCCGTCGATCCAGGGCCGGATGCCGCCGAGATCGATACCGACCAAGACCGCGAGCGTCGGGGTTACATCGAGCGTTGAGACCGGCGCGTCGATCCTTTGCGGGTTCCAGCCGGGCGCCGCGATCATCAGCGGCACGCGGCAGGAGCCTTCGAAAAAGCTCATCTTGAACCAGAGGCCGCGCTCGCCGAGCATGTCACCATGGTCGGACACGAACACAATGACCGTATTGTCGGCCATTCGGGTGCGTTCGAGCACATCCAACAACTCGCCGATTTTCTCGTCGATGTAGGAGATGCTGGCGAAATAGCCACGCCGGGCGCGCCGCACGTCTTCTGCTGAAATCGGGAAGGCATCGTGTTCGCAGGCATCCAGCAGCCGGCGCGAATGCGGGTCCTGCTGGTCATAGGGGATCGGCCCGACTTGCGGGTCGAGCGCCGGGCAATCGGCGTAAGGATCCCAATGCCGCCGTCGCGCCACATAAGGGTCGTGCGGGTGGGTGAAGCTGACAGTCAGGCACCAGGGCCGGCCATCGTGGCCGCGCGAGAGATCGTAGAGTTTCCGGGCGGCGTGATGGGCGACCTCGTCGTCATATTCCATCTGGTTGGTGATCTCGGCGACGCCTGCGCCGGTCACGGAACCCAGATTGTGATACCACCAGTCGATGCGCTCGCCGGGCTTGCGGTAGTCGGGCGTCCAGCCGAAATCGGCGGGATAGATGTCGGTCGTCAGCCGCTCCTCGAAACCATGGAGCTGGTCTGGCCCGACGAAATGCATCTTTCCTGAGAGGCAGGTCTGGTAGCCGGCGGCGCGCAGATGGTGCGCAAAGGTCGGGATGTCGGAGGCAAACTCCGCCGCATTGTCATAGACGCATGTGCGACTTGGCAATTGCCCCGTCATGAAGGACGCCCGCGCCGGCGCGCAGAGCGGGCTCGCGGTGTAGGCGTTGCGGAAGCGGACGGAGCGTTTCGCCAGTGTCTTTAGATGCGGCGCGTGCAGGAAGTCGGCGGGACCGTCCGGGAAAAACGTCCCGTTAAGCTGGTCGACCATCAAGACGAGAATGTTGGGCCGCGTCATCCCGTGTCCAGTAGCTCGATCTGATCGAGCCATTAAGGGATTTGCGCGGAAGCTTGTGAACCTGTTATTTTTCAATCCAGGCTATAAAGGATTCTTATGCATAAACGGCCATTCGACCTCGGCTGGATGCGGGTTCTCGTCGAGTCGGTTCGGCGCGGCAGCCTCTCGGCTGCGGCATCCGTATTGAGCCTGACCCAGCCGGCTGTCAGCTATCAAATCCGGCGTGCCGAGGAGGAGGCCGGGTTTGCCATCCTGCGGCGAGGCCATAAGGGCGTCGAGCTGACCGGGAAGGGGCGCAAGCTTTTCGAGATCGTGGAGCGGACCGTCGACGAGGTCGACCGTCTGATGCGCGAACAACGACAGGCTGGAGAGCGCCCGGCCGTGCGGCTCAGAACCGACTATGCTTTTTCGCAGTTCTGGCTCATTCCGCGCATGCACTCCTTCCGGTTGCGGCATCCGCAGACCGACATTCAGATTGTCGCGACGCAGCGTTTCGAACCCGGCGCGATGGAAGAGGGCGACATTGCGGTCGTCTTCGGGGCCGATGGCGAGTTCGGCGCGAATGCGCGCTTGCTTCTGCCGGAATCGGTGGTGCCGATCGCGACACAGGCTTATCTCGATCGGCATCCCGGCAATCTCTCGACCGCGCGCCTGATCCACCTCGACGCTGAGTATCCGGCGCCGTGGTTCGACTGGCCACGCTATTTTTCTCGCTTCGGCATGGTGCGCGATACCGCCGCCAGCCAAGGCGACATCAGCCTCAACACCTTCGCGCTGGTCAACCAGGCGGTCCTGGAACATCAGGGCGTCGCGCTGGGCTGGCGGGGGTTGATCGATGGGTTCTTGCGCTCAGGCATTCTTGTCGAGGCCGGCGAGTGGCTCGCGGCGCACCGGACCGGCTACTGGCTCGTCGCTGCGCCTTCGCCGGGATTGCATACCGATGAACTGGCAAGCTGGTTGACCGAAGAGGTTGCTTGAGGCGAGGGCCTCGGGTTCGCGCCTTTGGTCCAGATGCGGCCAGCGGCAGAGCTTGATGGAGGCAGCTGACACCTTGTAGGCTGCAGCGCATGGCAATCAAACGGATGGACAACGTCGGAATCGTCGTCGACGATCTCGACACGACGATCGATTTCTTCCGCGAACTCGGCCTTGAGCTCGAAGGGCGGGCGACGATCGAAGGAGAATGGGCCGGGCGTCTAACCGGACTGGGTAATCAGCACGTCGAGATTGCCATGATGCGCACGCCGGACGGCCACAGCCGGTTGGAGCTATCCCGCTTCATTACGCCACTTGTCGTGGCGGATCATCGCAACGCCCCGGTTAACGCTCTCGGCTATCTCCGCGTCATGTTCACCGTGAACAACGTCGACGATACGCTTGAAAGGCTCCACAATCGCGGCGGGCAGCTCGTCGGCGAAGTCGTCCAGTACAAGGACATATTTCGGCTCTGCTACATCCGCGGACCTGGAGGGCTTCTTATCGGCCTTGCCCAGGAGCTTGGCTGAGTTGCGGCCGACCGAGAAGTTGCTGAGCATTCTACCCATCATCCTTCAGCATCTCGGCGATCTGCGTCATGCGTGCGCCGATGAGATTGCATTCGAGTTCTGACGATTGCGCCATCACGCGATCGATCAGGTCCGAATAGATCTTCAATGCCTGCACGAGCAGCACTTCGCCCTCATCGGTAAGCGACAGACGCATCACCCGCTTGTCCTTCGCGTCGCCCTCGCGACGCAGCAAGCCCTGCGTCTCCATCTGCGGCAGCAGCATGGTGATGTTGGAGCGTCCCACCAAGAGCCGACGCGCGAGATCATGCTGCGACAGGCCGGGGTGGCGATGGATATTCATCAGAATGTCGAGCTGCGGGATTTTCAGATCGAGCGGCGCCAGCGCTTTCGTCAGCGCCTGGCCCACTGCTTTCTCGGCTCGTATCAATGCGATCCAGTTCTTGAAGCGCGGATTGGTCCAGGGGGGCTCTTGCTTGTTGTCCATGATTGAACTATATTGTTCAGCATTGAACGTTTTCAAGGATGCGGTCCATGACGCGATTCTCTGACAAATTGGTACGCCAGGTTTTTGCCGCCGGCGAACATATTTCTCCAGCCCTCACCGGCCGGGCGGCTTTCGAGCTGTTTTGCCGGACCCCGGGTTCGGCAAGCCTCACGAAAGGCGAGCGCCGCGCCGTCGAGCGAGCTTCCGCGTTCATGAATCAGGCCAGGCACCATAGGCTTCCCACCAGTTCGGGCTGCGCCATGCTGCACGAATTCCGGCCGCAAGGCAAAGATGCGCGAGGTTCGGTGCTGGTGATCCATGGCTGGCGTTCCCGCACGGAATATATGAACACGCTGATCGAAGGGTTGCTCGAGGCCGGATACCGCGTGTTGTCGCTCGATCTGCCGGGCCATGGCGGCTCATTGGGACGCCGGCTCAATATGGCTTTAGCCGTCGAAGCAGTTCGCCGCGCTGCCGACTGGTTCGGGCCGTTCACGGCGATGGTCGGCCACTCGTTCGGCGGCGCGGTTGCGGTCAACGCCGCGGTCGGCTCCGTCGAGGGCCTGGCGCCTGTTGCGGTGGACCGGCTGGTGACGATCGCCTCGCCAAGCTCGCTGCCGAAACTGTTTGCAGATTTTGGGCGCATGCTAAAACTCGGGCCGCGCTCGCAGTCCATGGTCGAGGCGCAGGTGGAGCGGCTGACTGGCCGCGGCATCGCTGAATTCGACAGCGCCCGGCAGTTGCTGCGCGTGCCCTTGCCGACACTGGTGATCCACGACGCGGACGACCGCGAGGTTTCGGTGGACGAGGCACGCAGCACGGCGCGCGCCGGCAACCATGTGCGGCTGCATGTGACAAAGGGGCTCGGTCATCGTCGCATCATCACGGATCAGAATGTGGTGCGCGAAACGGTGGGGTTCGTTGGAGCGGCAGCGGAGCCCGCGTTGCTGCACTAGATGTCAGGCCTTGCGCGGCTTGGCCTCCGTGGGAAGCTGGGCCTTCTTCCAGGCGCCAAAGCCGCCAAGGATGTGCTTGACGTTTCCCAGGCCCATGTCCTGCGCCGTCTTGGCGGCGAGGGCGGAGCGCCAGCCGCCGGCGCAAAAGAAAACAAAAGTTTTGTCCTCGGCGAAATAGGGCTTGTGATAGGGGCTTTCGGGGTCGATCCAGAATTCGAGCATGCCGCGCGGACATTCCTTCGCGCCGGGAATAGCGCCCTCACGCTCGATCTCACGCGGGTCGCGCAGGTCGACGAACAGCACGTTTTCTTGCTCCAAGAGGTTCGCGGCCTCTTCCGGCGTTACTGTCTCGACCTCCCGGTTGGCTTCATCCAGATAGTCGCGAAATCCCTTTTTCATGTGTCTCCTCCTGATGCGGTCCTGCGACGATCACGCAACAGTGCGCCGCCAAAACAACAAAGGCTTAACCTTCAGCGTATGATTGGTTAGGCTCATACCATACATCCACCATCTTGCGTGCCGATGCTCGTGTCGAGCGCATGCGGCAATGGTGTGCTGGTTCGGGGTGATGCGGCAATGAAACGCCCAGGCGGCAAGATTTTTTCTTTCGCGGCGGTAGCGATCGCGCTCAGCCTTCCGGCTCCGCCGGCTCAGGCGCAAGGTTTTCTAGACATGCTGTTTGGCGGGCCGCCCAAGCGGGTGCGCGTCTATTCGCCGCCCGCCTCAGCCAAAAAGGGCGTGCGCACCTCATACAAGAAAGCCAAGGCGCGGGGTGGCGGTGGCGTCACGATCAGCGCGCCGTCGTACAATGAGTACAAGGCCGACCCGCTGGAGCGCGTAAAGTTCGCCGATATCGCCATTCCGCCGCATCCGGTCGCCTATGACCCTAACGTGAAACTCAAATTCACTGACCTCGTCGGCAGCTTGTCGGATTTCGACCTGTTCGCCGAGAAACGCATCGCCGCGGCTATGATCGGCCACTATTCGGCCGATCCGGATTTCATCTGGGTGACCGATGGCAAACCCAATCCAAAGGCGGCCGATGCGCTGCGGGTCTTGAGAGACGCCGGCAGTCACGGCTTGGATGTGGATGACTATAGGGTCGACGAGCCGGTGCTTGCCGGCGATGTCGCAGCCCGTGGCGTCGCCTTGATGCGCTTCGAGATGACGCTGTCGGCGCGCGTGCTACGCTATGCGCGCGACGCCGTCGGCGGGCGTATCGATCCCAACCGCATCTCCGGCTATTACGATTTTCCGGCCAAGCCGCTGGACCTGCCGGGCGTTCTGCGCGCAATCGAGAATGCGCCTGATGTCGCCACCTATCTTGAAGGCCAGCATCCTAAGAATCCGCAATACGCCGCGTTGCGGTCCGAACTGGCGGCGCTGCGCGCCAGCGAGCAAGAGCCGCAGATCACGGTCGATCCCAATCTGTTGCTCAAGCCGGGCGAATCCAGCCCGGAACTGCCGAAGCTTTTGTCGCTGATCGCGAAAGATCTCGATGACGAGTTGGGTGGCGAATTCGGCGAGATCATCTACAGCCATGGCACGAAAGAGAGTTACGATCCCGAACTGGTGCCGCTGATCAAGGCCAAGCAGAAGCAGGCCGGCCTGAAGGCCGACGGCGTCATCGGTCCGCGCACCGTGCAGTCCATGGCCGGGGTGTCGAAGGCCGACAAGATCAACAAGGTGCTGGTGGCGATGGAGCAAACACGCTGGCTGCCGGCTGAACTCGGCGCAACGCGTGTCTTCATCAACCAGCCGGCCTTCACGGCGAGCTATTTCGAGGATTCGCAGGAAAAGCTGTCGATGCGGGTGGTCGTCGGCAAGGTGAGCAACCAGACCAGCTTCTTCTACGACGAGATCGAGCAGGTTGACTACAACCCCTATTGGGGCGTGCCGCAGTCGATCATCGTCAATGAGATGCTGCCGCGGCTGCGCCGCGATCCCGGTTATCTCGATCGTGCCGGCTACGAAGTCTACAACGCCAAGGGCAAGCGCGTGCGTTCGTCGTCGGTTTCTTGGGGCGCATATGGCGCAAAGATCCCGTTCGCGGTGCGCCAGACGCCGAGTGAGGCCAATGCACTAGGCGAACTGAAGATCCTGTTCCCGAACGAACATGCCATCTACATGCACGACACGCCGCAAAAGGCATTCTTCGAACGAGATAACCGGGCACTCAGCCATGGCTGCGTGCGCCTTGCCGATCCGCGCGGCATGGCGGCCGCCGTGCTGGGCAAATCGCGCGACTATGTCGCCGACAAGCTGAAGAAAGGCCACTCTGTCGAGAAAGTCGGCCGCAAGATACCGGTCTATGTTGCCTATTTCACCGCCTGGCCGAACGCCAACGGGCAGGTCGAATACTTTGGCGACGTCTATGGCCGCGACGCACGCCTGCTCGAGGCGATCGCCGAGACCGACTCCGTGCGCGAGCCGACCAGTTAGGATATTTAGCGCCTTTCGACGCCGCCGGCCTTGAGGATGGCCGGATACGGGCGGCGCCTAAACCCGGCGTCGCGTCCGGCGATCAGCCAGTAGATAAAACCGCCCACAAGCCCGGCGCCGAAGATGACGCCGAAGTCGGCCGGCGCCTGAGCGGCGCTGACGGTGTAGGTTTCGGTCGACAACAAGGTATACCCGACCAATGCTACCGCCCCGCCAAACAGCACATTCAGCCACGCCTTACGCAGGGATAGCATTTCACCGGCCAGCATGACGACGGCGGCAGGGACCATCGTCGCGACGATCGCGATGAAGAAATAGAAGAACCATAGAGGCGAGACCAGCAGCAGGGCGATCGGCGCCAGGGACATCAATTTGAAATAGTCCGGAGAGACCGGCAGGTAGCTGAGGATGCTATAAAGTACGACTATCGCCACCAGCCCGACAACGAGGGCGACAAGGTAGCCAAATAGCGCAAGGAAGATGCGCTTGAGGATGTGGCCAATCAGGGAACCACGCGGCTGCTGTGCATCGACCGTCATGAGCCTCTCCACGGGCTGCCAGGCGGCGTGATTTGCTCATCCTTCCTGACCTGGTGCAAGTATGCCTTGTGCGAAGTCTCAGGGCCGCTATCGTCCTCAGTTCGTCCCCAAGTGGAGATTCTGAATGCCCCATTTGTCCGACTTTCCGATCACCAAGCGCTGGCCAGCCAATAATCCGGAAATCCTCCAGCTCTACTCGCTGCCAACGCCCAATGGCGTGAAGGTATCGATCATGCTTGAGGAAATCGGGCTGCCTTACGAAGTCCACCTGATCGATATCGGAGCCAACGAAACTCGGACGCCCGAATATCTGTCGCTGAATCCGAATGGCAAGATTCCGTCTATCATCGACCCCGACGGGCCGGACGGAAAGCCGCTTGCGCTGTTCGAGTCCGGCGCGATCCTGCTCTATCTGGCCGAGAAGACCGGCAGGCTGCTGCCATCATCTGCTACCGGCCGCTACGAAACGATCCAGTGGGTGTTTTTCCAGATGGCGGGCATCGGCCCCATGTTCGGCCAGGTTGGCTTCTTCCACAAATTCGCGGGCCGCGAATACGAGGACAAGCGTCCGCTCGAACGCTACGTCGCCGAATCGCAGCGGCTCCTTGGCGTGCTCGAGACACGCCTGGCCGGGCGAACCTGGATCATGGGCGACGACTATACGATCGCCGACGTGGCGACGTTCGGCTGGGTGCGCGGCCTGATCGGCTTCTACAACGCACGCGAACTGGTCGACTATGATTCGCTGAAACACGTGCCGGCCTGGTTGGAGCGCGGGCTGGCGCGGCCCGCCGTCGCCCGAGGGCTGAATATTCCGAAGCGCGGGTAGCCTTAGGCGGCCCGTTCGACCGTGGGCTTCGGCTTGATGAATGTTGCGATGACGATGCCGACTATGATGAAGGCAGCGCCCATCAGGTCGTAGTCCTGCAGCCTCTCGCCGAGGAAGAGATAGGCGAGGATGACGACGAACACCGTCTGCAGATAGAGCAGCATGCTCGCACGGCTGGCGCCGAGACTCTCAACGCTGCGGTTGTAGAGATAATACATCAAGGCACCGCCCGGGCCTGCCATATAGGCGAGCGCCAGAATACCATTGCCGTGCAAGGTGGAGCGTTCGCCATAGAGCAGCTCGACGAAATGAAAGGGCAGGGCGATCAGCGCGCCGGCCCCCAGCAACAGCACGACCATCGGCAAAAGCTCGATGCCAAATTTCTGGCGGCGCAAGAGCACGGTGTAGAGACCCCAGCAGAACGCGCTGCCGACAATCCACAATTCGCCGGCGTTGAACTGCAACTGCGCCAGCGCCGCCGGATTGCCATGCGCGATGATCAAGGCCATGCCGCACAGCGCGATGATCGCCCCAACCGCCTTCCAGAGGCCGAGCGGCTCACCCAGGATGAAGCGCGCCAGCACCATGGTCATGACCGGCGATAGCGCCATGATGATGCCGGCGGTGGTGGCGTTGGTGTGGTTGAGGCCGGTGTAGATCATGCCTTGGCATAGCGTCAGGCCGATCGCGCCGACGGCGATTACCTCCAGCGCCCTTGTCTTCATCAAGGCAATCATCGCGCCATGATGGCGATGCACAACAGGCAACAGAATCAGGCAGGCGAAGGTCAGACGCCAGAAGCAGAGCCCCCAAGGCGGCATTTCCGGCGCAACCCATTTGGCGGCGATGTAAACGCCGGCCGACAGCAGCCAGCAGAAAACCGCCGTCGGATATCCAGCGCCGAGGGAAGCAGTGGCCGGAGCCTTCACCTCGACATGCGCTATCGGCAACGCCTGCATCGACATCCCCTCTGCGGACAAGGGACAATAGCGCAAATGCGCCGGAGGTGAAGGTCGATGTCTGGCGACGAGAAATGGAAACTGGGCGTTGAACAGACCTTGGCGCTATCGCTGCGATCTCAAGGGACTGGTGGGCGATGAGAGACTCGAACTCCCGACATCTTCGGTGTAAACGAAGCGCTCTACCAACTGAGCTAATCGCCCTTGCGGGCGCGACATGTAGGCGGTTCGGCCTGCCGCCGCAAGGAAAATCGCGGTGTTTTGTTTATCGCGAGAAGGGCGAGGCAGGCCCCGAGACGCGCCGCCGGCAAACGGCTGAAATGCCGCAGCGCAGCGCTTGACACTCCCCGGCGAACCCCTTAAGTCACCGCGCACAAGAGGCGGCTGGCAAGACAAGTCGCTTCCAAATGCGCGGGTGTAGCTCAGTCGGTTAGAGTGCCGGCCTGTCACGCCGGAGGTCGCGGGTTCGAGCCCCGTCACTCGCGCCATTTCTTCTTTTTCTATGTGCTGTTCGATGCCACAACGCGCCGCCGCGTTGAGCAGGCTGGGTCCGGCCGCTGGCCCATGTCATTGAACCGCAACATTAATTTCACGCCCCTGTCATCGCGCCCGCCTATTTCGCCCGCATCTGATGGCAGCGGAGCGATTCGCCGATGCGGTTTGGATGGATGCTGACGGCGCTCGCCTTCCTTGTGACTTCGGTTCACGCCGAATCGCTTGCAGCGCAGCGCACCGACGCGATCCTCGAACGGTTCCAGCATGCCAATCAGTGGCGCGACCACATCATGGTGGTGGCGCACCGCGCCGGCGTGCGTGAGAACGGCCGAATCGTCCGTGCGGAAAATTCGATTGCAGCGATCGAGACGGCGATTGCGCTCGGCGCCGAGATGGTCGAGCTCGATATCCAGAAGACCAGCGACAATGTCTATGTCGTGCTGCACGATAGTTGGCTCGATCGCACGACGACCTGCAAGGGCAGGCTCGTCGAGCGCAGCCTTGCGGATCTGGCGAGCTGCCGGCTGGTCGTGGAAGGGTCCGGCGAGGTAACCAACGAAGTCGTGCCGACACTGAAGCAGGCGCTGACCGCGGCGCGCGGCCGGGTGCTGGTGAACATCGACAACAAGCTCCAAACCTCTGATCTAAAGGACATCGTGGCAGTTGCGCGCGAGCTCGGGATGGAAGACCAGATCGTCGTGAAGCAGAACCTGTGGAATCGCGACAAGGTTTCCGAGGCGGTGACATTGATCGGCGATCTGGGGCAGGGCGCGCGCTTCATGCCGATCATCGCCGACGATGCGGTGAAGGATGTCGGCTTCATCGAGACCGCCACGAAGGCGGTCGCCGCCGACGCTGCTGAGATGATCGCCTGGCGGCGCGAGGCGGGCGCCGTCACCACCGATGGCGGCCTGTTGTTTGGCGCACGGGCCCGCGCGGTCGCGGCGCGGGGCGATTGGCATCTGTGGGTGAATACCTACGCCATCGTCAACAAGCCGGCCGGCTATCTCGCCGGCGGTCGTGGCGACGAGTTGGCGACCATCGCCGCCAATCCTGCCGAGACATTCGGCTTCTGGGTCGATCGTGGTGCCACCATCATCCAGACCGACGAGCCGAAAGCAGCCATCGAATGGCTGACGGCCAATGGCTACCGAGTGCCCTACGACCTGACCAACTGAGACTGGCGCTTGCGGCGTGGTCACGCCGCGGCGGGTCAACGTTGTGTCAGTCGGCGATAGAGTGCATGCGCGGCCAGGATTACGGCCAGGATGATGGCGTTGCTGAAGAGGCCCACGATGATGGCGGTGAGGCGGTCGGCGCCGGCGCTTCCCAACGTCATGGGAATCAGTACAGCAACGAAGATCAGTCCGAGCACTGTCGGAACCAGTCTCCCCACTGCCTGGGCCGTGTTGGCCGCTGTCAGCGTGAGTGCGATCAAAAGGCCGATGCGGAACGGCTCGACAAGTTGCGATGCAAGAATATCCAATACACCCATGTGGTCCTCATTCGCCGCAGGTACTACAGGCTCGTCCGGCATGGCGGCGTCAAGCGGCGATCTATTAGACGAAAGTCATAATCCCAAAGCAGCGCTGCAATTGGGCGGCAGTTTCTGCCATTTTCCGCCGCGATGGCAACGCGGCCCGAGGAGAGTCGCGTGGTCACGCCAACGCCACGAACCCAAGGGAGGGGCTATAATGGCAATATCCGCGACAGCCGGCGAACAATCGCGCGGCATGACCCGGGAGGAGAAGAAGGTCATCTTCGCTTCCTCGCTCGGCACGGTTTTCGAGTGGTACGATTTTTATCTGTACGGTTCGCTCGCCGCCTTCATCGGCGCGACCTTCTTCAGCCCGGAAATCTCGGAAGCCACGCGCAACATCTTCGCGCTGCTGGCCTTTGCCGCGGGCTTCCTCGTGCGCCCGTTCGGCGCTTTGGTGTTCGGCCGGCTGGGCGATCTCGTCGGTCGCAAATACACCTTCCTAGTGACCATGGCGATCATGGGTCTTTCGACTTTTCTCGTCGGCTTGCTGCCGGGTTATGCAACGCTTGGCATCCTCGCGCCGATTATCCTGATCGGGCTGCGCATGTTGCAAGGTCTTGCGCTCGGCGGCGAATATGGCGGTGCGGCGACCTATGTCGCCGAACATGCGCCGGACGACCGCCGCGGCTATTACACGTCCTGGATTCAGACCACCGCGACGCTCGGCCTTTTCCTGTCGCTGCTCGTCATTCTGGCCGTGCAGGGCTTCATGTCGAAGGCCGAGTTCGCCGCCTGGGGTTGGCGCATACCGTTCCTGATCTCGTTCCTGCTGCTGCTGGTATCGATCTGGATCCGGCTCTCTTTGTCTGAATCGCCCGCCTTTAAAAAGATGAAGGAAGAAGGCAAAACCTCCAAAGCGCCGCTTTCGGAAGCCTTTGGCACCTGGAAAAACGCCAAAATCGCGATCCTGGCGCTGCTCGGCCTGACCGCCGGCCAGGCCGTGGTCTGGTACACTGGCCAGTTCTACGCGCTGTTCTTCCTGACCAACGTGCTGAAAGTCGACGCCGCCACGGTCAATGTCATGATAGCGACCGCGCTCGCCGTTGGGTCGATCTTCTTCGTGGTGTTCGGCTGGCTGTCTGACAAGATCGGCCGCAAGTGGATCATCATGGCGGGCCTCGCCTTGGCGATCGTGACCTACTTCCCGCTGTTCAAGGCGCTGACCTGGGCTGCCAATCCGGCTCTTGCCTCCGCGCAGGAGAACGTACGGGCTACCATCACTGCGGCGCCTGGCGATTGCACCTTCCAGTTCAATCCGGTCGGCACCGCAAAGTTCACCAAGTCGTGCGACATCGCCACGGGCTTCCTGGCCCGCAACTCGGTGCCGTATGACGTGGAAATGACGGCCGCCGCTGGAACGCCGGCTCAGGTCAAGGTCAAGGACGCGGTAATCGCATCTTATGATGCGACCGCCGCTGGCGCCGACGCCGCAAAGATGGGCGCGGCCTTCCAGAAGGCGACGTTCGCCGCGCTGCATGAAGCGGGCTATCCGCTCAACCGCGCGCCGACCGTGGTAGCCGACCAGAAGCTTGACGCCTTCGTCGCGGCAAATCCTGACCTAAAGCTCGACGCCGCGGCAATCCGCGCCGGCGACAAGAAGGTGATGCCGCTGGACGAAGCGGTAACGGCCAAGTTGGTCGAAGCCGAGGAAGTGGGACAAGTGACGGAAGTCACGACCTACACCATTCCTGGCGCCGGCGCTTACGCGATGGTGGCCGATCCCGCAGCCGTCAACTGGTGGAAGGTCGTCGGACTCCTGTTCATCCTCATGATCTACGTCACGATGGTGTACGGTCCGATCGCAGCCATGCTCGTCGAGATGTTCCCGACCCGCATCCGCTACACCGGCATGTCGCTGCCGTATCACATCGGCAACGGCTGGTTCGGCGGACTGCTGCCGGCGACCGTGTTTGCCATGAGTGCCGCGGCCGGCGACATCTACTACGGCCTCTGGTATCCGATCGCGATTGCGGCCATGTCGCTGGTTATCGGCTCGCTGTTCGTGAAAGACACGTTGGGCACGAACCTGGACGACAAGGAAGCGTAAGCAGCGCAACCTCTACGATTACGGCCTGGTGCGAGCGATCGCGCCGGGCCTTTTTTCTATTTCCGTTCCACCATCATTTTGCTGGAATGCCATACTGATATCGCGCCATCGCACGGCATAGGGCGGGATGTTATATGCTTCTAAGATTCTTCCTGGCGCTGGCCGCTTTCGCAGCTATTGCGGTTCCGGCAGTGTGGCTCTCATCCGAGCCTGTGCGAGCGCAGGAGATCGAGCATTACACAGTCTACTGCGCCGACGACCGCATCGAGGTGTCGTTCTGGGATCTGGAGCAGATGAAGGTGCGGCGCGGCTCGGATGTCTGCCAGTTCGCCAGCTATACGAGCTACAGTTCGGCGCTGGATTTTGCCAGGAAGAACTTTGGCGGCGAAGGCAATGCGTGCACTTGTTGATCTGGCGGTCCGGTTCAGCGCCTACGACTTCTTGCCCCGCTTGAACGGCTTCTTGCCGCCGCCAGCGCCGTCCTTTTCCGCCTTGGCGGCGATCAGAGCCAGCGCTTCGTCCATGGTCACGCTCGCCGGATCCTTGCCCTTCGGCAACGTCGCGTTGATCTTGCCGAAGTTGACGTAAGGTCCGTAGCGGCCGTCACGCACGGTGACATTGCCGCTGCCATCCGGGTGCGCGCCAAGGTCTTTCAGCGCCGCCGGCGTGCCGCGCCCGGCGCGCGGTCCTTTGTTCTGCTTTTCGGCAATGACTGAAACGGCGCGATTGAGGCCGATCGAGAAGACGTCCTCGATCGATTCCAGATTGGCGTAGGTGCCGTCGTGCAGCACGAATGGTCCATAGCGGCCGAGCCCGGCCGAAATCATCTTGCCGCTTTCGGGATGCTTGCCGACATCGCGCGGCAGGGAGAGCAGCGCCAGCGCCTTTTCGTGATCGATCGACTCGGCCGTCCAGCCCTTCGGCAAGCTGGAACGCTTAGCGTCCTTGCCGTCACCGCGCTGGATATACGGCCCGAACCGGCCGGAACGCAGCGTGATTTCCTCGTTGGTGTAGGGGTCCTTACCCAACACCTTGTCGCCGCTTTCGGCGGCTTCGGCTTCCCCATTGTTGGCGTCGCCGAGCTGTCGCGTATAGCCGCAGTCGGGATAGTTCGAGCAACCGACAAAGGCGCCGTATTTGCCGAGACGCAGCGACAGCGTGCCCACGCCGCATTTCGGGCAGGTGCGCGGGTCTGAACCGTCTTCTCGCGCTGGGAAGAGCAGCGGCGCAAGATCCTCGTTGAGGGCATTCAGCACGTCGGTGACGCGCAGTTCTTTGATGTTGGCGACGGCAGAGGAAAAATCGTTCCAGAAATCGCGCAGGACCTCCTTGTAAGCCAGCTTTCCGTCGGAAATCTCGTCCAGCTTCTCCTCGAGCGCGGCGGTGAAATCATATTCGACATATTTGTCGAAGAAGCTTTCCAGGAAGGCCGTGACGATGCGCCCGCGCGAATGCGGGATCAGCTTGCGCTTGTCGATGACCACATATTCGCGGTCTTCCAGCGTCTTCAGCGTGGACGCATAGGTGGACGGCCGGCCGATGCCGAGCTCTTCCATCTTCTTGATGAGTGAGGCTTCCGAATAGCGCGGCGGCGGCTCGGTTGTGTGCTGTGTGGCGTTGATCTGTTCGCGCTTCAGCGCCTCGCCGGACTTGATCTCGGGCAGACGCTTGTTTTCCTCGTCCTCGGAATCCTCTTCCTTCTGATCGGTGTAGGCGGCGATGAAGCCGTCGAATTTGATCACCGAACCGACAGCGCGCAGGCCGGCGGTCTTGCTGGCATTTGTCGCCTCGATTTCGACGGTCGTGCGTTCGATCTCGGCGGGATTCATCTGGCTGGCTATCGCGCGTTTCCAGATGATCTCATAGAGACGTGCCTGGTCAGCATCGAGATACTTGCGGACTTCCTGCGGCAGGCGCGAGAAATCCGTCGGGCGAATCGCCTCGTGTGCTTCCTGTGCATTCTTGGCCTTGGTGGTATAGTAGCGCGGCTTTTCCGGCAGATAGCGGTCGCCGAATTCGCGGGCGATCGACGCTCGCGCCGCCTCAATGGCTTCGGGGGCCATCTGGACTCCATCGGTACGCATATAGGTGATCAGGCCGGCCGTCTCGCCGCCGAGATCCAATCCTTCATAGAGGCGCTGGGCGACTTGCATAGTGCGGTTGGCCGAGAAACCAAGCCGGGATGACGCCGCCTGCTGCAAGGTTGACGTCGTGAATGGCGGGCCGGGATTGCGCCGGGTCGGCTTTGCCTCCACTGACAGGGCACGGAAGGTCGCACCGTTCAGCATATTCTTGATGCCGTCGGCCTGGTCCTTCGTCTTGATGTCGAGTTTCTGCAGCTTCTTACCGTCATAGGCGGTCAGCCGGGCCTCGAAGGATTCGGTGCGCGGCGTCTGCAGGATCGCCGCGATGTTCCAATACTCCTCGCGAACAAAGCGCTCGATCTCCGCCTCGCGGTCGCAGACCAGCCGCAGCGCGACCGACTGGACGCGGCCAGCTGAGCGCGCGCCCGGGAGTTTTCGCCAAAGAACCGGGGAAAGCGTGAAGCCAACGAGATAATCGAGTGCGCGGCGGGCGAGATAGGCCTCAACCAGCGGCGCGTCGATGTCGCGCGGATGCTGCATCGCCTCGGTGACAGACTGTTTGGTGATCGCATTGAAAACCACACGGCTGACCGGCTTGTCTTTCAGCGCGCGCTTCTGTTTGAGCACTTCAAGCACATGCCAGGAAATAGCCTCGCCCTCGCGGTCGGGGTCGGTGGCGAGGATCAGGCCGTCAGCATCTTTGACTGCCTTGGCAATGTCGGCCAGGCGCTTGCCGGACGCTGTATCGACCGACCAGGACATGGCGAAGTCTTCGTCCGGGCGGACGGAACCGTCCTTGGCCGGCAGATCGCGCACATGCCCAAACGAGGCCAGCACCTTGTAGTTGCGACCCAGATATTTGTTGATGGTTTTCGCCTTGGCGGGCGACTCGACGACGACAACGTCCATGAATTCTCTAAAGTTATGGGCCGGTGAGGCAGGCGCGCCGAAACAAGCGCGGCGCAAGAAGCCCGTTCAAATGGCTGCGGTTTTGCGCGGGGTCAAGACCCGCCCCTGGTTTTGTCCTACTTCGGCAAGAGGAAACTTATGGTAAAATATGTGATGATTGCAATTTTTGATTTCGTAACTAGACTGCAAAAGCAGTGAGGGTCTACGGCCCGCTTTGCAGAGGCATAGAGGGCCAGAATAGTGGAGTGAGCGGGATATGAACGCGCCGGCGGCTAGTGAGGCGAGGGATAAGGTCGACTATGTCAGATCCATGCTCAAGCAGCTGCAAGACATGGCGCGTGCCGAGGGAAACGACATGCTAGCCTATCTCATCGAAATGGCTCATATCGAGGCCAACGACATCGTGCGCGGCTCGCGGAACTCAAAAATCGCCTTCAATGAGCGACACAGCGCCGCCTGAATGGCGCTCCAGCCGGCCGGCCAAATCAAGTTCAAGCAGGATCATGAAGACCTGAGCCGGATGTAGTCCGGTATGTCGGATCAACTCGTCGATACCAGTCGGCGTTGGGCCGAGCGCCTCGATGAGCTTGGCACGATCAGAGTCGCGCGGCGGCGGTGTCGAGGCAAAGTCCGCCGGTTCTTCCAGCCGCTCGCGTGCAGGCGGCGACATGCCGACGAGCGGTGCAAGGTGCGCTTCCACGTCAGCCGCTTCGGTTATCAAGGTCGCGCCTTCCTTCAGAAGACCATTAGTCCCAGCAGCGCGCGGGTCGAGCGGCGAGCCAGGGACAGCGAAGACGAGTCGGCCCATCTCCCCCGCCAACCGCGCGCTGATCAATGACCCCGAGCGCTTTGCGGCTTCGACGACTACGAGACCGAGCGAAAGACCCGCGATCAGCCGGTTGCGGCGTGGAAAATCCTGCGCGCGCGGTTCGTGGCCGAACGGCATTTCGGAAACGACCGCGCCGCTGCCAGCGGCGATATCGTCATAGAGGTCGAGATTTTCGGGCGGGTAGGGACGGTCAAGGCCGCCGGCCAGCACGGCGACGGTGCCGGTAGGTAGTGCACCAATATGGGCAGCGGCGTCGATGCCGCGCGCCAGGCCGGAGATGACCGCGTAGCCACCCTTGCCGAGATCACGCGCAAGCATCCGCGCCATCTTGATGCCGGCAAGGGATGCGTTGCGCGCCCCGACAATGCCGACCGCCGGCAACTTGAACACGGCAGGCTCGCCTTTGACGGCGAGGATAGGCGGCGGTTGTTCCATGCGCCTAAGCATTGGCGGATAGTCGGCTTCGCCAATAGCCACCAACGCGGCGCCGACTTTGTTGGCGGTCTCCAGCTCGGCTTCGGCCTCGATAATCGACGGAATGCGCGCTATACGCTGCGCGCCGCCCGAAATCATCAACTCGGGAAGCATTTCGAGCGCGGCTTCGGCCGAACCGAATCGATTGATCAGATCGCGAAAGGTGGCCGGTCCGACATTCGGCGTGCGGATCAGGCGAAGCCAACTGATGCGTTGCTTGTCGCTGAGGCGCGGCGCAGTCGCCACCCGTCAGCCCTTCGATCCGATGCGGCTTTCTGTGCCCGCCATCAAACGCTGGATATTGGCCCTGTGCTTGTAGAACACGAGGACGCTCATGACGACAAACAGGATCGCAACAGCGGGACCGGCGAGGAAATGGAGGCCAATGGGCATGATGATGGCCGCGGTCAGGGCCGCCAGCGATGAGTATCGGCTGGCGAATGCTACTCCGAGCCACACCAGCGCGAAAAGCAAGAAACCTTTCCAGGACAGGCCAAGCAGCACACCGAGGTAGGTTGCGACGCCCTTGCCGCCCTTGAAGTTGAGCCAGACCGGGTAAAGATGGCCGAGAAATGCGCCGAGCCCGGCAGCCAAGGCGGCGATCGGTCCGGCATAAGTGCCGGCGAGCAGCACCGCAGCGGTTCCTTTCAACGCATCGAGCAGCAAGGTTGCGGCGGCGAGACCCTTGTTGCCCGTGCGCAGCACATTGGTGGCGCCGATATTGCCAGAGCCGATAGAGCGCACATCGCCAAGGCCGGCGGCGCGGGTCAACAGCAGTCCGAACGGAATCGAGCCCAGCAGATAGCCGAATGCTAGCGCGAGAAATAAGATGAGATTATCCAAGTCCCCTCCCGGCCCTGGGGTTTGGTCAGCTATCCGCCGAAGCCATGAACACTGTGCGGCCCGCGACCAGTGTTTGCAAGACCCGGCCCTGGAGGCGCGCGCCTTCGAAACAGGTGTTTTTCGAGCGCGAGCGGATATCGGTTTCCCGCACGACCCAAGGCGCGTCGAGATCGATGATGGCGAGATCTGCCGGCGCGCCTGGCTTCAGCGTGCCGCCTTCCAGGCCGAAGATTTTTGCCGGCGCGGTCGATAGCGCTTCGACCAGGCGCATCAGCGGCACATCACCATTGTGGTACAGTCGCAGCGCGGCCCCGAGCAGCGTTTCGAGGCCGATCGCGCCGGCCGCAGCATCGGCGAAAGGCAGACGTTTCGTATCGACATCCTGCGGATCGTGCGACGAGACGATGACGTCGGTGGTACCATCTTTGAGCGCTTCGATCATCGCCAGCCGGTCTTCTTCGGCGCGCAGCGGCGGCGCAAGGCGGAAGAAGGTACGGTACTCACCGACATCATTGTCGTTCAGCGACAGATTGTTGATCGAGACGGCGGCCGTCACATGCGCGCCATCGGCCTTGGCGCGGGCAATGGCTGCGGCGGACAAGGCGGTGGAGATTTTGGCCGCGTGATAGTTCCCCTTGATGAGGCGGGCGAGCGACAGATCGCGCTCGAGCGGGATGAGTTCGGCCTCGCGCGCGATGCCAGGCAGGCCGAGCCAATTGGCGTAAAGCCCTTCATTCATGACGCCACCGGCTGCGAGATCGTGGTCCTCCGTTTCATGTGCGAGGACCAGGCCGAAATCGCGCGCATAGGTCAATGCGCGGCGCATCACCAGCGAACTTGCCACGGTGTGGCGGCCCTCGGTCAGCGCGACGGCGCCAGCCTCCTTCAGCAGACCGAACTCGGTCATTTCCTGGCCGGCGAGGTCCTTGGTGATGGAAGCGGCCGGGAAGATACGAACATCGGCGGTGTCGCGGGCGGTGCGCAGCACGAACTCGACCAGCGCGACATTGTCGATCACCGGGTCGGTGTCGGGCATCATGATGACCGACGTCACGCCGCCGGCGGCAGCGGCATGGCTGGCCGAAGCTATCGTTTCGCGGTGTTCCGCGCCCGGCTCGCCGATGAAGACACGACTATCGACCAGGCCCGGGATGACGGTCTTGCCGGTGCAATCGATGCACTCAGCGCCTTCCAGGGCACCCTGGTTCAGCGCACTCTTGCCGGCGGCAACGATCTTGCCACCTTCGATAAGAATAGAGCCGACCTCCTCGAAGCCGCGCGATGGGTCGACGATGCGGGCGCGTTCGAGCAGGATCGGTTTCATGCGCGGCCCTCGTTGCGGCGCGGGTCGAGCAGCGCTTCCATCACCGCCATGCGCACGGCGACGCCCATTTCCACCTGTTCCTGAATGACGCTTTGCGGTCCATCGGCAATCTCCGACGAAATCTCGACGCCGCGGTTCATCGGTCCGGGATGCATGACGAGCGCATCGCCCTTGGCCGCCTTCAGCTTCTCGGCGTCGAGGCCGTAATAGCGGAAATATTCGCGTACCGACGGCACAAAGGCGCCCGACATGCGCTCGCGCTGGAGGCGCAGCATCATGACCACATCGGCGCCCTGGAGCGCTTCCGCCATGCTGCGGCAGACTTCGACGCCCATCTGCGCAATGCCGGACGGCAGCAGCGTCGATGGCGCAACGACTCGAACGCGTGCGCCCAAGGCATTGAGAAGAATGATGTTCGAGCGCGCGACGCGCGAATGCAGGATGTCGCCGCAGATCGCGACAGTGAGCCGGGCGATGTGCCCTTTGGCGCGGCGAATTGTCAGGGCGTCGAGAAGCGCTTGTGTCGGGTGCTCATGCGCGCCGTCGCCGGCATTAACCACCGAACAGCCAACCTTCTGGGCAAGAAGTGCTGCCGCGCCTGCAGATTGATGTCGGATGATGAGGATGTCAGGCCGCATCGCATTGAGCGTCATGGCCGTGTCGATGAGCGTTTCGCCCTTTTTCACAGAAGAACTGGCGACCGACATGTTCATCACGTCAGCGCCGAGGCGTTTTCCCGCGAGTTCGAAGGACGACTGGGTGCGGGTTGAGGCCTCGTAGAAGAGGTTGATCTGCGTGCGACCGCGCAGGGTTGTCGTTTTCTTTTCTGGCTGACGCGAGATCGCAACAGCGGCGTCGGCGCGGTCCAGCAAGGTTTCGATATCGGGCGGGGAAAGCTCGCGAATGCCGAGCAGATGTCGGTGGGGAAAGAGCGTCGGCGCGGCTTGGTCTGTCATCTCAAGCGGCTGCTATAGGAGGCGTCGCGCATCGCCGCAAGGCGGCTTGCGCAACAGGTGGTTTTCTCCACTGCGATTTTGCCGCGCTTGCGCTAAGAATAGACGCATGGCACTTCGCTTCCAGAAGCCCGACGATCCGCAAGGAGCCGACATGAACCTCCCGGTCGCTCCCACGCGGGTGAGCCGTCAAGACGCCTTCGCATTGGAGGACGTGGCCAATCAATCACCGTCGCTGAGCGGCGGCAATGCCTGGCGCAGCGATCCGTTGCTGGTGCAGATCAGCGAGGCGTTTCCGGAAACCGTGCAGCGGGAGTTGGATACGCTTGGACGCTTCGTGTTGTCCGTCGAGGCGCAGGAAACCGCCCGGTTGGCTAACACCGAGCCGCCGCGCCTGAAGACGCATGACCGGCAAGGCCGTCGCATCGACGTGGTTGAGTTCCATCCCGCTTATCACGCGCTGATGCGCCGCTCGACGGCCATCGGACTGCATTCGTCGGTCTGGGAGCATGCCGCGGCCGAGACTGGCAGACGGCATCTCACGCGTGCCGTAAAGTTCTATCTGACGGCGCAACTCGAATGCGGCCATCTGTGCCCGATCACCATGACCAGCGCCTCGCTCGCGGCGCTGATGAACAACTCAAAACTGTTCCGCGAATGGGCGCCGCGCGTCACCAGCCGTAAATACGATCCGAGCCAGAAGCCGCCTGTCGATAAAACCGGGCTGACGCTCGGCATGGGCATGACGGAAAAGCAGGGCGGCACCGATGTGCGCGCCAATACGACGCGTGCCGACCGGGCAGGGGGCAATCTTTATCGTCTGACCGGGCACAAATGGTTCATGTCGGCGCCGATGTCGGACGCCTTTTTGATGCTGGGGCAGACCAGCGAAGGCGTCTCCTGTTTTCTGGTTCCGCGCATGCTGGGCGACGGCACGGCCAACGGCCTGCGCTTCCAGCGATTGAAGGACAAACTTGGCAACCGTTCCAATGCCTCCTCGGAGGTCGAGTTTGCAGGCGTTCTCGGTGAAATGGTTGGCGAACCCGGTGCGGGCGTCAAGACCATCATGGATATGGTAACGCTGACGCGGCTCGACTGCGCGCTGGCCAATGCTGGCCTGATGCGCATTGGCCTCGCCGAAGCGGTCAACCACACCCGCCATCGAATGGTTTTCGGCAAGGCGCTGGCCGACCAACCGCTCATGTTGCGTGTACTGGCAGACATGGCGCTGGATGTTGCGGGCGCGACGGCGCTCGCGTTTCGTCTCGCGCGCGCTTTTGACGAAGCCGCCAACGACAAAGGCGAGGCGTCCTTCGCGCGTCTGATGACGCCGGTCGTCAAATATTGGGTCTGCAAGGCCGCGCCCGCGCTGCTGTTCGAGGCAATGGAGTGCCTTGGCGGCAACGGTTATGTCGAAGAGGGTGTCCTCGCGCGCCACTATCGCGAGGCGCCGGTTAACGCGATCTGGGAAGGCTCAGGTAACGTCATGGCGCTGGACGTACTGCGCGTGCTTTCACGCGCGCCTGCGCTGTTCGATGAGGTGATCGCCGGCATTGAAAAGGATCTCGGTCAGGCGGCCCCTGGCGCAGCCGGCGTGCTGCGGGCGGCTTTGAATGTGGCATCGGCCGACGAAGGCTCGGCGCGCCTGCTGACCGAGCAATTGGCGCTTTCGGCGGCCGCGGCGGAGCTGCGCCGCATGGGGGCGGGGCGAATCGCCGACGCTTTCATCGAAACGCGGTTGGCCGGCCAATGGCGAACAACCTACGGCATGCTGGACGGGCGCCATGATGCCAAGCTGATCGTGGAAACGTTGTTTCCTCGCTGAGCGGCCAATCCCGCGCTGCTCCCTTAATCATCGTTCCGCCGTTAACCCTAACAAATGGTTTCCGTTGCAGGCTTGCGTGGCCTGGCTCAAAGTCCTGTTAAGGATTGAGAAACCATGCGGCTCGGCTTTGCCTCCATTCTGAAATTGCATTGGGCGCTTGTTTTCGCCGTGCTCGCCTATGGCATCATCGTGGATCCAGGCGGCGATATCGGCGATTTGATAGCATCGCTCGGCATCCAACCGATCGGCGCACAGGCGTCGGGTTTTGTCGTGTTCATGACGGTCTTGCTTGCGGGCAATATCGTCTTTGCTGCCATCCTCTTCAGTTGGGCCTTCATTGCCGGATCGGTTTCCAAGAGCTCTGCCGAGAGCGATCAAGCCGACATTTCCCGGATGGCGTGTTGCGCGGCGGCATCAACGGTGACGCTGCTGCTGATCACTTCGATCGCGAGGGGCGAACCCATTCCGTTTCTGGCACTGAGCGTTCAACTGGCGGCGCTCGGAGCAAGCTACCTTGCCTTCGTCGCGGAACGGCTGTTGGCCTCCCTGACAGCATCAAAGGAAAACGAGGCCAGGTCGGCGGCCCGGTCAATGGCTCTCGGCGCCGCGCACGGAGCCATCCTCTCACGCTTGATACCGGGCGGACTCTCGACACCAGACGGAGCAAGATAAATGCGTTATGTATTCGCCGCCTGGGCCTTTCCTATGATCATCATCTGGAGCTGGTTCTTCCTCTCTTACTACGACATGCATTTCGGCTACATCATGCTGACGCGCGAGATGCATGACCTGGTGTTCGAGATCTATGGCGAAACGCTCGGCATCGATCCGAAACTGCTGCCGGGCATGCTGGCCAAGGCGTGCATCATCGATACCCTCATAATCGTAGCCATCTGGGCGTTCCGCCGCCGCCGCAACATCATCGCCTGGTTTCGCAGCCGTCGCGAAACGACCGGCACGGAGCGGGCCTATGCTGAAGCAGCATCCTCACGCAGCCTCTGAAGGCGGTCGAGCACGCCCTGCAGGATGAAGGCTGCCGCCGCCGAATCGATCTTCTCGTCGCGTCGGCGCCGCGAAAAATCCATTTCGATCAGGCTGCGTTCGGCAGCCACTGTCGACAGGCGCTCGTCCCAGAACAGGAAGGGCAGCGCCGTCAGCCGCGCGATGTTGCGCACGAAAGCGCGGGTAGCCTGAGCGCGGGGGCCTTCCGAGCCATCCATGTTGATCGGCAGGCCGATGGCGACGGCAGCGACATTTTCGCGCGTCAGCCCGGCAAGCAGTTTCTCGACATCTTGCGTGAACTTCTTTCGGATGATCACCGGTCGCGGATGCGCAAAGGCAAGGCTCTTGTCAGAGATCGCGACGCCGATAGTCTTTTCGCCGAGATCGAGCCCGGCCAGTGTTCCACCACCAGCCACGAGATCGGGCAGATCTTCGACCGAAATTGTCGCCGCCATGCGCTTTCCTTTGACTTGGGCCTTGCCGCTTCTATCCTGCCGTGCACGATTTCGGGAGCAATTTCATGAAACTCACCTGGTACGGCCATTCCGCGTTCCGCATCGAAGCAGGCGACGCGAAAATCCTGATCGATCCCTTTCTGGAAGGGAATCCATCTTGGGGGCGTGGCTGGGAGGGGCCGGCGGAAGGTGTGACCCATGTGCTTTTGACACATGGTCACAACGATCATTTCGGCTCGACGCTCGACATTCTGAAAAAGACTGGCGCGATGTTCGTCGGCAATGCCGAAATCTCGGATTTTGTCGCGGGCAAGGGCATTGACCAAAGCAAGATCAACTCGGGCAACCACGGCGGAACGGTCGATTGCGGCGGCTTCACGGTAACGTTCACCAACGCGGTGCATTCGTCGGGCTACACGCAGGCCGACGGCACAGCAGTCTATCTCGGCAACCCAAACGGGCTGGTGCTGCATTTTCCGGATGACAAGACGCTCTATCACATGGGCGATACAGATATCTTCGGCGACATGGGGCTGATCAACGAATTGCATGCGCCGCAGATCGGGCTGGTGCCGATCGGCGACCGCTACACGATGGGCGGGGCGGTCGCCGCGCTCGCCTGCCGACGCTTTTTCCAGTTCGAGACCGTCGTGCCATGTCACTACGGCACGTTTCCGATCCTCGACCAGACGGCCGACAAGTTTGTGTCAGGGATGGAAGGCTCGCAAACCAATATGGTGACGCCGCCGATTGGCGAGGCGGTCGAGGTTTAGGCTGGCGTACCAGTACCCTGTCCGAAGCGGGCGCGATAAGTAGCGAGGTGGCACATGGCGAAGTCTATTGGCAGAATCTTGGTTGCGGTGGGCATTATCATGACAACTGGCTCCGCGATCGCGCAGGAAGTTATCAAGGGCGTCTATCTCGGCTCGGCTGAATTGTGCGTTCAGGCCAGGAAGGACGGGCTACAAAGCGTTGTCGAAAACAACACAATGATCCTGACCAATCGAGGATTTGAGACGATAGAGTTCAATTGCGCCTTTCTGCAATTCGTCAAGAATCCTCGCATGCCGGCCGGATGGGTGGTGACTTCGATGTGCGAGGAACCCGACAACGCCTATCCCGAAATATTCTCGCTGGTCGAACGCCGGGTCGGCGAACTGGATGTGGCCGCTCTGACCGAAGTGAACAGGAGCGCGGAGCCTCAGGCCGAGGAGCCCGCGGAAGGTGGCGAAGACCTGACGGCAAGCGGCCTTACCGGCACCTATTTTCTTTGCGACGGCGTGAACCCGCCCTGACACACCGCGATATTGCACTGCGGCAACCGGGCCGCTATAGCCGCAGACTGATTTTTAGGGCCGGCCTGCCGGAGTCTTCTCATGTCCGTTGATATCACGACTGTAAAGCGCGTAGCGCGGCTTGCACGCATTGCCGTGTCTGAAGAAGATGCCGAGCGCATGACCGGCGAGCTGAACGCCATTCTGGGCTTCGTTGAGCAGTTGAACGAAGTTGATGTGTCCGGCGTCGAGCCGATGACTTCAGTTATCCCGATGACGCTGAAGGAGCGCGAGGACGTTGTGACCGACGGCAACAAGGCCGCCGACATCGTCGCCAACGCGCCGGAGACCGCCGAAAACTTCTTCCTGGTGCCGAAGGTGGTGGAGTAGGCGAATGGATATCGCCATCGCGCCCGAAACGCCGTTGCAGGACGATGTGCGCCGGCTCGTCGCCGAGCTGAACGCGTTCCTCAAGCCGCAGACGCCGATCGCCTATCAGTTCCAGTTGACTGTCGAGCAAATGGCTGACCCGTCGCTCACCTTGTTCGTCGCGCGCGACGAAAGCGGCGAAGCAGTTGGCATGGGCGGCCTGAAGGATCATGGCGACGGCTTGGGCGAAGTGAAACGCATGTACGCAGTGCCTGCTGTGCGCGGTCAACGTGTCGGCACAAAACTCTTGCAGCGGATCGAAGGCCTGGCGCGCGACAAGCGGCTTTCTCGCATCGTGCTGGAAACCGGCGAAGCGCCGGGCTTTGCCGACGCTTATCGTGTCTATGAGCGCGGCGGCTTCAGGCGTTGCGGCGCCGTTCTCGACTATCCGGATTCCGCCTATTCGCGGTTCTACGAAAAGAAGCTTTCATGACAGACCTGACCAGACTGACAATTGGCGAAGCGCGCGAAAAGCTGCGGGCAAAGGACATCAATGCCGGCGAATTGACGAACGCTTATCTGGCGGCGATCGACGCGGCTAATCACCATTTCAATGCCTACATCGCCGTGACGCACGACAAGGCGCGCGAAATGGCGGCGGCGTCCGACTCGAAACTCGCGAAAGGCGAGGGCGGTGCGCTTGAAGGCATTCCGCTCGGCATCAAGGATCTGTTTGGCACCGAGGGCATCCACACCCAGGCGTGCAGCCATGTGCTGGATGGTTTCAAGCCGCGTTATGAATCGACTGTGACGTCCAATCTTTGGGCCGACGGCGCGGTGATGTTGGGCAAGCTTAATATGGACGAGTTCGCTATGGGCTCTTCTAACGAGACGTCCTATTACGGCCCGGTGGTGAACCCGTGGCGGCGCTCGCGCCTCGACCAGGTGGTAACGCCGGCAACGCATATGGGCGATGGTGGTTTTGTCTCGGCCGGCGGTGCGAAGACGGCGCGGACACTGGACAACCAGCAGCTTGTGCCTGGTGGCTCATCCGGTGGTTCGGCGGCGGCGGTGGCGGCGTTCCTCTGCGCCGGCGCAACGGCGACTGATACGGGCGGCTCGATCCGCCAGCCCGCGGCCTTCACCGGCACGGTCGGCATCAAGCCGACATACGGGCGCGTCTCGCGCTGGGGCATCGTTGCGTTTGCGTCCTCGCTGGATCAGGCCGGACCGATCGCGCGCGACGTGCGCGACGCCGCGATCCTGCTCAAATCCATGGCGTCAGTGGATCCGAAGGACACGACCTCGGTCGACCGCGCAGTGCCGGATTATGAAGCGGCCATCGGCAAGTCGTTGAAGGGGCTGAAAGTCGGCATTCCGAAGGAATACCGCATGGACGGCATGCCCGACGAGATCGAGGCGTTGTGGCAGAAGGGCATCGCCTGGCTGAAGGATGCCGGAGCGGAGATCGTCGATATCTCGTTGCCGCACACGAAATACGCGTTGCCGGCCTATTACATCGTCGCGCCGGCCGAGGCATCTTCGAACCTCGCGCGCTACGACGGCGTGCGTTACGGGCTGCGCGTGCCGGGCAAGGACATCATCGACATGTATGAAAAGACCCGTGCCGCCGGCTTCGGCCACGAGGTCAAGCGCCGCATCATGATCGGCACCTATGTGCTCTCGGCTGGTTATTACGATGCCTATTATCTCCAGGCGCAGAAGGTGCGCACGCTGATCAAGCGTGACTTCGAACGGGCCTATGCGGACGGCATCGACGTTATCCTGACGCCGGCGACGCCAAGCGCGGCGTTTGGCGTGGCCGATCAGGACATGAACGCCGATCCAGTGAAGATGTATCTGAACGACATCTTCACCGTGACGGTGAACATGGCCGGCCTGCCGGGCATCGCGGTGCCTGCCGGATTGGATGCGCAGGGCCTGCCGCTAGGGCTGCAGCTCATCGGTCGGCCGTTCGACGAGGAGACACTGTTTCAGGTCGGCTCAGTGATCGAAAAGGCAGCGGGCCGATTCGAGCCGGAGAAGTGGTGGTAAGTGCCTGATCTGGCCGAGGTTCTTGCGGAACTCGCCGACGAGATGTCGGCGATCGAAGACCGCGGTGCGGTGGCGGCCTACATCCCCGAACTGAAAAAGGTCGATGCGAGAAAATTCGGTATCGCGGTCATTCTGAATGACGGCAGCGTCTTCACCGCAGGTGACGCAGCCGAGTGTTTTTCCATCCAGAGCATTTCGAAGGTGTTTTCGTTGACGCTGGCGCTTGGCCATGTCGGCGATGCACTGTGGCGACGGGTCGGCCGCGAACCCTCCGGCAACCCGTTCAATTCGATCGTGCAGCTCGAACACGAGAACGGCATTCCGCGCAATCCGTTCATCAACGCCGGCGCAATCGTTATCGCCGACATCCTGCTGGAGGGGCACGAGCCCAAGGAAGCGATCGGCGAGGCGCTGCGTTTCATCCAGTTTCTGGCCGACGACGACACGATCACCATCGACCGCGCGGTGGCGGCATCGGAGCGTGCTACAGGCTTTCGCAATTTCGCGCTGGCCAATTACATGCGCGCCTTCGGCAATCTGAAACATGCGCCGGAACTCACGCTAGGCGTCTATTTTCATCTGTGCGCCATCGAGATGAGCTGCGTGCAACTGGCGAAGGCCGGGCGCTTTCTCGCCCATGACGGCCGCAACCCGGATACGCCGCATTCGGTGGTGTCGCGAGAGCGGGCGCGCCGCATCAACGCGCTGATGCTCACTTGCGGCCATTATGACGGCTCCGGCGATTTCGCTTTCAGGGTGGGCATACCAGGCAAAAGCGGCGTCGGCGGCGGCATATTGGGAATTGTTCCGGGCATCGCCTCGGTCGCAGTCTGGTCGCCGGGCTTGAATGCGGTAGGCAATTCCAAGCTCGGATCACTCGCGCTGGAGAAGCTGGCGCGGCGCATGAGCTGGTCCATCTTCGCACCCCGCGCCTGACCTCAGATTTTACTAGGTGCCCTCGTGTTCTTCGTTGCCGCCAAGATATTCTGGTTCTTCGCCCAGCCGCTCAATCTGGCGATCTTTCTCGGCATGGCGGCACTGCTTGCATTGGCCCTTCACCGCAGGCGCAGCAGCATTTTTCTGCTCAGCGTCGGCGTCGCGATCCTCGCCCTGTCAACCTGGACCTCCTTCGGTGCCCTGATCATGCGGCCGCTGGAGGAGCGCTATCCGAGACCGGTCGCGCTCAACAAGGTCGACGGTGTCATCGTGCTTGGCGGTGGGTTCGAGGCGTCGGTGAATCTGGCGCGCGGTGGATATGAGCTGAGCGCGTCCGGCGACCGGTTCGTGGAGGCTGCCGTGCTGGCGCGCCGTTTCCCAGAGGCAAAAATCGTTATCACCGGCGGGCAGGGCTCCCTCGTGCTCAACGGCGAAACCGATGCCAATACGGCGCCCCGGATGCTGACGGCGCTGGGCGTCGCGCCCGAGCGTCTGATCCTTGAAGGTAAGTCAAGGGATACATACGAGAATGCAAAATTTACCAGGGAGATGGTGAAGCCAGGGCGGGCGGAAACCTGGCTATTGGTAACCTCTGCCTTCCATATGCCGCGTTCGATGGGGCTATTTCGAAAGGCAGACTTTGAAGTGACCCCGTGGCCGGTCGACTATCGCACGACAGGCCGGGAGGGTTTTGGATTCGCCCAAGACAACCCGGTCGGTTCGCTGGAGATGACACAGCTGGCCTTGCGCGAATGGCTCGGTCTGCTGGCCTATCGGTTGTCCGGACGCACCGACGCTCTGCTGCCCTGACCGGCCGTTCAGCCGCTGCCCCAATCCTGCCGCACGCGTTTACGCCACGTTAGCAAATTCGTTCGAATATGATGCTGATTTTATTGGCATCCTGGCGTCTGGTGCATATCGACTATGCAATCACTGCCTTGTTTTTGCCTTTTCCTGGCTTGCCAAAACGGCGTAGCCGGCTTATGTGCAGTGCAACAATTATCAGCTGCCGGCGGCGGAATCGCAGGCTGAGATGCCGAGACATCGACATGGTGCGAGTTCCAGAATGAATAACAAAGTGCAGCCGTCTTGCTGGGGTTTGACGGCGAAAGCAGTAGTGGGCATTGCCTGCCTGATGCTGCTGGCCTGGCTGGCAGGCGGGACTGAAACAACAGCGGTGTTGGCTGCCGGCTGACATTAGCTAGTAAGTTCTGACCGAGGGCGTGGGTGACCGCGCCCATTTTCGATTCTGGACCTTTGTGACGTCGCCGTCGGAGCATTTTACGTCGGCGCGCGCCATGGAAGTTGTTGGCCTGAAGCGCTAGATAGCAAGATCGCCAGCGCTGGGGTGCATTCTTGTTTCTTTCCGTTTTAGACCTGTTCAAGATCGGCATCGGCCCGTCGAGCTCCCACACCATGGGGCCTATGACAGCGGGCGCGCGTTTTCTCGATGAGATACTGAAGGGCGACTGGCCACGGCCAGCCGGCACGAAGGTTGCGAAGCTGGGCGCGAGCCTGCACGGGTCGCTGGCTTTTACCGGCATCGGCCACGGGACGGATCGCGCCGTCATTCTCGGATTGGCCGGCGAAACGCCCACAACAGTAGATCCGGACAAATCGGACGCCACTATCGACCAGATCACGGTGGAGAAAAAAATCAGCCCGCCCGGCCATCCGGCCTATGCCTTCGACCCGAAGGTCGATCTGGTTCTCGACAAGAAGACGTCAATGCCGGGCCATGCCAACGGCATGCAGTTTTATGCCTATGACGCGGCTGACCGGCTGCTGCTCAAGCGTGCCTATTATTCGATTGGCGGCGGCTTCGTGGTATCCGATGAGGAGCTACAGCGCATGAAGGCGCGCGGCCCCGAAAAGCCGAGCAAAAAGGTGCCATATCCCTTCGCCAACGCCAAGGAGATGCTGGCCATGGCTGCCAAGAGCGGCTTGTCGATCGCCGACATGAAGCGCGCCAACGAAGAGGTCTTCCTGTCGCGCGAGGAGCTGGATGAAGGGCTCGATCGCATCTGGGCGGCTATGCGCGGCTGCATTGATCGCGGCTTGACCCAGGAAGGCATTATGCCGGGTGGCCTCAAAGTGCGCCGCCGGGCGCGGCAGCTGCACGACAAGCTGCAGGCTGACTGGCAGCGCAACCGGCCGAATCCGCTGCTCGCCAATGACTGGCTGTCGATCTACGCCATGGCAGTGAATGAGGAGAATGCGGCTGGCGGCCGGGTCGTCACGGCGCCGACGAACGGAGCTGCAGGCACTCTGCCCGCCGTGCTTCGCTACTGGCTGCATTTCCATCCGGAGGCCGACGATGCCTCGATCCGTGATTTTCTGCTGGCGGCGGCGGCGGTCGGCGGCATCATCAAAACCAACGCCTCGATTTCCGGCGCGGAAGTCGGCTGCCAGGGCGAGGTCGGTTCGGCTTCGGCGATGGCTGCGGCAGGGTTGTGCGCCGTTATGGGCGGCACGCCGGAGCAGGTGGAAAACGCGGCCGAGATCGCGCTGGAGCATCATCTCGGCATGACCTGCGATCCTGTTGCCGGGCTGGTGCAGGTGCCCTGCATCGAACGCAACGCGCTGGGTGCGGTGAAGGCGGTGACGGCGGCGTCGCTGGCGATCAAGGGCGACGGCCAGCACTTTGTGCCGCTCGACGCGGCGATCGAGACCATGCGCCAGACGGGCCTCGATATGAGCGAGAAATACAAGGAAACCAGCCAGGGCGGGCTGGCGGTGAATGTCGTGGAGTGTTGAGGCAGTGGGGCATTTACGTCGTTGGCCCAAGCGTCGGGTCTGTGCATAACGTGCCCATCCATTGACCCTGCCTGCTGCGGGGCTATTTTCGCGCCATGTCTCTCAATCTGATAAAACTCTGCGTCGGCTGCGACAGCGTCGAGGATCTCGAGGAATGGATTGCCCTTCGCCTCGACGAGCGTCGGCGGGCCGGCGAACCGGTCGAGCAGTGGCACACGACGCGCATGGTGCCGACACGCATCGCCGAGCTGACCGACGGCGGCTCGCTCTATTGGGTGATCAAGGGCAGCGTGCAATGCCGGCAGCGTTTGCTGGAGATCCGGCCTTTCACCGATGGCGAGGGCATCTCGCGCTGCCATCTCGTGCTGGAGCCGATTGTGGCACGCACCGCCTGGCAGCCGCGCCGGGCGTTCCAGGGCTGGCGCTATCTGAAGGTCGAGGATGCGCCCGTCGATCTCGGAAGGCGACGGGCAGGGGAGATCGAGATGCCGCCCAAACTCAAGCGTGAGTTGGCCGATCTGGGGCTGCTCTGAAGGCTATTTCCCGAAGCGAAGACGCACGGCCGGCTTGCCGGCAGGGGTATTGACGCGCAGCCGGACATCGACAACCGGCAGTGAATTGCGCCAGGTGCGTGCGCCATGGCTGAGCAGTAGGCCAACAAGATCCCGAGTGCGGAATTTCGGCGCGCCGCGGCGGATGTCTGCTAATCGCGCGGCTGCGTGATAAAGCGCCTGCACGCCGGGCTCGCGCGACCTGGCTGCCTGAGCGGGGGCGATGTAACCGAGCACGTCCTTTTCTGAGATCACGCCAAACTCCTTCAAACTCATTACTCGTTACGCACCGCTTAGTTCAGGGTGGCGTAGCACTCGACTTTCTTGCGCTTCAGCGCGCTGCAGGCCTTGGTTGCCGCGGCCTGCGAAGAGAAGCCGCCGAAGCGGGCGCGATAGTAGGTGACGCCCGACTTTTCGAACTGCACGGTGAACCCTTCCGCCGAAGCGAGCACCTGAGGGCCACGCTCCGCGGCGCGGCTTAACGCCTTCTTGGCTTCGGCCTGGCTGGGCGACGAGCCAACCTGCACGACCCAGCCGTCGACATTCGTCGAAGCGGTTTTGACCGGATCGATCTCGGCTTGCGGACGGGCTTCCGGCATGGCGTAGGCCTGCTCGGTGACGGCAACCTTCGTGGATTTGACGCGCTTCACTTCGATCGGGGCCGGCGCCTGGGCAGCCTCGAGCTCCCGCACGTCGGCCTCCGACTCGGCGACCTGCACATCCTCGGCGGCATCGTCGTCCTGCTGGTCGCCTTCGGCTTCCAGCATCGGCTCTTCGGGTTCAGGCTTGGCTTCCGGAGTCGGGGCTTTCCGCTTTGGCAAGATCAGGCCGGCGAGACGCGATACGGCCGAACCGCCACCGTCGTCCGCACGGGCAATCAGCGCGCCGCCGCGGGTCGATGTGCGGTCCATATTGGCGGCGATCAGTTCCGCCATACGGGCGTCGCGAGCACGGGCCGAGGTACCGCCCATGACGACGGCGACGAGGCGTCGGTTGCCGTCGGTGACCGACGAGACGAGGTTGAAGCCGGAAGCTCGGGTGTACCCGGTCTTGATGCCGTCGACGCCCCTGATCTTGCCGAGGAGGCGGTTGTGATTGGCGATGCGGGTGCGACCATATTTGAAGGATTTGACGGAGAAGTAGCCGTAATATTGCGGGTAGTGCTCACGCAGCGCGATGCCGAGGCGGGCCATATCGCGCGCCGTCGTGAACTGGCCAGGATCCGGCAAGCCGTGGGGGTTGCGAAACAGCGTGTTGTTCATGCCGAGTGCGCGCGCCTTGGAGGTCATCATGCGGGCGAAGCCCTGCTGCGAGCCGCCGAGCAACTCAGCCAATGCCATCGAGGCGTCGTTGGCTGAACGTGTGACCAGCGCGTAAATGGCAGTGTCGACCGTGATCGAACCCCCGGCCTTCACGCCGATCTTCGTCGGCGGCTGGGTCGCCGCCTGGGCCGAGAAACGAACCGGCGTCGACTTCTTGATCTTGCCTTTCGAGAGCGCCTCGAAGGTCAAATAGAGCGTCATCATCTTGGTAAGCGATGCTGGGTAGCGTCGAGAGTCGGCGTTCTCGGCGTGCAGCACCTTGCCGGTGCGCGCGTCCATGACGATGGCCGCATATTTCGAGGACGCCGCCGCAGCGGGCATCGCGCAGAGCGTGACGAGCGCCATCATTGTCAGGAAGGTTGCGCGCAGGCGCTGGAAAGAAATTGGATTACCGATTTGACGCACTGTTACACCCTTTGAACTTTTTGACTCACTCGGAAGGCGGCAAAGGTTCCTGCCTGGCCGGAGAGCAAATTAGGGGAGGGCGCGTTACCAATCCGTTTATGGTAACCGGAACGTTCATTTTTTTGAGCGGGATCGAGACGAATTCGACTCGTCCTTTATGAAAACTTACGGCGAGCGGCTAGGCTGGCCGGAATCAGCCAAGTTCCGCGATGAACTTGGCTCTCAGTCCGCGAGAACTATAGTTCTCAATCGATGGAAATCCGCAAAACCGACGAGTTCGTTGAATGGTTCGAGGCGCTTCGTGATCTCCGCGCCAAGGCTCGAATTCAAGTCGGATTGATCGCATAGAGCGTGGCAACCTGGGCGATGCCAAATTCTTCGACGGCATCGGCGAATTGCGGATCGACTATGGACCCGGCTACCGCGTCTACTTCATCAAACGCGACAACGTGATCGTCATCTTGCTGTGTGGCGGTGACAAGTCATCACGGCAGAAAGACATCAGGAAAGCACAGACGATCGCGAAAGAGATCCACTAGCGTCTTCATCGTCCACACCTCACCCAACCATCAGGCTTATTCAAATGACCATCAAAACGACGAAGTGGGACACGTCAGAATTTCTAGATAGCGAGGAGGCGATCATCGCATACATCGAAGCCGCGTTCGAAGATGGCGACCCTGCCGCTATCACGCAGGCCCTCGGCAATGTTGCCCGCGCACGGGGAATGACTGCAATCGCCAAAGAGGCAGGTGTTACCCGCAGGGCGCTCTACAAAGCGTTGAGTGAAGATGGCGACCCTCGGCTAAGTACTCTTCTCGGAGTGGCAAAGGCACTCGGTGTCAGACTTTCTGTGACGGCGGTCGACGACAACGTCGCCGAAAACCGTCTGGCAAGCTGACGCTCTGTCATATTGCATCGCACCACGCGTGTTGACGTTTAGGCAAGCGCCTTGACTTCTTGTGCAGTGCACCATAGATTGTTGCAACGCACAAAGATGCGCTCGATCCATACAGGAAAGGAACCGCTATGGCCGCCACCCAGACCTTTGAAGACGCCGGCAAATTCGGCAAGGACTATTTCGACAACAGCCTCAAGAGCTTCGCTGCCTTCTCGAAGGGGGCGCAGGCGATCGTCGTTGAGACGACCGACTACACCAAGAAGTCCGTTGAAGCCGGCACTGCCGCTTTCGAAAAGCTGCTCGGCGCCAAGTCGCTCGAGAAGGCGATCGAGATCCAGACCGACTACGCCAAGACGGCTTATGAGGGCTTCGTCGCCCAGGCGACCAAGATGAACGAGCTCTACGCCGACCTCGCCAAGGAAGTGTACAAGCCGTTCGAGGCTTTCGTCGCCAAGGCGAAGTAAGACATCGAATTTTCCGACAGGGTCCTGCGGGATCCTTTGTGGCAAGCCCGGTTGCGGAAACGCAGCCGGGTTTTCTTTTTGTACTCCGCGTGGCCATGAGACGGGCCGGCGCATCACGTTTGCGACATTCAAGTTGGGGCTTTCGTCGAGGCCATATTGCCAGCAAAAATCTAGGCCTTAAAATCTGAGCAAATCGGCCTACATTGGGTGCTTCGGGCCGGGCGACTTTTCGCTGGGCTCGGCTCGCGAAGGGAAAGGGCAAAGTGACACCGGGTGATCCAGTCACCAGCGGCCTGCACGTGAGGATGCAGGCAGATGAAAACGATGGCGGCGGCTCCGGCCGTGGCACAGCGGTCATCACACGCACCCGGACGAAAACCAAAAAGCCCAGCCTCTACCGCGTGCTGATCCTGAATGACGACTACACCCCCATGGAGTTCGTCGTGCATGTGCTGGAGCGTTTTTTCCAGAAGAACCACGATGCCGCATATCGAATCATGATGCATGTCCACAATCACGGCGTGGGCGAATGCGGCGTTTACACCTTTGAGGTGGCCGAGACCAAAGTGTCTCAGGTCATGGATCTCGCCCGTCAGCACCAGCATCCGCTGCAGTGCGTGATGGAGAAGAAGTGAGGATTTATGCCGGCTTTCTCCCAGAGCCTCGAAAAAGCGCTGCACCAGGCGCTGACGATCGCTAACGAACGACACCATGAATTCGCGACGCTGGAGCATTTGCTGCTGGCGCTGATCGACGATCAGGATGCGGCCGCGGTCATGCGTGCTTGCAATGTCGACCTCGACGAGCTGCGCAGCACGGTGCTGAACTACATCGACACGGAGCTCGACAATCTGGTCACTGGCTACGACGAGGATTCGAAGCCGACCGCCGGCTTTCAGCGCGTCATACAGCGGGCGGTGATCCATGTGCAGTCCTCCGGCCGTGAGGAAGTGTCGGGCGCCAATGTGCTGGTTGCGATCTTCGCCGAGCGCGAGAGCCACGCCGCCTACTTCCTACAAGAGCAGCAGATGACTCGCTATGACGCGGTCAACTACATCTCGCACGGCATCGCCAAGCGTCCCGGCGCTTCCGAGCGGCGCACCCCGCGCGGCGCCGACGACGAGCCGCACAACGAGCGCGGCGCCAATGGCGGTGGCGGTGAAGAAGAGAGTGGCGGCAAGAACAAGAAACAGCAGGACGCGCTGTCGGCCTATTGCATCAATCTGAACCAGAAGGCGAAATCCGGCCGCATCGACCCGCTAATCGGGCGGGAGCCGGAGATCAACCGTACGATCCAGGTGCTTTGCCGTCGTTCGAAGAACAACCCGCTCTATGTGGGCGATCCCGGCGTCGGCAAGACGGCGATCGCGGAAGGCCTGGCCAAGCGTATCGTCGACGGCGATGTGCCTGAAGTGCTGGAAGGCTCGACCATTTTCGCACTCGACATGGGCACGCTGCTCGCCGGCACGCGCTATCGTGGCGATTTCGAAGAGCGCCTGAAGCAGGTGGTAAAGGAACTCGAAGAGTATGAAGGGGCGATCCTCTTCATCGACGAGATCCATACCGTCATCGGCGCAGGCGCGACCTCGGGCGGCGCCATGGATGCATCGAACCTGTTGAAGCCGGCGCTGTCGTCCGGCCTCATTCGCTGCATCGGATCAACGACTTACAAGGAGTTCCGCCAGTTCTTTGAAAAGGACCGGGCGCTGGTTCGCCGCTTCCAGAAGATCGACGTCAACGAGCCGTCGATCGAGGACGCCATCGAAATCATGAAGGGGCTGAAGCCATATTTCGAGGAGTTCCACAAGGTCAAATACACGACAGAGGCGATCAAGGGTTCGGTCGAGCTTTCGGCCCGCTACATCAGCGACAGAAAATTGCCGGACAAGGCGATCGACGTGATCGACGAGACCGGCGCGTCGCAGATGCTGCTGCCGGAGAACAAGCGCAAGAAGACGATCGGCATCAAGGAAATCGAGGCGACGATCGCCACCATGGCGCGCATCCCGCCAAAGACGGTATCGGCCGATGACGAGCAGGTGCTGCAAGGTCTGGAGGTCGAGCTGCGTCGGGTCGTTTACGGCCAGGACACGGCAATCACGGCGCTGGCGTCGGCGATCAAGCTGGCGCGCGCCGGCTTGCGCGAGCCGGAAAAGCCGATCGGTTCGTACCTGTTCTCGGGCCCGACCGGTGTCGGCAAGACGGAAGTCGCCAAGCAGCTCGCCGCCTCGCTGGGGGTCGAGCTGCTGCGCTTCGATATGTCGGAATATATGGAGCGCCACACGGTCTCGCGGCTGATAGGCGCGCCTCCCGGCTATGTCGGATTCGATCAGGGAGGCCTTTTGACCGACGGCGTTGACCAGCATCCGCACTGCGTTCTGCTGCTCGACGAAGTGGAGAAGGCGCATCCGGATCTGTTCAACATCCTGTTGCAGGTGATGGATCACGGCAAGCTGACGGACCACAACGGCAAGTCGATCGACTTCCGCAATGTGATTCTGATCATGACCACCAATGCGGGCGCATCCGATGCGCAGCGTGCGGCGATCGGCTTTGGCTCGACCAAGCGCGAAGGTGACGATGTCGAGGCCATCAACCGGCTGTTCACGCCGGAATTTCGCAACCGTCTCGATGCGATCATTCCGTTCAACTCGTTGCCGGTGCCGGTGATCCATCAGGTGGTCCAAAAATTCGTCATGCAGTTGGAAGCCCAGCTTTCAGAACGCGGTGTGTCGTTCGACCTGTCGCCGGAGGCGATCGCGTGGCTGGCCGACAAGGGTTATGACGAGCGTATGGGCGCGCGGCCGCTCGGCCGCGTGATCCAGGAGCACATCAAGAAGCCGCTGGCGGATGAGGTGCTGTTCGGCAAGCTGAAGAAGGGCGGTACGGTGCGCGTCACCGTCGAGAAGAAGGAGACCGGCGAACCCGGCCTGAAGCTCGAGTCGCTGCCGGACGAAATGCCGGTCAAACCGAAGAAGGAAGAACCGGAGGACGTGCCGGCCCCGCGCAAGAAACCGGCCGCGAAGAAGGCGGCGGTGGCGAAAAAAGTGTCGCCGCCGGCGAAGCCGAAGTCGGGACCGACCGGCAAGGACGGCAACAAGCGCAGTCTCGTGCCGCAACTGCCGCGGAAATAGTTTTTCTGGCGTTTGGATTTGTCCAGGCGGAGCGGCCATGCCGCTCCGTCTTTGTTGCATGTCGGATGCTGGGACTGGATTTCCTGAGGGGATGTTTTCATCGGCTTTGACATCATCGAGTCCGAGGCCTGGATCCCCGACACTCCGCTTCACTTCGTTTCGCTACGGGCCGAGGATGACGGTTGGCATGTACATTTCGGCTACCCGGCAAGCTTGGCGATTGGCTGAAACGTTCAATGCAGTTCCGTCATCCTCGGCCCGTAGCGAAACGAAGTGAAGCGGAGTGTCGGGGATCCAGGCCTCGGACTCCGCGAAGCCAAAGCCGATGAAACATCTGGTGTCGGAAACGTCGCGAGCCGGGATGGATTGAAAAATCAAGGCGCTGCCGCTATCCTCCGCCCGTCTGAAACAACAAGGAGAGCGTTTGTGACTGCCATTGTCTGCCAGCCGGTTGGCGAGGTTTTCGCGCCGATCTGATGTGAGCCGAAGCGCTGACTAAGCGCCGGTCGCCGATCGCTGCGTCCCGCCAGCCTCTTGGAACCGGATGTCCTTCGGGCATCCAGTGTTTTGCTTTGCGCCTGCATGGTGCAGCAACTGGTAAGAGACAATGATAAGCACGACTTCCACCCTGGCCGATTTCGGCTGGTCGCCCTACTTTGCGGCGCAGCTCGACATCGCCGATTTTTCAACCCTGCTTCCCGTGCGTGTGATGGCCGTCCACCGCGACCGGATGCATGTTGCCGGACCCTCCTTCGAAGGGGACATCCAGCCTTTCACCGCCGATGCGGACGACAGCGAAACGGCTGCCACGGTCGGAGACTGGCTGTTGCTCGACGCCGAAACCCATCGGCCGAAGCGGCTGCTTGACCGGCGGAGCCTGTTCAAGCGGCGGGCTGCCGGCACGGATCGCGCGGTGCAATTGATCGCAGCCAATATCGATACGTTGTTCATCGTGTCGTCCTGCAACCAGGATTTTAACCTCGCGCGGCTGGAACGCTACCTTGCATTGGCGCGCGAGGCCGAAGTCACGCCGGTCGTGGCGTTGACCAAGGCCGATCTGGCCGATGAACCCGAAGAGTTCGCGCGCGCGGCAGGGAGGCTTCTGCCGGGCCTGCTGGTCGAAACCTTGAACGCGCTGGATCAGGACGAGGTCGCAAAACTTCTGCCTTGGTGTGGGCGCGGACAGACCGTCGCGCTGGTCGGCTCTTCGGGCGTCGGCAAGTCGACCTTGGTCAATTCGCTGACGGGCGAAGCGGTAGCAACCACGCGGGGCATTCGCGAGGATGACGACAAGGGCAAGCACACGACCACGGGCAGGGCGCTCCACCGCCTGCCGGCTGGCGGCTGGCTGGTCGATACCCCCGGTATGCGCGAGCTCCAACTCACCGATGTCAAACAAGGTATCGCGGATGTGTTCGCCGACGT
The DNA here is from genome assembly GCA_050247155.1 of Rhizobiaceae bacterium. Lineage (GTDB taxonomy): Bacteria > Pseudomonadota > Alphaproteobacteria > Rhizobiales > Rhizobiaceae > Mesorhizobium_G. Next base: position 56,040 of record JBFWUS010000016.1, read on the forward strand.
CGTAGCGCTCGCGGCTGCTTGCCGCTTCAGCGATTGCCAGCACGAAAGGGAGCCGGGTTGCGCGATCCAGACTGCGGTCGCGGCCGGCGAAGTGGAGCCGGCTCGGGTGCGACGCTGGCAGAAGCTGGTCGCGGAAGAAGCCTACAATACCGAAACGTTGGCCCAGCGGCGCGCCCGCAGCAAGGCATTCGGGAAAATGGCCCGCAACGCGATGAAGGAAAAGATCGTCCGGCGCGGCGGGTGACATGTTGCTTACCCTCCCCCTTGCGGGCACGGCGCATATGAATTAACCCCCACCCCTAGCCCCTCCCCTCAAGGGGGAGGGGAACCAGGCTGCCGCAACGCTCCGCCAACATTGCAAGACTTGACGCCGAGCAGGGCCATCGCGAAGTCCCCCTCCCCCTTGAGGGGAGGGGCTAGGGGTGGGGGTAAATTCATATGCGCCGTGCCCGCAAGGGGGAGGGTAAACCGCGCTGTTCCTCAGCTCTCTTCCGGCTTGCTCCATCCGCCAGAAACCAGCCGAAGCGCGAGATAGGCGGCGAACGGGATCGACGGATAGATGAACCAGATCTCCGACAAGCCACTCGTCAGCAGGTTGATCGTCGCGAACAGCGCGATCATTCCGACGGGTATGCGGATCGAGCGCGGCTGGCGCAAATACCAGCGGCGGGCCGAGTGCGCCCTGGCGATGAGCCCGTCGACGAAGCCGCGCCGGCGCGTTGGCGCCGACGACCGGCCGGGTGGCGGCGCAGTCGTTTGCATGGGTGAGGGGGCAATAGGATCTGGCCTGAAAGCGACCGGGTCCAACAGTTCGGCGGTCGCGGTCGGCTCATTACGATCGGGCATTCGAACGCGATAGCCGGCGATCGGCTGCTCCTGCCCCTTGACCTTCTGCTCGCCTGCGAAGTCGTAGGCGAAGCTGAGCTGCTTATGGGTCAGGTTGTAAACCGTCTCCGAAACCATGATGCCACCGGCATCGGCGAGCGATTGCAGCCGCGACGCGACGTTCACGCCATCGCCGTAAAGGTCGGAGCCGTCTTCCATAACATCGCCGAGATTGATGCCGATGCGGAACCACATCTGACGGCCGTCCGGCAAGTCGCGATTCTCAGCGCCGAGCGCATCCTGGATCTCGACACCGCAGCGCACGGCTTCGACGACCGAAGGAAACTCCGCGATGACGGCATCGCCCCAGGTGTTCACCTTGCGGCCTTCATGGCGCTCGAACAGCTCGGCCATGATCGCGCGATAGCGCCGCAGCCGCTCCAGCGTGTCTGCCTCGTCGGCGCCCATCAACGCGGAATAGCCCTGCACGTCGGCGCACAGAATCGTCGTCAGTTTGCGCTTTACCTTGGCAGTGGTCATGGGACGGCGGCCCGAGCTTTCGATCTGGTCATGCAAAGTATGGGGGCGGACGGCGTGCATCGCAATGTCTGGCTCAAAAAGAAGCTGAAATCAGGGTGAAAGAACATCAATCCCGATCAACGGCGCATGGCTCTTTGGCGGGTGAGGCATGACAAGAACATAACATGAACAAAGGCGCTGAGGCAAGGCGATCGGCCGGACTGTGGTGAGAAAAGATGTCTTATGGTTAGCCCGCTAGTGCGATTGGGCCAAGGCGCCGAAGTGCTGACTCGGTCGTGGTCGCATGGTAGGGCGGGACTGAATGTCAGTCCCCTCCGACCAGCTCGAATCTGATTCCGTACCGCGCCGCGTCTGGTTCTGGCTCGGCGTGAGGGCTGCCTTCTCGATCCCCGGCCTGATCCTCTCAAGCGCCTTCATCGGGTTTGCCGGTCTTGCCAAGGCTGCTGGCCTGACGCTTTGGCAAACCGTGTTCATGGTTGGCGCTGTCTGGGCGTTGCCTGCCAAGGTCGTGCTCATTGGAGCAATCCTGTCGGGGAGTTCCGTACTGGCCGCTGCGTTTGCCGTCGCACTGTCGTCGATCCGCCTGATGCCGATGGTAGTCGCGCTGGTGCCGGAAATGCGTGGTCCGAAGACGGCGCGCTGGGTGTTCTACGTGCTGTCGCATTTCGTTGCCGTCACGTCATGGGTGCTCGCGATGGACCAGTTGCGGCATCTGCCGCGCGAGGTGCGCACCACCTACTACGCCGGTCTCGGCGGCACGTTGGTGCTGGCCAACATGATCCTCACCGGCGTCGTGTTCCTGCTGGCCGACACCTTCCCGCCGACGGTGATGGCGGGCCTATTGTTGCTGACGCCGATCTATTTCCTGACGTCGCTCTGGGGTTCGGCGCGCGAGCGGGCAGGGCATGTCGCGATGGTGCTGGGCATGGCGCTGGGGCCGCTGGTCCATCTTTTCGCGCCGGGTTTCGACCTGTTGATAGCCGGTCTGATAGGCGGCATCGGCGCCTATCTGATCCACCGCCACACCGCGCGGAGCACGGCGTGACTTTCACCGCGATCGACACATGGTGGTGGCCCTATCTGTTCATTCTCATCGCGGGATGGCTGGCCACCGACATGTGGCGCTATCTCGGGGTCTACTTCGGTGGCCGGATTTCGGAGGATTCTGAAATTCTGGTCCTGGTCAGATGCATCGCGACCGCGCTGGTTGCAGCCGTTATCGGCAATCTTATTGTCTTTCCGAGCGGCGCGCTGGCGGAAGTGCCACTGTTGTTGCGCGTCGCGGCGGCAGGAGCAGGCTTTGCCGCCTATCTGACCATTCGCCGCAGTGTGCTGACCGGCATTGTGGTGGCCGAAGCCGTGCTTATTGGCGGACTGGTGCTAGCCTAAGGCTGCCTTGATCTTCTCGGCATTCGCCGCCAACACCTCCGGCTTTTCCATTGGCCCACCGGGCGGCTTCAATGCGACGCCTTCCTTGCGCGGGATGACATGCACGTGCAGGTGAAACACGACCTGACCGCCTGCATGCTCGTTGAACTGCTGGACGGTGACACCGTCCGCATCGAAGGCTTTTTTCACCGCTCGCGCCAGCTTCTGCGCGGTGCGCGCGACCGCAGACAGGCTGTCCGGCTCGACATCCAGAATGTTGCGGGCCGCCTTCTTCGGGATCACCAAACAGTGGCCCGGCCCGCGCGGCATGATGTCCATGAAGGCAAACGTGTCGTCGTCTTCGTAAAGCTTGTGGCATGGCATTTCGCCGCGCAGGATCTTGGCGAAGACGTTATTGGGATCGTATTGCGGCATCTGCCCCTCTATGAGCACTTCTCAGAACCACTCTTTTGATCGTGACGCAGTCAGTCAACAAGGAAATCGCGTGAGCCCGACCTGGATCGTTCTTGCTGTCGCCATCGCCTTCGAGGTGGTCGCGACCAGTGCACTCAAGGAAACGCAGGGATTCACGCGGCTCGTGCCCTCACTGATCGCGATTATCGGCTACGGCCTGGCCTTCTATTTTCTGTCGTTGACGCTGAAGGTGCTGCCAGTCGGCGTGATGTACGCGATCTGGTCAGGCGCAGGCATCGTTCTCGTCGCTATCATCGGCTGGCTGCTGTTTCGGCAGTCGCTCGATGTTCCGGCGCTGATCGGCATCGTTCTGATTCTGGCCGGCGTGCTGATCATCAATCTGTTTTCGCAGACGGTGTCGCACTGACCGGCGATTCGCCGTGCCGGAACGGCAGGTGGTCCTCGAAATATTCGGACGTATGCGCCACCTCGCGGCGCTCGCGCTCAAGATAGTCGGCGACCGCACGGTGCAGGCCCACGTGGGCGATGTAGTGCGCCGAATGGGTCGTGACGGGGCGGTAGCCGCGGGCGAGCTTATGCTCGCCCTGTGCGCCAGCCTCGACAACCCTCAGCTTTCGGGCAATCGCGAAGTCGATAGCCTGATGGTAGCAGACTTCGAAATGCAGGAAGGGGTGATCCTCGATGCAGCCCCAGTTGCGGCCGTAGAGCGCGTCTGAGCCGATGAAATTGATCGCGCCGGCGATATAGCGCCCACCGCGTTTGGCCATGACGAGCAGGATGTCGCCAGCCATGCGCTCGCCGATCAGCGAGAAGAAGCGGCGGTTGAGATAGGGCCGGCCCCATTTGCGCGAGCCGGTGTCCATGTAGAAGGCGAAAAAATCGTCCCAAGCTTCTTCGGTGATGTCCTTGCCGGTCAACCAATCGATGGTGATGCCGGAGGCAAGGGCTTCGCGTCGCTCCTTCTTCAAGGCCTTCCGCTTGCGCGAGGCGAGCGTAGCGAGAAAGTCGTCGTAGTTCGCATAGGCTTCGTTGAAGAAGTGGAACTGCTGGTCGATGCGGGGCAGATAGCCTGCGGCGGCCAGGGCATCGGAATCGTCCTGCATGGCGAAGGTTACATGGGCGGACGAAACGCCGAGCCGGTCGGTCACTTGCCGCAGCCCGGTCGCCAGTCCTGAACGGGCCACCGCGGGGTCGACGCCTTTCGCCACGAGCAGTCTCGGCCCAGTCACCGGGGTAAAAGGCACTGAGGCTTGCAGCTTCGGATAATAGCGTCCGCCGGCGCGCTCAAAGGCATCGGCCCAGCCATGGTCGAAGACATATTCGCCCTGACTGTGGGACTTCAGATAGCAAGGCAGCGCGCCGAGCAGTGTTCCCAAGCCGTCCTCAAGGCGCAGGTGATAACCCTGCCAGCCGCTGCGGCTGACAGCGCAACCGGACTCTTCAAGCGATGTCAGAAAGTCGTAGGAAATGAACGGGTTGTAGGCGGTATCATACTCAGTTTGCGAAGTTCCGATCAGCGAATTCCATTCATCCCGCGTAAACGCCCCGACCGATGCGGCAACCCGCACCGACAGGTCTGATTGTCTGCCGTCGCCGCGTTGTGCCGCCGGGTCGCTCATGTCTCATTAACTGGCATTCGCACCTGCGAAGTGCAAGGAGCGGCGGTCAGGCCACCGCCAAGTCTTCCGGGCGAATGCCTTCGAACGTCATCTGGTCGCCATATTGAAAAGTCGCATGCACCGCGGCCTCGTCGCGCACGGTCCAGGTGATCACCGGCATCTTGAGCCGCTCCCGCACATAGCTGACGAACGGGTTCGGCATGTGTGCCAGACAATAGGAGACAAAATGGATGCCGTGGCCGAGCATCGAAAAATGTGCCTCAAAATCCTTGGTCGTAGTGCCAAGCGCGGTGAGGCCTGCCGGAATGCCAGGCGCGGCCGTCGGAAACTGCCTGATGATCCAGTGATCAAACGACATGATCGCCACCGGACCTGAATATGTTTTCAGGGTCGCGGCTACGGCTTCGACAAGGCCCTCGTCATGGCCGGGTATGCCTTTGATTTCGATGACGATCGGCACCTTGCCGTCGACCGCGTCAAGCATTTCGGTCAGCATCGGCGCGTGGTCCTTGGTTCCGCCGATGCGTAGCGCCCGCATTTCTTCCGCCGTGCGCTGCCAGATTAAACCGTCGGCGCCAGTGAGCCGCGACAGCGTGTTGTCGTGGAAAACCACGACTTGGTGATCGGCCGTCAGATGCACATCGCATTCGATGGCGTAGCCGTTGGTTCTGGCGCGCTTGAAGGCGGAGAGCGTGTTCTCCCAGACATCTCGGTTCATGTCGTGCAGGCCGCGATGGGCGATCGGCCGTTCGGTCAGCCAGGCAAGATCCTTCTTCATGTCTCAGACTTCGATGATGGCTTCGATTTCCACCGCCGCATTGAGCGGCAGGGAGGCGACGCCGACAGCGGAGCGCGCGTGCTTGCCGCGTTCGCCGATCGCTTCGACCAGGAAGTCGGAGGCGCCGTTGGCCACCAGATGCTGTTCAATGAAGGTGGGATCGGAGGCCACGAAGACGGTGATCTTCACCACGCGCTTGATCTTTTCCAGGTCACCGAGCGCTGCCTTGGCCTGGGCCAGGATGTTGATGGCGCAGGCCTTTGCAGCTTCCCTGCCGGCTGCGACATCGGCGTCGCGGCCGAGCAGACCGGTGACGAGGAGCTTGCCGTCCTTGAGCGGCAACTGGCCGGACGTCAGCAAGAGGTTGCCGGTGGTCATGAAAGGCACGTAGTTGGCGGCGGGTGCGGCCGCAGCCGGCAAAGTAACGCCCAGGTTTGCCAGCCGGCCCTCGATCGTATCGTTCATCACTATCCTCTGTTGCGTTTCGGTCATTTCGGGTGGCGGGGAAACTGCTATGTTTGCCTCGCTTACGCCACGACTTTTTCTATGGTGAAGCGTGATTTCGACGTCTGACCTGACGGAGTGCTTGTTGTCGATGCGCCTTTTGAGCTTTGTCGTTGCCCCAGCAGCCTTTATGGCCGCATTACCGGTAGCTGCGTCGCCGGCGCTCGCGCCGCACCGGGCGGTGTATGACCTCGTGTTGGACAAGGCAACGGACCAATCCGGCATCACGCAGCTTGCGGGACGCATGGTCTACGAATTCAACGGCTCGGCCTGCGAAGGCTATACGACCACCTTTCGTTTCGTGACCAAGATCGACACCAGCGAACAGTCGCGCGTCACCGACCAACAGACGTCGACCTTTGAGGATGGCGCCGGCAAGACCTTCAGCTTCGTGACGAAATCCTTCGTCGACCAGTCGCTTGACAAGGAAGTGAAGGGCACGGCGACGGTCGAAGACGAAGGCTTGAAGGTCAGCATCGAGAAACCGCAGACCGAGAGCGTCGAACTCGGCAAGACGCAGTTCCCGACCCAACACCTGATCGAATTGATCGATAAGGCGGAAAAGGGCGAGACTTTCTATGAAACCAATCTGTTCGACGGGTCGGAGGATGCAGACAAGGTGATGACGACCACCGTCATCGTCGGCAAGCCGGCAAGTGCGCCGGCCGACGATCCCGAGCGCGGCGCCTTGGCGAAGTTTGCGACTGACAAGGTCTGGCCCGTAGACATCGCTTATTTCGATATGAGCGGCGATGGTGAGGAAACGCCGCAATACCGGATCAGCTTCAAGCTGCACCAGAACGGCGTGACCCGTGATCTCACCATGGACTACAACGAATTTTCGATGAAAGGTAAGCTCGTCAACCTGACGATGCTGCCCGCTGCGGCCTGCAAACAATAGCAATCCCGTGGCAGTTTATGTCGATGCCGCGATCTGGCCGCACGCCGGTCGGCTTTGGTGTCATGTGCTCGCGGACGACATCGTCGAGCTGCACCGCTTCGCGTTCCATCTCGGTGTAAAGCGCAGTTGCTACCAGGGCCCGCCTCGAACGACGAAGCCCCACTACGACATAACGGCGTTCGAACGGGATCGCGCGATAAGACTTGGCGCCATTGCCTGCAGCCGCGCGGAGATTGTCGCGGTTCTTCGTCGTGTGCGTGCATCCGGAAAATAGTGCAATTTTTGATTGTATAGTGCCCTAAAAAAGCTTGGCGTGACGATTGGACAGCTATTTTTCGGCATGCTAGCGTCCTGCCAGCACAAGTCTTGGGAGGGATGACGATGCGATCGACTTTCCTTGCGTTTTCGGCCACGATCGGCCTGTTGGCCGCCCCGGCTCTGGCACAAGAAGAAATCCAGCCCGAAACGATCACCAATGTCAGCATCCCGGCTGGCACCGAGATGCTGTTCTCGGTCGATCTGGCGCTCAACAATGTTGTCGACGGCCGCCTCTGGGTAATGGACGCCAAGACGTTGAAATTGCTCGGCATCATCCCGACGGCCAGCCTCGGCATGGTGCATGCGCCGGATGGCGGCGGCGATATCTATGTGGCGACGACGCACCTTTCGCGCACGACGCGCGGTACCCGCACCGACTTTGTCGAGGTGTATTCAGGCGCCGACCTGACTTTTAAGGAAGAAATCCCGATCTCGATAAATCGCGCGCAGGCGCTGAACTACCGCTCGCTGCTCCAATCGTCGTCCGACAAGAAATATTTGTTCATCCAGAACGCGACGCCGGCAACCTCCGTGTCGATCGTCGATCTGGAAGCCAAGAAGCAGATCGGCGAAATCCCGAACCCGGGTTGCTACGGCATCTTCCCGTCGTTCAAGACGGCCAATCGTTTCGCCACGACCTGCGGCGACGGCACTTTCGGCACGGTCGACGTGAAGCCCGATGGCGCCGGCGAGATGAAGGCTTCAGGGCCGATCTTCGACGCGGATGCTGATGCGCTGTTTTCCGGCGCGTTCAAATGGGGCGAGAAATGGGTCTTCGCTTCCTATGGCGGCAATCTCTACGTCGTCGATGTCGAGGGCGATACTGCGACGCTTTCAGAAAAAATTCCGGTCAGCGCAGGCATTGAGGGCAATTGGCGGCCTGGTGGCTATCAACCCTTCACAGTGCACGCGGCAAGCGGCATCGCCTACCTCGCCATGCATTCCAATGGCGCGGAAGGCAGCCACAAGAACCCTGCCGAAGAGTTCTGGGCATTCGATATGAAGGAGAAGAAACTGCTGGGCCGCGTGCCGGCGGTGCCGTCGATCGCGATGACGGTCAGCCAGGGCGACAAGCCGGTGCTGTTTGCGCTCGATGCGCTGAAGGCGGAAGTCGTGCGCTATGAGGTTTCGGCCGCGGGCCAGCCTTTTGCGCTGACGGTGGCCGGCACGGCGCCGAGCGGCCAACTGGCTGACCAGATCGAAGTGCGCTGACAGCCATGGCGGCTCTCCATCCAGTTTTTGTGATTGTCGCGGCTGGCACGCTGGTGTGCCTGTTTGCCCGCGCACTGGCGCACAAGGTCTCGGATTTCGCCTGGTTCTCAGCCATTCTGGACGCCTACAAGCTGCTGCCGCCAGGTTTGGCGCAGCCGGCTGCCTATGGATTGGCTGCCGCCGAAGCGCTGGTAGTCGCCGGGCTGATCGTACCAGTCACGCGTCCGATCGCAGCGATGCTGGGGCTTGCGCTCCTCGCGCTCTACGGCGCGGCGATAGCCATCAACCTGCTGCGCGGCAACAGGCGGATCGATTGCGGCTGCGGCGGTGCGGGGCAGGGGCTGTCCTGGTTCCTCGTTGGCCGCAACGTGCTGCTGATCGGGCTTGCGGTCGTGGCGGCGGCGACACCGCTGCCGGCCGAACTCGGCCTGTTTGCCTGGATCAGCGCGATTTGCGGCATTGCGGCGCTGATGCTGGTGATCGCCGGCGCCGAGCAGCTCAACGACAACTGGTCGTATCTCGCCGCGGCGGATGATCAAAGCTACGTGCTGCATCATCCCCATGTGCACGACCATGGCGAGGAGCATCATTAATGGATATCCTCACCGTCGCCGTCGTCATCCTGTCACTCGTCGTGATCGCACTGCTGCTTGTCGTGCTGGCCTTGGCGCGGCAGGTCGGCATCCTGTTCGAACGCGTCGCACCAATGGGCGCCCTGATGACGGACGCCGGACCGAAGATCGGCGAAAGCTCGCCGCACTTTGACCTGACGACGCTCGACGGCAAGCCGCTTACTATCGGCGGACCGCAACCGGCCAGTACGCTGGTGTTTTTCCTGTCGACGACCTGCCCGGTCTGCAAGAAGCTGATCCCGGTGCTGCGCTCGCTGCGCCAGGCCGAGGGGAAAAACCTCGATATCGTGCTGGCCAGCGACGGCGAGATGGCGGTGCACCAGGCTTTCCGCCGCTCCGCCAACCTTGCCGATTTTCCGTATGTGCTGTCGCAGGATCTCGGCATGACCTACCGCATCAACCGCCTGCCTTTCGCGGTGGTGCTTGATCCGGCGGGCATCGTGCGCGGCAAGGGTCTGGTGAATTCGCGTGAACAGCTCGAAAGCCTGCTGAACGCCCGGGACATGGGGCAGGCTTCGATCCAGGATTGGTATGCCGGCCAGGCCGGCAGCCAGACTGTCAATTAGGAGGGATGCATGTTGGGATTTGTCGACCGCTTGTTTCGCTCGGTGGATGCGGTGACGGAGGCTGGAAGCCGCGGCATCGCCAAGCATATGGGGCGGCGGAGCGTGCTGCACTGGATCGGCACGGCTGCCGTCGGCGGCGCGATGGTGCCGATGCTGCCCTTCAACCGCGCCGGCATGGGCACGGCGCGCGCGCAGGCCGAAAAAACCGATGTCGAGTGCGAATACTGGCGCTACTGCGCCCTCGACGGTTTCCTGTGCACATGCTGCGGCGGCACGATCAATGCCTGTCCCTCCAACGCGCAGATTTCGAAGGTGACCTGGGTCGGCACCTGCCAGAACCCGGCCGACAGCAAGGAATATCTGATCAGCTATAATGATTGCTGCGGCACCTCATCCTGCGGCCGCTGCCTGTGCAACTTCAACCTGCGCGAACGTCCGGGCTACCGCATGGGCGTTCACAACGACATCAACTGGTGCATGGCCAATGAGGCAACCAACTATCATTGCACGGTCGCGGCTGTGGTCGGGCTTGGTCAAAGCGGCGGCTAGCGCCGCGGCAATCGCACTTCTTGCGCCAGCCGCTGCCAGCGCCGACGGAAAGACATCATTCGAAGGCAAATGCGGTGCCTGCCACAAGAAGGATGGTATGGGCGTGCCGGGCTTGGCGCCGCCATTGGCCAATGCTGACTGGGGCGCGGCCGACAAGGCGCGCGACTATGTTCCGCTTGTTGTGCTGAATGGCATGTCCGGAAAGATCACGGCAGGCGGCAAGCCCTATGTCAGCGTGATGCCGCCGCAGAAGCAACTTAAAGACGCCGAGATCGCCGAGATTGCGACCTACGTGCTCTCGACGCTGAACAAGAACGCCGGCGCGCCGCTGACTGAGGCCGACGTCGCCGCGAAGCGGGCGGAAAAGACCGATCATAAGGCGCTGTTGGCCATGCGCGCCGAAATGGCGCCTTAGCGTTCGGACGTTTGTTCGGCCGATGAAAACCGCGCTCGACATTGCCCCCCTCCACTGGCGGTGGCTCCTCTCAATCGGAGTTTTCATATTGGCAGGCATTGCAAGCAGCAGTGCACTGGCTCAACGCGACGGCAAATACCTTTACGTTCTCACCTGTTCCGGCTGCCACGGTACGGATGGCGCGGCGTCCGAGGGAGGCCGCGTACCCGCGCTGGCGGGCAGCATCGGCCATTTCATGAAGACACCGGAGGCGCGCAATTTCCTGCCGCAGGCGCCGGGCATACTGACGTCGGGACTGAATGACCGCGATGTACAGGCGCTGATGAACTGGATGGTGCCGGCGCTGTCCGGATCGTCCTTGTCCGGTGGATTCGAGCCCTATTCATTGGAAGAGATCGCGCAGTCGCGCAAAACCAAACCCGGCGACTTTTTTGTCGCGCGCAGGGCGATCGCACAGAAGCTGAAAGAACTGGGCTACGACGTCGCTCCGTATTGACCGCCTTGACGCTGCCCAACATCAAAAAGCGGGCTCTTAACCAAGCTTCGCATCATTTTTGAACGATGTTCAAATTTTGCCTTATTTAACCGGCAGCATCTATGCACGCCATAGAGACGGCGGCGGAGGGTTGCTTGAGCAGGCTTGACGAGTTTGTAGCGCCGAGACCGAACTTCGCGCTGATCGGCGCAATGACGGCGGTCAACCGTATCTTCATGCTGAAAGGGATCGTCGGCCTGCGCGACCTGCCGCCACTGAACCGCATCGCCGGTTTGCGCGGCATTGCCAATATCCGCACGATCGATTTTCCGGAGGCCGACCAGAAGCGGTTGGCGGTGTCATGCGCGCCGGACAACGTCACTTTCCTGACGCCGAACCATCCGGAATTCTTCACCGACTGGATGATCGACAAGGAAGTTTCGGCGCGCCTCTGCCGAAAGGCGGCGTTCTGGGCCACCAATTCCGTCGTCAACGGGCTGGGCAAGCTGGCCCAAAAGTTCTGGCTGGCCAACAATCTGATCGCCCAGATACCCGGCAACAGCGAGCCCGCGCGGAAGCATTCCGTCGACTGGGCATTACAAGGCAACGGCGTCCTCCTGCATCCCGAGGGTGGCGTCGGTTGGCACGGCGACTATGTCGCGCCGCTGATGTCGGGCGCGGCGGAGATGGCGGTCGAAGCGCTGGATCGGGTTCGGCAGACCGGCGTGAAGCGGCAAGTTCTGATTGCGCCGATCGTCTGGAAGCTGGTGTTCCAGCGCGACGTCGAAAAGGAGCTGCTGTCCGAATGCGCCTATGTCGAGAAGCGGCTGCGGATTGCGGCGGCCGGCAATGCGACGCTGCCGCAACGTGTCTACCATATCTATGAAGCCTTGCTGGCACGCGACGAGGCGGCAATGGGGCTGGCCGTGCAGCCGGAGATGCCGTTCCGGATGCGCCATGCGGCGCTCGTCCTGGCGCTTCAGACGGCGCTGGTCGAACTCGCCGCGATCGACGGACTGCCCAACGCACCAGCCGACATCGTGCGTCGTGCCCGCAAGCGCATGCGGCAATTGGCCGGCACAGATTCTGATGTCAGCAAACGCCTCAAGATCCTGTCTGACATGCTGGCGCTGAACCTGCGCATCGGCGACTTCGCCTTTGAAGGCGAGACCATAACGCAGGAAGGCTTGGCGGAGCATATCAAGCGCATCCGCAACGACTATTGCAAGGGCACGCTGCGCGACACGATGAACCGCTTCGTGCCACAACCGGCCGGTCCGCGCACGGCCTATATCCGCGTGCCGGAAGCGCTGGACGTGACGACCTTCGACGGCACCGCCGACGATATGATGGCGGAAGTGCGTACTCGCATGCAGGCAGCACTCGATACGATCAACCGCGGCTTGCGGGCGGAAGGACGTTTTCGGGAGTATCCAAATCCTTTCGCATGACGCGTCGCCGCTGGGCGGGTCAAGCATCAGTGCGATCAGCAAGGGCAACGAGTTCAGGTTAACGCGCTGCAATACCCCCACCCCTAACCCCTCCCCACAGGGGGGAGGGGAACGCGGCGACCGCCATGTCGCGCCAGATCGTCAACGGTTTTCGCCAAGCGGAGCCACAGCGAAGTCTCCCTCCCCCTTGTGGGGAGGGGTTAGGGGTGGGGGTATTGCAGCGCGTTAACCTGAACTCGTTGCCCTGTGCGATCGGCGCACGGGATGCACGCAACGGCATGTCGACCGAAATAGCCGTCAAGACGTGTCGAGGCGTTGTTCCGGGCTTTCGCACAGGGTGTCGACACTGAGGGGCTGCTCTTGCGCGGGCCGGGGCAGCGGCTGGTTCATCAGTTCCCAGACCGCGCGTTCCTTCACGATGACCAGCCGCCCGGCGGCTTCGGCCAGGCACAGCAATGCAAGGATGGCTTGGTTCAAGTCGGCTGGCGACGCCGAACGCGATTGATGGTTGACCACCCACGCCGCGTCTGGCGACGCGCTTTCGGTGGAAAGGACGGCGATCACACCTCGCGACATCAGTCCGGTGCGGATGACCATCAGGGCCATGACGACGAACATCAGGAAGACACGCCACCGCGCCTCATCTTGTTGATCGTTTGCCGCCCGCCAGTCCATTCGCCTTTCCTTGATGCAAAAACAGTCGGCGGCATTGTCGCGCGGACTCAGGGGGTGTGGATGAAATTTTTTGCTTTGGGTTAGGAAGCATGCCCAGCGTCGAAGGGTAAATGCTTGTGGCAGTTTACTTTTTTCAGCCAGCGCGAGCCTTTCGGTAGCGCGCTTTTCGGCGGAAAGAAGGTAATCTGTCCACCTGTTGCCTGCCCTGTCATGGTGGTGAGGCACTCCAGAAAGCGGTGAAACGCCGCGCGGCACATCTCAATTGCCGGTTTTGATGCCGCCTGCTTCTCGCGACGATTGTCGCACGTTGAGACGAGGTAGATGAGATTTTTGGGCGGCAGGCGGCGGCAGGATCCGACCTTCATGGCGGACGATGAAGTCGGATGCGACAATTTCCCGAAACCCGCCGCTCGATCGATAGGGGCCACACCGGGGATTGACAGCAAACAAACTTCGTCAATCGAAAAATGCAGAGATAATTGCTACTGGCCCTGAGCAAGGCTACTAACCGGGCCAGTCATGTTGAGAATATTCGTCACCGTTTGTCGATTAAGCTTATCCGTGGTGGTGCGCAGCATATAGGCGGCAGTGTCAACAGAGATTAGGTTCTTGTCGAGCGATTGCGCAACGAGCCAAGAAAAGCGGCCAACCACTGATGGCGGCAGATTCCTAATTGGAAAATAGTCCACTGTGAAATCTTCTTGTGCCCGAAGCTCATCGGATGGTTCCAATTGGGTACTGAGCTGCGACGTCGCCACACGAACGAGGCTTACATTTCCTACGTGTGCTGTTGCAGCAGTTTTCGATATGCCGAAAAATTCAACGACCTTGTTAACGGCCGAGGGCATGTCGACAGAATCCTGAACGATTCGGTCAACTGCTGCAGGAGGTGCCAGAAACGCGATGGCAAAGGCATTCGCTCTGATCTCCACGGGATCACGGCGGTCAGAGCTGTTGATTTTCAGATCACTATAGCGATCGACCGCAAGGCGGTTGAGCCTTTGTTGCGGATCCCAAAGCAAGTGACCGAGCTCATGAGCAAGCGTCATTCGCCGGACCCACACATTCTGGTTTTCACCATCAATGTTGACGACGACGCCGCGCTCGCTTCCGCTCGCAATGGTTGCACCTGCGATATGGTTACCCAATTTCGTCTGCACAAGCGGGATGTCGAGCTTATCGGAAATCAATGAGCGCATACTTTTGATTGGCGCATCCGGTTCGAGGTCAAGAAGCCGTCGTGTCTCAGCCGCAAGCCGATAACCGCTTTGGTAGGTCGGGAATCCATAGTCGTCGCTGGGAGAGAATTTGCTCCGCGCTAGGTTGGGTTCGGAATTCAGTTGCTCGGAAAGTGACTGTTGCCGTGCAATCACCCAAGCGCTTTCTGCAAGTGCAGCCACTGCTGTTGGCGAAAGTCCGGACGCGTTGTCTTTGCTCTTTGCCAACTGGCGAAGACGGACACCTAGATCTGCTCCATTCGGCTGATCTTTAATACCTAGAATCCGCTCATCTATTGCGAGTGGAATAGCAAGGCGTTCCAATGTGCGAATCGACGAAATCTTGCCGGGCGTCTCAGCTTTAGCGATGTCTTCGATTGATACCTTTGTGAGACGAGCCAATTGCTCGCGCCCATAGCCCAGCGCTTCTCTATGTGCCACTAGTGTTTGAGCAGGCTCGGTGCGTTCTCGAACTAACAGGGCCTGCCCTTCTTCGATAGCCTTCAGAAGTGTTGGGAAGCCATAATTATGTAGCGCCTCGGCTGCTGTGAGGCGATGGCCTGTCGCCTCTTGGCTCGCTTCAGCCAGCATGGTCTGCCCGCGGACAAACGCGCGGCGCGAGTTTACAGCCCGTTCCTCGGGGCTATCACCCAGGACATTCGCCCCAAATACTTTGTCCAGATCGACTTTGGAAATGGCCGTCATATTGAAACCCATTCCGGCTCGGTGTTTCCTTCAAAGACATTGGGACGATTGGTGTCCTGATTAAAGCCCATCGACCATACATTGTAGCCCGATTCAGCGAAGGCAACCTCAATGGCTTTCAACTCCTCGGCAGATCGCAGTCGATAGCGACCCGAGCTCCCAGTAATCGCAATTGTCTGCCTATCGGCAAATACGACCTCTCCGCCAGCAAATGCCGAATTGCCGGCTGTCAGGTTGCTGTGTTTCGCGGCTTTGGCTTCGCGCTGCTCGCCAAACAAGCACTTTTCGCGTGCATGCAAAACGTCGTCTGTGGTCACGACCCACAGGCGTTTATTTGCTAACATTGCCTCAAGATCGGGTAATTGTTGAGGTTTAGCCTGCCGTTCTTTGATGGGACCATCAATCCAACTCTCAAGCCCATCCTCGGCGGTCATTTGATCTATATCCCCGTCGTAGCGTGCGGCATTAACATTCATGTCTTGGGGGCCAAACTCACGGCGATAATTGGCGAATGAAGCGATCGTGAGCTGGTTCGACGCCATTGAGTAATCCCATTTTAGCTAACGATGTAAGCCAAACATGTTACTAAACCAGTTTGCAATCGGTGCGGACCTCGACAATAGCACTGTGGCCCTCACCGATTTGCCCACTTACAAGTACGAAGCGTGCATTTTCCACGGCATGGCCAGTGCGGCAAGAAAATTTGACGCCCTCTTTTCCACATCCATCCAAAACCCGCCCGTCCGCTTCCCACCCCACAGCCTTTGGCAGGTCGTAGCCCTGTTGAGCCCCGCGTTGGGCTTGCCTTTTTGCATTGCACCATATATATCCCGCGCCATTCCACACACGGACTTTGGTTTCCGACCGGGAGAAATCCGGAGGCGACCGCCGGTGGCGAAAGGGAAATCGTTCCCCAACGTCGTTGTCCGTGGAGGCCAACCGGAAAGGAAAATAAAGAATGGCTCTGCCAGATTTCACTATGCGTCAGCTTCTGGAAGCTGGCGTTCACTTCGGCCACCAGACCCACCGCTGGAACCCGAAGATGGCGCCTTACATCTATGGCGCCCGCAACAATATCCATGTCATCGACCTCTCACAGACGGTTCCGCTGCTGCATCAGGCTTTGAAGCAGGTTTCCGACACCGTCGCCCGCGGCGGCCGCGTGCTGTTCGTCGGCACCAAGCGCCAGGCCTCCGACATCGTTGCCGACGCGGCAAAGCGCTCGGCCCAGTATTACGTCAACGCCCGCTGGCTCGGCGGCATGCTGACCAACTGGAAGACGATTTCCAACTCGATCCAGCGCCTGCGCAAGGTGGACGAGATTTTGGCCAACCAGGGCGAGTCCGGCTTCACCAAGAAGGAGCTGCTCAACCTGCAGCGCGAGCGCGAGAAGCTCGACAAGGCGCTGGGCGGTATCAAGGACATGGGCTCCACGCCGGACCTGATGTTCGTGATCGACACCAACAAGGAAGCGATCGCTATCCAGGAAGCCAAGCGTCTTGGCATTCCGGTCGTGGCTGTGATCGATTCGAATTGCGATCCGGACAAGGTTGATTTCCCGATCCCCGGCAATGACGACGCCGCGCGCGCCATCCAGCTCTATTGCGACCTGATCGCCCGCGCAGCCATCGACGGCATCGCGCGCCAGCAGGGTTCGTTCGGTGTTGACGTCGGCGCTGCGGTTGACGCTCCGGTCGAGCCGACGCTGGACGAGGCCCCGGCTGAAGACAAGCCGCAGGCCTAAGCCCGCCCTGTTTGACGGGCCCGTCACGGGCCTGTCGTTTTCCTGAAATATTGGCGCGTCAGCGCCGGCGCAAACAAGCGCACCGTCGTGATGGCGATGGTGCGCTGAGCGCATTTTGAAGCAAAGAGGCATAAGATGAGCATTTCTGCTGCACAGGTGAAAGAACTGCGCGAGCTGACCGGCGCGGGCATGATGGACTGCAAGGCGGCGCTAGCTGAAACCAATGGCGACATGGACGCCGCCGTCGACTGGCTGCGCAAGAAGGGTATCGCCAAGGCCGACAAGAAGGCCGGCCGCACTGCCGCCGAAGGCCTGATCGGCATCGATTCCGGTCTGCGCGAGGCCGTTGTCGTCGAAGTCAATTCCGAAACCGACTTCGTCGCGCGTAATGACGCGTTCCAGGACCTCGTGCGCAATGTCGCCAAGGTGGCGCTCGCCCATGGCGGCGACCACGCCAAGACGTCTGCCGCCAACTATCCGCATTCGGACAAGTCGGTCGCCGACACGATCAAGGACGCTATCGGCACGATCGGCGAAAATATGAGCTTCCGTCGCTCGGCGCGCCTCGGCGTGGAGCAGGGCGAGGTTGCGACCTACATCCACAACTCGGTTGCCGACAATCTCGGCAAGCTGGGTGTTCTGGTCGCCATAGAGACGACCGGCGACGCGCATGCCGCCAAGGCGTTTGCGCGCCAGGTGGCGATGCATGTCGCGGCGACCAACCCGCTGTCGCTGAACGTCGAGGAGCTGGACCAGGCCGCGGTGGAACGCGAGCGCGCGATCTTCTCCGACCAGGCCCGCGCATCGGGCAAGCCGGAAAACGTCATTGAGAAGATGATCGAGGGCCGCCTGCGCAAGTTCTACGAGGAAGTCGTTCTCATGAAGCAGTCTTTCGTGCTGAACCCCGACTTGACGGTTGAGGCCGCGCTGAAGGCGGCCGAGAAGGAGATCGGCGCACCGGCCAAGATCACCGGTTTCGTGCGCTTCGCGCTCGGCGAAGGCATCGAGAAGGAAACGACCGATTTTGCGGCCGAGGTCGCGGCGGTGGCGAAGAAGTAAGCTTCCGCACAACCCGACCGTACAACCTAGCCGTCATTTCGAAAACCAGAGGGCGTCGCGTGACATCGCGACGCCCTTTGTGTATCTGGACTGCCAAATTCGAGAATCCCGATGCGGCGATGCGGTTTTGGCCGGGACGCGGCTGACCTGACGAGGCAAATATGACGGCTAAGCCGCTCTACCGGCGTGTTCTTTTGAAGGCGTCGGGCGAGGCGCTGATGGGCGACCAGCACTTCGGCATCGACGTTTCCATGGTCGACCAGATCGCGTCCGACATCGCCGAGGCGAGGGCGCTCGGCGTCGAGGTGGGCGTGGTGATAGGCGGCGGCAACATCTTTCGCGGTGTCGCGGTGGCGTCCAAAGGCGGAGACCGGGTGACCGGCGACCACATGGGCATGCTGGCGACTGTCATCAATTCTCTGGCGCTGCGGACCTCATTGGTGAAGATGGGCATCGACGCCGTTGTGTTGTCGGCCATCGCCATGCCGGAACTGTGCGAAAGCTTTTCGCAGCGCCAGGCCACCGCCTACATGAACCAGGGCAAGGTTGTGATCTTCGCCGGCGGCACCGGCAACCCGTTCTTCACCACAGATTCGGCCGCCGCCTTGCGCGCGGCCGAAATCGGGGCCGACGCGCTGTTCAAGGGCACGCAGGTCGACGGGGTCTATTCGGCGGATCCCAAGAAAGACCCAACGGCCACGCGTTTCGAGCGCATTTCTCACGCCGATGTCATCAAGCGGGGCCTATCGATCATGGACACGGCGGCGATTGCGCTTGCGCGCGAAAACCACATTCCGATAATCGTGTATTCAATCCATGAGAAGGGCGGATTTGGCCAGATTCTCACCGGCGGCGGGCGTTGCACCGTCGTCGCCGATGTCTGAGACGGCTAAATTTCCGTCCCGAATGAAGAGGAGACGACAATGAGCGGTGATTACAAGGATTTGCAGCGACGCATGGAAGGCGCGATCAACGCTTACAAGCACGACCTCGCCTCGTTGCGCACCGGTCGCGCTTCGTCGAACTTGCTCGATGCCATCCATGTCGAGGCCTACGGCCAGAGCATGCCGATCAACCAGGTTGCCACAGTGACGGTGCCGGAGGCGCGCATGATCTCGGTGTCCATCTGGGACAAGCAGATGGTCGGCAAGGTCGATCGCGCGATCCGCGAGTCCAATCTCGGCTTCAACCCGATCGTCGATGGAACGACCCTGCGCATTCCGCTACCGGAACTCAATGAGCAGCGCCGCAAGGAGCTGGCCAAGCACGCGCATGGTTACGCTGAAAATGCACGTGTCGCAGTCCGCCATGTGCGCCGCGACGGCATGGATTTTCTGAAGAAGCAGGAAAAAGACGGCGACATCAGCGAAGACGATCACCGCAAGAAGTCCGATCAGGTACAGAAGCTGACCGACGAAACGATCAACCAGATCGATAGCCTGCTTTCCAGCAAGGAAGCGGAAATTATGCAGGTGTAGAACCTGCGGTGCGGACGCGGCAACTGAGCGTCCTTGGAACAAGCTGATGTCGACGCCCGCGCATGTCGCGATCATCATGGATGGCAATGGCCGCTGGGCAAAGCAGCGCGGCCTACCGCGCCTTGCCGGTCACAAGGCCGGCGTCGAGGCGCTGCGCGGGACAGTGCGCGCCGCCGGCGAACTGGGCATCCACTGGCTGACGGTGTACGCATTCTCGTCGGAGAACTGGTCGCGGCCGAAATCCGAGGTCAGCGACCTCATGGGATTGCTCAAGATCTTCATCCGGCGTGACCTCGCCGAATTGCACAAGAACGGCGTTCGCGTTCTCGTCATCGGTGAGCGCGAAAACTTGCAGCCCGACATCCGCAAACTGCTCACCGAAGCAGAAAGCCTCACTGCCGCCAACACGGCGCTCAATCTGGTCATTGCTTTCAACTACGGCGCGCGTGACGAGTTGGCGCGGGCTGCCCGCAAGATTGCCGAGAAGGCCGCAGCCGGGAAAATCGATCCCGCCGCAGTCGATGCCGATATGGTGGCCGCGCATCTGGACACAGCCGACATGCCGGACCCCGATCTTGTCATTCGCACCAGCGGGGAATTGCGACTCTCGAATTTCCTGCTCTGGCAGGCGGCGTATAGCGAGTTGGTGTTTCTTCCTTGTTACTGGCCCGACTTCAACCGCGATCATTTCGCGCAGGCCGTCACGGCGTTTGAGACGAGAGATCGTCGGTATGGCGGGCGCAAGGAAAGCGCCCAGTGAGCGAGACGACCCGCAATTTGAGCAATCTGCAACTGCGTGTCATTTCCGCTGTCATTCTCGCCGCTGTCGTTCTCGCAATCACCTGGCTCGGCGGTACGCCGTTCAGGCTGATGGCTTGTTTGATCGGGGCCGCCATCCTTTTCGAATGGTCCGCCATGTCGAGCCGGGTTTCGGGTGCTGGCAACCGGACAATGGCCGCGGCTGGGCTCGCAATCGTTTTGATCCCGATGGCGTTGGGCGCATCGGCGGTCCTCAGCCACGCCATTCTGGTGCTGGTCGTCATCGCCACGGCGCTTCACGCTTTGGCGAGCCGCACCTCGCTCTGGTCGGCGGGCGGATTGGCCTATGCGGGCCTGTCGGCATTGTCGCTCGCCTATCTTCGCGATTCAGACAGTGCAGGATTGATCGCCATCCTTTTCCTGTTCGCCGTCGTCTGGGCGACCGACATCCTGGCCTATTTCGTCGGGCGCGCCATTGGCGGGCCGAAGCTTGCCCCCGCGATTTCACCCGGCAAGACACAAAGCGGCGCCCTTGGCGGAGCAGCCGGGGGCATTGCTGCAGGTCTCGCAATCGCGCTGGCAACAGTTGCTTCCAACTTGCCGGTCATCGCCTTGGTGGCGTTGATCTTGTCTATCGTGTCGCAGGTTGGCGACCTGTTCGAATCATGGGTCAAACGGCGTCACGGCGTAAAGGATTCGGGGTCGATCATCCCAGGTCACGGTGGCGTGATGGACAGGGTGGACGGGCTTGTTGCCGCCGCTTTTGCGCTATACGTGCTTGGTGCCTTGCTTGGCGGAATGGAAACACCGGCGCATGGCCTCTTCGGTCGCTGACAAGACTTAGGTCGTAGTGACGAATTAACGGTTGCCAGCGCCGCCGGTCAAATCGGCCAGTTTTAGGCGCGAGGAGGAAGGACATGCAGCGCATATTCGACGACGAGCGCCGCGAAAATGGACGATTTGGACG
>JBFWUS010000017.1:0-74663 GCA_050247155.1 Rhizobiaceae bacterium
ATCAACGTCCCCTCCTTCGACGCGCCGGCCGGCTTCGTCGTGAAAAAGGGGAATGACGCCTTCCGCGAAGCGCTCAACAAGGCGCTTGCCGAGGCGATGCAGGACGGCACCTGGAAGCGCATTCATGAGAAGTGGTTTCCAGGCACGCCGATGCCCGCCGAATATCTGCCCAAGTAATCTCAGTTGAGCCCGCATAAAGACCATCGTTCCGGCCAAACGGCCGGAACGCGGTGCAACAAGGAATTCCTGAATGGATTGGCTGGACACGCTGAGGCGCAGCTTTCTCGACTGGGAATCGATGGCGGCCGTTCTGCCGAACATGATCATGGTCGGGCTCAAGAACACGCTGATCCTTGCGGCGGCGTCGACGCTGCTGGGCACTGTGATCGGCATGGTGCTTGCCGTTATGGGCATCTCGGAAAACAGGGCTCTGAAGCTGATCGCACGTGTCTATACCGACATCTTCCGCGGACTGCCTGCGATCGTCACCATCCTGTTGATCGGGCAGGGTTTTGCCCGCATCGGCCGTGAACTGTTCGGTCCATCGCCCTACCCCCTCGGCATATTGGCTCTCAGCCTAATTGCCGGCGCCTACATCGGTGAAATCTTCAGGTCGGGAATCCAAAGCGTTGAACGCGGGCAGATGGACGCCTGCCGGACGCTCGGGTTGACCTATCACCAGGGCATGCGGCTGGTTGTCATCCCACAAGGCATACGGCGCGTTTTGCCGGCGCTGGTCAACCAGTTCATTGGCAACGTGAAGGATTCCAGCCTGGTCTATTTCCTCGGTCTGTTGTCGTCCGAGCGTGAGCTCTTTCGCGTCGGGCAGGACCAGGCCGTCCTCACCGGAAATCTTTCTCCCCTTCTCCTCGCAGGCATTTTCTATCTCATCATCACCGTTCCCCTCACACACCTTGTCAATCACATCGACAGACGGCTGCGAGAAGGGAAGCGGATCACTGTGGCCACCAGCGGCCTTGCCGAACTGGACGAAATCGACTCGGCCGTCGCCAAGGAGGCCGCCCGCCCCTCGGCAGAAGCGTCGCCCTCAAAGCAATACAAGGGAGGCAGCATCGAAGTTCGCGGGCTCGACATGTTCTATGGTGATCACCACGTGCTGAGGGGTGTCGATCTCTCCGTTGCACCCGGCAGCGTGACCTGCCTTGTCGGACCGTCCGGGTCGGGCAAGTCGACGCTGTTGCGCTGCCTGAACAGGCTGGTAGACGGGCGCTCTGGCGACATACTGCTCGACGGTAGGAGCATTTATCAGGAGAAGCCTGATACAATACGTCGTCGCATCGGCATGGTTTTCCAGCACTTTAATCTATTCCCCGATCGGACCGCGCGAGACAACATTACCTTGGCACTGCGCAAGGTGCGCGGCCTGTCGACCGCCGAAGCGAACCGTGTCGCGGAAGGGAGATTGGCCGAAGTGGGCCTGCTGGAGCGCAAGGATTTTCGCCCCGCAAACCTGTCCGGCGGCCAGCAGCAGCGCGTCGCAATTGCGCGTGCGCTCGCTATGGAACCAGAAGTGATGCTCTTCGACGAGGTCACCAGCGCCCTCGACCCGGAGCTCGTCAAGGGCGTGCTCAATCTGATGGCCGGGCTCGGACGCCAAGGCATGACGATGGTGGTCGTAACGCACGAAATGGCCTTCGCACGCAGAGCTGCCGATCAGGTGGTATTTATGGACGAGGGCCGCGTGATCGAAGCCGGAAGTCCAGACGCGATTTTCGACAACCCACAAAGCGCTCGGCTGAAGCGGTTCCTCGCCGAAGTCCTGTAACCACGCGCCACGGCGACGGTCCGACTGCCCAAATGAAAGCCGATAGAACAACCCGAGAGCCAGGAAATCTTCTATGAATCCCAGCCCGCAAGTTTCGAAGGCCATCGTCGTCGGGGGCGGCATATTCGGCGTATCGTCCGCTGTGCATCTGGTGCGCCTTGGCGTCAGCACGGTGCTCATAAACGACGGACCGCTCGCCAATGGCGCATCCGGCCGGTCGCTTTCATGGCTCAACTCGTCACGCAAACGGTCGATGGCATATCACCAACTGCGGATGGCCGGCATCGATCGCTACCGGACACTGATGGCGCGACACCCTGATCTGCCATGGCTTCGCTTCGACGGCGGGCTGACCTGGGATGCCGATGACGTTAACAACGAAATCGCAGACATCTTCAGGTATGAGCGCCAAATTGGCTATGACGCCCATCTAATTGCAGGCAACCGTCTCGCAGCCTTTACCCCAGGTGTCGACTCAAAAGTCGTCACGCGCCAGGGAGCGATCTTTAATCCCGGCGAAGGTTGGGTGGACCTTCCATCCCTGATCGGCTCCCTGTCCAAGGAATTCGTGGAACGCGGCGGCGAACTCGTCACTGATTCTGGACGCGCCAACGTCACGGTGACTGCTGGACGCGCCACAGGAGTGACCACTGAAAAAGGTTCGCGGATCGTCGCCGACGCCGTGCTGGTGGCGACCGGAGCTGATGTGCCAAGCATGGCTGCAGTGGTGGGTTCGCGAATTGACGATGCGACGCCGGCTGCACTCCTTGTTCAAACGAAACCCGTGCACCTGCCATTACGCGCTGTGCTCAATACGCCGCGTGTCGCAATCCGGCCGACACCAACAGGCGCTCTCGTGCTCGACTCCGCTTGGTCCGAGGAGGAAGTGATCCGGCGCCCGGACGGAACGTTTGACGCAAGGCAATCGACGCTTCAAGGGCTCCTGGCCGAAGCATCAACGGTACTCGAGGGCAACCCAAAGCTCGAACTTGACACCTTCGGCCTCGGGCCAAAGCCGATTCCCGGAGACGGGGAGCCCGTGTTCGGCGAGCTTGCAGGCATCAAAGGGTATTTCGTCGCTTTTAGTCACAGCGGTGCGACGCTAGGCCTTATCGCAGGCGAGCTGCTTGCCGATGAGATTGCCCGCGGCGAGAAGAGCCCTATGCTGGAGTCGTTCCGCCCGGCGCGTTTTGCCTGAACTGCGCGGTCTTGTATCTCTCGCCGAAAAGTTCCCAATTCTTCTGAATGCATCCCAGGCCTTCCGGCTTGCGACTGTTGGCAAGATCGGCACTAGGTGCTGCTGCTGGCGAAAGCGGTGCCGAAGTCGTGGTCGGCATTACCAGTATCGATTCTGACCATGCTGTCCATGACAGCGGTCCCGCCGGCCCCGGGTGCAACAATACAGAATCACGCGATTTTTTGTTGCCACCTGCGACGATATCGGCGCCAGTAATGAAGGCAGCATCCGGACTAGCCAGGAGGGCTTCTTGACCTACCTGCCACCGACCGGAACACGTTGGGTGATGTAAACTTTTTTGCTGGGCGCGTAACGAACCTCCCGGCCACGACGAAAGTTACAATGGAGCAGGAGCTCCCTTCGTTGTCTCTTGGAGGAGAAACCCTATGAATCGCCAAACCCTCGCCATCGCAATTGCCGGATCGCTTGCCTCGGCTCTTGCCACTGCGGTTTCCGCCGCACCCTTGCCTGCCGAAAAGATGGTCGGCATGGAGAAGTGCTACGGCATTGCGTTGAAGGGACAAAATGACTGTGCTGCAGGTGCTGGCACGACCTGCGCCGGTACCTCGACGACGGACTACCAGGGCAATGCGTGGAAAGCCGTGCCTGCCGGCACCTGCACGACGATGGAAGTCGACGGCCACAAGGGTTCGCTCGAACCTGTCAAGATGTGATCGGTTAATATCCGGGGGGCCGGCAAAGCCCCCCCGGCGCTCACAACGGTTGTAAAAATGAACGTTGCGATCCGTACCACCTTGCCTGACCGAGCAGGTGTGGGCCTCAAGTCTGAGCATGTGGAAGAGATCATCTCTACGCGCCCCGATGTCGGTTTCTTTGAAGTCCATGCCGAAAACTATATGGGCGACGGCGGCGCGCCGCACCGCGCCCTTGCCGAAATAGTATCGCAGTATCCACTATCACTGCACGGGGTCGGGTTATCGATCGGCGCGGAAGGACCTCTCGACCGGACGCATCTCGGCAGGCTACGCCGCTTGATAGACTGCTACAGGCCGCAATCGTTTTCCGAACACCTGGCATGGTCCACTCACGACAGCGCATTTTTCAACGACCTGCTGCCGCTACCGTATACCCAGGCGACACTCCGACGCGTGAGCAATCACATCAATGAGGTGCAGCAAACCTTGGGCCGGAGAATGCTGCTCGAGAACCCATCCACCTACATCCTGTTCGAGGAAAGTACGATCGAAGAGGTCGAATTCCTCACCCGAATTGCGAACCAGACCGGTTGCGGTCTCCTGCTTGACGTGAACAACGTGATGGTTTCAGCGGTCAACCATCGTCAGGATCCTTACGCCTACATCGATCGCTTTCCGGTGGAACATGTCGGCGAGATTCACCTCGCCGGTTACGACGAGACCGTCGACAACATCGGCGATCGACTCCTGATCGACGCCCACGATCGGCGTATAAGCGAAGACGTGTTCGAACTCTACCTTCACACGATTGCCAGAACAGGGCCGCGGCCGACATTGATCGAATGGGACAATCAGATCCCGGAGCTTTCCGCACTGCTGACGGAAGCGCGACGGGCTGACGTCGTGCTGGAAGAGGCCCGTAGCGGTTGCGGCGTCTACGCGGGACGCAGGTAACCATGAACGTCAGCACGTCAAGCTTCGCAGCCGCCTTGCTCGACCCGGCGATGCTCCCGCCTGCTGGCATAAGGTGCGCAGGCGACGCGCCGATCGACCTGCGCTTCGCGGTCTACCGCAACAACGTCGTTATTAGCCTGACGAAGGCGCTCAGTCAGCGATTTCCGGTGACGAAACGTCTGGTGGGTGACGAGTTCTTTGACGGCACGGCCCGTGTCTTTATCCGCCAATCACCGCCTCAATGCCCTATCCTATTCGCCTATGGCGACGATTTTCCCAGCTTCCTGTCAGGATTCGAACCCGTCGCCAATCTACCTTATCTTGCAGACGTGGCACAATTGGAAGCGCAGTGTACACGCGCCTACCATGCGGCCGACCGCCGACCGCTTTGCGCCGAGGACCTGATACGGATCAAACCAGACCAACTCGCGATTACGCGGCTGACGCCGCATCCGGCTGCCGCTCTGGCGTGCTCCCTCTTCGCGATAGGAAGTATCTGGCAGGCCCATCAGATCGAGCAGGTAAAGGTCCAGTCCATTGAGAAGCCCGAAAATGTTCTGGTGACCCGTCCCGCCTTTGAGGTTCAGGTTCATCTTGTTCCGCAGGAAGACGCGGTCTTTCTCCGGGCAATTTTTGAGGGAGCAAGTCTGGAGGATGCGGCCGCCGCCGCGCTCGACGTGAAACCCGACTTTGACTTTGGCCGGGCTCTCCTTGGGTTGACCGTGCTTGGCGCATTTGAGGCCGGCCGAACCAATGCGGAGACATAAAATGACCAGCGAAGACCATATGCCAACGAAAACCTCCGCGAGCTTGAATTTGGTGCAGCGCGCGGAGGCTGTAATTGCGTCCATCCCAGCCGCGCTGCCGTTGCTTGCCTTGCGCTTTGCGCTTGCCATCCCCTTTTTCAAGTCGGGCCTGACCAAATGGGATGGTTTTCTGACGCTTTCCAACGGCGCACGCTATCTGTTCACCCAGGAATTCAGTCTGCACATATTCGGCAGCCAGTATCCCTACCCCGCGCCGATCCTGATGGCGACGCTTGCGGGGATTGGTGAAATCGTGTTGCCGGTCCTTCTCATCCTCGGGCTCGGAACCAGATTTGCCGCACTCGGCATTCTCTTGATGACCGCCGTCATCCAGTTGACGGTGCCGGAAGGCTGGGCAAATTTTCATTTGCCCTGGGCCGCAATGGCACTAACGCTCGTTGTCTTCGGCGGCGGAACGTTTTCGCTTGATCGTCTGATCAGCTGGAGATGGCGTTCCGGGTAGCAGGACCGATCGCACACATCGGAGCGTGTGTGTCGACGGTCTCCACGACTGCGTCGGCAACCCCTGCGATGACTATTTCCGCGGATTGACTGGGCAATTAAACCGACCAAAGCCCGCTGCATTTGCGGAATGCAAGCACGCCAACACGCGGTCGGCGATCTCCCTCCAACCCGGTGCGGCGATCAGAAAATGGCTGCGGTCCGGAAAGCTCATGAACTCTGTCACCGCGGACGATGCCCACATACCGGCCTAGTTCTGCCACACCATTCCGGGTTCAACGGTCTTGTCGTCTTCTAAGCTGACCAGAAGCAGCGGCGCGCGATCTGCCTTCTTCCACTCGACGGATGCGCCGAAGCCAAACACAGACTGTTAGTAGATTCGACCCGATGCCGGAATGATATATCTTCAAATGCGGTCCGCTGGCTGGTTCCGGGAAGGCCGTTGGCGAAGTTCCTCGCGAACTGCTTGAACGACAAGGTCAGCGCCCGGCTCCAACCGCGCCATGCGAGAAAGACCGGAAGCGCCGACAGAAATTCTTTCAAGCCCGGTTTGATGCCCGCCGCCGGGCCGGGATCGATTGAAACGCCGGCCGCGCTCACGCAGCATCTGCACGATCAGCCCGCCATAGGAATGGCCGATCAGGATCGGTTTTTCCGGCTGAGCGGCCATGATCGCCGCATAGTGATCCACGATCTTGCCGAGCGTCAGTTTTCCCAGTTCGGGATGTAGTGCGCGGCGCAGCTCGGCGACGGGGCGGTCCATGAACGGCCAGGCCGGCGCGACGGTATGGCCCTGTGCTTCATAGCGATCGATCCAGGGTTTCCAGATGGCCGGGGTCAGCCACGCGCCGTGGATCAGAAGAGTGGTTTTGGACATGGTGGCTGTTCCTTTTCAGGCAGCGGCCATGCCCCATGGAGCCATGGCCGCCGGTTGGTGGAAAACTGGGTTCATGCGTCGGCGGGATGGGTGGCGTTCAGCCGAACTTCACCAGATTGAGGGCCGGAAGCGGGCCGCCGGGGAACTGGACGAGACGCCCGCCGATCGAAAGCGGTCCTAGGTCAATACCGAAGAAGCCGAGACGGTCGATCAGTGCACCGATCTCGGATTTCGGCTGCGTCTCATCGCCGGAATAGAACAGCACGCGCCGGCCGCCCTCGGCGCACGGATCGCCGGAAAGCAGATGCGGTTGCAGGTGATTGAAGGCTTTGACGACGCGTGCACCAGGCACCATGCCGGTGAAAACCTCACTGGACAGTCGGCCGTTCAACTCCGCCGGTTTGAACAGCGGCGCTTCGATCGGGTTGTTGGCGTCGATCACGATGCGGCCGGCGAAGTCGGGCAGGCCGGCCAGCGCCGCCGGCAGCTTCGACCAGTTGACGGCGACGAGAACGATGTCCTTCGACGCCGCTTCCTCGCGGGTACCGGCCTCGATCGTCAGGCCGATGGCGGTGACGGTGTCCTTCAGGCTTTCCGGCCCGCGGCTGTTCGACAAGGTGGCGCGGATATTGTTGTTGGCAAGAGCCGTTGCGAAAGCGCGGCCGATATTGCCGGCGCCGATGATGCCGATACTGTTCATGACAGTAGTCCTTTCAAAGTCCGGGTTTCAGGTTCGCTCGTCGGAAGATCAGGCCGTCAGACCGCCATCGGCGACAATGTCCGCGCCGGTGACGAAGGCTGCCTCCGGGCTGGCGAGGAAGGCGACGACGCTGGCGATCTCGGCGGGCTGGCCGTAGCGACCGATCGCCATGCCGGGGCTGACGATGGCTGCGACCGGGCCGTCGGCCGGGTTCATGTCGGTGTCGGTCGGGCCAGGATGAACGGTGTTGACCGTGATGCCCTTGGGGCCAAGATCGCGCGCCAGGCTGCGATTGAAGCCGGTGATCGCGCCTTTGGTCAGCGTATAGACCGAAGCGGTCGGGAAAGCCGCATATCGCATCATCGACGAGCCGATATGGATGATGCGTCCGCCCGCGTTCATGTGACGGACGGCTTCCTGGGTCGCGACGAACACACCGGTCACGTTGACCGCCAACATCCGTTCGAAATCCTCGAACTTCACATCCTCGATCGGCGCATTGACCGCGACACCCGCGTTGTTGACGAGGATGTCAACGCCGCCGAAGGCCGCGACGGTCTGCGTCACGGCGGCCCGCACCGCCTAAGGATTACCGGCATCCGCCGCGACCGCGATGCCCTTGCCGCCAGCCGCTTCGATGTCGGCCACGACCTCGGCCGCCTTGTCCGGCGATGCGCTATAGGTGATCGCGACCGCCGCGCCGTCGGCGGCGAGCTTCTTCGCGATGGCGGCGCCGATAGAGCGCGAACCGCCGGTGACAAGAGCGGCCTTACCAGTGAGGGGATGGGTGTTCCGGGTCATTGTCTTCACTCCGTTGGGTTTCGGTGGAGTGAAATTGGCCTGTTTGTTTACCGCGCACGTTAGTCGGTAATGTCTTGATCTGAATTCAAGCAATCGTTGAATATGATATGGAAACGCTGGCCAACCTCGAAAGCTTCGTCAAAAGTGCTGAGACCTCCAGCTTCTCCGAGGCTGCGCGGCGCATGGCTCTGACGCCGGCTGCGGTAAGCCGCAACGTGGCGATGCTGGAGCGGAACCTGGGTATCCGGCTGTTCCAGCGCTCCACCCGCAAGCTCGTCCTCACCGAGGCCGGGGAACGGTTCCTGCAATCGATCGGCGGTAATCTCGACGCCCTGCAAGCGGCAATTGCAGATGCCTCGTCCGGCGCTTCAGAACCGGGCGGCGTGCTGAAGGTCAGTCTCAGTCCGACCTTCGGTGCCACTCATATCCTGCCCTTGCTGCCGGAGCTGCTACGCAGATACCCGCTGATCCGGCCGGAATGGCATTTCGAGAATAGGCCGGTCGATCTGGTCGCTGAAGGCTATGATGCCGCGATCGGCGGCGGCTTCGATCTGGCGCCTGGTATCATCGCCCGCACGCTGGCGCCTGCCCATATCATAGCGGTGGCAGCGCCCGTCTATATGGCAGAGCGCACACCACCGACCGACCCTGCGGGGCTTGCACAATTCAACGGCATCGTGATGCGCTCGCTCAGGACCGGCCGCATCCGTCATTGGACAATGCGGAATGCGGCCGGGGCAGAAATGATGGCTGCGTTGCCCGAAACGATTGTCGTTAACGACCCCGCCGCGATGCGGGACGCTGCGAAACTGGGCCTTGGCGTCGCAACGCTCGCTGTGCCTGACGTGCTGCCGGACCTTGAACGCGGCAGCCTCATCCGGCTGATCCCGCAGTGGTACGCCGATGCAGGCGTTATCTCGCTCTATTACGCCTCCCGCACCCTGCTGCCAGCAAAGACGCGTGTCTTTGTCGATCTCGTAACGGAAGCCTTCAAGCGTGGGCGCCTGGCGGAGCGGTTTGCGGGCAGCCTGGGTACGGCAACGGTTGAAATAGCTCACCGCGGCGAGCCTTTTCATCGGCGCGGCTAGTCAGCTTCCATCGTTTCCCACCGCTGGCGAAGTGGCAATGATGAGCAAGCCGGATCAAGTCAAATGCGCGCTCGTTCAAATGCTTCCCAAGCATGGACGAACTTGTCGATATCGAACCCCGACTGACGCGCCGGCTCGAGGATAAGCCGCTCGCTATCTTGCATCCTGGCAATTGCGCCAGCAAGTGACGGTATGACGTCGCCGGGCACGATCACTGCTCCGTGGCGATCGGCATGGACAAGATCGCCCGGCGTGATGGTCAGGCCGAATATGTTTACCTGGCAATCGATCTCATCAACCCGGACAAAGGCGTGGCTCGGGCCGATCGATCCTGCGATAATCTGAAAACCTGGAGCAAGGTCGCCTAGGTCGCGCATGACGCCATTCGTAAGCGCGCCGTCGGCGCCGAGGCCGGCATGAACCGTTGAATTGATTTCACCCCAGAAGGCGCCGATGCAGTTCGGGAAATCGGTGTCCTCGATCACCGCAATATAGGGTTTAGGACCATCGGCCATGTATCGGTAATAGGCCATTCGCCTTTCCCGAATCGTCTGCGGTGCTTCAACGCTTGGTACCGCGGCCGAGATCTTGGCTGTGCGTGCATAACCCACCACTGCAGGAAGACCAGGATTGGCGGCCAAGACCGTCTGTCGTGTGAAGGCTTGAAAGCCTCGCTTACCTTGAGCGGTCTCGATCGCATTGCAGACGGTCGGCGTATCGACCCGTTTGAGAAGCTCGATCAGGCTTGCTTCCAAAATAGCTGCACTCAAGCGTGGACTCCTTTCGGGTCATCATGTTCGTTTGGCATTCCAAGCCAATTCTCAAGATGTGCATTCACTTGTCGGCCGGCTTCCAAGGTTGTCAGGTGGCCCGACCCGGCAATAATGGCGAGGACAGCGTTTGGCAGCAGCGACGCCATGGCGCTGTGACGTTCGGGCGGACACACCACATCTTCCTGCCCGCACAGAACAAGCGCTTGGCCATGGTAGCCCGCCAAGACCGATGAGTAATCGGGCCGGTCACGCAACGCCGTCGACTGCCTGATAAAACAATCGGGGCCGAGGTCCATCGCCATGCGGATCAGCAGGTCGAGCAGTACGGCATCATGACGGTTTGCAGCTGCAAGATAGTGCGGCTTCATCTCCTCCACGATCACCTGCCGCAGTCGACCTGCGCGCACATCCTCAATCTGACGGTTGCGCACCGGTCGGCGCTCGGGTGCATCGGCAAGATGGTTGGTATCTAAAAGGGCAAGGCGCTCGACGCGTTCGTCTGCCTGGCGGACCATCTCCATGGCGCAGATGCCGCCCATCGATAGCCCGGCCAATGCGAAGCGGCGAAATGGGATGGCGGCAAGAGCGGCTTCGGCCAGGGCGGCCATGGTGTCATGGCCCGCGATGTCGCAGACATGGACTGGGAGATCTCGGCTGAACCGGGCGATCTGGGGCGTGAACAGGCGCTCGTCGCACATCATTCCCGGCACCAGGACCAGCCCGTATGGCGCCGGTCCGCTCACAGCCTGCAGGCCGTGAAAGCGCGCTCGTCAAAAGGTTTGCCGTGCTCGCGCGCAGCCAGGAGGTCGATGAACTCCTGGCTGCGCGGCAGGGAACCGACACGGGTGGTCAGAATGCGGGACATGCCCTTCCTCAGTGAAGCTTCGTCGAACCGGCCTTGTCGCTGGTCGCCGTGACCCGGTAGAGGCTTGCCTCTCCGGTCATGGATGGCGTCAGCGAGTGCTTTACACCGGGAGGCACGGCGCAGGTGTCGCCGGGATTGAGCGTCTGCGATCCGCCTTCCCATTGCAGCCGCCAGTGGCCGCGCATCGGCATCAACACCTCGTGGCGATCGACAGAGTAAGGCGTCGACGGAATGGAGTTGCGCGATAAAAGCTCGACCTCGAAGCCGGGACGGTCACGCAGCTTGCCGTTCTCGCCGATCACCTTGGCCGGTTGGCGATCAGACAGCGCCATCAGGTCCCAATAGCGGGCAACGAAATTCGGCACGACGTCCGCGGTCGTCGGTTCCGGGAACGTCTCCAACTCTTCGTCCGTCAATACCGGCATGGGATTCACGCCGGACGGCAGCGATTGACCCTTCTTGGAATCATACAGTTTGCCGTTCTCCCCCAGAACCAGGCCGTGGTCCTTGGCATCCTCGATCACCTGCGGCGCCCAGATCACGCCGCCGCCGGCGTCGTCGCCACCGAGGATCGCCATGATCATTCCGTAGTCGATGCCGATGTTCTCGAAGCCACGGAAGATGCCGGTCGGGATGTTGAAGATATCTCCCTCCTCCAGCACGACTTCGCCTGCCTTGCCCCAGCGGCCCCAGAAAAAGCGCCAACGGCCTTTGAGCACAAAGAAGACCTCGGCAGTGCGATGGGAGTGCAGGGAATTTCTGCATTTTGGCGGCTGGCCGGCAGCTCCGATGTTGAAGCCCGGCGTGTCCTTGATATGCACGTGCTGGTCCGGGCTTTCGGAAACGCCGCCGCCGATGATGGTGAAGTTTTCCTTCTGGTCCGACCCAGGGGTGTGAGCGTCAATGAAGGCGGTCTTGCAGGGAATGAGATCGCCGTAGCGGACGATACGCTTTTCCATTTCCTCGGGTGTCATTGGTTCATCCTGTCTTGAGAAGAATTTGCTTCCAGATGGCTGTTTCGTCGAAGAGCACGTATTCGCGGCGCAGCCCCCAGGGGCCGAACTCGGCGTGGCTGATCGCCATGACGTGAACCTCAGCCCCGGTCGGCGCACCGAATACACCCCAGCCTTCATGCTTTCCCGTGAGCGACCAGCGAACGGCCGCGCGGGGTGAGAATTCAGGATCGTCTCGCCCGATGACGTGATGAATTTCGAACGCGGCGTTGGGGAGCGCGGCGCGAAGCCCCATCCAGAACTGGTCTGCATCGCCATAGCCGTGCCCCGTCACGCCGCCGGGTAGCTCGAGCTGCGCGGCGCGATCGTATTCGACGGGGATGACCGCCATATCTGCAGCCATGATGCGGGAAAGGATTTCCGCATAGCGCTTGCCCACCGGATGATCGTTGCCGCGACCGGAATAGCCACCGTTGACGTCGATTTCAGGCGTGAACGGCTTCACGCAAAGTTCGGGCCCGCCCTCGCGCTCGATCAAGTCCGCGGCGAAGGCTTTCGGATCCCAGCCCATTTGGCGGACGATCGCGCCCTGGTCGCGGATCAGCCACTCGTCATAGATCTGGTTGTTGCGGCAAGCGCAGTCAGCAAGGATGCGGTAAGTCAGTTTCTTGCCGGTTGGGGCGCCATAGATGCCCGGGCGCGCGTGCGTCGCTTGAGACAGAAGCCTGTGCGAAGACAGGAAACCCTCGTCCTCGTTGCCGGACCAGATCACATCCTCGCCAAGCAGCGTGCGGTCGGGAAACTCCGCCAATGTCGCCATGGTGGCAGCGATCACATTCTTGTTTCCAATGACCAGCGACGCCGGCGAACGCACCGGCATTGTCTCGGCGTAATACTGGTGCAGGGTCGCAATCTTGCGGTCTTCCCAGATCTCTTTGGTGATGCCGAGAATGTAGTCCGGGAGGTCCTCCCAGCGCGGATCGAAACCTTTGATCGCCATTTCGCGAAGCCTATTCTGCGGTCCAGCCGCCATCGATGAGGAGAGATGTGCCGGTGATCATCGCCGCCGCATCACCGGCGAGAAAGACCACCGCGCCCATGATGTCGTCGAGTTCGGCCAGACGGCCGAGCTTGATTTTTGACGCAATCCACGCGGCGCGTTCGGGATTGTTCAACGTCTGCTCGGCGAGCGGCGTACGCACGAAAGTCGGGCAGATCGTGTTGACCCTGATCTTGTGGGGAGCGAGTTCGATCGCCGCCGATTTGGTCATGCCTTCCAAGGCATGTTTGGTCGCGGCATAGACCGTGCGGTCGACGCCTCCCACATGGCCCATCTGCGAGGAGATCGAAATGATCGAGCCGCCCTTGCCTGCCGCGATCATCCCACGCGCGACGGCCTGCGTGGCGAAATAGGCGCCGCGCAGGTTGACATTCATCACCGCATCGAAGTTTTCGGCGGTTGTTTCGATAAGGGGCGAATGCCTGGCCAGCCCGGCGTTGCTGACAAAGATGTCAAACGGACCTGAGGCTTCGATCGCCGCAGCCGCAGCCGAAATGTCCTCGACATCGAAAGCAAGGCCATCCGCCGACAGTCCTTTCCCGCGCATTCCGGCAACCGCCTCTTCCAGCGCAGCCTGGCCGCGTGCGGCGCACACCACATGCGCACCGGCCTCGGCGAGTGCTGCCGCACAGCCGAGACCGATGCCACGCGAGGCGCCGGTAACCAAGGCCCGGCGCCCGTCGAGCCTGAAGGATGGCGTGCGGGGCAACATCGCTATTCAGCCGCCTCGGCATAAGGGATGTTGCGGCCGCCATAGCGGCGTACGCGCACATTGGCTTGCTCCGCGTGGCCGACAAAACCTTCCAACATGCAGAGCCGCGAGCAGTATTCACCGATCAGGGCCGAAGCCTCGTTGGTGAGCACTTTCTGGTAGCTGTGCGTCTTCAGGAACTTGCCGACCCAAAGCCCACCGGTGTAGCGGCCGGCCTTTTTTGTCGGCAGCGTGTGGTTGGTGCCGATCACCTTGTCGCCATAGGCAACGTTGGTGCGCGGTCCCAGGAACAGCGCGCCATAGCTCGTCATGTTCTCCAGAAACCAATCGTCGCGATCCGTCATCACCTGCACGTGTTCGGACGCGATGAAGTCGGCCTGGCTGAGCATCTCGTCGTAACTATCGCAGACGATGACTTCGCCATAGTCCTCCCAGGATTTGGAGGCGGTCGCGCCGGTCGGCAGGACTTTCAACAGCCGCTCGATCTCGGCCATTGTGGAGCGCGCCAGCGTTTCGGAATTCGTCAGCAGCACGCAGGGCGAATTGAAACCATGCTCGGCCTGGCCGAGAAGGTCGGTGGCGCAGATCTCGCCATCCACCGTGTCGTCGGCGATGACCATCGTTTCCGTCGGGCCGGCGAACAGGTCGATGCCAACGCGGCCGAAAAGCTGCCGCTTGGCTTCCGCGACGAAAGCGTTGCCTGGACCGACCAGCATGTCGACCGGAGCGATCGTCTCCGTCCCCAGCGCCATCGCGCCGACCGCCTGGATGCCGCCGAGACAGTAAATTTCGTCCGCGCCGCCCATGTGCATAGCCGCGACGATTGCGGGATGCGGCGCGCCGCCCTGCGGCGGCGCCGACGCGACGATGCGTTTGACCCCGGCAACCTTGGCGGTGACAACGCTCATATGGGCCGAGGCGACCATCGGGTACTTACCGCCAGGGACATAGCAGCCGACGGAATTCAGCGGAATGTTTCGGTGTCCCAGCACGACACCGGGAAGTGTCTCCACCTCGATGTCCTTCATCGAGGCCTTCTGGGCCTCCGCGAAATTTCGCACCTGCGTTTGCGCGAAGCGAATGTCGCCAAGGTCGCGCTTGGCGACCGTCGACATGGCCGCCTCGATTTCCTGTTCGCTCAGGCGGAAGGAAGCCGGTGAGTACTTATCGAACCGCTCCGACAGGTCGCGCACGGCTGCATCGCCGCGCGTCTCGATGTTCTTAAGGATATCCTCGACGGTGCTGCGAACTTTTGCATCGTCCTCGGCGCGCGCCTCTGCGCTCTTCGCCGTTTTCAAATGGCGTATCATTGGCCTGTCCAGTATTGGTCTTGTCGTTGCGGTTTACGCGGCCTTGTCTGTCGGACGCGGCGGGGCCTTTCGGCCGGCGTCATATTCTTCCCAGCCATGGCCGTTGAACGGGTCGACCCCGAGCTGGCGCATGACATGCGGGAAATCGACCATCACCCAGTTGTCGACGATCTTGCCGTCCACCACTTTCCAAAAGTCCATGTAGCGTATCTCGACACGCTTGCCCGTCGGCTGAATGCCCATGAACTCGCCGGAGTGCGTTGCTTCCTGACGCCCGAATGCCGCCATCCACTCGCCTTCGGCCAAGCGTGCCTCATCGACGCAGACCTTATCGGAGAACGCCGCCTGGAAGGGGCGCTGCCAATTATCCTGGAATTCCATCAAGCCTTTCTTCACGCCGCAGCCGGCATTGCCCAGCCAGCGGAAATCCTTGGCGAAGAACGCGCCGATCCCGTCGATGACATGGTCGTTCAGACCGTCCACCATCGTCTCGATGACATTGCGCGTCTCTTCGGTTTTTGAGCGATCGTTGTTCTTGGTGAGAACTGCCTGTTCGGGGCGTGAGCCTTTCATGATCCTATCCTTTCTCGATTATCCCTTGACCGCGCCGGCGGTCAGGCCGGACACGAGCTGTTTCTGGAAAACCATGACCAGCAAAAAGAGCGGCGCGGTGATGGAGACTGCGGCGGCGACCGCCTGCACCTGGTCAGTGGTTGTGGTTTCACGGTTGAAGAAGCCGGTAATGGCTGGCACCATCGTCTGCGACTGCGCGTCGAGCAGCAGGGAGCAAACGAGGTAATCGTTATAGGCAAGCAGGAACGAGAACAGGCCGGTGGTGATGACGCCGGGCCACATGACCGGCATGATCACGCGCCGGAACGCGCCGAAATGCGAACAGCCGTCGACGCGGGCCGCCTCGTCGAGCTCGGGCGGGATGTTCTGGAAGAACGAGCGCAGCATCCAGATCGTGAAGGGCTGGTTGATTGAGACCAGCACCATGATCACGGCCAGCGGCTGACCGTAGAGCGTTGGCGGCGCCGCGCTAAATAGCTGCAGAAGATTGCCGATCACCGGCGCGTTCCACAAAGGCGTCAGCAACTCGCGTGAGTTGATGAAGGGCGGCAGATAGCCGGTCACGAGAACCGAATGCGGAAGCGCCCGGAAAATCAGCGCCGAGATCAGGATCCAGAACGCAAGGGAAGTGCCGGTCCGCGCCAGAGCGTAGCCGGCCAGGGTGCCGACCGTGAGTGAGATGGCCACGGTGCCGAAGGTGATGATCAGCGAATTGATAAAGTTGCGGTAGAAGCCGTACCCCGCCCACACAGCCTCGTAATGTTCGACAGTTAGTCCGAACAGGGGCCGTGCCAGCGCGCCGACACCCGGGATCGGCGACAGCACCGCTTCAAGCAAATTTACGACGCCCGGAACAAGCCACCATGCAAACACCGCAAGCGCAACAAGATATGCAAGCGCAAACGCGATCCAACCGACCGGGCGGTAGTCTGAAGGCGTCAATCGCTTGACGATGGCATGTCCGAACCAGACAGGCGTCCGGACCGCCAGTATGAAGGCGGCGATGCCAACGACAATTCCGATGATCGACAGTCCGCCACGCTCTTCGAGCGTGCGGTAGCCAACGATCACCTGCAGCGGGTCTTCGGCGAAGGCGTCCAGCGGCAGCTTGAACGACATCACGACGATCCACAGCAGCGGAAAAGCGGCGACCGTCGCCCAGACGGCGATGAAAGCAGCTGTCGCTGCTTTGAGCGCGATGGGCTGTTGCAATGCTTTGGTGTCAGCCATGGTCGCCCCCTAACGCTTGACACGGTGGTCGCGCCAGGTGCGGCGCAGAAGCGGGATCAGCAGGATGACGATGCCGATCATGGTCAGCATCGACGAGGCGGAAGCGCGCGCGATCGACCGGTTTCCGGCATTGTCCGGGATCAGGTAATCGTAGGTCAGCCACTGCAATGAGATGCGGTAGGCTTCGCTGGAGAAGCCGATCACTTCCTCGAAGACGCGGTAGGCATCCATCAGGTGGATCAGCGCGACGAAGACGATCAGCGGCATGAGGTGCGGAACGACGACATACCGCAGCCGCTCGAAGCGGGAGGCGCCGTCGATAATCGCCGATTCGACGGTGTCCTGGTCGACCGTCTGCAGGCCAGCATAGAAGATGACGAAGGCGAATGGCACGACATGCCAGACGCGATAGAACATCATCAGCGCTTCGATCGCCCAACCGTTGGCGAAAACGGTGATCTCGCGCCCGGTAAGATGCTCCAGCAACGCGGTCATAATCCCGTCGCCAACGAACAGCCATCGGATCGACAGCGCACCGATGACCGGCGTGATGATGAAGGGCAGGAGCGTGATGAAGATCACCGGTCCGCGGACGGCGCGCGTGATGTTGTTGATGCAGACCGCGACGAGCAGCCCAAGCCCGATCACCAAGGGCAGCGTCACGAACGTAAACGTCAGCGTAAAACGCAACGCTTTGTAGAAGTCTATATTTAGCAGAGCACCTATGCCCCCGCCGCCGATCGACAACGCCTTCGCGACAGCTTCCGGCTCCAACAGGGCGCGGTAGTTGGCGAAGCCCACGAAGCGGGTCTCGGCAATCGGGCGACCATCGGCATCGAGGACCGGTTGCGTCTTGGTTTCGGTGACGCAACTCTGGCCCGTGAACCCAGGCGTGCAGGTTTCGATCTTGACCTGCTCGTAGACCTGCTGGGTAAGTTGGAAACTCTGAATGAACACGCTGATCAGAGGCAGCGCGATGAACACCAGCATCAGGAACAGGGAGGGCGCGACGAACGCGTAGAATGTGCGCGGCTTCATGTTACGTTCCTCCCTTCACGGTGACTTTTTCCTGAATCTGATCGAATGCCTGGTCGTGCGGGACGGCATGAGCCGCCCCGCGGCCTCGACTACTTGATCAGACCTTTTTCGGTGGCCGATTTGGTGTATTCGGCTTCGATATCGGCAAGCGTCTGCTGCGCATCCTTCTTGCCTGTCAGAAAGTCAGCCGCATGCTTGCCGGCGGCTTCGTGCAAAATCCCGAGCGCCGGCGAAGCCGGATAGGCCGGCGCCTGCGCCTCGGCTGTCTGGAACGCTCCTGCGGCCAGCTTGCCCGGCGTGTAGCCCTTGACCAGCCAGACGGCGGCGTCGTTGTTTGCCTTCACCATGTCCTCCTTCAAGCCTTCCATCGCGAGCTTGAAGGCGGCGTCGGCTTCCTCGTCGGTAATGTTCTTGGCGACGACGATGCCGTCCCACCAGATGGTCGTCGCCGGCTTGCCGCCTGCCACCGCCGCTGGCGCCGCGGCCACGCCGATCTTGCCGACGACTTTCGATTCAGCCGGGTCTTCGAGTGCGCCCGCGCGCGACGCCCAGAGATTGGCCATCGCAATCTTTTCCTGCTGAAACTGCTGCTGGACGACAGTTGAATCCGAGACGAGGAATTCCGGATCCATATAAGCCGACAGCGACTTCAGCATTTCAAGCGTCTTGACGCCGGCCTCGTTGTTGACCGTCGGCTTGTTGGCCTCGTCGAGGAACTTGCCACCGAAACCTATATACATGTTGACGAATTCCTCGCCGAGGTTCCAGCCGGTCTTGAAGGTGCCACCCAACGGGAACTGGACGACTTTTGCCGCCTTGATCTTCTCCGCTGCAGCCAAGACCTCGTCATAGGTTTTAGGGGGAGCGATGCCCAAATCCTTGAGGATATCTTCCCGGAACATCAGATGCTGAGTGTTCACCATCATGGCGATGGCCATCACCTTGCCGTCGATCTTGATCAGTTGGTTGGGCTGCAGGTTCTGGCCGTATTTGGCGATAAGCTCGTCGAGCGGACGGATTGAGGCATCCTGCAGGAGGGGAATGATGCTTTCCGTCGCGACGCCGCCGATCTGGTAAAGCGCCGGCTTGGCGGCCAAGGCCGTGGGCTGCTTCTTGGCAAAATCCTGATCAAGTTCGGACTTGAAGTTGCCGCACTCGGCCATAGCCGAGGTGACCGCCTTCCAGGCCTCAAAGCCTGCCGTCAGCGACTTCAGCGGCACCTTGTTTTCGTAGCTGCATGCCGCGTGGGCCGAAGCCGACGCGAGAAGCGAGACGACTGCCGCGGCAAGAAGTTTCCTGATCATTTCAATTCTCCCTTTGTGTTCCCTGGTCATTGTGAAGCTAGAGGCGCGCGCCCGTGGCCTTGTCGAACAGATGACAGGCCTCGGGTCGAATCGTGAACCCGACCGGCTGGCCAATCTCGGCGCGAAATTCCTTGGCCGTCTTGCATGCCGCGAGCGCGCCGCCGGCGCGAACCGTGACCATGGTCGCGTCACCCAAAAGTTCGACCGAGTAGATCGGAGCGGTGATCGCCGCAGCGTCTGTGTTCCGAGCGACGGAGGCGTCTTCCGCCCGATAGCCAAGCGTGACAGGTCCGGATATGTCGTTGCGCAGGCCAGCAATGCGGACATGCTCGCCCGCAAAGACGCCGTCGCGCATTTCGCCTTCGAGCAAATTCATCGCCGGCGAGCCGATGAATGCCGCCACGAAAGTGTTCGCCGGGCGGTCGTAGATTTCAGTTGGTGTGCCGACCTGCTGGAAAGCGCCCTTGTTCATCACCACAACGCGGTCGGCCAACGTCATTGCTTCGATCTGGTCGTGCGTCACGTAGATCGTCGTCACCTGCAATTCGTGGTGCAGGTTCTTCAGCTGGGCGCGTGTGGACACCCGCAGCTTGGCATCAAGATTCGAAAGCGGCTCGTCCATGAGAAACAGCGCCGGCTGGCGGACGATCGCGCGTGCCAGTGCAACACGCTGACGCTGGCCGCCGGAGAGTTCGCGAGGACGCCGATCAAGGAGCGGACCGAGTTCGACCATATCGGCCGCTCGGCGTACCTTGTGGTCATGGGTCGACTTGTCGACTTTCCGCACCTTGAGTGGGAAGCGGATGTTTTCGTAGACGCTGAGGTTCGGGTAGAGGCCATAGCTCTGGAACACCATCGCCACGTCACGATCTTTCGGTTCGAGATCGTTGACGACCCGGTCACCGATCAGGATCTGGCCGCCGGTCGGATCCTCCAGCCCGGCAATCATGCGCATTGTCGTTGTCTTGCCGCAGCCGGACGGCCCGAGGAAAACCATGAATTCGCGGTCGGCGATTTCAAGGTTCACATCGTGAACGCCGGTGAACGCGCCCCACTTCTTGGTGACATTCTTCAACGTGACAGACGCCATGCGGTTCGGCCTCGGTGGTTGGTTCACGGCTATGCAGGTCGATGCGTCGCGGTGGCTTTGTTCAGAGCCACATCTGCGTTGCCGGTGCTTATTGACAGATTTTGAATACGTATGCAATATGGCCTCGAAAAGTTTTTTCACCGCCACAGAAATTTTCGGGAAATCCAGATGGACAACCAGGACATCGTGCTTGCCAACAAACGCTTTGTGTACAAGGCGTTAGCCGACCTTGCGGCCTCGACCACAGCGGATCTGGGCAGGCGACTTGCCGCGGCCTATCATGCCGGCGCCCGGTGGCGCGGCTCTCATCCGCTCAACGAAATGCAGGGACTTGACGCCATCGAGGCAACCGTTTGGCGGCCGCTGATCGAAGCCTTTCCCGATCTGGAGCGCCGCGACACGATCCTCATCGGCGGCAACTCCTACGGCGCCGATCTCGTCGGCGCCGTCGGCCATTACTGCGGAACGTTTCGAAACGATTGGCTTGGGATCCCCGCGACCGACCGGGTGATCTATCTGCGCTACGGCGAATTTCATCAGATGGTCGACGGCAAGATCGCGCAAAGCACCGTGCTGATCGACGTTCTCGACCTTATCCGCCAGGCCGGCTTCTGGCCGTTGCCGCCAAGCTTGGGAACCGAGGAGCAGTGGCCATGCCCCATCCACTGCGACGGCGTCGTCCTCACCGAGCAGGACCCCGAGATTTCCGCGGCGAGCCTCAAGCTTACACTCGACATGCAAGCGTCGCTTGGCGCCTACGACGACGAACGCAACGAAGGCCGCGAAGGCCTATTGAACATGCCTCAGAAGCAGTTCTGGCATCCCAAGATGATGTGGTATGGCCCCTGCGGCATCGGCACCGCGCGTGGACTGACAGGTTTCGTCGACCACCATCAATTGCCGTTTCGCATAGCCTTTCCGAACCGGAAGGGAGGCAACCACTACGCTCGCATCGGCGATGGCCACTTCTCGGCGACGGGTGGCTGGCCCAGCGTGCTTGCCAAACATCTCGGCGGAAATTTCCTCGGCGTTGGACCGACAGGCCGCGACGTGCAGATGCGGGTGATGGACTTCTACCTGGAGGACGAAGGGCTGATCCGCGAGAATTGGGTTCCGCTGGACATCATTCATTTGCTCCTGCAGATGGACGTCGACGTCTTCGCGCGCATGCAGTCATTTTTCCGGCGAGGACGACAAGGTTCCTAAGATCCGGCGATCTCTGCCAGGCGATCCGGCTCAGGCAGCCTGCATGTGGCGCGGATTACCAGCGCCGCCGGCAGGACTGCATTTTGCTTGCGCACCTTCTTGTGTTCGATCTGCTTCATCAGGATGGCAACTGTTTCATCGATCATCGCCTGCGAATCCTGTCGCACTGTGGTCAGCTTGTAGCCGCCCCACCCGGCTTCCGGAACATCGTCGTAGCCGACGATCGAGATGTCGTCGGGGATGCGCAACGCGAACTCGTCACGGATCACATCGATGACAGAAAATGCCATATGGTCATTGGCGACGAAGACCGCATCCGGCGGTTGAGGCC
The DNA here is from genome assembly GCA_050247155.1 of Rhizobiaceae bacterium. GTDB lineage: Bacteria > Pseudomonadota > Alphaproteobacteria > Rhizobiales > Rhizobiaceae > Mesorhizobium_G. The sequence continues at coordinate 21,813 of JBFWUS010000017.1, forward strand.
GCTTCAAGAGATTTCGTGCCGCCCTGGCGGCTGTGTCGAATTTGTAGTCGCCGACCTCCCGTGCCCACAACGAGATCCCCTCGCCCTTAAGCCCCTCGTTGAAACCCAGCTCACGATCCTTGTTGGTAGAAGAATCCTCCGCCCCGGCGATGAAAGCAATACGTCGGTGCCGCGCAGCGGCGAGCAGCCTGGCTAGCAAGCGGCCTCCCTCGCGGTTATCCGAGGTGACGCTGCTGGTTGGCACCGAGGGAATGTAGCGGTTGAAAAGTACGACCGGAATCCCTGTCGCAGCGCATTCCCGGGCAAGGTTCGACGACATGGTCGCCGAGGCCATGACAATGCCCTCGACCTGAAACTGGAGCATCTTGAGCACCGTCTCGTCCTGCCTGCCAGGTTCCGTCATGAACAGCAGCACCTGATAGCCTCTGGCCTGCAGGGACTTCGTCAGGTGCTCCAGCACGATCGGGTAGAACTGGTTGTCCAGATAGGCAACGAGAACCGCAATCAGCCGCGAACGGCCGCTGATCATCGCCCGCGCCAATGCATTCGGCCGATAGCCGAGCTGCTTGGCCGCTTCAAGCACCCGGCCGCGGGTCTTTTCGGAAACACTTGCTCCCGGTGTGAAGGTGCGGCTGACGGCGGACTGGGACACCTGTGCCAGGCGCGCGACGTCTTCCGAGGTGACCGATTCCTTTGCCATCAACTGTCGCGGGACCCAGCCACACGCTCCGATTCCATTGCATGATTGAATACGCATGCGAAAATGTCTGCGGGTCAAGGTCGAAGCCGCGCTTCTCACCCTTTTACGGCGCCAGCGGTCAGGCCAGCGACAATGTGTTTCTGGAACAGGAGGATCAGCACGACGATAAGATAAGCTTTCGAGGCCCTTGCTCTGGCCAAAACGGGCGTTGCCGTGCTGGACGTTGATCGCCAGTTGCGCGAATCGTCGAAGGCAGGGTTTGCCTATCTGCATCACGGCGGCCATTTGATCGACAAACAGCGCCGCAGTTCTCTGCGTCCAGATATCCCTAGTACAGGGTGACAAAAATGATCGGTGCGGCGTAAGCATGGTCGACAGACGCCTTAAGGGCCAGACTCATAACCAATAGCTGACGGTTGCCGCGATGCAGACTGCGACAAGGAAGTTCTGGGCGAGCCGATCGTAGCGTATGGCGATGCGCCGGAAGTCCTTGAGCCTACAGAACATGCGTTCGATGGCGTTGCAATCCCGATAGAGGAAGGGCGAGAAGCAGTTCTTCCACCACCTGCTAGCCTAGGGCGGGATGTTGGCAAAGGCGCCACGCTCCTTCACCAGGTGGCGAATGGCGTCGCTGTCATAGCCCTTGTCGGCGTTCAGGAGCGTCGTTGCAGGCATCTGCTCTGTGAGGATTTCGCCTGCTTTGCAGTCGGCGACGTGGCCGCCGGTCAAGAGCAAGGCGGTGGGCCTGCACAGTCCGTCGGTTAAGGCATGAATCTTGGTGGTGTTTCCGCCGCGCGATCTGCAGATGGCCTGGTTGTGCTCCCCTTTTTTTCCGCCCGCGGCACTGCGAGGGGCGCGGGCCGCCGAGGAATCGATCAGCAACTGCGCCGGTGGGTGACCGGCTTTGGCCAGGGCGTCGAATATGGCGTTCCACACGCCATTGGTTGCCCAGCGTTGGAAACAGTTGCAGAGCGTCTTCCCTGGCCCGTAGGCAGCGGGCGCGCCCACCCGGCGTCCGCCGCTCTTGATGACATGGATGATGCCGCTGATCACCCGGCGGTCATCAATACGCGGCTTTCCGCGGGTGTCGGCAGGTAGGTGCGGCTCAAGCTTCGCGAACTGCTTATCAGTAAGCCAGAAGTAGTTCAAATTCATAAAGGCCCCCTTGTGGAGGCTGTGAATCACGTTCGCGCCTTGACCGAAACTCTTGAGTTCAGCACCTTAATCTTGGCTGTGCCCCGCAAGCGCTTTCGTTTCATAGTTGATGAGGCCAAGACGGGCCTCGATGACTGCAATCTTTGCTGGCGTATCAGCTCCAGTCGCCTCGATGTCGATAAAGAGCTGCTCGCATCCTCCCGGCGTTACGATTACGAACATTTGGCCGGGCTCGTCGCTGATGTTCACCCAACCGTGCTGTACGTGCGGCGCCAGCGCCACGACCGTTCCAGGAGTGGCGTCAAACTCCTCATCGCCACATTTGAACCGGTAAGTACGGCGAATGACCCGGAAAATTTCGGTCTCGCGCGTATGCATGTGCGGCGCCGGGCCTTGGCCAGGTGGAGTAAACATCTCCCACATGCCGAGTGCGCCGTTCGTGTCCGCCGCCGTCGCGTGGATCACGATAGGCGCGCCGAACGGGGTCCGCGCAATGCGCTGCTTGCCCGGCGCGGAGACCACAGCTTCATCAAATTTCCTCGTCGAACTCGTCATCATCGGGAGGCCGTCAGCAGTGACATCGTCCAGTCCAGTACAGCCGAACTGAGCCGCCGAGCGACCCCATACCGGACGCCCCATTATCTCGCTCTCATCGAACCTACTTGTATAGGTCCCTAGTGCCTAATAGCGTATTCGGGCCGCTTTCCAGCGAGGTGGCGTTCATTCGCCACCTCGCTGTTCGTCATAGATATGCCGTATCGAGCGTCACCAGCATGTGATCGGCCACGTGCCGCAAGCTGGTCACGAGCCAAATGCGGCCTTCACCGCAGCCGCTGCGTCACCGCCGTCGAAGGTCGTGACACCGTCGAGCCACGGCGTGGCGGCATCCGGATGAGCCTTCAGCCATTCCTTGGCGACATCATTGGCATTGCTGCCCTTCAGGATGGCGTCCATCATGGCGTTTTCCATCGACAGGTCGAATTTCAGATTGGCGATGAACTTGCCGACATTCGGGCATTCGGCGAGGTAGCCCTGGCGCACATTGGTGTGCACGGTGGCGGCGCCGAAGCCGGAATCGCCCATGCCGTCGAGATAAGTGATCTTCATCTCGCCCATGACCGGGTGCGGGGTCCAGCCGAGGAAGACGATCCACTGATTGTCCTTCATGACCTTCTCGGCCTGGGTCAGCATGCCGGCCTCGGAAGATTCCACCAGCTTGAATCCGGCGAGATTGTTCTCCGGCTTGGAGATCATGTCGAGGATGATACGGTTGCCGTCATTGCCGGCCTCGATGCCGTAGATCTTGCCGTTGAACTTGTCCTTGAACTTGCCGAGGTCGGTAAGGGTCTTGACACCGCCTGCGGTGACATAGTTTGGGACGACGAGCCCGTAACCCGCGCCATCGAGGTTCCTGGCTACCGTCTCGATCGAACCTTCCGCGGTATAGTCCTTGATGTCGTTGGTCATCGACGGCATCCAGTTGCCGAGAAAGACGTCGATATCCTTGTTTTTCAGCGACGCCAGAGTAACCGGAATGGAAAGCTGCTTGATTTGCGGTTCGTACCCAAGCGCTTCCAGCACCACCGCCGCGGTGGCGGTGGTCGCCTGGATGTCGGTCCAGCCGACATCGGAAAGGCGCACCGCCTTGCAACTCGCCGGATCGGCCGCCTGCGCGGCGCCAAGCGAGAGGCCAAGCGCAATCGTGGTCAATGCGAGTTTCTTCATCTGGTCACTCCTTCCCCATATTGAAAGCGGACGGGGCGCTACCAGAGCGCCCCGCCGGTGATCTGTATGTTCTCCATCGTGATGCCCTTCGCCGCATCGCCGCACAGGAAGGCGACGAGTGCCGCGATTTCTCCAGGCTGGATGATGCGGCCCTGAGGGTTTTGCGCGGCGATGTCGGCCATCGCATCCGCGAGCGTGCGTTCCTTGCCCTCGCGCGCGACGACCTGGCCGACATTGCGGCGCATCAGTTCGGTCTCCACCCATGTCGGGCTCACCATGACGCAGGTGACGCCGTTCGGAGCACCCTCCAGCGCCACGCAGCGGGTAAGACCGAGCAGTCCGGACTTCGAGGCGCAATAGGCCGGGTTGTCCTTCCAGCCGACGCTGGCCGCCGTCGAGCCGATATTGATGACCCGGCCCCATTTGCGCGCGATCATTCCCGGCAGAAGCTCTCGCGTCATGCGGAAGGCGCCGTTGAGATTGGTGTCGATGATCTTCAGCCAGAGCTCGTCGGAGTGCCCGACGACAGATTGCTCGGCGGTGGTGCCAGCCGCGTTGACAAGGATATCGGCCGGTCCGCAGACGGCTTCGGCCGCCGCAAGGAACTGCCGGATCGCGCCGGCATCGCGAACGTCGAGATGTCCTGCAAAGACTTTCGTGCCGTGCGCCGCAAGCGCGGTACGGACCGCGACGATTTCGGCCGGGTCGGGATAGGCGGCGGCATCGCCCGCCCTTCCCGCTGCCTCGCTGACATAGGAACCGACGGCTACGTTCGCGCCCTGTTTCGCCAATTCATGCGCGATCGCCAGGCCCTGCCCCGTGAGGCCTCCGGTGATGACGGCGGATCGGCGCGAAAGTTCGGGCATTGATCAGTCTACTGGCAGCGGCTTCCCAAGCCAGTCACGATAGAATCCTTCGAGGTCGGGTTCGAAGTCGTGCACGACAGGATAGCCGGGAGCCGCGGCCTCGACTTCATGCAGCGTGCCGCATTCCGGGCAGATGAACTCGCGGATCTCCATCCAGGCCGGGTCGGGCAGATCGCTGTTCGGGTAGATCTCGCGTAGCGCCTCTTCGGTGTCGCGCACGATGATATGCGCATTGAGCTTCCAGTTCTTGCGATAGTCGCCGAACGAATGGCCGCATTCGCATCTGGTCACACGCTCGCCGCCGCTCTGGCATATGAACAGGTGGTCGCTGACCGGCAAAAGGATCGGGTCCTTCCAGCCAACGCGGTCCTGCAGGACGGCGATGTATTTGAAGAAACGGTCGTCGTCCTTGTAGGCGCTCATGATGCGCCGCGTCTGCGGCCAGGGCAGCGTTCCCGCGACGAGATCGGCGATGACTTCCTTGCTGTAAGAGCTCATTGTCCTACTCCACGCCGAAGGCCGCCTTGGCGTCGACCTCCCAGAAATCGGAGAAATCCTTAGTGAAGCGCGGCGACAGCTTGATCGCGCTTGCATACATCTTCTTCACTTCAGGCGCGAAGTCGGCCGCCGCGACGCGCATGCGCTCCGAAGCGATCCACTCAGACACCGGTTTTGCGCGCGCCAGCCGCCTGGCGCGCATTTCGGCGCGGTGGCGCTTGGTCGCCTCCGGATTGGCGACCGGGAACCCCTCCTCGTCCTCGTCGAGGACGATGCCGAACACACCTTCCGCCGCCTCCTTGGTGAGGAAGCCATTCTCGACATCCCAGGCGGTCTTGACCGGATCGCGCTCAAGCACGTCGCCGTAACCGCCGCCGCCATTGTAGGAATGGGTGAAGACGTCGCCGGTCTTGTGCGGGGCGGTAATGTAGGGCCCCTCGACCGTCACGTGCTCGCCCTCCAGCCGGACTTCCAGCTCGGAGTGGTAGGGGTTGGTGCCGGTGTGATGCGCCAGCGGCGCGCCCTTCTCGGCCAGTTCGAAGATGTTGGAGTTTCTTACGGCACGGTGCTTTTGGCAGGTCGGCGCCGGATAGCCGCCGCACATGCCGCCATTGTCGAAGACGCGCGAGGAATGTTCCGACGTGACGAGGCGCAGATGGTCGGTCTTAGAGACGAGCCAGGTCGACAGGAAGGCGCAGCCGCCGCGATACTTGCCGGCGCCGCCGGAATTTGGGACGATCGAGCGCCCGATATAGAGCATCGGCATGTTCTGCTCCCAGATCTCGATGTTGCCCATGTCGGATTCCGGGTTCCAGCCGACATAGGCGGTGTCGAGCCCATCCTTGATGGCAAGCGCGCCCGAGCCAGCGGCGGCGCATTCGAAATGCGCCATGCCGAACAGCGTGCCGTATTGGCTCTGCCCGCCCATCTCGATCATCGGGCTGTTGACCTGCCCGACGAAGGCTTCTTCAACGAAGCCGCGGGCGATTAAGGAGCGCGCCAGCAGCCTTTGGAAGACGCCGTAGGCCGGCAGCAGCAGCGCCCAGGACGTGGCAGTCGCCACCATCTCGTTATCCGGATTGGTCCAGGTGCCATGCGGCAGCTTCAGCTCGGTCGCCATCCAGGCACCGTCATTGACGAGGCCCTCGAAGTTCATGTGCTGGGTCAATGTCACGAACATGCCGCCATCCATGCCGGCCGGCGTGCAGTTCATGGAGTGGTAGCCCCAGGGCTGCGTGCCCTCGAAGTCCATGATGATCTTGCCGTCGCTGGTGATCTCCATTTCGATCGGCATGTTGTAGAGCCAGTCGGGATCGCCGAGCGGCTGGTAACCCGGCTTGCCGGCGGTGACGTGGCCGTAGAAGGTGTGGCCGCGATAAATACCGGGCACGGTGAGCTGCCGCGTGCGAGCGAGCTGGGCGCGGCGGCCTTCCTCGATGAACTCCTTCGAGACCTGCATCCAGTAATCGAGGCCGATCTCGTCGATCAGCGCCTTCACGCTTTCGCGCATGTCGATGCAGGAGGCGACCTTGGCCTTCTCGTCCAGCACCCAGTAGATCGGCATACGGAGATTGCGCTCGCAGCGGATGACGTAGTCGCGCCGCAGCTCGTCGTTTTGGCCGACCTTCTCGGCGCAGACGAACAGGCCTTCCGTAAAACGTTCCTGCGCCAGCGCCACGTCGCCGCCAGGCGTGATGCCGCCGGCTTCCAGCTCGTGGCAGACGGCGCCTGCCCAGCCGACCAGCTTGCCGGAATGGAAGATCGGCACGACGTCCATCACGTCGGGCACCTGCACCGTGCCGATGAAGGCGTCGTTGTTGGCGAAGATATCGCCGTCATAGATGCCGGGATTCTCCTCGTAGCCGTTCCTGATCATCCATTTGATGAAGCGACTCATCGTGTGGACATGCACCATGATGCCGTTCGACAGCGCGATTGCATCGCCTTCGGGCGTGTAGATCGCGACGACCATCTCGCCGACTTCTCGAACGCCCGGCGAGGCCGAGATACGGCGCGCCATCTCGCGCGCCGAGACGCAATAGGCGCGCAGCTTGGTGTGCAGCGTCTCGAACTTCAGCGGGTCCTGGTTGCGCAGGTGGAGCTCTGCGATGCCGTCGTAGCAGCCGGTCTCTTCCATCAGCCGCTCGGATTCGATCAGGCGCTCGCAGAGGCGAAGGGCGGAAGCAGGTTTGTCCAGCATGGCGTTCGCCCTCTCAAGCATGGGAATAGTGGAGCAGCGTCCATTCGTCGATGAAGACGCGGTCCTGCGGATGAACAACGAGTGTCGTCGCGGGATGTTCAATGATGGCCGGGCCAGTCACCTCGTGTCCGGGCTGCAACAAGTCCATCTCGTAGAGATCGGCATTGTGCCAGCGCCCGCCGATATAGGCCTCGCGCACGCCCTTGCGCGCCGGCGACGGATCGGGCTTGCCGAGCGGCCGCTTGACGAGGATTGGCTTCACCTTGTCGGCAGTTGCAATCAGGCCGAGCTCGGTGATCGAGAAGCCGGCCTCGCCATAGCGCGAGACGCGATGGTTGACCTTGGCGTAGACCGCCTCGAACTCGGCGATCACCTTGCGCATATCTTCGGCCGAGCCGATCGCGGAAAGCGGCGCCATCACCTCAACATCCTCGAGTTGCCCCGTGTAGCGCATCATCAGGAACGGCACGGTCTTGATCTTGTCGCGTGCGTGGCCGTCGGCGATCATCTCGTCGACTGCCGCCTTGGTCAGCTCGTCCCAGACGACCGTCACCCGCTCTCCGAAACCCTTCAGCGCGGCATCAGAAGCACGGGCCGGAATGTCGATCTGCGTCGACAGCGAATGCCGGCGCATGAAGTCGGCCGTCGTGCAGCCAAAGGCCGAAAAGGCCGCGGCGAACTGGAAGGTGACGATGTCCTTGAAGCCGATGCCGCGCGAGCAGCCGGCGAGGTGCAGCGGACCCGAGCCGCCATAGGACAGCAGCGTGAATTCCGACGGGTGGATGCCCTGGCCGGAGATGACACGGCGCAATGCATTGTTCGCGTCGGCCTCCAGCATGTCGATCATGCCCTCCGCGGCTTCTTCGACACCCACGCCGAGCACCCGGGCGCATTTCTCCTCGAAAGCCTTTCTTGCCTTCTCGACCTGCAGCACGACCTTGCCGCCTAGAAAATAATGCGGGTTCAGCCGGCCGAGGATGGCGTCGCAATCGGCGATCGTCGGCTCCGTTCCACCCTTGGCGAAGCAGATCGGACCGGGGTCGGAACCAGCGCTTTCCGGCCCGAGGGAAACTTTGCGGGTCAGCGGGTCGACTTTCAGGATCATGCCGGCGCCGGCGCCGATCGTGTCGAGATGCAGGGTCGGCACGTTGAGCTTGAAGCGGTCCATCAGCGGTTCGTTCTCGATCCGTGTCTGACCACGGGTGATGACCCCCATGTCGAAAGAAGTGCCGCCCATGTCCGAGCAGATCAGCGAGTCATTACCGATCAACTTGCCGACATAGGCGGCGCCCAGGATGCCACCGATCGGCCCGGAGATCATCGTCTCGTGCAGGCGCGGATGATTGATGGAGGTGAGGCCACCGAAGGAGAGCAGCGTCTGCACGCCATACTTGAAGCCGTATTTCTTGGAGACGTCCTCGATGCCCTTGAGCTGCTTGCGTCCGCGCGAGGTTGCATAGGCTTCGATCAGCACAGAGTTCAGCCGCGACTGCTCGCGGATGACCGGTCGAACCTCGTGGCTGGTGTAGACGAGGATGTCGGCGCCGGCGGCGGCAATCTCCTCGCGGCAGATTTCGGCGATGCGCTTCTCATGCCCCGGATTGACATGCGAAAAAACGGTCATGATGCAGATCGCCTCGACCTTATCGGCGATCAGCTTCTTCGCGGCGGCATGCACCTCGTGCTCGTAGAGCGGCAGAATGACGTCGCCGAACTGGTCTATGCGTTCGGTGACGCCATGGGTGCGGCGACGCGGCACCAGCGGATCAGGGTGATGATGGGTCACCGCGTGCAGGCGGTCGGCATAGGAATAGTCGGCCCAGGCCTGCAGGCCGCGGCCCATCAGGATCATGTCCTCGAGGCCCTTGGTGGTGATCAGGCCGAGCTTGCGGCCGGTGCGCGACAACAGCGTGTTGAGCATGCCGGTACCGGAATAGAGCACCACGTTGACGCCGGAGAACAGGCTCTCCAAGGAGACGCCCCAGGCATCGGCCGCGTCCTCGGCCGACGCAAGGAAACCTTCAGCCTCGTTCTTCGGCGTCGTCGCCGATTTGCCGATCTTGAAGTGACCGTCCTGATCGACAAGGATCGTGTCGGTCATGGTGCCGCCGGCGTCGATGCCGATGACGATGGGATTTGTCGTGATCTGGTCCACAGGTCGCTTCCCTTGCCGAGAATGACCAGAGGCTAGATTCCTCGGGGCGGATCGCGCCATATGCCTAAAGACACAATGACGGCGCGCCGGCCGATCGCCGAGAAGGGATTATGCCGATGGGGACAATCTGGGAGCCGCTCGCCAAGGCGATCGCGGCCACCGGCACCGACGACCATGTCGACCGCCTGATCGACCTGATCGGCGCGGACATTTCGCACGATCTTGTCACGGTCACGCGTTATTCCGCTACGAAGGTTCCGGAGTTCGTCAAGCACCGGCGCTTCTCGGACGAGATGGTGAGACGTTATCTCGACAACTACCATGTCTTCGATCCCTTCTATGCCTCCTGGCGGCGCGAGCGCCGCCTCGGCGTCATGCCGCTCAAGGGACTTGCCGACGAAGAGGCGAGGCGCGGCCAGTACATAGCCGGCTTCCTTGCGCAGTCGGAGATCTGCGACGAGGTCGGCATCATGCTAGCCGATGGCGGCGACTGGTGCCTCAGCATCTTCCTCGACCGCTCGACAGTATCGTTCAGGGACAGCGAGATTGCGCTGCTCAATCAGCGATTGCCCGTGTTCGAGGCGTTGCATGCGCTGGACATCAAGGCGCGTGGCAGCGACTTTTCCCGCACGTCGGCACCGACCGTTCCCGGAGCCACACCGCAGCAAACGCCGAGCATTCCGCCGGATCTTTGGCCCAATCTTTCTTCGCGCGAACGCGAACTCGTACAACTTATCCTCGCCGGACATCCAACCGCCAACATCGCCGAGCGGCTAGGCATTACGGTTGGAACGGTGAAGAACCATCGCCGCCGCATCTACGAGAAACTCGACATCACCACCGAGCGGGAGCTATTTGTGCAGTTTTTCCAGCACAGAGTATAGCGTTCGATTCACGGTCTAAAGGCGGATTAGTTGGAGCGCCCTTCTGCCTGAATGAACTGCTTGATGCGATACCGGGAATATTGGCTCCTGTCGGCCGGATCGACCATGAAATGCAGCAGGATTCGATTACCTCAGGTATCGGAAATCGTCTTGAAGTCGATCGTGGGCTCAGCGGACCCGCACAAGGCCACGCCCAAGCACGAACGCGTAGACCAAACCATCGGCCGTGACCTCGACCAGACCGACCAACGCTGTGGACAATCTCCCAGTTGTTTCGGGGCTCTGTGGGAATCTCTGCAATAATACCCGCCAACCTGCTGGTGGTCCTCGACGCCCTGCTGGACGAAGCCCATGTAAGCCGCGCTGCAGATCGGCTTAGCCTGTCGCAGCCTGCCGCCTCGGCGGCGCTGCAACGCTGCCGGCATCTGTTCCGGGACGAGTTGCTCGAGCGCGGTCGGGGAACCATGTATCTGACGCCGAAGGCCAAGGCGCTGCGCGCGTCGTTGAAATCGCTACTGGCCGGCGTGACCGATCTGGTCGATCCGCCCGAAGTGCCGCTCGCGGAAATCCGCCAGAAGCTGAGCATCACCACGGCCGACTATCCAGCTTTGTTGATCATCCCGCCGCTGCAGCGGGAATTGCAGCGCTCCGCGCCTGGGATCGATCTGGTGATCCTGCCCTGGCACGGTGCCGACGCGGCTCGCACGGCACTGGCCGACGGCGGCACCGATCTCGCGATCTCAATGCTTCCCCCGGCCGAGGACGACCTGCACCGCGAGGAGCTTTTTGTCGAGCACTATCTGGTCGCCATGCGCGCCGGCCATCCCGGCGCGAAAGCCTTCGACCTCGACACCTGGCTCGCCTATCCGCACATCCTCGTCTCCGGGCGCGGCGACACGCGCACGCCGATCGATGACGAGTTGGCAAGTCGCGGCCTGTCCCGGCGCATCGGCCTTGTCGTGCCGACTTTCCAGATGGTGCCCGGCCTAGTTCTGGGCTCGGACATGATCGCCCTGCTGCCGTCGCGCGTCCTACCCGACTTCGAGGGGCTCGTGTCTTTCCCGCCGCCGGTTCCCGTGTCCGGATTTCCACTGCATCTCGCCTGGCATCGCCGGCGCGCCAAGGATGCCGCGCTCCAGCACGTTGCCGGCGTCCTCAGCCGAGTGTTGCGCTGAAGTGTCCCGATGGCGGCAAGGACTTTTCGGGGAGCGCCGCATTTCGGTGTCGCTGCCGGTTGCGACGGCCTGAGTGCGGAGATCGCGCCAGCGTCACGGTGATCAGTGGCGGGATCGCCTGGGTTATCGCCATCGCCCGGAATGGGTTTGACGATTCACTAGGCCAAAGGCCAGGAATGGCGAGCCGTGTTCGTGCTCAACACCGTTGACGGCTGCATACCGTCCGACCTCGGCGTTGGAACAAGCGATGACATTGAGAAGGAACGCCGGTTGCTTTGTGTCGCTATGACACAGGCAGCCAAGGACAGCCTGTCGCCTGGTCGTGCCGCAGCGGTTTCACGCATGGTCAGTCCGCCTCAAGCGATCGCCATGTCTATACCTCGCGCACGCGCCTCATTCCACAATCGATGTTCTCAGTCGCGCATCGACATCTACGCGAGCCCATTTCGGCCCACGCCGATAGAAGGCATCGAAAGAGATAACGACCCAATCTGTGGTTTTGAGTAGGTTCGAATGCAGTCCGGAATGCATCATGTGATCGAGACCATGTTATGAGCCAGCTTCGGCCTTCGGCGGAGATTCGAGCTGAAGCGCGATCTCCTTCCACCGGTTGGCGAAGGTGCCGTAGGCGGTCTTGATGTCGACACCGACGGGCAGTTCCGGGCACTCGTTCTCGCCATTGCTGCCCCAGTTGACCCAGCCGGACTGGCGGCGCTGGACAATCTGGAAGGCGCCGGAGGGTTTCGAGGTCCACCAGATCATCGCCCTGCCGCTTTGCTCGTGATATTCGACAGTCTTGTCGGCGGGTCCCGGGAAGATGGTTTCGTGGGGCATGGCGGAAACGTCGACGGGTTGGTCCGTGAGTATCCATGGCCGGTCACCGAGATCGGCCTTCACATGGGCACTGGCGCGCACCTTCGCCAACCGCTCGCGCAGCTCGGCCTCGCCGAGCACGCCCTCCCAGGCGCAGAAAAGCCGCCAGTAAAGGTCCCAATGAGCGGATTCGATGTCCGACAGATGGGAGCGGAATTCCTCGAACTTCTGGCTCTGGTTCGCCGAATTGGCCACGGTGTCGGCGACCATATCGACGAGTTCGCCCGCATAGGGATCCCCTGCCCGGTAACGCGTACCGCCAAAAGCCGCGAAGCGGTCGAAGACCAGTTCGCCCTTGCCGCCTTCGAACTCGTCGCCCACGGTGATCTTGTTCGTCACGGAGCGGCCATTGATCACCGTCTGGAAAGAGTCGACGGTATAGCAGCGCTGGAAGTAAGGCGTACGATAGGTGAATTTCCAGTCGATGGCAAAGTGCTTGCCCTTCAGCTCCTCCAGCAGGCCGTCCGGGATGACGCCGTGCATGCGGTAGTGATGCAGGACGGGTCCGCGCTCGATCGTTTCGATCCGCACCTTGGTGTGTTCCGGGGGATTGATTAGCCCGTTCTCCGGCGTGAAGAACGGACCGTAGAAGCCGCCGATGGCGTTGTTGCCGGAGGGCAGCAGTTCGACGCCGTCGGCCAAGGCCTTGAAATGCCGGATGCCCCATTTCGACGAGCCGAGGCCCCGGGCGGTACCCGAGCAGAGTTCTAGATCGAATGCGCCGGTATCGAGGCGCGCGAAGCAATCCGCCTCGCGCCCTTCGAGCGTGGCGATGCCGGATGGCGTTTCGGACGAGCCGAGCGGCGCCTCCAACGTCAAGCGGCAAGACCCGGCAAAGCTGACGCAGGCAATGAAGCGAGTCTCACCGCTAGCGGCGCCATTTCGAAGGCGCTGGCAGAGTACCCGGTTACCGTCTTCGTCACGCGCCCACCACAGCGGCTCGCTGAAGTCCGCCTTGACCGAGAACTCGACAGGCTCATGATCGCGCACGCCCTCGAGCGGATCGGTAATCAGGATGGAATGGGCCATGTGAATATCTCCGGGAGAGGATCGGGAAGGAGGCCCGCCCGCGAGGTGGCAGGCCGGAAGGGGTCAGGATTTCGCAGTCTTCTTCGCTCCGCCGGAGCGCAGGAAGAGCGGACGCTGCTTCAGGCTGTCGATGGCGACGGCAAGGATGATCACCACGCCCTTGATGAGAAGCTGGGTGAAGAACTGCACGTTGAGCAGGATGAGGCCTGTGCTCAAAACGCCGAGGATGACCGAGCCGATCAGCGTGCCGACGATGCGTCCGCGCCCGCCGGCGAGGCTCGTTCCGCCAAGCACCACGGCGGCGATGGCGTCGAGTTCGTAGCCGGTACCCGCCGTGGGTTGGGCCGAGATGACACGGGCGGCGAAGATCACGCCGGCAAGCCCCGCGCAGGCGCCGGCCAGCACATAGACGGAGGTGATGACCCGCTTGACCCTGACTCCGGCGAGCTTGGCTGCCTCCGCATTGCCACCGACGGCATAGACATGCCGGCCGTAGCGCGTGCGTTCCAGCACGAACCAGATCACCGCATAGACGACAGCCATGACGATGACCGGAACCGGGATGGGACCGACATAGCCATTGCCGAGATCGCGGAAATTGAGACTCGACGAGACGATCGGCTGGCCGTCCGTGATCGTATAGGCGAGGCCGCGCAGGAAGGTCATCGTCCCGAGGGTCACGATGAAGGGCGCGAGCGCGAGATAGGCGGTGAGCCAGCCGTTGACGAGGCCGCAGAGCGCTCCAACCGCCATGCCGAGCGAGACGGCGAGCGGCGCCGGAACGCCGGCGATGGCTGCGATCACTGCAACCACGCCCGAGACGGCGACGGTCGAGCCGACCGACAGGTCGATCCCGCCCGTCAGGATGACCACGGTCATCCCCGCCGCGAGGATCGCGTTGATCGAGATCGCGCGGGCAATGTTCAAGAGGTTATCCACGCGGTTGAAATTCGGGGCGATAATCGCCATCAGCAGGACGAGTGCCACCAGCACCATCAGGATGCCGACGCGATCCCACCAGCGGGCAAAGTCGAACGGTTCGCGCGCCGGCCGTGCCGGGTTCATCGCATTGGTCTCTTCGCTGTTCATGCTTGCTCTCCCGTATTTGCTGCGCTCGCCGCCGTGCCTGTGGCATGCAGCATCACTTCTTCTTCGGAGGTTCGAGACGATTCCAGTTCGGCGACGATGCGCCCCTCGCGCATGACGAGCAGGCGGTCGCTGGTGCCGATGGCCTCCGGCAGATCGGAGGAAATGACGAGGATCGCCTTGCCGGCGCGGGCAAGGCCATCGATCTGTTCGTAGATTTCGCGCTTTGCGCCGATGTCGACGCCCCGCGTCGGCTCGTCGAGGATCAGCACGTCGCAATCGCGCAGCAGCCAGCGGGCAAGTGCAGCCTTCTGCTGGTTGCCGCCCGACAGCGCCTTGACCGGCAGGCCGATGGCATTCAGCCTGAGCCGCAGCCGCTCCATCTCGCCGAGCACGGCCGAGCGCCGTTCCCGCCTGCGGATGACGCCCCTCGACACGAAGCGGTCGAGCGAACTGATGGCGACATTGTCCTCGACGCTATGGTCGAGGAAGAGGCCCTGTTCCTTGCGGTTTTCCGGCACCATGCCGATGCCGTCAGCAATCGCTTCGGTCGGATCGGCCGGAGCGCTCACGCGCCCTGCGATCTCCACGTGGCCCTGCGTGCGCGCATCCGCGCCGAAGATCAGCCGGCCGACCTCGGTACGGCCGGAGCCGATGAGGCCCGCCATGCAGACGACCTCGCCGGCATGGACCGTCAGGTCCACCGGACCGATAGCGGGACCTGCAAGACCTCTCACCGTCAGCAACGGACGCCCCGCCGCGCGCGGCTCGTGGTGATAGAGATCGGCGACCGTGCGGCCGACCATCATGCGCACCACGTCCGCCGGGCTGATCTCGTCCAGCGTCCCCGTGCCGACATAGGTGCCGTCACGGAAGACGGTAACCCGGTTGGCAAGCTGCCAGACTTCCTCCATGCGGTGGGATATGTAGATCATGCCGACGCCCGACGCCCGCATCTGTTCGATCAGCTTGTAGAGCTCGATCGCCTCGGCGCGCGACAGTGCCGCAGTCGGCTCGTCGAGCACCAGAACGCGGGCATTTTCTCCGACGGCGCGAGCGATCTCGACCATCTGCTGCATGCCGACGCTGAGCGAGCCGAGCTTGCGGCGCGGGTCGATGGAGGAATGGATGCGCGCCAGCTTGTCGCGCGCGTCCTTTTCCATCAGGGCGCGGTCGAGCATGCCGAAACGGGTCTTCGGCTCGCGGCCCAGCGCAAGGTTCTCGGCGACCGTCATCTCCGGCACCGTGTTCAATTCCTGGTGGATGATCGCGATGCCGTGCCGGGCGGCATCGCGCGGCGAGCGGATATCGACCGCCTGCCCGTCGATGCGGATCGCACCGGCATCGCGCTCGATATTGCCGGCGAGGATCTTCATCAGCGTCGATTTCCCGGCGCCGTTCTCGCCCATGAGCGCGTGGACCTCGCCTGCCCGGAGGTCGAAGCGCACGTCGTTCAGCGCGAGCGTGGCGCCGAACCGCTTGGAAATGCCTTCAAGGGTCAACAAAGGATGGGACATGTCATCGTGCCTCGCGTGGGGAGCCGGAAGCGGGGGAGAAACCGCTTCCGGCCGGGCTGAGCGCTTCGCGTCTTACCAGCCGGGGTATTGGGCGACGTTCTGACGGTCGACGAGCACGCTCTCGATCAGGATCGTCTTTTCGGCGGGGGGGTTGCCGGCGGCCATGGCTTCCGCCACCTTGACGGCCTGGCGCACCATCTCGGCCGGGTTCTGCGTCGCCGTGCCGATGAAGGGCGAACCTTCGCGCTTCAGCTCCTCGACCGCTTCGGGGCTGCCGTCGACGCCGGTCACCTTGATCGTCTCGGCCTTGCCGGCCTGCTCGACGGCGAGAACCGCGCCGAGCGCCGACGGGTCGTTCATGCCGAAGATGCCAGTGACTTCGGGATTGGCGGTCAGCATGTCGGTGGTGACGGCAAGGCCCGAGGCGCGATCGTTCTTCGAGGCCTGCTGGCCAACGATCTTGATGTCCGGATAGTTCTTGGCGACGTTCTTGCAGCCGGCGATGCGGTCGATGATCGTCTGGATCGGCGTGCCGTCCACCAGCAGGACCTCGCCTTTGCCGCCCATCTGCTTGAAGAGGTAATCGCAGGAGCGTTCGCCCGCCTGTACCGCATTGGTCATGACCACCGCATCGGCGCCCTTGGCCGGAGTATCGACGGCGATGACGATGATGCCGGCTTCCTTGGCGCGCAGGATGGCCGGTTCGATGCCGGCTTCATCCACGGCGGAAATGACGATGAGGTTCACGCCCTGCTGGATGAAGGCATCGATCTGGGTGTTCTGGTTGGCAAGATCGAGCTGCGCATCCTGGGTGTTGACCGTGGCGCCGATCCCCTTGGCGGCGTCTTCCGCGCCCTTGGTCATGGCCGAGAAGAACGGGTTGGACATATCCTGCACCATCAGGCCGATCTTCTCGATCTTCTTCGGCGCGTCCTGAGCAGCCACCGGCTGGGCCAGGAACAGACCGCCGAGCGCGAGCATGGATGCCGTTGTGGCGAGCTGCATATAAGTTTTGAACTGCATGGTTTCCTCCATCTGATCGTCCGCCGTGATGTGACGGACAGCCTCCTTGACGATCGGGATCGCGACGATCACCGCGATTTCATGCGCCGACGACCTACCTAATCGTTTAGGTTGATCGCCGGAATCTTGCCCTTCCCGGCATGGGAACCGCTCAAGCCGCCTGGAAGGATCCTTTCTTGACGATGCCGTCGTCCTGCGCGACGCATCCACACGAGCCGCGCAGCGTCAATTTCGCCGGCACCTGCTGGCGATGCTCGGGCAGATAAACGGGACTTACGGACTTGCCCTTCCGCTCGGCCGCTTCCTGACCCTCGATGATATCGCGCAGCATCATCGCCGCGCGCCGGCCGATTTCCTCGCTGTGCTCGTTGAGCACGGTAATCGGTGGATCGGTGAGCGTCGACCAGGCGAATTCGTCATAGGCGACAACCGCCACGTCATTCGGGACGCGAATCCCCCGATCCTTCAGAAGGCCCATGGCGCCCAGCAGCAAAGGATTGTTGCCGGCGATCAGGGCATCGGGCAGCGCAGCGCGATCATCGAGATGCCGTCCAAGCGTTTCACGCGTTGATGCCGCGTCGTTGGCCGTTTCCAGTACAACGAGGTCCGCACCGGCGAGACGCGCGGCTTCGCGAAGACCACTCTCGCGGCCGAAACGGGACGACCACTTGGAGGGATAGACGAGGAACAGCCAGTCCCTGTAGCCATGATCGGCCAGATGCTGGCCAACTATCAGACTGGCCTCATGGTTGTTGGTGGTGACGCTGGGAAAGTGCGCGGCCTCCGGTGGCGGCGAAGAGTCGACGAAGACCACCGGAATGTCCCATTTAGCCAGAAGCTCGGTGTGCTCGGGCTGAAGCGTCAATGCCGAAATCACGCCCGCCGTGCGGGATTCGATGAGGCGCTGGATCATGCGCGCCTCGAGCCGCGTATCGTATGCGCCGTCTACCGCCACGTCGCCGACGATCACGGTCCACGCGGACGGATCAAGTGCCTGCTGGATGCCGGTCATCAAGTCGAGATAATAGGAGTTGGAAGTGCTTGCGGTGATGACCGCAACGGTATCGCGCTTTGCGCGCCGCAGTTCCTGTGCTGCCCGGTTCACGACGTAGCCAAGGTCTCGCGCCACTTTGAAGATTTGCTCCCGGCTCTGTTCGGAAACCCCGTCTCCGCCGTCCAACGCGCGCGAAACCGTAAAGACGGAGAATCCCGTCGCACGGCTGATATCGCGCATTGTCGAGCGGGCCAAGCTGTCCTCCCATTGGCACCTAAACGTTTAGGTTACTTAGCAATCCTCGAACCTATGTGTCAAGTGGCGGACACGGAGTCCAAAACGCCCAATCCGTGCCCCATCCCATCAGGCATTCCGAGCCTTTGTCACAAGGAACGGCAACGGGCATCTTCCATCAGAGACTGCAGATGCCTGTTGCTCAAGCGTGACTGTGAAATTGCGCGGAACGTTGACCCCCATGTCCGATCGCATGCAAGCATTTGACTCTGCTCACAAATTTGTAAATGCAGATGGGGTCCCGCCGGCGCTCATGCGGACCTGTTTACCCCTTAAAATATATTTAGAAATCAATGTGTTACGCGACAAGACGGTAGGGTCGCCTTTCAATGCACACTCACATCCCACGATATTTGCCATTTCATACGATCCCCCACGCCCGGAAACTTCCCTTCCCAGTTAGCTCGCGCAGGCTGAGCGCGCCGATCAGATCGAGCGCGCCCTGCCGCGACACCTTGAGTTCGTGCTGGACCATGCTGGTCGAGATCATCGGCCGCGACAGCACCAGATCCATCAGCCGCGGCAGCTTGGAGCTGGCGCGGCGGCCGCGCAGCAGGCGCTCCATCTGCTCCCGGGCCAGCATCAGCCGGTCATGCTGTCTCAGACCGGTGCTGGCTGCCTCGTGTATCGCGTCAATCCACGCCAGCAGACGATCCGTGCGGTTGCGGGCGCGCCGGCGCTCGCGTGGGATTTTTTGTGCGCCAAGGTGCAGGCACGGCAGATGGTGCGCGCCAAGCCCCTCCTGACGCATCAACGCGGCGACAAGCAGCGGACCTACCCAGTCGCCTCGCTGCAACACTTCGATGTCGTTCCAGGCGTCGAGCGCCAGCGCGGCTCGCAGCACCGGAAGCAAGTGTCGCGTCCGATCCACGACATCGCGCCATTCGGCAAGGCGGGCGCCCTGGTCCCAGTCGAGATCGTAAAGCACCGCCAGCCGTTCGTCGTCCTGTGGCGGACGCCGCGACGTCACATCGGCGCCGCTGAGGATTTTCGACGAACGGGCCAGCACCGCGTCGATCTCGGCAAACTCCTCCGCCAACGGATCCGGCTCGGCCGGCGCATCAAAATCCGGTTCCGGGGATGGGCCACCCTCCCCTTCCCAGCCGCCGCCCGTGTCCGCCGCCCCGGGTTCATCGTGTCCAGTCAGTTCGCGCAACCCCTCGCGGCCGAAAGCCCAGTCCCGCGGCTGCGCCAGGATGCGCCGTCGCCGCCGCACCACGGCATGTGCCCGGGTCAATTCATGCGTGGCAATGCGCTGGTCCATTTCAGCGTCACGGAAGACCAGGTCTTCGAGATGGACGAGCTCACCCTCTAACCAAAGCGCCGCGACCGCGTCGTGGAAATGCGAGCGTTGGATCCAGCCGTCGCGGACCACGGAATGCGCCAGCCGCTCATCGAGACGGACCAGGCCCTCCGTCGCGCGTCCCGCCGGGCCTATGAGGGTTTCGAGAGGCAATCTGCCGATGTCGTAAGCCATTGTTTTGGCTATATCTGATTTGCAATTATCAAGCTAGATACCCGCTCACTGGACAGCCCACCTACTTTTCCTCCGCAGATATTAACTATCGATAAGTACCTCTTATCGATATCTATAAGACCAAGCCTTGACCAAGTTCCGAAAATGGCGCTATTATCGTCCAAATCCTCGATCGCCGGGCAAATCCACGCTCTGCTCGACGAGAAAGGCCATCCCAGAGCGAGCCCGGAGACATCCATGACCATCACCGTCAAGGTCGGTGAAGCCAAAACCCACCTTTCCGACCTTCTGGCAAAGGTCGAGGCCGGCGAGGAGGTGATCATTTCGCGCGGCAACGACGCTATCGCAAAACTCACGCGCATTCGCCGCGAGACCGATATCGAGGCGGCGATTGCCGATATCCGCGCCGCCCGCGCCAACCGGGCCAGCACCACGCAGGACGAAATCCGCGCCTGGCGCGACGAAGGCCGCCGGTTCTGATGCGCGTCATCGACGCCTCCATCGCGGCAGCCTGGTTCCTGCCCGACGAACAGGATGACGCGGCCGACCGGTTGATGGCCGATCTGGGGTCGACGCCGGGTGTCGTCCCGTCGCTGTTCTGGTTCGAGACGCGCAATCTGTTCCTGATGGCGGAACGGCGCGGCCGGCTCGAGCAGGGTGGGGCCGCGCTTTCGATGGCGCAACTGCGCCGCCTGCCGCTGCATGATGACGGCGCCGGCAACGACGCCCTGGTTCTCGCGATCGCGACGCGCCGGGCGCTGTCCGGCTATGACGCCTCCTATCTGGCGCTCGCCGCCCAGCGCTCGATACCGCTTGCGACGGCCGACAGAAGAATGGCCGATGCCGCCACTTTGGAAGGCGTCGCCGTGCTCGGACCGCACGGCGCGAGCGCAACGCCGCTCACGCAAAAGCCATGACGACGCGACTACCCAACGCCGCCACCATCGAAACCGTGCTGGCTGGTCTCGATCCGGCCTCGGCCGACACAGATCTCGCCCCTACCCTGTCGGCCGCTTTCCCCGGCTTCACCTTCACCGCCGCACCGGTCGACGACTTTTATTGGCGCGACGCCCGCACCGTGATCGGTGCCGACGGCGGCCGGCTCGGCGATCATCGCGCATGGATCGAGCAAGAACTGGCCGATCTCGGCGGCGATCTGACCGCCTTCTGGACCCGGCACCGCGACAGCGGGCTCAAATTCTCGGAATGGCGCGGCGGCAATGTCTTCGCCTTCGCGCCGACTGGCCCGGGCGTCGCCGATTTCGTGCAGATATCGCTCGGCCGCGAGGTCGAGGTGCTGGCCGGCCCCGTCGTCGAACCTGACTACCGGCCGTTCAGTGCCGATCGTCTCTTCGAGCCATCCTGGATCAGCCGCGAGCCTGTCACCGACGCCCCGGTGCTCGCCGGTCCGCTCTATCGCCTGCAGCGCCGCAGCGGCCTCGTCCATATGCGCAGCTTTCTGGCCACCCGCCAGCGCCTCGAACGCGAGCAGCGGGAAGCGCAGCGCCCGCAGATCGCGGCTCGCACCATCCGCGAAGTCGGCTTGGATAGCGGCAACGAGACCCCGTTCCTCGACCTGAACCCGGACTGGTTCGACTTCGTGCCGCGGGAAAACCGCTTTTTTGCCGACTGGGCGCGGTCGAGCGCAGCAAGCGCTCGCATTTACGATTACTGGGCCTTCGACATCCAGGATTTTGACGAGCGCGGCCAGCGCCGGTTGAGCTTTATCCCGCGGCCACTCAAAAAAAAGATGCCGGCCGAGCGGCTGCTCGTCAACGATGGCGTGTCCGTCCACCGGCTGATGGAGCGCATCGAGGCGATCGACACCGAAGTGGGCGTGCCCTTCGCCTGGTTCTTCCTGATGACGCACGGCCATTGGGTCGATCCAGACGTCGGCCAAACCATCGCCGACGGTCTGCGCGGCGACCGCGTCCGCCTGCCCGATCCCGATGCCGCGGTTCTGCTGGCCTGGGCCGACAAACCCTACCTGTTCTGAGCGATCGTCATGTACGCACGCCTGCCCAAACCCTTGCCCGACGAAACGTTGCGCCGCGCCGAGGCGCTCGACGCGCTGGATCAGGTCCTGCCGTTCGGCCGCCGCGACGTCTTGGCCGAATTGCTGACCGACGACGACGTCGAGACGCTGCGCCACCTGGCGAAGGAAGGCATGGGCGACAACTCGCTCAGGGCGCTCACCTCCGACCTCGCCTATCTGGAGGCCTGGTGTGTCGCCGCGACCGGCGAGCCGCTGCCCTGGCCGGCGCCGGAAGCGCTATTACTAAAGTTCGTGGCGCATCATCTGTGGGATCCGGCCAGGCGAGAGATCGATCCTGGCCATGGCATGCCTGAGGACGTCGCGACCGCGCTCCGGGACGCGGAATTGCTGCGCGCCGAGGGCCCGCATGCGCCGAGCACGGTGCGCCGGCGGCTGTCGAGCTGGTCGACGCTGACGCAATGGCGCAATCTGAAGGGCAAGTTCAACGCGCCCGGCCTGCGCCAGGCCCTGAAACTGGCGACCCGCGCGAGCGCCCGGCCCCGCACCCGGAAAAGTCCAAAAGCGATCACCGCCGATATTCTCGCCGCACTTTTGAAGGCCTGTGCCGGCGATCGCCTGGTCGACGTGCGCGATCGCGCCCTGTTGCTGGTCGCCTTCGCTTCGGGCGGCCGACGGCGCAGTGAGGTCGCGGGCCTGCGCCTGGAACAGCTGGCCGAGCAGGATCCGGTGCCGGTCGACCCCAAAGACCCGGACAGTGCCAAACTCCCCTGCCTCGAGATTCGTCTCGGCCGCACCAAGACCACCGAGGCCGATGACGATGCCTCGGTGCTTCTGATCGGCCGGCCGGTGCTCGCCCTGCAGCAATGGCTGGAGCAGGCCGCCATTACCGAGGGCGCCATTTTTCGCAGCATCGATCGCTGGGGCCATATCGAGCGCAAGGCATTGACTCCACAATCGGTCAATCTGATCCTGAAACGCCGGATTGCAGCAACTGGCCTCGACGCAAACCACTTCTCCGCCCACGGTCTGCGCGCCGGCTATCTGACGGAAGCCGCACGGCGCGGCATTCCCCTGCCCGAGGCCATGCAGCAATCACAGCACCGGTCGGTTCAACAAGCGTCCCGCTACTACAACGAAACCGAACGGCAGATGGGGCGGGCGGCAAGGCTGATCGTCTAGACTAACGACCATGGAACCCTATACGCGGCCTGCGCGCCCGCGCAATGCGTTGCTCGGCCTTTGCCAGCGGGTTGCGGAGCTTCGAGGTCATCGTCGTGGGATTGTGGCCGCGACCAGATCAAGGACCGCCACCAGCGGTTGGAGGTGCTCAACAAAGGTGGAGCGCCTCGTCAACCGCACTGCGATTGCGGCCGACGTACGCTCCAACTTGCCGGACGGGAGCGGACGAAGCTCTTCGCCGGCCATGCGCTACCGGCTGGTCTTGCCGCCTCGGCGATCGACGCGCGTACGGACAAAACAGCTTGGTCATTCCTCTTCCGAAATGACCCGAACTTAACAAACCGCGTGAATCTAACCAAGATTGCGGGGCTGTAGGAGGCCCCTCCCCTGCCTTGGGTGATGCAAGGCCTTTGTGGATCCAAACTGTCGGTGGCCGACAATTCGCAATCTGATAGAATCATCAGCACCAACGAAGCCGTACTGCAGCGGTGATATCAACAATGTCACCGCCTTGGGTTCCGGTTCTTGTTTTGGCTCTGCAATCGACAAGGAAACGGACGTCGCCGCACCCAACCTAGGTATCCCGACCAAAGGCTTCATTAGCGGGACCTGGCCAGGCGCTCCGACCGACTCAGTTGCAAATGTTCGCTACTGCAATCGTATTGAACGGAAACAGCCATCGCTGTTGAAATCGTTGCAGAAAAAAGGGATTTAGACTGCCGTCTATTTTTCGCATGACAGGCGTTATCGCAAACAACGAGGTGTCAATATCCTTGATCAATCGTTGACCAAAATAAATCCCTTCGCTTCAGGGCGAATAGCCGATTGCTTCACAAGAGGCACTCCCGGCTTAGACCACCACGCCACGTGTCCATGCACGCAATCACGGTCGAGAACCCGTTAATGTTCTGTTAACTTTAAATTTCTTGTGGGAGAGGCAGAATCAGGCATAATGACGGCAATCAGGCAGTTTTGCGCCAAATGCCGTCATTTGAGGTCTCGACGAGATGAATGCTCCCGTCTCTGCTGCCAACAAGCAGCGATTTGACGACACTATTTCTGCCCAAGGCCGCGAAATCAGCCGCAAGCTGAACCTCCTTCGGCTGGAGACATTTCCTCCGAACGCCGCGAAGACGCTGCGCGACTTCTCGCTCGGAGAAGCCGCATATTTCCTCGGAGTTTCGACCAGCAATCTGAAGAAGTTGCATTTAGAAGGCAAGGCTGTGCCGCCAACGGTCCACGCAGGCGGGCGGAGAACGTATTCGGCTGAGCAACTCTTGCAACTCCGTCATTGGCTGGATCGTCACGGCCGCTCCGAGATTAAGAACTATGTGCCTCATCGCCGCCCCGGCGACAAACTTCAGGTAATCGCTGTCGTCAACTTTAAGGGCGGCTCGGGAAAGACAACTACCGCGGCACACCTTGGTCAGCATCTTGCGCTCACCGGACATCGTGTGCTTGCGATCGATCTTGATCCTCAGGCCTCCCTTTCCGCACTCCATGGCGTGCAGCCCGAGCTCGACGGATATCCTTCAATCTATGAAGCGATCCGGTATGACGACGAGCGCAAGCCAGTTGCGAGCGTGATCAGGAAGACGAACTTCTCGGATCTCGATCTTATTCCCGCTTCCCTTGAGCTGCAGGAATACGAGTATGACACCCCGCTGGCGATGCAAAACAAAGCTTCGCTGGATGGGAAGACCTTCTGGAACCGCATCGAAAACGCTCTGCACGAGGTCGACAGCAACTATGATGTCGTAGTTATCGACTGCCCTCCTCAACTTGGATATCTGACCCTCACAGCGCTGGCGGCTGCCACCTCGGTTCTCATTACTGTTCACCCGCAGATGCTCGACCTGATGTCGATGTCACAATTTCTGCTGATGTTGGGTGACCTGCTGAAAACTGTGAACCGTGCAGGCGGCGAGGTTGACCTGGATTGGTTCCGTTATCTTGTTACTCGCTACGAGCCGACGGACATCCCGCAGGCTCAGATGGTTGGTTTCATGCAATCGATCCTTGCATCGCAGATGCTCCAAAACCAGATGCTGAAATCTACTGCGATCTCTGACGCGGGTCTGACGAAGCAGACCCTCTATGAGGTTGAACGCTCCAGTATGACCAGGTCGACATACGACCGTGCCATGGAATCCATGGAGGCTGTAAATACGGAAATCCGGAACCTAATCCACACAGCATGGGGCAGGCGGTCGAAAATAGACGGCAGTCTAAATCCCGTTTTTCCTCTGTGATTTCAAAGAGACGGACGTATCCGCAGGAACGTAGATGGCAAGAAAGAACATCTTCAATCGAATTCTCGCCGAGGACGACCAAACGGACGTCGTGGGTGAGGAGCGTTTTGCTGCGATGCCCAAATTCGGCGCCGCGAAGTCGATTTCTTCGTCGATTGACGAGCTAACAAAACAAGCGGCCCTGTTGGCTGACGGCGAGGCGATCATTGAAATTGATCCTACTATAGTCGACGTTTCCTTCGTCTCGGACCGGATGACGGGTGACGACGAACAGTATTTGGAACTCGTGGAGGCGATCCGAGCACGCGGACAGGACACTCCGATCCTCGTCCGCGCACATCCTGCGGCTGAAGGCCGCTACATGGTGGTGTTTGGGCATCGCCGTTTGCGTGCAGCAAATGAGCTGGGGCGGAAGGTCCGCGCAGTTGTAAAGACACTTGAGGACCTCGACCACGTCATCGCCCAAGGGCAGGAGAATTCCGCTCGAGCGAACCTGTCGTTCATCGAGAAAGTAGTTTTTGCACGGCAGCTTGGTGAGCGTGGATTTGGGCGGGAGACGATCCAGTCTGCGCTTTCCGTAGACTATCAGACGTTCTCAAAAATGATGACAATCCCCAAGTCCTTTCCTCCGGAAATCATTGAGAGCATCGGAGCCGCCAAGGGGATCGGGCGTGATCGATGGCTTGAACTCCGGAAGCTGATCGACAATCCCCGTAACGCTGCCGCAGCGAAGGATTTCATCGGTACTGAACGCTTTCTGTCCGAAGAGTCAGATGGACGTTTCAACACGCTATTCAACACCCTTCAAAAGGGAAGGGCGACCGTCCGGAAGTCAATTTCGAAGCCAGCGACCATGTCTTGGGCTCCCACCGACAAGTCAGTGAGCGTAGCCGCGAAGGCCGGCCGAAAGGATTACACATTGAAGATCTCGAATGCCGAAGCGACATCCTTTGGCGAGTGGATTTCTGGCAATTTGGACAGCCTCTTTCAGGCATACAGACAGTCGAAGCAGGAGAACTGAAACCGCAAAAGAAAAAGGCCCCCGAACGTCACCGCTGCGGAAGCCTCTCTCGTGTCTTAGCAAACCGAGAATCGCAAATCCGCGAATCACTGTCAAGAGTCCCGTCAGGGAAAGCGTCGTTTTGGCGAGCAGATTTCTTTTGCCTGATTGAAGGTGAAGGAAATGGAGAGGGAAATTGCAACGACTCCCTTCGGGAGCCGGCCGATGTCGCTTGCCCTTATGGCAGCGCAGATGGAGGCCAAAGAGATTCCGGAAGGCAAGGCCGTCGACAAATGGCAGGTCTATCGTGATCTCTGCGAGGGTAAGAGCATCATAGGCATCGGCGATCGGTCGCTTGCGGTCCTGGCCGGCTTGCTGTCGTGCCATCCGGACGATGAGTTGTCTGAGGAAAACGGGCTGATCGTCTTCCCGTCGAACCGGCAGCTGTCGCTGCGCTCGCACGGCATGGCAAACGCCACGCTGCGCCGGCATCTGGCGGCGCTGCTTGAGCGCGGCATCATCCTGCGCAGGGACAGTCCTAACGGCAAGCGATATGCCCGCAAGGGCAGGGGAGGGGAGTTGGAGGACGCGTTTGGCTTCTCCCTCGCGCCGCTGCTAGCCCGTGCCAAGGAGTTCCACGCCGCGGCCGAGCGTGTCCGTGCCGACAACCGCGCGCTGAAGCTGATGCGAGAGCGCATCACGCTGCAGCGACGCGACATCGCCAAGCTGATCGACGCGGCGATCGAGGAGGGCGCACCAGGCGCCTGGCAGGCTCTCTGGAGCCGATTTAGGCGCGTTGTCGACCAACTTCCGCGGAAAGCGACCATCGTTGAGCTGGAACCGTTCGCGGCGGAACTGGATGCGATCCGTGACGAAGTCGATATAGCATTGAAAAACTTCATGAATGTTACAAATCCGAGCGCCAATGAGCCTCAAAATGAGCTGCAGCAATCTGATTCAAACCCCAACTCTCATTTTGAATTTGAACCCGCTTTAGAAAGAGCGAGGAGGACCGCCGAGCCAAAACCCCGAGCGCAGGAGCCGCCAAAAACATATCAACTTGGACTTGTGCTGAAAGCTTGTCCCGATATTGCGGATTATGCCGCGGCCGGGATCGCCAACTGGCGCGACCTGATGGCGATCGCCGCCCAGGTGCGGGGCTATCTCGGCGTTTCGCCGTCGGCCTACGAGGACGCCTGCCATGTCATGGGGCCGGAAACGGCGGCAATGGTGATTGCCTGCATCCTGCAACGAGCTCAGCACATAGATTCGGCCGGCGGTTACCTGCGGGCGCTGACCGAGAAGGCGAGGGCAGGCCAATTTTCGGCTGGACCGATGCTCATGGCCGCGCTCAAGGCAAACGCGTCGCAGCCGGACAGAAAAGCGGGATGATGTGGCGAGATCCCGGGATGGCAAACGCCGGCTTCCGTCTGCACACCGGCGGCGCTTGGGTTCCGCCCGCAGGGCGACGGCAAAATCTGGTCGATGCGGCAGTGCCGTCGTCAGTCGATGATTTCCACCACTTCATAGCTTTTGAGGAAGGCGCCCACACCGTCATTGAGCAATGACAGCAAGGCCTGTTTCGATACCGGGTGCGTTTCCAGCTTCTCGATGCGCATAGCTGGCCAATCCATTTCCGGATCGGCGGTTATATCCTTGCGCAGCGTCATGACAGCCTCCCGCACCGCATGAATGTCATCAAAGAAGATGCCGGGGATGTAGGGATCGGCCCAACGCTCCGATTCAGGCTCCGTGGATGGCGAATAGGAATAGAGAGTGAATGATTGAGACACGGCCTCCTCCAACGAACATCAAGAACATGCGGGCATCCACAACAAGCTGGACAAATCCGGCATAGCCCATAAGCAGCCGCATCAGAACTAGCAAAGTGCTAGTTCGTTCCCGTGTCCGCCACACTGTCGTTTGCCACTTAGCCGTTCTGCAGTTCAGTCCGTCATCGATGATGGAGCCAAGCTATCGCCGAATTCCTTCGATCTCTCGTCTTTGCTCGGCATGCTTCGCGGGGTTCTGCGCCTTCAGTTTCTCGAGGTTGAGAATCTTCCAACGGACGGCCGGGAGCTCTGAGGCCTGTGGCAGACCGATCGCGTCGAAATCCGGCTCGCCATCATGCAGCGTCAACAGGAAGCGCATGGCCTTGTCGTCGAGACGCGCAAGAAGGTCTGCCGTCATTCGGCTCCGCGCGGCTTTCAGGTCGTCGAGGCTGATGGGCTCGAGCGTCATCCCCTCGAACTCCTTGACGAACACCTCGTCGAGCGGCGCAAGCGACGGCCTCACGAGTTCGTGTGGCGGTCGCCCTGAACTCGCGACGTAGATGAGGAAGGTTCTGAATAGCGCGTCTGTCAGGCCCTCATTCTCGTATAGCAGCTTCACGTCGAACAAGTCGCGAGGATGCTGCCGGTCGACAGCCGCATGCAGCTTTCCGCCGAACAGATCCTCGAACGAGACGACCTGCATCTCGGCGAAGCCGAATGTTGCCTCTACAGCTTCGCTCACGCGCCGATGTTCGGGCGGATGGACCGTTCCCCGCGCGACGGGCGACGTCTCGATTTTGATCTCAGCGCTCCCCTGCCGGAGGAGCACGCGCGTGTCGTTGTTTCCGCCGCCGGCGATCCTCTGCACGCTCACACCGCGCAAGTTGCGCATCAAGTCTTCGCGGATGTGTTCGAGCGTCGAGTCGATGCCTTTCAACGTCGTCTCCCGATCCTCGATCGGGACATAAGTCAGATCGATGTCAACCGACAGCCGTGGCATATCCCGGTAGAAGAGGTTGATCGCCGTCCCGCCCTTGAGCGCGAATGCTTCATGTCGCGCGATGAAGGGAAGGGTTCGCACCAGCAGCTGGACCTGCCGCATATATTGCTCACGCGCCATGCGGAGGCTCCTTCGGCATGAGATCGTCCGGGATCGTTACGCGGTACGCTGGATGAAGTCGGCCGCCTTTCGTCAGTGCCCGGTCGCCCTTGCCGAGATCGACCGCGGACATGTCGATATGCCTGCGCCAGGCATGATTGTGCTTGTCTGCATAGACGAAAAAGAGACGCTTGGTTTTGACGCTCTTGCATAGGGTGAGGAGCGTCGTCAGCAATCGCGGGCGCAGATTGGCGAGGCTCTCGAACGCCACGTCGACTTTATGGAAGCTTTCACCCTTCGGGACCTCGTCGAGCATTTCGAGGATCGCGCGTTCAGGAGAGGACATCGGCATCGGCCAGCGCCATGGGCTTTGCGCCAGCTCCGGATCTTCGTCGTTGGAAAGGTCGAAATCCGCGTTTTCGACTCCGGTGGTCCCGTCGCCGAACAGGGCGGTGCGCCTGGTCTTTACATCGGCGTCCATCCTGAGCTTCGATAGCCATGCGGGGATATCGGATCCGTAGAGATAGAGGGCAAAGTCGCCACCAAACGACAGGTAATGAGCATGTCCCCGCAGGGTAAGCGAACTCGCCCCGCCGACATGAAATTTACGCTGCATGAGCCAGATCGCCGAGAGCAGGGGTATCTTCCAACCTCCGACAGCTTCTGGATTGGCGTCTGAGGAAAATGGGCGCCGGTACACGCCCGACATGACCGGCTCGAGCCAGCCTTGTTTGAGATAGCCTGAAACGGACTGCCGCGAGATGGCATGACGAGTCATCCACCCTGAGTCCACTAGGAAGCCAGGGGGGACTTGCTGGAGGAGCTGCTTTAGCTTTGTCTCTGATTGTCCACTCATGTTTGACATTATAGCATAGGGTTAAAGCTTGCGCGACCAAAGCTTTACAGGACTGCTAGTTTGTCAATTCTGAATTGACCATGCGCATCGATCTCAAAGTGGGAGCCGGATCGTCGCGGTCGCCTGCTTGCGCGGCAACCGTGGAGTAAGCCGCGCGATGACGGTGGAGCGCAGAATCTGGCATTTTCGTACCCTGGCTA
The DNA here is from genome assembly GCA_050247155.1 of Rhizobiaceae bacterium. GTDB lineage: Bacteria > Pseudomonadota > Alphaproteobacteria > Rhizobiales > Rhizobiaceae > Mesorhizobium_G. The sequence continues at coordinate 51,818 of JBFWUS010000017.1, forward strand.
GTCCGCAAATTATATACAAACATTGGTCAGTGACAGGGCCGCAAGCGGGACGTCACTGCGCGAGGGCATCATCACCACGAAATGCTTGTATTGCGGAATCTGAACACGGCTTGCGAAGAACCTTCCGTTGCGGCACTAGCCCCTGATCTTGAGGGCGCATGCGCGGAAATCATTATGGCCGACTGGTTTGAGGCATTGAGGGAACAGGCCGATTTGATTTCGCGCCTGGCGACCGATGTTCCACCGATCTTGAACGATCCGAACCTGACGCCTGAGCGCGCGAGACGCGTCTACCAATTGGTCGAGAGCGGCGCGCAGCAATTCGATGTCCTGGTTGCCAAAATGGATCGAGATAACGCCGTTCCAAACGCCCAAATGAGAACGGCTGAGCGCTTGATGGATGTTTGGTCAAATTTGTGGGTGCTGACCACGAACAAGGTTCGTGCGATGGACGTCAGCGTTCGCGGCTAGCTTGCGATCAGGATGACGGATCATTTCGAACCCAGGGATCGCGATCGTGGCCCTCTTCAAAGATTCGTAGTGACAGCCGCCGCGCGCGAATTCCCTTGCAATCGACTGCGCTGACTTTACGCTACGTCACGTGACGATTGTTCCATTCTGAGTGGAAAGGATCCCCCACTCGTCATACCCTTCTTTGGGCTGCCGCTTGGCGGCCTTTCTTTTTGAGCGACCGGAATAAACAAGACGTTTCCCCCGAATAAAGAGGCGGGATTACGTGCTCCCAGCCGGCCCCTCTCGTTTGAGAATTCATAAGAAACCGCATCTCAATGGATGCCTCACCCCGCCATTCGCCGTCGCCGCTCCCGAAGACTCTTTTTGGAGTCCAATTGACTCGCGCTGCTGATGAGAACAAATAAGGAACATAACAGCGGAGAAGCCCTTTGCGCAGACTGGCGGAGCAGCCTTTTTCGATATGCTGGACCCTGTGGCCAATCCTGCCGTTGCCGAACTTCGAGCGCGTATTCAGCGCCTCGAGGGCGGAAATCAGCGCGAACGCGCCGTGCTTTCCTTCGGTATTCCGGCGCTCGACAGGGTTCTGCCGGGAGGAGGGCTGGCGCTGGGGGCGTTGCATGAGGTGGCCGGCGGCGGAAATGGCGCGCTGGATGGCGCCGCGGCCGCCTTGTTCGCGGCCGGCATCGCGGCACGCACGGCCGGCAAGGTGCTGTGGTGCGTCACACGCCAGGATCTGTTCGCGCCGGCGCTTGCGCAGGCCGGGCTTCATCCCGATCGCGTCGTCTATGTCGACGCCGGCGACGAAAAATCCCTTCTCGCGTGTTTCGAGGAAGGACTCCGCCATCGGGGGCTTGGCGCAGTCGTTGCCGAGGTCGCGCGGCTATCGATGACGGCGTCGCGCCGGCTGCAGCTGGCGGCGGAAGGGTCGGGCGCGATCGGAATTGCGATCCGGCGCTGGCGCCGCATGGCCGAGACGGCGGATTTCGGGCAGCCGACGGCGGCCGTGACACGCTGGCGCGTTTCGGTGCTGCCGTCGACGCCGTTGCCGGTTCCCGGCGTCGGCCGTGCACGCTGGCATCTGGAACTGATCCGGGCCCGCGCCGGCGAAACCGCGGATTTCGAGGTGGAGGCATGCGATGCCAAGGGTCGTATCGCTCTTCCTTCCGCTGTGGTCGACCGACCGCATCAGAAGGAAATCGCGCGACGCATCGCCTGATGCGCCGCTTGTCCTGATCGGACGCGATGGCCGGCGCCGTGTCGTGCTTGCCGCCGATGCGGCAGCACTGGCCGCCGGCCTGCGGGTCGGCATGGCAGCGAGCCAGGCGCAGGCGCTGGTGCGCGGCTTGACGGTCCAGGATGCCGATCCGGACGGCGATTCCGATGCGCTGGAACGCCTGGCGCTGTGGGCGCTCAGGCGTTATTCGCCCGTCGTTGCCGCCGATCCGCCGACCGGACTGGTGATTGACGCGACCGGCGCGAGCCACCTGCATGGCGGCGAGGCTGCCATGCTCACCGATCTGGTTGACCGTCTCGCTGCATCGAAACTGACCGCGCGAGCCGCGATTGCCGGAAGCTGGGGCGCGGCGCGCGCGCTGGCGCGGTTCGGGCAGCGGCCGATTTCGATCGTGCCGCCCGGGCAGGACCGGCAAGTCCTCCTGCCGCTGCCGATTGCGGCGCTGCGTTTGCCGGCCGAGACTCTGGACGGCCTGCGCCGGCTCGGATTTGAGCGGATCGCCGATCTGGCAAGCACGCCGAGAGCGCCGCTGTCGCTTCGGTTTGGGCCTGAACCTGGCCGCCGGCTTGATCAGGCCTTCGGTCACGTCTCGGAGCAGATCGATCCGATCCGGGAACCGGATATTGCGGAAGTGCGCCGCGCCTTCGGCGAGCCAATCGGTGCGGCCGAGACGATCACCCGCTATATCGCAGAGCTTGTCGATAAACTCTGTGCGCTGCTCGATGAGCGCGGGCAGGGCGCCCGACGCCTCGATCTGCTCCTCTACCGGGTGGATAACCGCATCGAAGCCATCCGAGTCGGCACGGCCTTGCCGGTGCGGGACCCGAAACGCCTGACGCGACTGCTGACCGACAAGATCGACAAGGTCGATCCCGGTTTCGGCGTCGAGACGATGCGGCTCGCCGCAACGCTCGCCGAACCGCTGGCTTCGAAGCAGGCCGTCTCATCGTTGGCCGGCGAACCGGAATCCGACATTTCCGGCCTGATCGACACATTGGCCAACCGGATCGGGGAGGAGCGGCTTTATCGGCTGTCGCCGGTCGAGAGCGATGTGCCTGAGCGATCGACGCGCCGCGTCGCGGCGGCCGATCCGGAGCAGGGCGCAAGCTGGCCGATGAACTGGCCGCGACCCACCCGCCTGCTGGCGCGTCCCGAGCCGATCGAGACGATAGCGCTTTTGCCCGATCATCCGCCGACGGCTTTTACATGGCGCGGCGTGCGGCGGCGCGTAAAGCGCGCCGACGGGCCGGAACGGATTTTTGGAGAATGGTGGAAGCGCGACGCGGAACTGGCAGCAGTCCGCGATTATTTCCAGGTCGAATCGGAGATCGGCGAGCGCTTCTGGATCTACCGTGCCAGCGACGACGAGGATGCCGGCACGGGATCGCACAACTGGTTCCTGCACGGGATCTTCGCGTGACCAGCCCCGCCCGCTATGCCGAGCTGCAGGTCACCACGCATTTTTCCTTCCTGCGCGGCGCGAGTGACTGCGAGGAGCTGTTCGCTCGCGCAGCCCAACTCGGCATCGAGGCGCTCGGTATTGTCGACCGCAATTCGCTGGCCGGCGTTGTCCGCGCCCACGAGGCGGCGCGGACAACAGGCGTGCGCCTGATCGTCGGCTGCCGGCTCGACCTCACCGACGGAACCTCGCTCCTGGTCTATCCAACCGACCGGCCTGCCTATGCCCGGCTCTGCCGGTTGCTTTCGCTTGGCAAGAAGCGGGCAGGTAAGGCGAAGTGCCATCTCGAATGGGACGACGTTGTCGCCTATGGCGAGGGCCAGATCGTCGTTCTTATCGCCGATAAGGCCGACGATCTTTGCGAGCTGCGTCTTCGTCGTCTCGGCGATCGTTTCGGCGACCGCGCCTATCTGGCGCTGACCCTGCTGCGGCGGCCGGGCGATCAGCGGCGGCTGCATGCTCTCGCCAGCCTGGCTGCGGCAATGAAGGTGCGGACCGTCGTCACCAACGATGTCCTTTTCCATCTCCCCGAGCGGCGGCTGATGCAGGACGTCGTCACCGCCATCCGTCACAACTGCACCATCGACGATCTGGGTTTCCGCCGCGAGCGACACGCCGACCGCTATCTCAAGCCCGGCTCGGAGATGGCGAGGCTGTTTTCCCGCTATCCCGAAGCGCTTGCCCGCTCCGTCGAGATCGCGGCGCGCTGCCGCTTCAGCCTGGATGAACTCGCCTATCAATATCCGGAAGAAAAGACGATGCCGGGTCTCACCGCCCAGCAGGCGCTCGAGCAGCTGACCTGGGAGGGGGCCAAGACGCGCTACCCGGAAGGGCTGCCGGACAAGGTCCGCGCCACACTGCGGCATGAGCTCGGCCTGATCGAGACGCTGCGCTACGCGCCCTATTTCCTCACCGTGAACGCAATAGTCCGCTTCGCGCGCTCGCAGGGGATTCTGTGCCAGGGCAGGGGATCGGCCGCCAACAGCGCGGTCTGCTATGTGCTGGGCATCACCAGCATCGATCCCGACCGCAACAATCTCCTGTTCGAACGCTTCGTGTCTCAGGAACGCAACGAACCGCCCGACATCGACGTCGATTTCGAACATGAGCGGCGCGAGACGGTCATTCAGTGGGTCTACGACACCTATGGCCGTGACCATGCCGCCCTTTGCGCAACCGTCATCCGCTACAGGACCAAAGGCGCGATCCGCGACGTCGGCAAGGCGCTCGGCCTGCCGGAGGATTTGACCAAACAGCTTTCCTCCCAGGTCTGGGGCCATGGCGAGGCGGTCGATGAAAAGCGCGCCGGGGAACTCAACCTCAATCTCGGCGACCGGCGTTTGCGGCTGGCGCTTGAGCTTGCCGCACAGCTGGTCGGCACGCCACGTCATCTGTCGCAGCACCCGGGCGGTTTCGTGCTCACCCATGACCGTCTCGACGACCTGGTACCGATCGAGCCGGCCGCCATGGCAGACCGGCAGGTGATCGAATGGGACAAGGACGACATCGACGTCCTGAAATTCATGAAGGTCGACGTGCTGGCTCTCGGCATGCTGACCTGCATGAAGCGCAGCTTCGATCTGCTGGCAGAACACAAGGGGATCGCGCACGACCTTGCCACCATCCCCGCCGAAGATCCGAAGACCTATGCGATGATCCGCAAGGCCGACACGCTTGGCGTCTTCCAGATCGAAAGCCGGGCGCAGATGTCGATGCTGCCACGCATCAAGCCGCGCACCTTCTACGATCTGGTCATCGAGGTGGCGATCGTGCGTCCCGGCCCGATCCAGGGCGACATGGTCCACCCCTATCTGAGGCGCCGCGAAGGCAAGGAGAAGGTGGACTTCCCGAAGCCGGAGCTGGAGCAGGTGCTCGGCAAGACGCTGGGCGTCCCGCTGTTCCAGGAGCAGGCCATGCAGGTCGCCATGGTCTGCGCAGGTTTTACCGCCGGCGAAGCCGACCAGTTGCGCCGCGCCATGGCGACCTTCAAGCACACCGGCGGCGTCAGCAAGTTTCGCGACAAGCTGATCGGTGGCATGATCGCCAATGGCTACGATCCGGCCTTCGCACAAAAGACCTTCACCCAGCTCGAGGGTTTCGGCTCCTACGGCTTTCCGGAATCGCATGCGGCGTCCTTTGCGCTGATCGCCTACGCCTCCTCCTGGATGAAGTGCCATCATCCGGACGTCTTTTGCTGCGCGCTGCTCAATTCCCAGCCGATGGGCTTTTATCTGCCGGCGCAGATCGTGCGCGATGCACGCGATCATGGTGTCGAAATCCGGCCGGTCTGCATCAATGCCAGTCGCTGGGACTGCACGCTCGAGCCGACGGGCGAGGAAGACCGCTTGGCGGTGCGCCTTGGCATGCGCCTGGTCAAGGGTCTCGGCAATGACCATGCCGCAGCGATCATTGCCGCGCGCACCGACCAGCCTTTCGCATCGGTCGACGATCTCTGGCGCCGCGCCGGCGTGCCGGTGGCGGCACTCGTGCAGCTTGCCGAAGCCGACGCGTTTCGTGAGCGCCTGAAGCTTGCCCGCCGGGAGGCGCTCTGGGCGATCAAGGCGTTGCGGGACGAGCCCATGCCGTTGTTTGCAGCCGCTGCAGCGCGTGAGCAGCAAGCCATTCCGGAATTGCGGGAGCCTGCCGTTCTCCTGAACCCGATGACCGCCGGCCGCGAGGTGGTCGAAGACTACGGCCATGTCGGGCTCACCCTGCGAAGCCATCCGGTTTCCTTCCTGCGCGCCGACCTCACGCGGCGGCGCATCGTCACCTGCCGCGAGGCGATGGACGCCCGCGATGGCCGCTGGCTGGAAGCCGCGGGCCTGGTGCTGGTGCGCCAGCGGCCGGGCTCCGCCAAGGGCATCATGTTCCTCACCATGGAAGATGAGACCGGCGCTGCCAACGTCGTGGGCTGGGTCAAGATCTTCGAAAAATACCGGCGTGTTCTGTTGTCCTCGGCCATGCTCGGCGTCCGCGGTAGGATCCAGAGGGAAGGGGAGGTGGTGCATCTGGTTGCTCACCATCTCACCGACCTTTCGGGAGACCTTACCAGCGTCGGTAACCGCGGCACGCCATTCCCGTTGCCGCATGGTCCTGGCGACGAGGCCCATCACGGCGCTCCAGGCATCGACCCGCGCAGCCTTCCCAAACCGAGGTCGATCGTGGACCCCTATCTTCATCTGGACCAGATCAAGGTGAAGACACGGGATTTCCGGTGAGGTCATGGCAGGCGAAGCCACCATCCTCCATGCCGATCTCGACGCCTTTTACGCATCCGTCGAGCAACTGCTTCATCCGCATCTGCGCGGCAAGCCGATCGCCGTCGGCGGCGGCGTGGTGCTGGCCGCTTCCTACGAAGCCAAGGCTTTCGGCGTGCGTGGCGGCATGCCGGGCCGCAAGGCGCGGGAACTATGCCCGCAACTCATTTTCGTTGGCGGAAGCTTTGGCGAGTATCAGCGGCTCGGCGACGCCGCGATCGCCATCCTTGGCGATTTCACGCCGCTGGTGGAACGGATCTCGATCGACGAGGCGTTTGCCGATGTCGCCGGTTGCACGCATCTGTTCGGCTCACCGGCTGACATCGCGAGAAAAATCCGCTGCCGCGTCCGGACCGAACTCGGCCTGCCGATCTCCGTTGGTGTGGCGCGCACCAAACATCTGGCCAAGATCGCCTCGCAGGTCGCCAAACCGGACGGCCTGGTCGTTGTCGATCCCGGAACCGAACTCGACTTCCTCCACGGTCTGCCGGTCGAGCTGATGTGGGGTGTCGGGCCTGTCACCAAGGCAAAGCTGACGGAACAGGGAATCCTCACCATAGGGCAGCTGGCCAAAACGCCTGGCCAATCGCTCGAAAAACTTCTTGGCCCTGCGGCCGGTGAAAAACTGTCGGCGCTCGCCTGGAATCGGGACCCCCGGGCGATACGGACGCATCACCGGGCGCGATCCGCCGGCGCGCAATCGGCGCTTGGCCGCAAACCTGCCATCGAACGGGTGTTTCGGCCAGCGCTGCTTCATCTCGCTGACAGGGTCGCGTGCCGGCTCAGGGCGAAATCCCTCGCTGGCCGGACAGTCACCGTTCGCGTCCGCTTTGCCGACATGCGCGCTGTCACCCGCTCCGTGACGCTCGAGGCGCCGATTTCAGCGACCGTGATGCTGGCCGAAATCGCCGAGGACCTGGTCAGGGCAGCACTTGCCGACCACCCGCGAGAAAAAGACATCACGCTGCTCGCGGTTTCGGTCTCGCATATCGGCGAAGAGCCGGCGCTTCAGCTCGATCTGCCGCTCGATCTACCCGACGAAAAGGCGCGGCCCGGCACCCATCGCGGCCTGGCGCGCTGGACGGCCGATCGCGCCGTCGACACGATCCGCGCCCGCTTTGGGCGAGACGCGGTAGGCTATGCCTTGACGGCTTTGAACGACATCGGCTCGGTTCCCGACGAGTTCCGCGAACTCGCCGAGAAGGAACTGTAAGACGCGGCGACCTTCTACCCCGCGCGCCGAATGTCCTCACGCTTCGGCAGTTTCCAGTTCGGTCTCGGGAAATGACAGGTGTAGCCGTTCGGGTAGCGCTCGAGATAATCCTGGTGTTCGGGCTCGGCTTCCCAGAAATCGCCGGCCGGCGTCACCTCGGTGACAACTTTGCCCGGCCAGATGCCCGACGCGTCGACGTCGGCGATGGTGTCCTCCGCGACACGCTTCTGCTCATCGTTTGTGTAGAAGATCGCCGAGCGATAGCTCGCGCCGACATCGTTACCCTGGCGGTCGCATGTCGTCGGATCATGGATCTGGAAGAAGAACTCCAGCAGACCGCGAAAGCTGATCGTGGCTGGATCGAACACGATCTCGATCGCCTCGGCGTGATTGCCATGGTTGCGGTAGGTGGCGTTGGGCACCTCACCGCCGGTATAGCCGACGCGGGTAGAAATCACGCCCGGATAGCGACGGATCAGATCCTGCATACCCCAGAAGCAGCCGCCGGCAAGCACTGCGCGTTCGCTCGTCATGATCTGTGACCTCCTGAGTTCGGGTTCATCGGCAATATAGGCATTTTCGGTATCATTTTCAGCTGCGGGCCATTTGACACGAGCGCGTCGCCCAATGGAGATTATCCTGAAACCGGCGCAGTGCGCGCTCCATGCCAGTCGAGACGATTAATGGGCAAATACAGGGACCATCGCGAGTCGCGCCGCCGGCGCTTTGAGGATGACTCCTCCTCCTTTTTTGAAGGGCTTTCCAAGCCGAGCTACTTCCAGCAACCCGCGACTCCGAGCGCAGATCCTGTCGACGCCGAGATAGTGTGGTTCAACGCCAGCAAGGTTTTGGCTTCGTCAAGCTGACGGACGGCACGGAAGCCTATCTGCATATCCGGGTGTTGGAAGCGGCCGGAAGCCGCGATGTATCCGAGGGCGCCCGCCTCAACGTCGTGATTGAAGCGGGATCAAGAGGTCGTCAGGTCGCGCAGGTGCTGGCGATCACCGATCCGATCGCCAGAACGCCGGCGCGCGGAGGCCGTGCCGATGTACCCATCGCCGCGACGACTGTGCAGATCGAGAGCGCTGGAACGGTCAAATGGTACAACGCCGAGAAGGGGTTCGGTTTCATCGCGCCTGAGAACGGTGAAAAGGACGTCTTCGTTCATGCCACCGCACTGACCCGCGCAGGGCTCCGCGTGCTTGAGGAGGGACAGAAGGTGTTCATCGAATGTGGGCCAGGCAAGAAAGGCCCGGAAGTCCGGAGCATTCGCCTCGCCTGAACGCCAATACGTTGGCCGTGGCCCGAAATCACCTCACACATGAAAAAGCCCACTGCCGGGAGGAGGTGGCAGTGGGCTCGATTTGAAATGCAGCACGGGAGGAGGTGCACCGCATTCAACGTCGGCATCACATCTGGGAGGAGGAGACGGCCGACAACAGGATGGTATCAACAACTGCAGATATTGCAACGCACAAACCGCATATCGCACGCGCGATAGGGACCGACCTGATATTAGTGCCAGCTTGGAAGTCACACACACTTTCTGGACGGTGGGGGTCAAGCAGTTATGGTCCTATTCAAAGACGGCGAGGTCTGGCGTGGGGGGCTCTCCAGTTGAAGGTCAAATACGAACAAAGCGGCTTCTCCGGCGATACGCGATATTCGGGATTTGGTGGGCGCGGGTCCCCAGGTATCGTGTTTTCGACAACCATTGCCTCAAAGGGAGGCGGCTTGACGATGGTTGACCTCTACTTGCCCGTCGAGGAGTTTGAGAAATTGCGGAGTTTGATGGCGGAGGCGGAGGCCATAAAACGAAATTGACCTCGACCGGGTTTTGACTTCACCCCATTTGACCTCGGGCAATGCAGTACCCGCACTACCCTCAAGAAGAACTCGTATTTTGCCCACTCGCCGTCGTCGGCGGCGTAAACGGCCACTGATGCTAGGTGGTAAGATCAGGCAAGCTAGGCGAGAGCATGACCACTCTCCTCTGACAACGAAGCCTACTCGGCAGCCATTGCTACTTGCAGCTGTGGTTCCTCCGTCGAAACCTCTTGGATCTCATCCGCGGTGGGGATCTCATCCGCTGTCGGCGTGATCCGGAACCATGCGGCGTAGAGCGCGGGAAGGAAGAGCAGGATCAGCACTGTGCCGACCGCCGTGCCACCGATCAGTGTATAGGCCATCGATCCCCAGAAGACGGAGTGCGTCAAGGGAATGAAGGCGAGCACCGCGGCAAGTGCAGTCAGGATCACGGGCCGCGTGCGTTGCACCGTGGCCTCGATGACGGCGTGATAGTCGTCAAGACCGGCGGCGCGGTTCTCTTTGATCTGTTCGGTGAGAATCAGCGTGTTGCGCATCAGGATGCCGGCCAGTCCTATCAGGCCCAGGATGGCGTTGAACCCGAAGGGCTGGTTGAAGGTGAGCAACATCGGCACGACGCCGACAAGGCCAAGCGGCGCCGTCAGCATGACCATGGCCATCGTCGAGAAGGATCGCACCTGCAGCATGATAACGATCAGCATGGCGGCGATCATGGCCGGGAAGACCTTGCCCAAAGCGGTGTTGGCTTTTTCAGCCTCCTCGATCGATCCGCCCATTTCGATCCGATAGCCGGCGGGAAGAGAAGCGATCAGCGGCTGAAGGGCCTCCATGATTGCTTTGGAAACCTCCGGAGGCTGGGTCGCCTCGTTGATATCCGAGCGGATCGTGATGACGGGCGTGCGATCACGCCGCTTCAGGATCGGCTCTTCCAGCCGGATTTCCGAATGGCCGATCTGGTCGAGCGGAATCGGACGGCCGTCGCGGCTCATCAGCGAGAAATCCGCCAAACGTGTCGGATCCAGCCGCTCGCCGCCGGCGCTGCGCGCCACGATGGGGACATTGCGGATGTCCTCGCGGACCTGCGTAACGGGGATACCGGTGAGCAGGAATTGCAGTTGCTGAGCGGCCTCGGCCGGCGAGAGGCCGATGAGGTTCAGCCGGTCCTGATCCGGGATAAAGCGGAGCACGGGCGTGCGATTGCCCCAATCGCGATTGGCTTGCCGCACGTCCGGAACGCCTCGCATGATATCGAGTGCCTTCTCGGAAATGCCGTAGAGTTGTGCAGGATCAGGTCCCATGATCCGGAACTCGACCGGGAACGGCGTGTAGGGGCCGAACACGAGTTGCGTAACGCGGACATTGGCCTCGGATGCAAGCCCCTGTGCCACCGCCTCCCGGAGCCGGTGCTTCAATACCTCACGCGCCTCGGCGTCCGGGGTCAGCACGACGATCTTGGCGAAGGCAGGATCAGGCAGTTCCGGCGCCATCGCGAAGAAGAAGCGCGGAGCGCCCTGACCGACATAGCTCGTGACGATCTTGGCTTCGGGCTGGCTGTTCAGCCAGCCTTCGAGCTTCTCGACCGTCGCAGTCGTCGTCTCGATGCTGGTTCCTTCCGGCAGGCGGACCTCCACCAACACTTCGGGGCGGTCGGATGTCGGGAAGAACTGCTGTTTGAGGGAACCCATGCCGACAACGGAAAGCGCGAAGGCGATGCCGACGATGCTGCTGGTTGCGAACTTGTGGCGCACGGCAAAGGTGATGAGCCGCCGCAGGCGCCGATAGTTCGGCGTGTCGTAAATCGCGTGGTGACCGCCTTCGACCGGTTTGATCGCGGGCAGCATCTTGACGCCGAGGTAAGGCGTGAAGATCACCGCGACGATCCAGGAGACGATAAGGGCGAATCCCACGACCCAGAAGATGTTGCCGGCGTATTCGCCGGCGGTCGAGCGCGCAAAGCCCACCGGCAGGAAGCCGGCGATCGTCACGAGTGTTCCCGACAGCATCGGCGCCGCCGTGTGGCTCCACGCATAAGCCGCCGCCTTGATGCGGTCCATGCCCTCTTCCATCTTCACCACCATCACCTCGATGGCGATGATGGCGTCATCCACGAGAAGACCGAGCGCCAGGATGAGGGCGCCGAGCGTGATGCGGTCGAAGAACCGGCCGGTCTCCAGCATGATGAGAAACACGACGGCGAGCGTCAGGGGAACAGCCGCAGCCACGACGATGCCGACGCGCCAACCCATGCTAATCAGGGCGATCAGCAGGACAACGCCGAGCGCCATCGCGAACTTCATCATGAATTCGTCGACCGCATGGGTGATGTTGACGGCCTGGTCGGTCACCTTGTCGAGTGTCATCCCGAGCGGCAGCGTCTCAGCGATGGCCGCCGTTCTGTCCTCCAGCGCCTTGCCGAGCGCGAGACCATCCCAGCCCTCCTGCATGACGGCCGCGAGCATGATGGTGGGCTCGCCCTGGCGGCGGATGAGGTAGGTGGGAGGATCCTCATAACCGCGGCGGACCTCGGCGATGTCGGAGAGCTTCAGCGTCCGCCCGTCAGCGACGATCGGCGTGTCGGCGATCGCCTGAACGCTATCATAGGCGCCGTCCACCCGGATGAAGACCCGCGGACCCTTCGTGTCGATCGAGCCTCCCGGTGTGACGCTGTTCTGCCGCTGCAAGGCGGCGACGATATCCTGAGCCGAAACGCCTAGGGTCGCCAGCTTCGCGAAGGAGAACTCGACGAAGATCTGTTCGGGACGTTCCCCGAGGATGTTGATCTTCTTGACGCCTGGCACGTGCAGGAGGTCCTGGCGTATCACCTCGGCCTGCCTGGCCAACTCACGCATCGGCATGCCCTTGGCCTTCAGCGCATAAAGGGCGAAGCTCACGTCCGAATATTCGTCGTTGACAAAGGGGCCGAACACGCCCGGCGGCAGGTTGCGGGCTTCATCGCCGAGCTTCTTGCGGGCCTGATAGAACTCCTCCTGCACATCCGATGGCGGCGTGCTGTCCTTCAGCGTGACCGTCATATACGCATAGCCCGGCCGTGTGGTCGTCTCGACCCGGTCGTACCAGGTCAGCTCCTGGAGCCGCTTCTCCAACGGTTCGGCGACGAGGTCCTGCATCTCGCGCGCCGTCGCGCCCGGCCACGCCGTCGTGACCGTCAGTGTCTTGATCGTGAAGTTGGGGTCCTCCGCCCGCCCGAGCATGACGAAAGCGTAGGCGCCGGCGGCGACCAACAGGAGGATGAAGAACAGGGTGACGGCGCGTTCGCGAACGGCGATCGCCGAAAGATTGAGGTTCATCGGTTGTTCACTCCTGTCGCCTCGACGTTCGTTCTGATGCTCGCGCAATCCTGCCGTCGGTGGGCGCTGAATTGACCGGGCTTACCTGAGAAGCGTCGGCCTCTAACTCGCTTCTGCTAGCTCACAATTTGCTCAGCGACGGCCTCCTGGAGGCCAGCTGCCGCTTGGGCGGTAAGGCCGCGGTCCGCTGCTTGTGAATCGTAGAATTCCTCAAGTGCGAAGACTCTGCCCCACCGCAGCGTGAACACGTGGAGCCCACGGTTGACGTACGACGCGTCGCCGTTGAGCAGCGTGGCCCTGCCATCCCATTGCGCGAACACGGTGGTATGCCACGGCCAGCCCTCCACCCAGACGTGGTTGACCGTGAGATGGAGAGTGGGCAGGACGCGGCCGAGGCGCTCAAACCAGCGGCGCACGGCTTCTTTGTCGTGGCGCTCACCACCAAGGGCGTGAGCGCCGGGAACGCGGTGATGGACCTGCGGCGCGAGTGCTTTGACCGCCTCATCCCAGCGATGGTTGTTGACGTGGTCGAAGGTCTTTCGGATCTCTTTCTCGACAATGTAACTGTACATCATTGGACATCTCCAACCACGATCGCAGAAGGATTGAGGTTCATCGTTAGCTGCTCCCGCTTTCGGACGCGGTCCTGACGCGAGCGCCCTCCTGCAGGAGATGAGCGCCGAGCGAAACGATCGGATCGCCGGCGTTCAGGCCGGAGACCACGGCGGTTTCGCTGGTCACGCGAACGAGCTGGACGCGCTGAAATTTCACGGTCGAGGTGGCGCCGTCCATGACCCAGACGCCCGTCTTCTCGCCGTCGTCGAGAACGGCCCCCAGCGGCACCTGGACTTCCAGCTCGCTGGTCTGGCTTGCAAGCCGAATGGTTACCGTCGCGCCAAGCGGTGCTGCCGCGGCCTCACCGTTGAGCACATAGCGGGCCTCATAGGTTCGGGTATGGGCATCGGCGGAGTTCGATAGTTGCCGAAGCCGCGCAGTAAAACGACGCCCGTCGCCACCATACACGCTGGCCTCGGCTGCCGAGCCGACCGCCGGCCGGATTGTTTCGGGAAGCGTGACCACCGCTTCGCGGGGACCGGCCTGGGCGATCCGGACCACCGGCTGGCCGGCGGAGATGACCTGCCCAGGCTCACCGAGCGTTTCGATCACCGTACCATCCGCATCGGCCACCAAGATAGAATAGGTCGCCTCGTTTTCGGCAACCCGAGCCTCGGCTTCGGCGGCCGCGAGTTGCGCCCTGGCCGTATCCAGCGCGGCCTTCGCCTGCTCGTAGCGCTGCCGCGGAACCCATCCGCCCTTGACCAGGCTGGCGTACCGCCGTTCATCCGGTTCCGTCTGGAAGACCATCGCATGCGCTGCGGCAACGGCGTTGCGCCTCGCCGTGAGCGCGAGGCGCAGGTCGGTGTCGTCGATCCGCATTAGCGGCTGACCGGCTTTGACCTCCTGGCCGACGTCGACGAGCCGTTCCACGATCTTGCCGGGGACTCGAAAACCGAGATTGCTCTCCACCCTCGCACCGATGATCCCGGTAAAGCTGCGTTCTGATCCGACCACCGGCGCTGCCGTCACCAATCTGACAATCGGCGCTTCCTGCCTGGGGTCACTCAAGGCGGCGGCTTCATGCGTGGGAATGGCAAGTGTGGCCAATGCCGCCGCGCCGAACCCAGCAGTGAGAACGCCTGCCAGCACTATAGCGGATCTCTTTTTCACGCTCGTTGCCTCTCGAAATAAACTGCGTTTGACCTTTACATCGACCGCGCGGACGCGACTCCTCGGCCAGCAACGCGCTCGCCGCAGTCTGCGCGGCGCGTCAGCGCATCGGCTCTCAGGTGCGCGTCGGCCTCGGACGACACCGTTACCTCCTCGCCGGATCTCGAGAACGCGTAGAGCGAGTCCCGGTGGCCCGGCATGGAAAAAGCCACGGAGTCGCCATCGGCGAGACCCATGACGACGCGCTGCGGGTCGCCCCCGTTCTTCGGCGCGAAGGTGGCGGTGACCTCCAGCAGGTGGCCGTCGACCGGGACGTAGTAGACGACCATGTCGAGGCTTCCTTCGTGCAGGCTGCCGCCTTCGATCGGGCTTCCGATGGTGACTTCCTCGGCAAATGCCGGGCTCGCAACAAGCAGTGCGGCCAGAAGCGATGCGCCCAGGGTTCTGCGGATCATGTTGGATCTCCTCTTTTTTAGATTGAGTCCGACCTCTATATAGGATATAGATTACGGATGCAATCTAATTTTTTGGAGGTCAACGATGCGCGTGAGTCGCGTTCAGGCTGCGGAAAACCGCGAGGCCGTGATCAATGTGGCAAGCCGCCTTTTTCGGGAGCACGGCTTTGACGGCATCGGCCTTAAGGATCTGATGAAGGGTGCCGGGCTGACCCAGGGCGCCTTTTACAAGCAGTTCGCGTCAAAGGAGGACCTGGCCGCGCAAGCGTCCAGGCGGGCCATGGAGAGCGCCAACCACCGATGGTCGGCCGCGGCCGCCGCCAATCCGCAGAACCCGCTTGAGGCGGTGATCGCGTTCTATCTCAGTATGGGACATCGCGCGGAAAGGATGGACGGCTGCCCGGTCGTTGCGCTCGGCTCGGATGCTGCCAGGCAGGGCGCGGATGTGAAGGCGTCATTCGAAGCCGGGATCAGGGAATACCTCGAGATGCTCGGTAGTTGGGTTGGCGTGGCCGACGACGAAGAGCCAGGCGGCAAAGCCATGACCATTCTCTCGACCATGGTCGGTGCGGTGCTCCTTTCGCGAGCGGTCAACGACGAGCGGCTGTCGAAGCGGTTTCTACAAGCAGCGGCCGAGAGCGTGTTGATGGGGTCGTCTGTCGGCGATGCACAGCAAGGACCGCGAGAATGACAATGGTTTCGCCGACCGGGGCGCGCAGCGCAACTGTTTCAATCTCTGACCTGGCCGACTGCTCCGGGCTCGAGCTCGTTGCGAGGCTGGCGGACGGGTGCATCCGCCGCCCTCCGATGGCGGACACGCTCCCTTTCACCCTGCTTCCTCCGGAGGAAGGCAAGGTCGAGCTCCTGGCCACACCTGAGCCGCGCTTTTGCAACCTGACGAATGCCATTCACGGCGGCTGGATCATGACGATGCTCGACACCGTCATGTCACTTGCCGCCCAAACGACGCTTTCGCCGGGCGAAACCTGTCCGTCGCATGACACAACAGCCAAGTTCGTCCGCCCGGTCTTCGTCGATTCTGGCGTGATGCACGTCACCGGCCATGTGGTCTCGCGCGGCCGGACCGTCATCACGCTGGAGGGCAGGGTCGAGGACGCACAACGCAGGCTCCACGCGCATGGCACGTCGACATGCCTGATCGTGAGCAGGAAGCCGTGATGTCCACGCTTTCGATCGGAAACCCGGCGCCTTCGGAGCGCCGCCTGACTGGCGGAATCCTGTTCCTGCTCGCCGGTCTGGCTGCGCTCGGCGCGCTCGCCACCAACATCATCCTTCCCGCCTTTCCGCGGATTGGCGCCGGCTTCGGTGTTTCTTCCCAGGAACTCGGCTTGACCTTGAGCAGTTTCTTCGTTGCCTTCGCGTTCGGACAGCTTCTGGCCGGACCGCTTTCCGACGGCTTCGGCCGCAAATGGCTGGTGCTGGGCGGTCTTGCAGTCTTTGTCGCGGGCAGCGTCGTGTGTGCCTTCGCCGATACCTTGTCCGTCCTGATCCTCGGCCGTGTCATTCAGGCGTTTGGGGCCTGTGCCGCCTCGGTCCTGTCGCGTGCCATCGCCCGTGACCTGTTCGACGGCGAGGCGCTCGCACGGGCTCTGGCGCTGACCATGATCGCGATGGCGGCTGCACCGGGCTTTTCGCCTCTGCTCGGAAGTGCGCTTGACGGCCTGTTCGGCTGGCGTGTTACCTTCCTTGTCGTTGCGGCATTCGGCGTGGCGCTCGCGCTGCATTATTCCAGGAGCGTCGGCGAAACGCATCCGGCGGACCGCAGGGCGTCCCTGTCGGCTTCGGCCGTGGCATCCGCCTATGGGCGCCTGGCCATCGATCCGCGCTTTCTCCTCCCCGCCCTCTCGGTGAGCCTTGTCATCGGCGGGCTCTACACCTTCTTCGCTGCTGCGCCAGCCGTCCTGATGAGCGAGTTGGGCCTGACCTCTTTTCAACTCGGACTGTCTTTCGCGACGACGGTTCTGATCGTCTTCGCGGCGGGGTTTCTCGCTCCGCGCCTGGCACATCGTTGGGGTCGGCATACCGTCAGCACGATCGGCCTCTTCATCGCTCTCGCTGGCGGCGTCGCCACGTTCGCGTTCGCCGCAGCACCGACCTTCATGACCTTCACCATGGCCATCGCGCTGTATCTCCTCGGCATGGGATTGATCAATCCGCTCGGCACTGCGATCGCGCTCCATCCTTTTGGACGGCAGGCGGGGCTGGCATCCGCGCTGCTCGGTTTTCTGCAGATGGGCTGCGCCGCCATCGGCTCGTTGCTTGCCAGCGTCTTGCCTCTTCAGCCGCCCGCTTCCCTTGCGGTCATCCTGACCACCGGTTCGGCGCTTGCCCTTCTGATCTTTCTTCCGATCGCCCTGCGCCAGCCCCGAGCGAAGCCAAGCGATTCTGGCGGCGTACCGGAATCGATAGGAGGATAGATGCGACGGATTGTTGTTACTGGCATGGGAGCGGTCACGCCCCTCGCTGCAAATGTCGAAACATCCTGGTCGCGTCTTCTGGCCGGGCGCTCGGGTATCCGAAGGCTTTCGGACGATGTGGTCGGCGACCTGCCGGCGAAGGTCGGCGGTGTGGTTCCCTCCCTGGAAGAGGACCCGGAAGCGGGCTTCGATCCGAATACCGTTTTTGCGCCGAAGGACCAGCGCAAGGTGGACCGGTTCATTCTCTTCGGACTCGCGGCTGCACAAGAGGCGGTCGCCCAGGCGGGGTGGACTCCCGCCTCGGAAGAGGAGCGCTTGCGTACTGCCACAGTCATTGCTTCAGGGATAGGCGGGTTTCCCGCGATCACCGAGGCGGTGCGCACGGTCGACCAGCGCGGCGTTCGTCGCCTGTCGCCGTTTACGATCCCGTCCTTCCTGGTGAACCTCGCAGCGGGCCATATCTCGATCCGCCATGGCTTCAAAGGTCCACTTGGCGCGCCGGTGACGGCGTGCGCGGCTGGCATCCAGGCGATCGGCGATGCGGCGCGTCTTATCCGCGCTGATGAAGCCGACATTGCCGTGTGCGGCGGAACGGAAGCGTGCATGAACATCGTCAGCCTCGGCGGGTTTGCTGCAGCGCGCTCTCTTTCAACCGGTTTCAACGAGGCGCCGGCTCAAGCCTCGCGGCCATTCGACACGTCGCGGGACGGCTTCGTCATGGGCGAAGGAGCCGGCATCCTGGTCATCGAGGAATTGAGCCACGCGCTGGCGCGCGGTGCGACACCGCTCGCCGAGCTCGTCGGTTACGGCACGACAGCGGATGCTCACCACGTCACCTCTGGTCCCGAGGACGGCGATGGAGCGCGCCGGGCTATGGAGATAGTAATCGCGCAGGCAGGGATTTCGCCGCGCGAGGTTCGCCATCTCAATGCGCATGCGACCTCCACGCCGGTCGGGGACCTGGGTGAGATCGAAGCGATCAAGAGCGTGTTCGGGCGCGATTTCGCGATAACGGTCAGCGCGACGAAATCGGCGACCGGACACCTGCTCGGCGCCGCCGGCGGCCTTGGCGCCATCTTTGCAATCATGGCGCTTAGGGACCAGGTGGCGCCGCCGACGCTCAATCTGAGAGTGCCCGATCCGGCTGGCGGCGGGATCGACTTTGTCGCAAACGAGGCTCGGCCGATGGCGATGGATTACGCGATCTCGAACGGCTTCGGCTTTGGAGGGGTCAATGCCAGCGCGCTGTTCCGACGCTGGACAGACGAGTTGACCGGTACGAGCACCGGAGATCAGCAATGACGCCGACCCGGAGCCTCGTTGAACTGAAGCCCAAAATCACCGTGATCGGCGTGGGTGGGGGCGGCGGAAACGCTGTCAACAACATGATCGCGCAGAACCTGCAAGGCGCGGAGTTCGTCGTTGCGAACACCGATGCCCAGGCACTGACCATGTCGAAGGCGTCACGTCTGATCCAGTTGGGCGCGAACACGACCGAGGGGTTGGGCGCCGGCTCGCTGCCTGACGTCGGGCACGCGGCCGCCGAAGAATCGATCGACGAGATCATGGACCATCTTGCGGGAACGCATATGTGTTTCGTGACCGCTGGCATGGGCGGCGGAACCGGAACTGGGGCCGCGCCAGTCATTGCCCAAGCCGCCCGCCACGCCGGCATTCTCACCGTGGGCGTCGTCACCAAGCCGTTCGTCTTCGAGGGCCGCCGCCGGATGCAGGCGGCGGAGCAAGGTATCGAGCGCCTCCGCGAATGCGCCGACACCGTGATCGTCATCCCGAATCAGAACCTTTTCCGGGTCGCGGATGCCAAGACGACCTTCGCGGATTCATTCGCCATGGCAGATCGCGTTCTCTATCAAGGTGTCGGTTGCATCACCGACCTGATCGTAAAGGAAGGGCTGATCAATCTCGACTTCGCCGACGTGAGAGCCGTGATGCGCGACAAGGGACGCGCCATGATGGGCACCGGCGAGGCGTACGGACAGGACCGAGCAAAGGCTGCTGCTGAAGCGGCGATCGCAAACCCGCTTTTCGACGAGGCATCGGTGGGAGGCGCAAAAGGTGTCCTTGTCTCGATTTCCGGCGGGCCGGATATGACGCTGTTCGAAATCGACGAAGCTGCAACCCGCATACGAGAAGAAGTCGATCCGGACGCCGACATCATCGTCGGCGCCATATACGATGACGCACTCGAGGGAAAATTCAAGGTGTCGGTCGTTGCGACCGGGCTTCGGCAGACGGCAGAGGTGATCGAGTTCGGGCAGAGGATTGCTTGAATGAGCGCTCTGATGTCCGGCAGGATTCCGATTGCCACGTCTCAGTTCTCATCCGGCCCAATCTCCTCGACGCCAAAAACCTAAGCAACAGTCGCCTACTGCCACCGAAAGTCATGTGCAAAACACGGAGATCGATGGATGCTAGCCTCGCCCAAACCAGAGCCGAACCTCCTGCAAATATCGGATACGCTTAGCCTGCGGTATGAAATGACCGGCGATGGGCCGCCATTGGTGCTCATGCACACGATCCGCACGCAGCTCGAATATTTTCGCAGTTTGGCGCCTCACCTCGCCAAATCCTATACGGTCTATGCCATCGATCTTCCTGGGCACGGTCATTCGCCCATAGATCCACGTGCGGCCTTCGATGAGCCCTATTTCAGGCAAGGCGTCATCGGCTTCATCGAGAAACTTAACCTCGCGGACGTCACGCTCGTCGGCGAATCGATCGGCGGCGCACTGGCTCTCACGGTTGCTGCCGCAATTCCGGAGCGGGTCAAGCGCGTCTTCGCGATCAACCCTTACGACTACGACACGCGGTATGGAGATGGCCTCCGCCGCGGCAACTGGTTCGCGAACCTCATCATCGGATCTTTGCAAATCCCAATACTGGGCCCGTTCAATGCGTGGATGGAAAACAAGATCGTGCTCGGTAAGATCATGGGCGGCGGATATCACGATCCGCGTAAACTTCCTTCCGACCTCCTGACCGAGTTTGGCCGCGTGGCCAACCGTCCTGGATACAGGCGCATCGCGCGCAAGGTGCTGGCAGGGTGGCGATCCTGGAGCAAAGCGCGGGATCAATATCGGCTTGTCTCAGCGCCCGTGACACTGATCTATGGCGATAGCGATTGGTCGCGCCCCAACGAACGGGAGAGAACGCGATCACTGCTTCCTGGCGCGCGCATGTTCACGCTCAAGAATACCGGACATTTTTCAGCGGTCGAAAATCCATCGGAGCTTGCCCGCATCATACTGAGGACCGCCGACGTCGACTAAGCTATTCGGGCGTTGCGACGCGAATCGGGCGGGTGCCGATCGGCGCCCCTGTGACGGCATCTACGGCCACAGGCTGAATCTCTTCTCCTGTCTCCGCATCCATGAACCGCGTAAGCCTTCCCTCGCCGCGGTGTTTGCGTCCCCAGCGGTGAGATGTGCCTGAGCAGATGATCTGGAATCTCGCGACGCGCGTTACGTAAGTGGTTGACGGCCCGTTCGATATAGACCGTGTTCCAGTGCACGATCGCGCTGACGACGAGATTGAGCCCGGACGCGCGGAAGACTTGGCTTTCGAAAGATCTGTCACGGATCTCACCACGCTCGTGGAAGAAGACCGCGCGCTTCAGCTTATGCGCGGCCTCGCCCTTGTTGAGACCGGCCTGACAGCGCCGGCGCAATGCCGGACTTGAGTACCACTCGATCATAAAGAGAGACCGCTCGATGCGACCGATTTCGCGTAGAGCTCTGGCAAGCTGGCTTTCCTTCGGTGATGCCGAGAGCTTTTTAAGGATCGTGGACGGCACGACGGACCGCGTGGTGATCGACGCCGCCGGATGGAGCAGGTCGTCCCAATGGTCGAGAATCAGGCTGGCGTTGATCGGGGCGCCAATGTGGCTCGACAGAGCCGGGTACGCATCGCCTTTCTCGAACGTGTGGAATTTTCGGTCCTTGAGGTTCCGCAGCCTCGGTGCGAACCGCTTGCCGATCAGGGCGAACAGCCCAAAGACGTGATCGCTCGCGCCGCCGGTATCGGTAAAGTGTTCCTGGATGTCGAGGATCGTGACCTGATCGAATAGTCCATCGAGCACATAGGCCGCTTCGCTTTCGGTCGGGCTGATGGGCAGAATGCTGAAGTAGCCGTACTGATCTGACAGATGGCTATAGAACTTCGCGCCCGGCTCGCTGCCGTGTGACTTTTCATGGAAAGAGGGGTCTGACGCAAACTCGCTGCACCTATGGCTCAAGTCGCGCCGACGAGACGCGCCTGGAGCAGATCGATCTTTGCGCGGCCGTACATCTGCCGCTTGATGAGTTTGAGCTTGGTTATCTGACCTTCGGTCTGGCCATTCGACCACGGAGAGATGATGGCGTTGCGAACGGCGTCGATATCCTTTTTGGACAGATCGTCGCGCGCTAACGTCATGAGCCTGGCGATGCTTCGCGCCGAAGGCGTGCGGACAAGCGCGCTTTGATCGGCCTTTTCAGCCAGCCGTCTGCGCCTCGCCCATTCAGAAACGACGCCGATCTGGCCAGGGAATCCCTTCTCGCGCATTTCGCGCCATAACGCCGACGCATTGCGCGCGCCCTGCAAGCATCGCGCGTCAGGAGTGCATAGACGCGCAATTGTGCGTCTCCCTTCGGGACCGGGCTGCGGGCTTCGCTGAAGCCCGGCCGTTGGCCGGTCTTCACCCTGCGGGCGCGCATCCCTGACGCGGAGCGTTGCCGCAGCGTCGGCGCGCACATCCGCGCAAGCAGGGCCGCAGAGGCAGAGGGTGGGCCGGGAGGCGGCGGCGGGTGAGCGGCCGGGAGAGAGGCTCCTGGCGCCCGCCGCGGAGTTGCACCCATGACCCACATGGAAATCCAGACGCCGTCGCGCACCGCGGCCAACGGCTACAAGGTTGACGTCAGCCGCGGCCAGCGCATCGGCCGCGTGTCGTCGGAATGGTTCAACCGGCCGGACGACGAACGGTATTTGTCCCTGACCGATCTCAACAATGCGGTGAAGCGGCGGTCCGAGAGGAGCAAAACCCGCATCGTCGAGAGCGAGGCAATCCGGGTCGAGGCATCCCGTGACAATCCGGAGCGGTTGACGCTCATGTTGCCGGACGCGCGCGCGCCGGCCGCGCCGACACACTGGAGTTTCGGGCAACTCGCCAGCCTGGTCGGCGCGCCCGCTACCTATCTGCGCCAGCTTCCTGCCGCGCTCGCTGGCATCAATCTGCAATATGGGCTCTCCACGCACCGGGCCGAGCAGGTGAAGACGCTAGAACTCGAGAACGACCGTCTCGAGCTGCGGGCGGTGACCGGCCCTGACTATGGCAGAATTTTCGACCATGAACTCGTTGATGCGGTCCAGAAGATCGCCGGCAACGGCACCGGCGACACACGCTGGAAAGTTCCGGGCGTGCTCGACTGGTCAACCAGCATCTACAACCCCAATGT
>JBFWUS010000018.1:0-74417 GCA_050247155.1 Rhizobiaceae bacterium
ACTCTCCCTTCGACTTCTGACCGTTTGGATCGCCTTGCCCCCCAAGTCCGGCTTTGGCGGCCGCGGCATAGAGATCGGCGGCATTCAGTCCCCTGCCCTGCCCGCCGGGTGTAGTTCTCTCTTGGGTAGTCTCGGTTTCGGGAGCGTTTCCTCGGTCGATCTGAACAGCAATAGGCGAGTCATAGGCAGCGTCGCCTGCCTGGTAGCGCGCCATGCGCTGCCTCTGCTGCTCGCGCAGATACTGCTCCTCGTGCTCCCGGCGAAGACGGGCTCGCCAGACATGCTCTGGTTCGAGTTCCGGTTCCTTGATCTCCCGCGCGGGAGCTGCCGGCGCTGCGGCAGGCGCGGGCTTGAACGGGTTGGCGGCAGGCTGTTGCGGGACGGGTTCCGGACGGAAAAGAACTGGTTCGGCCGGAGCGGCTATCACGCCGTCGCCGACGCCACGCTTGAGGCGGTCAGCGAAGTCGCTGGCGGGCGGCGAGTTCGAAGCATCGCCGATGCCATCATTGTTCCGGAAATACAGTCCCCGCGTCGACAAGCCATAGATGATGACCGCAAAGAACAGGATCGCGAGGACGATTGCCGCAATGATCGGCAACCGGTTGAGACGGCGGATGCGCGGCTGATCGTCGGGAAGCGGTTTGGTCGGAAGATCAAGCGACATTGTTTTAGCCTCTCCGCTTGATGGACACGGGGCTAGTTGGTTCGACGCTGTCACCTGTCACGCGATAGACCCGGCCGAGGTCGGCGGCTTCCGTCGCGAGACGCACCAGGACATTGCCCTCGAATTCTTCGACGACATAGGCCAACGGAAGTCCGGAGCTCGGTTTCTCGGTGGCTGGCGCGATGGTGTAGCCGGCACGCGTCAACGATCCCTCGAGCGCTGTCGCGAATGCTGTTTCGTCACCTTTGATCTGCACGGCCTGAGGCGCAGCGACCTCCGTGAACCTTGCCGTTATGTCGTCGGCGATCACCTGCGAGGCAGCCGGCGAGAGTTCTGGCATGGCGCGGCTGGCAGGAAGCCCGCTCGGGCCGAGCGTCTGGCAAGCAGTAAGAGCGACCGACAAGGCGATGGCGGCGAAGCCATTGAGAAACTGGTGGACGATGCACATCGGATCACCCTCCCCTCGTGATGGTGATCTTTTCTTGTTTCCAACCCACACCAGAGACCAGGATCGCCTTGTCGACCTGGTAGTCGACCACCATGGTCGATCCCTTCAGGCGATAGTTGACGATGCGGTTCTGGCCGCCGGACACGACGAAGAGAACGGGCGCATCGCGGCTGGCCAGCGACGCCGGAAAATGAATGTAGGTCTTTTCGCCATCGGAATAGACGCGACTCGGTTTCCAGCGGGCTCGGCCCGACATCTTGTAGGAGAAGTTCAGGTTTTCGGGATTGCCGGTTGTTCCCGTTGAACCGATGTCGAGCCGGGAGTTGACCTCCTTGAACTTCTCGTTGACGTCCTCCGGGTATTCGAAGCCGACGCGGGCCATGTAGTGTTCCTGTGCCGATTTGAGCTGGATGTGATAGGTGCGCCGCGACGTCGTCACCACCATCGATGAGACCAATCCGGGCTCCGATGGCTTGATCACCAGATGCACCGCCTGACCGTTGGCCGGTCCGGATGTCGCCGGCTCGACCTTCCAGCGCACGGTGTCGCCGACCAAGACGTCGCGCACCACCTCGCCCGCTTGCAACTCGATATCGCAAACCTGTAGCGGTGAGCACACGACGGATGGCTGGACCTCGCCGAACAGGAAGATGACCTTGCCGTCCGCGCCTTTGGTCACGAGACCTTTCGAGCCGCGCCATTGCCCGGAGATGCGCGCGCCTTTGGCTTCGTTTGAGGTGAAGTCCTGCCCAAAGGCGGTGTCGCCTGAGGCGGCAACCGCCGCTATTGCCAGGAGCAGCGCGGAGCGCCGCCGGGATCGGTGGAACATGGGAGTAAACCTTTCGGAAGATCAGAGTTGGGCCGTCCAGTCGAAGTCCCGGAGGTAGAGACCGATCGGATTGAGCCGGATGATTTCTTCGTCCTGGGGCGGCGTTAGCGTAACCGTCGCTACGCCGCGGAACCGGCGCGTCGCCGTTTCCTTGCCCTTGCGGTCGCGCTCGAACTCGGTCCAGTCGACCTGATAGCTCTGGTTCGAGAGCGCCACGACATTGTTGACTTCAATCGAGACGGTGGCTGCCTTGGCGCGTTCAAAGGGCGAGTTGCCCCGAAACCATGCATTGACCTTCTCGGTCGCCGGATCGGAGGTTCTGAGTAGTGCGTAGGTGCGATCGATGTATTGCTTCTGCACGACGGAGTCGGGCGTGATGGAGCGGAAGCTGGTGATGAAGCCGCCAAGTGTTGCGCGCACCACGCGAGGATCGGCGTATTCGATCTGCTGCGGATAGCCGGCGACGGCGGCCGTTCCCAGTTTGTCGACTTCGACAATGTAGGGGACGAGTTTCACCTGAGTGCTCTGGTAGAGCGCATAGGTGAACCCGACCATGGCCATAGCCATGCCGACGACACCGACAATCCTCCAGGACTGGGCGGAACGGACATAGCTGCCATAGCGCTCATTCCATTCCTGGCGCGCGGCAAGATAGGGATTGTCGGGATGGTCTTTTCTGGCCATCGGCATCGGTCTCGTTTCTGAGTTGAGGGATTAAGGTTTCAGCGGGTTGGAGCCACCGGAAGGTGGAGCGGGTTTGCCCGGTGTTCGCGCGGCGTCCAGCTTGGCGTTGGCGAGCCCGAGCGTTGTCGAGCCATAAGAGCCCGGCGCACCGATCGCCTGATCCTTGGCGGCTGAGGCAACAGCCCCGCTCGTGGCGCCAATGCCAGCGAACGCGCCCTTCATGGCAGCCGAGGCGAAAGACGCCCCCCCTTGGCGTGCTTCCGAGTAGGCGGCCGAGGCCGTACGCGCGCCGCCGACGCCAACCGCGCCGGCTCCAGCGCCGAAGGTTGCTGCCTGACCGCCATGACGAATGGTTTCCATGCCGCCGGTGACGGAAACGCCCTGCACCAGACCCTGCAGGATAGGCGGCACGTACATCGAGATGATGAAAATCACGACGGAGATACCGGCGATGGCGAGTGTTGTGATGAACTGATCGGAGGTGGCGGTGGGCGCATTTGCCAGCCCGAGAAGGATATCCGACCCGATCCGTGCGATCATAACGAGCCCCATCAGCTTCATGCCAACGGAGAAGGCATAGATTAGGTACCGAACGGCAAAATCCTTGGTGAAGCTGGAGCCGCCCAAACCAAGCATGATCATGCCGGCGAGAAGGCATACGTACATTTCGACCATCACCGAGACGAATATGGCGGCCACCAGGCTGAATGACACCACGACAACAATCATTGCGAAGAAGGCGGCGATCGCCAGCGCGTTGTCTTCAAACAGTCCGAACTGCGCTTGCTCGGACATCTTCGATGCGACGCTGATGCCGGCATCGAATATCTCCGCCGGTGAAGCCGAACCGCCGTTGGCGCCGATCTGAAACAGGCTGTCGACAACGGCTTTGGCGAACGCTGGACCCTGGTCGAGGATGAACGCGAACAGACCGATGAACAGGATGCGTCGGACAAGCTCGGCAAACCATGAATCGAGCGATGCGGAATTGATTGCCAGCCAGATTGCCGCAATGCCTATCTCGATCGTCGCCAATATCCAGAACAGGGAACGAGCCGCATTCAGGATGGTTGTCTCCCATCCCTTGGCTGCCGTGACGACCGAGTTCTCAAGCGTTGTGAGCACGTCGCCCTGCTGCGCAAGCGCAGGGTCGATCGCAATTGCGATTACGGCTGATGCTGCGATCAGTGTTTGCCGTTGCCCCAGACTTACCATCGCGGCGCCATCTTCTGCCCGGCGGGTATTTCCTTGGGTCCATCACCGCCAAAGAAATTCTCGCGCACCGCTTCATGCTTGGAAGAGGAGCTTGTTTCATTCGCCGGTGCACTGACCCATAGACGGTTCGCGAGAACCACGGCGACAGCGATCAGCACGATGGAGACGACGATCAGCCTCACCACCGTGGCTCCATCTTCTGCCCAGTTGGAATGCCGCCAACCGGTGCGTTGAAGAACTTTTCGCGCCTTGCCTGCGCCAAGTCTTCCTTCGCCTGTTCGGAATTGTACCAGGCGCCCATCATGGTCATCTGCTGGGAGAAGAGGCCGCGCAGCTTCTGCATCTGCTCGACTTGGCTGGCTGCGATCTTGTGGCCGACCTGCAGAGCTTTCATTTGGCCGTCGGCGGATTCAGACATCGAACGGAGCTGCCGTGACGTCGCTTCCTCTGAGGCGAACTGTTCGGCCGTCAGGCTCGCGGCCTTTAGTGTGCCGCCAATCGTGTCCCGATTGGTTTCGGACCAGCTTTGCCAGTTGTTTGAGAAGGACTGGCCGGTCGGCAAATCGGTCTTGAAGTCGGCGTAGCTCTTGAAGCGCTGTTTGAGCACATCGTCGGCATTGCCCATCGAGAAGGCGATGCCCTGCCCCTGGCTGACGATTGACTGGAGTTTGTTGAGGTCTCGCTCGACATTGCCCCAGATGTGGGATGGCAACTGGGCGGTGTTCTGCAGCATGTTTTCGTAGATGCGCAGCTGGTTCTGGATTTGCTCGGCCAGCTGCGAGATCTGCGTGATCTGGTTGTTGATCTGCTCGGTCGACTGTCCGACCAGGCTGATCAGCTCTCCATTGTTGAGAAGCTGGGTCCACTCGGTCGCGCCTCCGCCGGCGGCGCCAGCGTGGGCTGGCGACGAGATCGCCGTTGACATCGCCAACGCACTCGACAGGATCAAGTTCGTGGTTCGCCGGTGGATGCTCGGCCTACTGTGGTTCGTCGATGCCGACATGATCGATCCCTCTCTGCTTGAGCCAATGGTTCGGCCAGGCGCTGCGATGAGCCTTGACCAGATTGTCGATGTGCTTGAGGTCATCCTTGCCCGTCGCGCCGACGAAGGAGAGCGCGATCGGACCAAGCGCCATGTCGAAGAGGCGGCGGCCCTCAGGTGAGACGACGTAGTATTCGCGTTTGGGCGTGGCGTTGGCGACGATCTCGATCTGCCGCTCGTTGAAGCCGATACGTTCGTAGAACTCGCGCGTGCCGGGCTCCCGCGCCGCCCCATTGGGCAGGCAAATCTTGGTCGGGCAGGATTCCTTCAGCACATCGATGATGCCGGATTGTTCCGCGTCGGAGATGGATTGTGTGGCGAGCACGACCGCGCAGTTTGCCTTGCGCAGCACCTTCAGCCATTCTCGTATCTTCTCTCGGAAGACCGCATGACCGAGCATGAGCCAGGCCTCGTCGAGAATGATCAGGCTGGGCGCGCCGGTGAGACGTTTTTCGATGCGGCGGAAGAGATAGAGCAGGACCGGTAGCAAGTTCCGGTCGCCCATGTTCATAAGCTGCTCGATCTCAAAAGTCTGGAACGACGAGAGCGTCAGCCCGTCCTGTTCAGCATCGAGCAGATGACCCATCGGGCCATCAACGGTGTAGTGGTGCAAGGCTTCCTTGATGTCACGCAGCTGCACGCCGGAGACGAAGTCCGACAGCGATCTCCCTTGCGAATTGGCCATCAGACCGAGCTGGCGTGCGATCGCGTTGCGATGTTCCGGCAAAACCTTGACGCCCTGCAGCGCAATCAGCGTCTCGATCCATTCGGCCGCCCAGGCGCGATCGCCCGTCGTGTCGAGTTCAGCTAGAGGGCAGAAGGACAGCCCCTCCCCTGCTCCGACATCATAGTGGTCGCCGCCGACGCCTAGCGTCAGCGGCAACATGGAGCGGCCCTTGTCGAAGCAGAAGAGCTGTGCAGACGGATAGCGGCGGAACTGTGCCGCGAGGAAGCCAAGCAGGGTCGACTTGCCCGACCCGGTCGGACCGAACACCAACGTGTGGCCGAGATCGCCGGAGTGGAGATTGAGCCGGAACGGGGTTGAGCCCGAGGCCACCTGGCAGAGCGGCGGCGAGTTCTCCGGATAGAAGGGGCAAGGCGCCACCGCTTCACCCGACCAGACCGAGTTCAGCGGGATCAAGTCGGCGAGATTGCGTGTGTGGATCAGCGGCTCGCGGATATTGGCGTACCAGTTGCCGGGTAGGCTGCCGAGAAACGCCTCCGTCGCATTGAGGCTTTCGATGCGCGCGCCAAAACCTTCGGCCTGGATCAGCTGACGCACCGCCTCAGCCTTGCCGCGCAGGCGCTGTTCGTCCTCGTCGAAGATGATGATGACAGGTGTGTAGTAGCCATAGGCGACGAGTTGCGACGATGCCTGAGCGATCGCGTCCTCGGCTTCCGCGACCATGGCTGCGGCGTCTTGATCGACGGAGCGCGACTGGGTCTGGAAGAGTTGGTCGAAGAAGGGCCGGACTTTCTGCTGCCACTTCTTGCGGGTGCGCTCGAGCTTCTGACGTGCCTCGATCGCGTCGAGGAACATGAAACGCGATGACCATCGATAGGAGAGCGGCATCAGGTCGAGCGCGTTCAAAATGCCGGGCCAGCTCTCGGCCGGGAAACCGTCAATGGCGACGACAGCGAGGTAGCGATCGTCGACCAGTGGCGCCAGGCCATGATGGAAGTCGGCCGTCACGAGGAAATCGAGATACATCGGGATTGCGGGCAGGCGGATCGGATGGTTTTGGCCGACCAGGCAGAAGCGGACGAACTGCAGCAACTCGTCGAAGGCGGCGACTTTGCCGCCCTCAACCGTTTCGCGCGTCACCATGCGGCGGATGGAGACGACATTGCCCATATACTGCTCGAACTCGCGGATGGCGGTCTTGAAGCGGGTAAGCACCGCATCGCCAAAACGCTCGTTGCGGGATGGCGCATCGGCGTAGACGTAGCGCGCGACGCCGGACGACCGCCTCTCCGGGGACCGGTAGGTGAGCAGCAGGGCGTGCTTGCTCTCATAGTGCCCGCTCTCGGTCTCGAAATGTCGCCGGCGCTCGCCGTCGATGGCGGCACTTATCGCATCCGGGAAGAAGGAGGCGTCGCGGGACGGATAGGATGTCGTGGGGATGCGCACCGCCTCGACCTGCACCATCCAACCGGAACCCAATCGGGAAAGGATGGCGTTGATCTGGCGCGAGACCTCGTTGCGCTCAAGCGCCGTCGAGCTCTCGGAATCCGGTCCGGCAAAATACCAGCCGGCGAGCAGCGAGCCGTCCTTGAGCAACAGGATGCCGTTGTCCACCAGGCCGGCATAGGGCAGCAGGTCCGAGAATGACGGTCCGGTGTGACGGAATTTTTTGAGCGCAACCAAATCCCCTGCCCTCCCCTCAGTATTTACGCCAGGGCGTGGAGGTCGGGCGGTAATGGTGGCGATAGCGCATGTGGCGGAGATAAACGCCGCGCATCATCGGATCGGTTTTTGCCATCTGGCGCAGTAGACCGACGATGACGACCCACACCGCAATGCCGAACAGCGCCGAGAACCAGGTCAAGACGACGAAGATTAGGATCACCGATGCGAGGCCGGTGACGAGCACAAGCTCACGATCCGCGCCGAAAAGCAGATTTGGCCGCGACAGCGCCCGGTGAATGCGGACGCGAGCCAAGCTGGAGCCGGTCGCGTCCATCACGCGAAGACCGGAGCGAGGGCCAAGGCAGTGCCGACTGACGCACCGCCCGCTCCGAAGAGGCCGACGATCTGGGTCGCGCCAAGCAGGATGCCGGCGACCAGCACGATGTATGTCAGCCGCCGCGCGAAATCGTTCAGCTCACCGCCGAAGATCAGCATGCCGCCGGCGATCGCCACGGCCGCCAGCGCGATCATGCCGGCGACAGGCCCCGTGATCGATTGCTGGATCTGCTGCAGCGGTCCCTCCCACGGCAAGCCACCCCCACCGCCCGCGGCAAACGTCGGTGAAGCGACAAGCGTTGCTGCACCGGTGCTCAAAAATCGAGCAATAGCATTTAAAAACAATAGCTTATGCACTTTCCAATTCTCCATCTGCATAGGGAACGACGACGTATTCGTCCTTCCGGAATCCCTCGACGTGCAGGATCTGGCTGACACGGCGTCCCGTTGGCGTCCTCTCGATGAAGATCACCATGTCGACGGCCTCGCCGATCACTTCAGGCATCGGGGTCGTACTGACCTCGGCGACGAGTTGCTCAAGGCGCGTGAGCGCCGCATAGGCGCTGTTGGCATGAATGGTTGCGATGCCGCCGGGGTGACCGGTGTTCCAGGCCTTGAGCAGCGTGAGTGCTGCCCCATCCCTCACCTCGCCGACGATGATGCGGTCGGGACGAAGGCGCATTGTCGACTTGAGCAGCCGGCCCATGTCCACGGTGTCTGACGTATGGAGATACACCGCATTGTCGGCGGAGCATTGGATCTCCGCCGTGTCTTCGAGAATGACCAGACGGTGCTCCGGCGAGATACCCACAATCTCACCGATGATCGCATTGGTGAGCGTCGTCTTGCCGGACCCTGTGCCGCCGGCGACAACGATATTGAGGCGGTTTGCAACCGCATTGCGGATGATCCTGGCTTGCGTCTCGTTGAGGATGTCGCTCCAGACATAGCTTTCGAGCGGGAAGAGCCGGGTAGCCCTCTTGCGGATGCAGAACACCGGCGAGGGCACGACCGGCGTCAACAGCCCTTCGAAGCGATGACCGCCGATCGGCAGCTCGCCGGAGATGATTGGCTGGTCAGTGGTCACCTCGGTGCCGAGTGCATGCGCGACGGCGCCGATGATCGTCTCGGCCGCCTGTGCGCTCAGATTGCCGCAGAGTTCCATCTCTTCGCCGATCCGTTCGACGAAGAGCTGACCGTCCGGGTTGAGCATGATCTCGACGACGAGCGTGTCGTCGAGATGTCCACCGATGGTAGACCCGAGCGCCTCCCTGAGCTTGCGCTCGAGGCGCTGGCGGGATCCTGCTGCTGGCATGGGTGTGACACCGATATGGAAGGAAGGCTGGAGGCTCACGCGGCGATATCCCATCCGAGTTCGACAAGTGGCTGCAGGCCAACGGGCCGGACGCGCGCGGCGTTCTCTGCAGTGACCGGTATCGTCCCAGCAACCGCTATCGTGTTGCCGATTGCCTGAGGTGAGCCCAGCCGTTCGAACGGGAGCCCTGCCCTGCCGAAGATGCGTTCGATGCGAAGGTCGGTGACGGTCACGACCTCAGTGCAGCCATTGTCGAAGCTCCACTCCAAAATGCCGGCGAACAGACCCATGGTGGCCTGGTGGAGGCCAAGGGCGCCGCTCGAACCCTGCACCGAAGTGTCGACGCAGAAGCGCGAGCTTTCGACGATATCCCGGCCGCGCGGCATCGGCTTGCCGTCGAGCAGCTGCGGGAACGTATCGGCCAGCATAGTTGGACCGTCTCCGGGCAGCAGCCGTGCGCAGCCGATGACGGTCACGCAGCGATCGTCGGTCGCCAGGATGTAGGTCGGACCGAGCTGGTCATATTCGTCGAACTCGCGACCGTTCTCGGTCGAGACATTCCACTCCAGACGCCCCTGAAAGACCCGCGCCCTCAGGCACAACGCCTGGTCGATCAACCGGTCCCCTGCCCTGCTCTCACCCGTCCTGACTGCTACGATCCGCATGCGATTTGCTCCGCGCTGTTGATAGTGCGCGGAACCAATCAGAGCGCGTCACAAGCGCCTACTGTGGAATTCCGAAGGTTGGTTTTGGGCGGAAACCGTCTAGGTACAACCCGACTTTGATTCGCAACCGAGCGTTGGCGCACAGGGCCTTGGGCCGTGCGCGACGACAGAATTGGGAGCGCCTATGAGTGAGAAATTGAGTGCGCGGTTCGACCTGCTGCGCGACTGGCTTCAACTGGCCAACAGCCGTGCAGATGCGGAAGTGGCGCTCCGGCGCTTTGCCAGCGCGCATGGCTTTGACTGGTTCACCTACCTCTCCCTGGCGGGTGCCAACAGCTATGGGCTCTCCAACTATGCGCCTGATTGGCAGGAAGACTATTTGCTGAAGGACAAGGCCTCGGTCGATCCTGTCATTGAAGCCAGCCTGCGTAACCGCGGAAGTTTTAGCTGGTCTGAGGACGAATGGCCGTTCCGGCTGACCAAACAGCACCGCAAGTTCCTCGGTGAGGCGAGGGCGTACGGGATCAAGTCGGGCGTCTCGATCCCGATTGTCAGCGCCTACGGCCGTCGGGCCCTATTCACGTTCGCCTCGCGGGAGGCCAAAGCTGACCAGTATCTGGTCAACCATCAGCATTCCGTCGCAACGGTTGGAGTGTTCATCGACGGTTATCTGCTAGGGCGGCAGGCCGACAAGTGGATGCGCTGCGCACCTTGCCCACTGACAATGAAACAGCGCGAGTGTCTCGCGTGGCGAGCGGAGGGCAAGAAGAACCAGGACATCGCCACGATGCGCGGCGTCAGTCTCCGCGCGATTGAGGACGTTCTTAAAGGTGCCCGAAGTCGTCTGGGCGTCGAGACCACGGATCACGCCATGGCCATTGCGATGCGGAGGCAGTGGATATGAGCGGTTGTCCGCGGACAACCGTCCGAATGGTTAAACGTTTGCTAATTGGTAACGAATCGGAGCTTATGGTAGCTGCGCAGTTTGCAACAACTTTGGCGAAATAGCGCTGTTGGACAACCGAATGTTGGACATATATCAGGAAAAATCCGGCCTCGAACATTTACCGTCGGTGGTTTCCGCTGATGCTGAAGAACTCGCGCGACAACTACAAGCCCACCAGCTTCGGATTTTTCCACCAGCCTCCCAGAAGGCGATGCGCCTATTGAGCCCTGCCGAGGCGGCTGGATTTATCGGGATTGGCGAGGGGTATCTGCGACAGGTCGCGGCAGAAGGTGCTGGCCCTGAGCCCCAACAGAACGGCAGACGCCTCTATTCCATCGATGACCTACAGCGCATTCGGCAAGTTTTGGACGAGACTTCTAAGTCTGGGAGATATGTCCGACACCGGCGTGCAGGTGAACGCCTGCAAGTTATTTCGGTCATGAACTTCAAAGGCGGCAGTGGTAAAACGACGACGGCTGCACACTTGGCCCAGTTTCTCGCGTTAAGGGGCTATAGGGTTCTCGCGATTGATCTGGATCCCCAAGCCAGTTTGTCAGCACTGTTTGGCCACCAGCCAGAATTGGATGTCGGGCCGAACGAAACCTTATATGGCGCAATCCGCTATGACAGCGAGCGCCGACCTCTCAGCGATATAGTCAGGGCCACCTATACCAGCGGGCTGCATATTGTTCCGGGAAATCTCGAGCTCATGGAGTTCGAGCACGATACGCCGCGCATCCTGGCTGGAAGGTCGATGGAGACGGCGTTCTTTGCGCGGGTTGCCGAAGCGCTTTCTGAAATCGAGGACCATTATGATGTTGTCGTTGTCGATTGCCCGCCGCAGTTGGGCTTTCTCACGATGTCCGCCCTGTGCGCGGCAACCTCTGTGTTGATCACGGTACACCCGCAGATGTTGGATGTGATGAGCATGTCGCAGTTTCTGTCGATGACCGGAAATTTGATGGAGGTCGTGGAGAGAGCAGGTGGCAGAGCGAACTACGATTGGATGCGCTACTTGGTGACGCGCTTCGAGCCAAATGATGGTCCGCAGGTGCAAATGACAGGGTTCATGCGGGCGATCTTTGGGAAAAGGCTGCTGGAAAACGCGATGGTAAAATCCACGGCCATCTCCGACGCGGGGATTACTAAGCAGACCCTTTATGAGGTTGAACGATCCCAATTCACACGTGGCACGTATGATCGCGCCCTAGACTCTCTTACCGCCGTAAATGGTGAGATCGAGTCTCTCGTCCAGCTAGCTTGGGGGCGCAAGTAGTCATGGCAAGAAAGAACCTTATCGAGTTTGCGGATAAGACCGACCCAGGCGAGTTGTCCGCGGACAACCGCACTGTCCCAGGTGGACGGCCGCTAGCGGGTTTGCCGGGATTGGCCAAGCCCCTAATGCCAGTCGGCGGCATATCGAAGTCGCTTCAAAACATAACCAGCAAGGTTGAACGTGCTGAGGAGGTCGAACGGCAACTGGCGGAAGGCCAAGCCATTATCGAACTCGATCCCGATGCCATAGACGGCTCGATCGTGGCTGATCGCCTTGAAATCGCCGAGGCGGATCAACAGGCCCTCACGGACCAAATCAGCGAGTACGGGCAACAAGTTCCAATCCTTGTGAGGCCGCATCCGGCGAGTCGAGGCCGCTACCAAGTTGCCTATGGGCACAGACGCCTCGCGGCTGCAAAAGCGCTAGGAATCAAGGTGCGCGCGGTTGTACGCGATCTCTCTGACGATCAGTTGGTTGTCAGTCAGGGCCAAGAGAACAACGCGAGAGCCAACCTTTCCTACATCGAGCGGGCAAACTTTGCTCGTCGACTGGAGGAACGGGGCTTTGGAAGAGACATCATTATGGCGGCGATTGGGGTCGACAAGGCAGCTTTGTCTAAGATGATCGCACTGACAGGCCGCATTCCCGAAAAGCTGATCGAGGCAATTGGTCCTGCGCCGGCTTTCGGGAGGAGGCGTTGGGAAGAGCTTGCTGATGTCTTGGCGGCAAAAGGGCGGGCGCGACAGGCTACTTCGCTCGCTAGCCAGCCTGATTTCGCGCAGCAACCCTCGGATGGAAGGTTTGTCGCTCTACTGCGGGGCCTCTCGCATCGAGGACCACATCGGCAGCCCGAGATCTGGAAAACAAGGGAGGGTATGAAGGCAGTTACCGTGCGCACCACAGAGCGGACGCTCCAACTGACCTTCGACAACAAGCAAGCGCCAGCGTTTGGTGAGTTTGTGCGCGAGCAACTTGATGCCCTCTACGGTCAATTTATTCGAGCAAACGGAGATCAATAGCAGCAAAAGAAAAAGGCCCCCGAACGTCACCGCCGCGGAAGCCCTTCTCGTTAGTTAGCACCTAGAGAATCGCACCTCCGCGAATCAGTGTCAAGAGTCGTCGTTTCGGCGAGCGGATTTTTTTTGCCTTTGAGAGGGTGAAAGAGAATGGAAACGCTTGGTTTGACGACGCCCTTTGGGCGGCGGCCGCTGTCGCTTGGCCAGTTGGCAGGGCAACTGGTCGCAAGAGAGTGCAGGGAAGACGCCTCGGCCGACAAGTGGAAGCTGTTCCGGGCGGTTTGCGAGGCCAAGTCGATGCTTGGCGCGACAGACAGGGCTCTGGCGGTGCTTTCGGCGCTGCTGAGCTTCTTTCCGGACAACGAATTGACAGGGCAGGGGAGTTTGATCGTGTTCCCCTCGAACCAGCAGTTGTCGCTGAGAGCCCATGGCATGGCGCCGGCGACGCTGAGGCGGCACCTGGCTGTCCTGGTGGAGTGTGGGCTGATCGTGCGCAGGGACAGCCCCAACGGCAAGCGCTTCGCCCGGAGAGGGCAGGGGGACGAGATCGGCCAGGCCTTTGGGTTCGATCTGTCGCCCCTGCTGGCACGCTCCGCAGAGTTCGAGCGGCTTGCGGAAGAGGTGACGGCGGAGAGACGGGCGCTGCACCTCGTCAGGGAGCGCCTGACGCTCTACCGGCGCGATATCGCCAAGATGATCGCCTTCGGCCTGGAAGAAGCCATCGAGGCCGACTGGGAGGCGCTGCACGGCGCGTTCAGGGCAACCGTGATGCGGATTCCGCGTACAGCGACCAGGCAGGAGCTGGAGCCGCTGGAGGCTGAGTTGAAATCACTGCGCTCGGCGATCCGCAACATTCTGGAAACACACGTAAAAGCAGAGAATCCGAACGCCAATGAGTCTCAGAATGAGCGTCACAAACATGATTCAAACCCAGACTCCATTTTTGACTTTGAACCTCGCTCAGGAAGTGAGCAGGGGGCGACCGCCGAGCCAAAACCAGAACCGGTAGAGCACCCGGAAAGGGTAGGGGATAGAAAAGTACCGACAGGATACCCCTTGGGCTTGGTGCTGCGCGCCTGCCCGGACATTGCCGATTATGCGCGCACCGGAATTTCGGGCTGGGACGACCTCGTTGAGACCGCAAATCTGGTCCGCGCCGCACTTGGCGTCAGTCCGGACGCCTGGTTCCAGGCCCGCGAGGTCCTAGGCGACACCGATGCTGCGATCGTCGTGGCTGCAATCCTCCAGCGAGGCGAGGCGATTTCCAGCGCCGGCGGCTATTTGCGGGCGCTAACCGACAAGGCGAGGGCAGGGCAGTTCTCGATTGGACCCGTGCTTATGGCGCTCCTCCGGGCGAGAGGGCGTTCGGATGAGAGGAGGACGGGGTAATGGGGCGGTTTACGCCAACCAGGGGTCAAACAGTTCAATGCCGAGGCCCTGGAAATCCTTGGTGTTGCGGGTCGCCAGAATGAGATCGTTGGTTATCGCGGTAGCTCCAATGAGTCCATCCATCGAGGCGAGACCGCGGCCCATGCGCTTGGCGGATGCCATGAGGTCGCCCCAGGCGACAGCAACCGCAGCATCGACTGGGATGACGCGCTGGTCAAAGCGCTGCTGGAGATCGTCGGAAAGCCAGCTTGCCAGTGCATCCCGCCTTCGGCCGGGCTCCATCAGAGCTATACCCCGGCGGATTTCGGCAATCGAAACAGCGCT
This sequence comes from Rhizobiaceae bacterium, assembly GCA_050247155.1. Classification (GTDB taxonomy): domain Bacteria; phylum Pseudomonadota; class Alphaproteobacteria; order Rhizobiales; family Rhizobiaceae; genus Mesorhizobium_G. The sequence continues at coordinate 14,500 of JBFWUS010000018.1, forward strand.
GATGAATGTCCGATCTTCATCGAGGTGGTGCAACCACTCTAGCACACGCATCTCCGGTGCCGGTTTGGAGGCCTCTGACAAAACGTTCGTGTCGATCAGCAACCTCACAATGGGAGTTCGCGGGGCTGGTCGCGGAGGCGTTCGAGATCCAGATCGGCGCCGCGCAACGGCGAGGCCAATAGAAACTCCGCGAGTGTGCCTTTGCGCGCCGTCTTGCGCTGCCATTCATCGGCCGACACGACAACAACGCTCGGTTTTCCGTTGCGGGTGATCGTCTGCGGAGCGGTTTGAGCGCGATCGATGACTTCCGACAGTTTCGCTTTGGCGTTCGCTACAGTCCAATCGGCTTTTTCTTGAGCTGCGGCCATGATGACTCCCAGTAGGACTATTGTGACTATCATGACTATATTTGACCGAGATTGAGGATTCAATGGCCGCGGGGCTGAGCGACACCGAAGTTATCGAAATCTTGTAAACTGGGATAACTTCACTTGATATCGCTCAGTCCAAGGCTCTTCGCCCGATCGAGCAAGTTCTTAACCGACGACGGCGACCATTTTGTGCCGCCTCGAGGTGTCCGCTCACGGAGACGCTCAAGTTGGCTGCCGATTTCGGCAAGTGTTAGCTCGGGATTGGAGGCATGGATGCCGGCGATCAGCGTCATGAGACGATCGTCGAGTGTCTTCTGCGCCGAGCGTTTCAGCACCGCAGCATCGACAAGCTTCTGGCGCACTAGCCATCGCACGGCCCGGCGTAAGCGGTCGACGGTCCATGGTCCATCCGGCTGCGTAGTCGGCTTCTGATTGAGGATTCGCGTTACGTCCTCCCATGCATTGTCGGGCCGCAAGCGCTTCACTGTCGGCCACCAGGCATCGAGTGACGTCTGGATCTTGGCCGCATAAGCGCGTTCGCGCGCGGCAGCCGTCTTGGCGAGAGCCTCAGGCCGCTTTTCGCGCAGCCCAGGATTGCCGGGCAGCCTGCCCTTGGCTTTCGCGGCTTTGATACCTGCCTTTGTACGCTCGGAGATCAACGCGCGCTCGAGCTGAGCCACCGCGCCTAGCACCTGCAGGGAAAACATGCCCTGCGGCGTCGAGGTGTCGATCGGATCGCGAAGCGACCGGAAGTGCGCGCCCTTGAGCGTCAGCTCCTCGATGACGTCGAGCAAATGGCTCACAGAGCGCGCCAGGCGGTCGAGACGCACGACGACCAGCACATCGCCTGCCTGGATGCCGTCAAGCAGCTTGGCAAGGGCAGGGCGGGCGCGTGAGGCGCCGGAACCGTGCTCGGTGACGATCTCATCACAGCCGGCGGCGCTAAGCTCAATGGCCTGGGCGTCGGTTGCCTGCTCTTCGGTTGAGACGCGTGCGTAGCCGATCGACCGCCGGGGTGGCGGCCGTGAACGCTGAGATCGGCCGTCGCCGGCGCTTTGAGGCATGAGAAGTCTCGTTGAGGGCGGAATATCCAAATTAGGAAATTATCAGGAAAGGATCGTTTGTAAACGTCTCTTGAGCAGCTTTTCTGCCAATAGGATCCTGGCAAACCCCGGGAAACGGGCATTCTCGTCGATCTGAGCCTCGATCGACGGCCCGCTGTTCAGTCCCGAAGGCTTGGCTCATCTATATAGTACGCGCGCGGGAAAATCCGTCGCTATGACGGAAGTGAAATGCGTGATAGCTTCCGTATAAGAAACAATGCCACGCGGGAACAATGGCTTACACTATCGAAAGCTTGCCTTTGGAGACCCTGCTTCCGGCCATTGGTAGAGCGGATGTCGGTTTTACTTCCCGATTTCAATTGAAGCGGTAAGGTAAAAATTATGCTCTCCCAACTGGCTTTTGAATGGCCGTTATCGGGGAGGGGAGGGGGCTTTGCTAAAGGCCGGAGGCCTTAGTGAGGTTAGTCCGGAATCGGTCACGCCGGCGTTGATATTTCCGGGTCATCTCGGCTGAAGCATGACCCAACTGCTTCTGGACATAGCGCTCCTCGATGTCGGCCGAGGAGGCCAGGCCGGCTCGTAATGAGTGCCCTGCAAACAGCAGCCCACGTTCTATTTCTGGAAGGTCGGAGCGAACGCCGGCAGCAAGGGCCGTCCGCTTGACCAGCCGCGCGACATGCTTGTCGGAAAGCCGCTCTGTGTCGACGGTCTTGTTGTCCTTGAAGATACGGCGGAAGAGGGGACCGCGGGCGATACGGCCGAAGCGGATCCACTGCTCGAGCGCAGCAACCGGGCAAGTCTGGGCGGATGCACCCAATCCGACCTCGACCTCGCGCCATCCGGTTTTCCCGCGCAAGGTGACGAGCACACCCTTGCCGTCGAAGATCTCGGTCCAACCGGCGCCATCGCTATGATCATCACGCACGACGTCAAGACCGACGATCTCGGAGCGGCGCAGGCCGCCGGCAAAACCCAGCAATAGGATCGCTCTGTCGCGCAGTCCCCTGAGATCGTGACCGAGCGTGTCGACCATCGCACGGACATCCTCGCCGAGAACGGCTTCCTTCTGGCGCGGCGGCCTGGCGTGTTTGCGCCGGATTCCGGCGAGCACGGTCCCGATGTGACGATCCGAGCGGTCCATGACCAGTCCGCGCTGCGTGTAATTCCAGGCGATTCCAGACAGGCGGCGCTCGATCGTTGCAACGGAGAGGGCAGGGAGGCCGCGCTTCTGATCGCCGGCCGCGCAGGCGCTGATATAGAGCCCGATCACCTGGCTGGATGGCGGCATGGCCTCAAAGCCCTCGCGCCGGCACCAGGAGGTGAAATGTCGCCAATCCTTGGCGTAGGCGTCGCGCGTGTTCTCGGAACTGGCGGCCTTCGCATAGGCCGTGGCGGTTTCGACAAGGGCTTCCAGACGCGCAGGAGGCGGAGATGAGCCCATCTCCATGACGAGCTCGACGATGTCGGGAAGATCGTCAGCCTCAGCTCGATCAGTCGGATTGTCGATTTCAGGCGTGTTTTCCGGAGGATTTTGCATCGTGCGGGAGCCTATCAGAATATGTCCGGTAATGGAACCTTACCGGACATAAAACAGTATCGACAAGCTGTGCGGTTACGGTGGAGAGCACTCGCAGAAACTGCACATCGCGTTTATGCTGTTCGCGATGAGTCGTCCGCCCGCATCCGCATCGCAAGTCTCCTCTCGGATCCCGTGCGTGCCCGCGTGGGCGACGCCCCGAACGCGCACCGAGGACACGGTCGAGGCCGCCTACATGGCCGGCAGTGCACTGAATACGCTCGATAATCTGGTGCAGGCCGAGCCCGTGTGGAGCGGTGCGTGGCGGCATCGGCTGGCACTGAAGGCAGCAAGCGCCTGCATGACGCTGGTTGGCCGCGCCGAGGACGAAGCGGCGTTGCGCGATGCCTGGTTGCTGCGCAAGCCCGGTGACGAGGCAGGGCCTGCCGGCAATGTGCTCGCCGCCTGGCGCCGGCTTGTCGGCCGCTCGCTGCCGCCCGGCGCCGAGGAGGTAAAGACGGTCGCCGCCTTGCTCGGCGTCGGCTGGTCGGACGGCTTTGGCGACCTGATCGACGTCGCGCGGGACGAGGTCCGCGGAGGTGCGCCGGCGCCCGCGGTTGCCGCGCGGGTCGCTGCCGCCGTCATGCGGGAAGAACCGAAAGCCGAACTCCTCGCCTGGTGGCTGGCCGACTGCTCCCTTTCCTGGCGCATGGGCTGGCGTCATGCCGTGCCGATCGTGACTGCCCAGATGCACGCCCAGCTGTTGCGGTGTGGTCCCGACGGCCGGCGCGCGCGACCGGACAGCGATGGGTTCGCGAAGGCCATGTTCATCGCCGCGGCCCTTGGAGCGGCAGAGGCTTGCCGGCTCGCGGCTGACATGGCAGCGCGGGCTGAACGGCTGCGGGCCGTCGTGCCAAAACTGCGATCCAAGGCGGCCGGCGACGTCGTCGACCGGCTGCTCGGCGACGATGCGGTGTCGGGAGCGTTGACGACCAAGACCCTGTCCCGCTGGGCGAGTAGACGCCTGTTCGATCGTCTGGTCGAGCTTGGCGCGGCGCGCGAGCTTAGCGGCCGCACGACCTTCCGCATCTACGGTATATGACGATGGCGGAAGCGGCGCGCGCTAGACGGGGAAAGGGTCGACCAGACGACGGTCTGCTGGACCGCGAGCTGGATCACCTGCCACCGGAGGCGCGCTGGCGCGAGTGGATGAACCGCGTCGAGGCGACCATCTTTGCCGCGAGCGAGCCGGTCGACCGCGAGACGCTGGCGCGGATCGTGGGCAAGAGCTGCAGCATCGATCTCCTGATCGACGACATCCGCGAGGAACTGCGCGGCCGGCCCTATGACCTTGTCGCCGTCGCCGGCGGCTGGAAGCACCTGACCCGACCTGCCTATGCCGACGCGATCCGCACGGCCGTCGGCGGAAGCGAGCGCGCGGTCGACCTGTCGCAGTTCGAGGTGCTGGTGCTGATGTGCATCGCCTATTTCCAACCGATCACCCGCGCCGAGCTATCGAGCTTCTTCGGCAAGGAGATCAGCCGCGACCTGATCGGCAATCTTCGCGGTGCGAACATGATTGCTTCCGGCCCGCGAAGCCCGACGCCCGGCGCGCCCTACACCTATGTCACGACAAAGGACTTCCTGCTGGAGTTCGGGCTCGACACGCTTCGGGACCTGCCGGATTTTGAGGCGCTCGAGGACGCAGGACTACTGTCAAAGGAGAAGCTGCTGGCGGGAGAAGTTATGCCGGGTCTTGTTGGTGGCGACCCGGGCAGCGCCGTTACTGTCATCGACGATTAGCGACCGCCAGGGAGCACCACACGCTTCATTCATGAACTCGTCGGCACTCACCCAGCCAAGTTGGGCTCAACATATCAGGTCGGCATTGCGTCAAGCTTCTTTCCCGCTGTCGGCCCCGACTTCAAAGTATAGATTTCCTCGATGTGGATCAGGACTGCGCACTTGGGCGGCTTCATTCCTGCCTTCTCGGCAAAGGCCAGTGCGTTTTCGAGGGGTAAACCTTCCTCATGGATCTCCGGCCTGCCAACGAAGCGGTATCCATCGAGCGCCTCGCGATTGATCACCGCGATCGCCATTTTCGATCCGTCGCGAATATTCTGGAGCGTCTGCCCGCCGGTGTTCTCATTGTAGATGAGCGTGTTGTCGTCATAGACGCGAAGCGAGCGCTTCGGTCCGATGTCCGGCAATCCGTCCTTGCTCACAGTGGCCTGGATCGGCAGCTGTGTGGCGAGGAAGGATTTCATGGTGTCGTCGAGCGTATTCATTTCTCTTCTTTCCAATTTTGTCAGGACGCAGTGATCGGGCAATGCGGGCAGTCGGCATCTGCCTGCCTTGCATGCTGGGCGATCCGGAACACCGAATAAGCAGTGTTGTGCGCCTGATCGGTCACGTTGCTGATGATATTTTCGCCTACCTGTGCCGCCCGCATATGCTGGACGAGGACGGCGAGCGCATGTTTGAGGTGTTGCACGCAGGAAACGCGCATCCCCAGAGGCGTTGAGGGTGACTGGGCTGCGAGAAGCAGCCTGTCATAGGCTTTCCTGTAGAAGACGCCGGCCTGTTCCCGCTCCCCGGTCTTCTCGTGCAGCTCTGCGAGGTTGTGGCAGGAGACATTGTAGATGACCGGCGCCGGAAACGGCACTTGTCGAATGAGGGCGGCCTCGAACAGTTTCTCCGCCTCGGTAAGCGCGTCGTCATAGGCAGCGCGAGCAAGGAGAATATCTCCTTGGGCGTAGGCTGCGTTCGCCTGACCCGTCAGCCGCTTCCACCTCTGGTCGCCGCCCGGGAGGACGTTGAACCGGGTTGGAGGTGACGGTGACTTCGCCAGAACAGTGCCAGTTGCAGGACTGTGATCCATGGCCATTGCATCCTCCTGCTCACGCGGCTTTCAGGACGTCGTCGCCCTTCTGCCAGTTGCAGGGGCAGAGCTCGTCGGTCTGAAACGCGTCGAGCACGCGCAGGACCTCCTGCGGGTTGCGGCCGACGCTGAGATCGTTGACCGAAACAAAACGAATGATGCCTTCCGGATCGACGATGAAGGTTGCGCGCAATGCCACACCTTCTTCCGGATGCAGGACGCCAAGGGCTGTGCTCAGGTCGCGCTTGATGTCGGCGAGCATCGCGAAAGGCAGGTCCTTGAGATCCGCGTGGTTCTGCCTCCATGCCAGATGCACGAACTCGCTGTCGGTGGAGACGCCGTAGACGACCGCCTCGCGATCGGCGAACTCGCCGTTGAGCTTGCCGAATGCAGCGATCTCGGTCGGGCATACGAAGGTAAAATCCTTTGGCCAGAAGAAGAAGACCTTCCACTTGCCGGCATCGCTCTCACTGGTGATGCGCGTGAAGGCGTTTCCGGGCTCTGTCGAGACGACGGCCTGAAGGTCGAAGGCAGGCAGTTTGGCGCCGATGGTCAGCATGAAGATAAAGTCCTTTCCTGGTAATGTCGTTGGTTCCGGATGAGGCAAAGCGGTTCCACCCGCCCCATCCGGCATGGCGGCCCGCAATTCTCCTGTTGTGCGTTCGTGCCGTCAGGCAGCGCGTGCTATGCGGCGTTCGCGCTCACCTTCATTTCAGCTCGAGCCACTGGCGCGGATATGGCCAGAGTTGGCTCTGGATCGGGATCGAGCACAGTGGCGGCCGCATGGATCACCGCGGCGATGCGAATTGCGGCCTGCGCCACCTGAGCCGGTGCGCCATGCCTTTTCGCTCCTTCGACATGGGCTTTCGTGCAGCCTTCGCATCCTTTGACAACGGAGGCGGCGAGTCCAAACAGTTCGAAGTCCAGCGGCGGTGCGCCGTGTTTGGTCAGGCCGTTCATTCGTAGTCCTGCCGGCAGGCGCGACAACTCCGCATCTCCCGCCATGTGGATGGCTCGGTAGTAGATGTTGGTCATCGCCATGATGGCTGCCGCCGTTCGGGCGGCCGCTGCGGTTGGCTCATCGATCATGAACTTTGCCTCCTGTTCGACAGCGCCAAGCACTGTACGATTCCTGCTGGCGATCGAGGCCGCGATTGCGCAACCCCATTTCTGACTCGGCGACAGATCAGTGACGGCGTCCGGTCCGAGCAGCGATGCGAGATTGATCTTGATGTCTCGCGCGTAGTCGGGGAGCGACTGTCGTAATTCTTCGAGGGGACTCATTTAGATACTTTCACAAGCAAGGGGTCGATTCCTGGTGGGAGGTCGAGGGTTGCTGCGCATTGTCCGCAACGGGTGCATTTCCGCCCGCAGGACGTAGCCGCAGCCAGCTCTGCTTTGCGCAGGCGGATGACGACATCGACGCCGGCAATCTCGTATCCGCTCGGTGGCGGGGGCAGGGCGACAAACCGGATCGAGTTTTCGGGGACGTCGAAAATCCGGTCTTCGGATTCGATGTAGAAATGATGGTGATCGCCGGCGTCGGTGTCGAAGTAATTTCGCCCTCCATTAACGGCCACCTTGCGCACCAGTCCCGCTTCGGCGAACTGATTGAGCGTGTTGTAGACAGTGGCAAGCGACAGCTGAATTCCGCGATCTACTGCGTCGCGATGCAGATCGTCAGCCGTTACATGACAGTGCTCGTCCCGAAACAGCAGCTTTCCAAGTGCCAGTCGCTGCCGAGTCGGCCGTAGCCCGGCGTGGCGCAGGATTGCCGCGGCAGCTCCTGACTTTGCTAATTCGATGTCTCGTTCGATCTGCAGGCGCTTTCGGGTTTCTTCTGGAACAAGGAGCATCTGGATAACCATCCGGTCTGTCGGGAGTGTCGGTCGAAGTCGAACTAGGCGGCCGCTTCGTTCGAAGGTTTGCGTCGCACCCGCATGAGGACGTCGACGCTGACCAATTCGTAGCCGTCGGGTGGCGGCGGCAGATCGGCAATGCTGACCCGATCAGCCGGCAGGTCCATCAGCCTGTCCTCATCTTCGGCATAGACATGATGATGGTGGTCGAGTTGCGTATCGAAATACGCCGTCGATCCGTAGATCGGAACGCGGCGCAGGAGACCCGCCTCGCTGAAATCCTTCAATGCCCTGTAGACACTGCTGATCGAGCCGGGCGCACCAGCCTGTACGAGTTCGGCATAAAGTCCCTCAGCCGAAACGTGTCTCCCATCCTGTCCGAACAGCAAGTTAGTCAGGGCGGCACGCTGTCGCGTCACACGGAACCTCGTGTCCGCGAGCAGTTCCCGAGCTGATGCGGCATCTCCAATGGCCACGGCGCCGTTGAGGTTTTCGGACCTGATCGCGACCATCTGTATTCCTCCCCGACGATTCCTGTTGCAATTCACTCGCAATTGCAGGATATGGGAAAAGTCGTTCCCGTCAACCCTTATTGCAAATGACTCTGAAAAGCATTTAGGAGAGACGTCGGAATAAGATGCAATTCAGTCGTAATCGCAAAAGGAGACATCGATGTTCGACAGGGTAAGGCGGTCGGTTCTGGCCGGAATGATGGGGGCGGCGCTTGCGGCCGTGTTGTCGGCAGCGCCAGCCGCAGCCCAGGAGAAGTTCAAGGCGGTGACGACCTTCACGGTCATCGCGGATATCGCCCAGAACGTTGCAGGTGACGCCGCGATCGTGGAATCGATCACCAAGCCGGGCGCCGAGATTCACAACTATCAGCCGACGCCAGGCGACATTCAGCGTGCGCAGGGCGCGCAGCTGATTCTCTGGAACGGACTCAACCTCGAATTGTGGTTCGAGAAGTTCTTCGCGAACCTCAAGGACGTTCCCGGGGTCACCGTCTCCGATGGTGTCGAGCCGATGGGTATTGCGGAAGGGCCATATACCGGCAAGCCTAACCCACATGCCTGGATGTCGCCGACGGCGGCGCTGATCTATGTCGACAATATCCGCGACGCCTTCGTCAAGTATGACCCGGCCAATGCCGAAACGTACAAGGCCAATGCGGATGCCTATAAGGCCAAGATCACTGCTGTCATCGACCCGATCAAGGCGGAGCTCGACAAGGTTCCCGAAGACAAGCGCTGGCTGGTGTCGAGCGAGGGCGCATTCTCCTATCTCGCTCGCGATTTCGGGCTGAAGGAGCTTTATCTGTGGCCGATCAATGCTGACCAGCAGGGTACGCCCCAGCAGGTCCGCAAGGTGATCGACGCCGTGAAGGCAAACGGCATCACCGTGGTTTTCTCTGAAAGCACGATCTCTTCCGCTCCGGCCGAGCAAGTGGCCCGAGAGACCGGCGCAAAATATGGCGGCGTCCTCTATGTCGACTCGCTGACGGAAGCCGACGGGGCGGTTCCCACCTACATCGACCTGCTCCGCGTCACCTCGGACACCATCGCCAAAGGCCTGGCGCCATCGTCCTGACCTTCGTCCTCCCAGGACTGACGGCCCCGCCTTCGGGCGGGGTCAATCCGTTCAAACCGACACAAAGGGAATAGTTAAATGAACGCTCTGCCCGGCTGGCAGGACCACGCCTCTTCCGGTTCTGAAGGGGCCGGGATTTTCGTTGATGGTGCTACCGTCACCTATCGCAACGGCCACACCGCGCTTCGTGACGCGAACTTCCGCATCCCGACCGGTACGATTGCAGCGCTTGTCGGCGTCAATGGTTCCGGCAAATCGACCCTCTTCAAGGCCATCATGGGTTTCGTCCGGCTTGCCAAGGGCGAGATCAGGGTTCTCGGCATGCCGGTGGATGAGGCGCTGCGCAGGAACCTCGTCGCCTATGTCCCGCAGGCGGAGGAAGTCGACTGGAATTTCCCGGTGCTGGTCGAAGACGTCGTGATGATGGGCCGCTATGGCCATATGGGCATGATGCGCCTGCCGAAAGCTGCCGATCACGATGCCGTGTCGAAGGCGCTTGCCCGCGTCAACATGAGTGAATTCCGCAAGCGACAGATCGGCGAATTGTCGGGAGGACAGAAGAAGCGCGTCTTTCTTGCCCGAGCTCTGGCGCAGGACGGACGCGTCATCCTGCTCGACGAGCCTTTCACTGGCGTCGACGTTAAAACCGAGGACCAGATCATCAAGCTGCTTCGTGAGTTGCGCGACGAGGGTCGCGTGATGCTGGTCTCGACCCACAATCTCGGCTCCGTGCCGGAGTTCTGCGATCGGACCATCCTGATCAAGGGGACGGTGCTCGCCTATGGCCCGACAGTCGAGACCTTCACACAGGAAAACTTGGAGCAGGCATTCGGGGGCGTTCTGCGCCACTTCGTTCTGAATGAGGCCAATGGCGGCAAGCCGCACGCGATCGGCGTGATCACCGACGACGAGCGGCCGCTTATTCTTCAGGGCGGCAAGGCGACAAGCCGCAAACCGGAACAAGCCAGCGGAGGCCGGAGCGAATGACCAGCCTCCTCGAACCCTTCACCTATGATTACATGCTGAACGCCATGTGGGTTTCAGCTTTGGTCGGCGGCGTCTGCGCCTTCCTGTCATGCTATTTAATGCTCAAGGGCTGGTCGCTGATCGGCGATGCGCTGTCGCACTCCATCGTACCGGGCGTCGCTGGCGCCTACATGCTCGGCCTTCCCTTTGCCATTGGCGCCTTTTTCTCGGGCGGACTGGCGGCGGCGGCGATGCTCTTCCTCAACCAGCGCACCAAGCTGAAAGAAGACGCCATCATCGGCCTGATCTTCTCCGCCTTCTTCGGCCTCGGCCTGTTCATGGTGTCGATCTCGCCGACATCGGTGAACATCCAGACCATCGTACTCGGCAACATCCTCGCCATCACGCCAGGCGATACGCTGCAACTCGCCATTATCGGCTTCGTCTCGCTGGCGATCCTGCTGGTCAAGTGGAAGGATCTGATGGTCGTATTTTTCGATGAGAGCCATGCGCGCTCCATCGGCCTCAATCCGACGGCGCTCAAGATCATGTTCTTTACGCTGCTATCGGCCTCGACGGTTGCGGCACTTCAGACCGTCGGCGCGTTCCTCGTCATCTGCATGGTGGTGACGCCTGGTGCTACAGCTTACCTGCTGACCGACCGCTTTCCCCGGCTCCTCGTCATCTCCGTGGCGATCGGCGCGATCACCAGCTTCACGGGCGCCTATGCGAGCTATTTCCTCGATGGCGCCACCGGCGGCATCATCGTCTGCCTGCAAACGCTGATCTTCCTGATCGCATTCATGTTTGCGCCCAAGCACGGAATGCTCGCCGCCCGCCGCCGTGCGGCGCAAGCACTGGAGGCAGGGCTATGACCTTCATCGACACGCTTCTCACGCCCTTCCAATTCGACTTCATGGTCAACGCGCTGATCATATCGGTGCTGGTCGCCATCCCGATGGCGCTGCTCTCCTGCTTCCTCGTCCTCAAGGGCTGGTCGCTGATGGGCGACGCGATCTCTCATGCCGTGTTCCCCGGCGTGGTGATCGCCTACATCGTCGGCTTCCCCTATGCGATCGGCGCTTTCATCGCCGGTATGTTCTGCGCGATCGCCACCGGGTTCCTGAAAGACAACAGCCGCATCAAACAGGATACGGTGATGGGTATCGTCTTCTCGGGCATGTTCGGCTTTGGGCTGGTTCTCTACGTCAAGATCCAGTCCGACGTTCATCTCGACCACATCCTGTTCGGCGACATGCTCGGCGTCTCCTGGCGCGACATCGGCGAATCGGCCGTCATCGCCGCGATCACGGCCGGCATCATCGGCATCAAGTGGAAGGACTTCCTGCTTCACGCGTTTGATCCTGCGCAGGCGCGCGCGGTCGGCCTACGCGTCAATCTTCTGCATTATGGACTGCTCTGCCTGATCTCACTGACCATCGTCGGTGCGTTGCAGGCTGTTGGTATCATCCTGGCCATCGCCATGCTGATTGCGCCAGGCGCCATTGCCTTCCTGCTGACGCGGAAGTTCAGCACGATGCTCCTGCTCTCCGTGACCGTGGCGGCCGTCGGCTCCTTCCTCGGCGTCTATCTGTCGTTCTTCATCGACAGCGCGCCCGCGCCGACCATCGTGCTCCTGCTCTCTATCGTCTTCGTGCTCGCCTTCATTCACGCCACGCGTAAGGCGGCGCGCGTCGAAAGCTCCCAGGCGGCATGACGTCCGCTCCTGCTCGATCTGGCTTCTGGGCCGGGTCGAGCCCAATGGCTCCCCGGCAAATGGCGACGGAGACCGTATTTTCCAGACAGACACATATGAGGACAACATGATCATGGGAGGACGACGTACACGAGAAGCCCAACAGCAGGCCGAGCGGCTTAGCAGAACGCGCCTGTCGTACCAGCCGCATATGCCAGCGCTGGCGCGTGTCATCATGGGCTCGCGCATGTTCCAGCGCCTGATGGACCGGCTCGATACGCGTGAAGGGGCAGCGCGCGGGGATATCCAGCCAGCCCGAGAGCCCGCGCCGCGCCGCGCCAGCGATCGGCTCCTGCCGGAAAAAGGTCCGTTCGTGCCGCGTCTGCATCCATTGGGTGGCCTCATATTCCGCACGCGTGTCGTACAGCGTGCTCTCGGCGGAGCGTTTGCCGGAGCGGATGCGCCAGTCGAAACGGCGGCAACAGACGCCAAGGCCAATGAGAAGCCGCCGGCCGACTCCGGAGAAGACCGAAGTCCGGGCCCCCGATACGACGATTGCAGCGTGAGCCGCGACTCCCAGGAAGGAAGGGAACTGAGTGACGCAGAGCTTCGCGTCCTTCGGCAGAAAGCTCTAATTTCCTCCTTACTGCACTCTTCAATACGGTGGGGCGGACGTTGATGGACGGGTTCGACTGGACCGTGCTGATCAAGCTGGTGGCGGTGATCGTCCTCGTTATCGCCAACGGATTTTTCGTCGCCGCAGAATTTTCGCTCGTCGCCGTACGGCGCAGCCGGGTGGAGCAACTCAGCAACGAAGGGCACTGGCTTGCGCCAAGCCTGTTAAAGGCCAGCGATAATCTCGACGCTTACCTCGCGGCGACGCAGCTCGGCATAACGCTCTCTTCGCTCGGGCTTGGCTGGATCGGAGAACCTGCCGTGGCGGCACTACTGGAGCCGTTGTTCAGCCAACTGCCGGCCCCATTCCATGCCCTCGGCAGCCACGCGGTGGCGTTCGTCATCGCCTTTACACTGATTACCACCCTTCACATCGTCTTCGGGGAGCTGATGCCGAAGAGCCTGGCGATCCAGAAGGCAGAGAAGGTTTCCCTGGCGATCGTGAGGCCGCTTGCCTTCTTTCTCATCCTGTTTCGCCCTGCAATCGTCGTGCTGAACGGTTTTGCCAACTGGATGCTACGCAAAATCGGGCTCAACCCCGCGTCAGGCGAGGAGCACCTGCACTCTCCGGAGGAATTGAAGTTGCTCTTCGATGCCGCGAGCAGAGCCGGCCTGATCCACGAAGGGCAAGGCGATCTGGTCGATCGAGCGCTGACGCTCGGAGAACGCAAGATCGGAAGCTGCATGACGCCACGCGCGGATTTCGAGTGGATCGATGCAAACGCGCCCTTATCCGAGACAAGGCGGAAGATCATCGCATCGAGCCACAGCCGGTTTCCGGTCCACTCGCCGGATTTCGACACCCATGCAATGGTCACCGCCAAGGCCGTGCTTTCGCTCGATCCGGCGAGCGTTAGGCTTCCGCCCGAGTCGGTCGTCCCGGCTGTGGTCGTGCAGGAAAATGCCGCTGTATTGCATATTCTCGACCAGTTCCGACGCAACCGCACCGAGTGGGCGCTGGTCGTCGATCAGCACGGCGAGGTTCAGGGACTGGTTACGACCCACGATCTGTTCGATGCGCTGGCGGGCGATGCCGACGCCTATCCGATCGAGATGCCCCCGTCAGAGGCGGCTGACGCGGAACCGGTCGAGGAACAGGTGTTCGATGCGGGAATCTCGATGGACGACTTCCGGCGGCAATTGCGGAGGCCGCGATTGGGCGCCAATGACCGTAGCGATTATCATACCGTCGCTGGGTTCGCACTTGAACGGCTACGGCGTTTGCCGCAGACCGGCGAAATCTTCGTGCATGACGGGTTGCGGTTTGAGGTTAGGGATATGGAAAAGTTCCGTATCACGCGCCTGTCTGTACGCTCACTGGATGCCGGTCTTACAGCGCTGGACGATCAGCCGGGGTTGGTAGATCACTCGGAGGCATAGCGCGAGACCATGGAACCATTTGCCTCAAGATGGCAGAAGTCAGAGGCGGCATCAGCGTGAAGCCACCTCTGTTCCTGGTCGTTTGTGTTGGCAATATGTGCCGCAGCCCGATGGCCGAGGCGATCCTGCGCAAGCTGCTTGCCGAGAAGAAAATCGAAGCGGATGTGATCTCACGGGGCCTGGCTGCGCCAATTGGCAGGCGGCCTCATCCCTTCACCATTGCCGTCAGCGCAGAACGTGGGACCCCAATCGCCGTGTCCAAGCATTCCGCGCTCCTTACTTCATTCGAGGTGGAGATCGCGACGATGATCCTCGTCATGGAGGAGGCACACCGGGATTCAATCGCGCGAAAATATCCATCCGCAGCCCCCAAGGCGTTTCGTATCGACCATTGGCGTCCCTCAGGCGATATCGCCGATCCTGTCCGGTCGCCGAAGTCGGCCTTTGATACGATGTGGGACGATTTGCACCTTCATTGCGTGCTCTGGGCGGAGGCGATTGAGGCTGGCGTCCGGCCGGCCCAAAAGAATGCAGCCAAGCGAACGTCTCACCGAGCGGGAGGCTTTTTTCGCCTGGCCTCGCGCCTGGGCCGCCTGACATAGATCTCCAGCTTATGGCTGACGATCTCGAAACCGCGAGCGCGGGCGATTTCTTCCTGCAACTGTTCGATCGCGTCGGATCGGAACTCGATCACATCGCCGGTGTCCACATTGATGAGGTGGTCGTGATGTTCATGGTCCGTGGTCTCGTAGCGTGCGCGACCGTCGGCAAAGGTGTGACGTTCGAGAACGCCCTTCTCCTGGAGCATGTTCAGTGTCCGATACACCGTGGCGATTGCTATTCCCGGATCGATCTTGCCGACGCGGCGGTGCAACTCAACGGCATCGGGATGATCGGTCGACTTCAGCAGGACCTGCATGATGACTTTGCGCGGGCCTGTCAGTCGAAGTCCGTGTTCCTTGCAGATCTGAGCAATATCGGGGATTTCGGGATTGTTCGCCATTCTGCCCCCATAGCTCTTCTGGTGCAGACAATCCTCCGACACCGGCATCTGGCGATCAGCCCTAGTCCAGTTGCGTCGCAATCGCAACAACGGAACACCATTGATGCCATTTTCCCCTGAGATGTCTGTGGGGATTATTTGGTAGCGGCCTGTTCTCGATCCGACCTTCGAGCTTTGCTACATCGAAGTCGGAAATCAGCACACGCCGCGTCGTGCTGCGGCACCTGCGTCTCTGGCCTGAATGGTTCGAGAATAGGCGGCAAAAAGCGCGGATCGGTCGGCGGCAGGTGGCAAGCGCTTCCGCCGCGGCGAACCCTGGCGCGCTTCCAGGAAATCAGCAAAGCGCGCGATCATGGCCTCATGGCCGCCCGTGGCCACGATCATCCAGCGACGGTATGCCCCAGTGGCTTCAATGCCTTTGACAAGCCAATCAGGAGGTTGTCCCGCGAGCGTCTCGAAGCAACGGATGCGTGCGGCGGTCGAAAGGTTCGTGAGTGTTCTCCCCGACGGCACCTCAGCGGCTATGGGCATGCATTGCACGCGCGTGACGGCGTCATTCGTTTTCGCCGAGCTCTTGATCGCCTCCACCCTGCATATGTCCGCGATCGCGCGTTCCAGCTGACGTGCGGCCGCCTTGACCTTGGCCTTCGGCGCAGCGCGCAGGTCAAACCCGCATCTTACGCAAATATGCTGCGGCAGGAGTTCGCCCTGGTCGAAGGCCGCCACGCCGGCGCGGCAGGCCGGGCATCGATCCCGAAGCCCGCAGCCATGCACAAAGCATGACACGCGGGATGACAGCCTCCACTGCCGCCGAAAATGCGGCGCCTCGTCCGCTGCAAGGCATTGGGGGCAATACTGCATCCAGGTCGAACGGTTCCGGTGCGCGCTGTCGCGCAGCGGCAGCAAGAGGGGGGCCATAGCACAGCCGGTCATCGTCATTGCTCTGACCACGTCCTGCGGAACGGCCGTCTGAGCGGCAAGCATTCTGGCGATGTGGCGTGGAAGGTGAACGTCGAGGCGCGGCGACCACATCCCTTCGCTGAGTCCGAGGACGCCGGCAAATGACCGCGGCGCTATGCCGTTCGCGAGCGCAAGACGATGGAGCCAGCTCGACAGCAGTTCGTCCTGAAGCGGGTCGACAGAGACCGGCCAACAGCCTGGCGCGACATCACCATACCGCTCGCGGATCTCGATCGCGAAACCCGTGTGTGTCGGATTACCCGTCACAGCAGGTCGTCGCGTACCGGCGCCCGACGCCGCTTCGACACCGGGACGTAGCGCAGCGCCTCGATGCCCGATTTCGAGATCTGCTCCTCGCCGGATCTCACTGAGATGATGGCCGCTGCGCAGACGATTGCCACGATCTCGCCGATCAGTCCCTCGGAGAGCTGGAAGATCGTTCGCGCCATTGGTTCATCCGATAGATTGGACGCTTGGGCTAGAGGCAGGGCGCTCTCAAGGCTGTCGAGCAGCGCAAGAAACTCCTCGTCATATTGCCAACGCGGGACAGCGTGCAGGTCGAACCGGGTCGCCATTTCAGCAGTCTGGTTGACGAAGTCATAGACGGCGACCTCGCCGATCAGAACCGGCGAGATGTCGAACTGGCGGCCGATCCTCCGAAGCAGGGCAAGCACTGCTTCAATGTCGCGCGCCCGGCCGCGCAGAGCATTGTGGAACTCATCGAAGATCAGGATTCTGGGCTTCAGCCTGTCGAGCAGATAATCGACCTGTTCTGCCTTGCGGCCGACGTCCCGGCTGTTGCCCGTCGGCGCTCGCAACGCCTGCAGGATGCTACCGTAGAAATGGGCAAGGCCAGCGCCCTCGCGCGTCTGTACCACCCACACCCGCTGCGGTTCGGCTGTTCTCAGATGTCCGACGGCAAAGCGTTCGGCGATCATCGTCTTGCCGTTGGCATAGGGTCCGACCAGCATCAGGCCTCGGGTCCGCAGCGATGGCGGCCGCGACAGAAGCTCGGCAAGACGTTCGTGCGCTGTGAGCGCCACCCGATGTCCGATCCACTTTGGCGCCTGGATGTAGGCGATCCGCTCTTCCTTGCTGTGGTCGAGGTGCGGCCGAACATGATCGAGAAGATGATCCGCCACGTCACCAATCCTCAACAGGCAGGCGGCGCTTCGGACGAACGGGGTGATCGACAGGCGCCGGCGGCTCCGGCCGCATCGCGTCGTAGGGCTTGGGCGCGTCTGCGGCGTGAGATTTGCGCACAGCATTGCGCAGCTCGGCTTTGGACGGCTTCGGTCCGCCGACGATCTCCGCGATCCGGCGGCGCAGCATCACCTTCTCTATGTCCGTGCGAGCATTCGCCTTGCGTCGCGACAGCCGGTCCGCCTTGTGCTCCCACAACGTCATCGGAGCAAGCATGCCGTCGCGCCGCTCCACCGATCGAAACTCCCGGGTTTCGGGATCGCGGGCATAGATGTGGCTGATGTCGCGTGGGTCGTATCGAAGCTCGAGCTTTCCTAGCCGATCCCGCTGCGGAACCAACTCGCTCAACCAAGGTGAATAATAATCGAGTGCGAACATACTGACGCCCTGCGGCGAGATGTGTCGCTCCGTTCCGGGCATGAATGCCAGCAGGACCCGCATGGGATCATCGTCGAAGCGTGCAGGCTCGTGCGCCTGTCGGTTCCATTCTGATGACGGCACCTTCAGGGTCTTTGCGTTTTGCTGGAGGTTGTGGTCGATCACCGCGAGCGCGACGCATCGCTCGAGATCGACGAAGCTGAGACGCGCCCGCCGCTTCGCGGGATATTGGTCGCGGTCCGCTACGGATCGACCCGTCGAGCCAGGCTGCGTCGCAAGAACCCCGTTGAGCTTCCCCAGTAGCCTTTCGACCACGCCACCCTGATGCACGCGGCCGCGATCCCGGTAGCGGATATGAATCCCGTAGTCCTCGCACCCGCGCTGGAAGGCATTCCCTTTGAACTCCTTGGCTGAGTCGGTGACCAGCGATCGCGGTCGACCGAACATAGGCCACCCATGCTCCATGTCGCGCGCGACCAGCCATTCGTCCTTCGAACACATCGCCTGCGCCAGGCACAATGCGACCGACAGCGCCGACGGCTTTTCGAGGGTTAGGCAAAAGCCGAGAATGCAGCGCGTCGCCACGTCGGTGATGATCGTCAGGTAGGCCCTGCCGACAAACGTTCCTCCGCCCTCAACGACTTCGACGAAGTTGATGTCGGTCGGCGTGTGATCGATCTGGCAGACATCCAGCGGGTGCGCGGCGTGGATGTATCCGGGCCGAGCCTTGAGCCGATGGAGATGTTTCGGGTTCGCCGACCGCTTCTTTGCGATTTCCTCGGGGCCAAACAGTGTGGGTATTCTGCGGGCGACCGTCAGATAGGACGGAGGAGCCAGGCGGGCCTCCTCGCAGCGGGCGCGGATCTCGGCCACGACCGGAGCGAGAGGCGGAGCCTCCAGCACCAGCCACCGCTCCCGCAGCGTCGCAGCGATGATCTCCTCAATGCCCAGTTCGAGACGCTTCTTTCGCACGCCGTCCAAACGGGGCAGTAGCGACGACACGGTTCGGTCTGTGCGGTAACGCGCAATAAGGTTGTAGACCTGCCTGGTCGAGAGACGCAATTCGGCGGCTGCCCGAACGATCGCCGCCCGTCGCGACCCCGGGCCGTCCAAAATCCTGTCGAGCTCGCGCGCAACGCGGCGGGCCGTCGACCATGCTTCATCGGAATGTGACGCAGCAGGTGTCGGTTTCAGGTTGTGCAATCGGTTCGGCAAAATGAGCAGTCAGTGAAATCGTTAGCGAAAAATCTTGCCCGTCGTAGCGACTAAACCTGAACAACACATGACGTTTCCGCGTTTGAAATCGCGAAGTGAAAACGACAGCGGAAGACCAGCTTGCCCGGTTGGATGAGCAGGTCCGCCGCAGTCCGGTCGGCGAGGGCTTTGTCGAGCGCGGCCACTTCTTCGATGCGGCGGCCAGCATGTGGGTGGGGGGCGAGCTTGTCCATGTTGAGGATCTCGTTCTCCACGATGAGCGCATGGACGCTCGGGCGCCGACCCATGAGTTGACGATCGCCCACCGGATCCTACGAGCTCGGCGCCGCATCGCTGGCGCGAAGCCCGGCTGGGCCGTGAGCGATGCCGGGATCGGCGCGCTGACGGGATACGAGGAACAGGAGCGCGAGGCCGCGGAAGGGCAGGGGACCGCGCCGGTCGAGGAGATGGCTGAGTTCGACATCATCGGTATGGACGACCCGCTGGCTCAGGAACTCGCCAATGTCGACGCGCTCCTCGAGCAGTCGCAGCGCCTGATAGATCAGGTTTCGACCGGCAAGGGCCCGGACCGTTCGGCGCTCGTGGTCGGGAATCTTGTGGTTCGTGATTCCGACTGGGACGAGGCCGATCGCCTGACGCAATGGAAGCGTGTTCTTCAGGAGGTCGCGGAGCTGCCTCCGAGCCTTGCCGTGGCGTTGATCTGGGAGGCCTGGGAATCCCTCGAACCCATGCAGCGGCAGCACTGGCTCGGCAGCCAGTTCGTGAGCGCCTATCTTCGGGCGCGGGGCAAGGTGGCCTCGCACCTGTTCGGCTTCAATGTCGGCTTGAAGGCCGTGCCGAGGGAGCGCCGGCGATCCGCAAACCGTCTGACCCGTATTCTCGCCTTCCTCGACGCAATGTCGGCGTCGGCCGAGAGCGGCATGAAGGAACTATCGCGCCTGGCGCAGGCGCGCGAGCAAATGACCCGCCGCCTGAACGGCCGGCGCTCCTCGAGCAGTCTGCCGACTACCATCGAGCTGGTCTTGTCGCGCCCGATCGTGTCGGCGCCGATGGTCGCCAAGGCGGCGAGGATCACGCAGCGCGGCGCTCTCAACCTCATCGGCGAACTCGGTGTCCGAGAGGTGACGGGGAGAGGCCGTTATCGCGCATGGGGCGTACTCTAGTCGTCCGCCGCGCCATCCCGTCACCCCACTAGGCCGCCTTCAGCCTCCGAGCCGTCATGTCGCGCAGGTCGGCGATCGAAAGCAGCGTTCGTCGGGACCAGGTGTCGAACGCCGCTCTGTCGCGGACGCCATTTTCGAAGCCTCGATTGTCCTCCGCCAGCCGTGTCAACTCGCGAACGAAATGTCCCAGTTCGGTGTCGTCATCGACGTTGATCTGCATGTAGGAGGCCAAAACCTCGAGACCCTCGACGGCGACGGGCACGCCGTCGGGATTATAGTTGTTGGCGACATCTTCGAGTTCGGTGAGGCATCGCCTCCAGCCCTCGACCGCAAGTCTTTCCTTTTCGCTGCGCGGTCCTCGTTGAACGAGCGCATTTGCGAGCGCGTGAAGCCGCTCCGGTGCCTGGTCGAGCCAGCGGTCAACGATTGGCATTGCGACTTGGGTCGGACTGCGCGAATGCGTTCTGGCGTCAGCGGCGATCGTCGTGATCCGCCCGGGCGCAAAGTTGAGGTGTCGGCACACCTCAAGTTGTAGCGATCGCAGCTCGGCGACGTTGATTGGCCACCACCGCGCAAATTCCTGCGCGCGGTAGAAGGCGATCACTTCCACCGCATGGCGTCCGTTGCCGAGACTCCTTCGCTTGAACTCGACGAGGCTGAAGGAGGCAAACTCCTCATTGCTGCCATCAACAGTGAAATCACGAAACGGATCGACCAAAACGGCGAGGGCGCGTGTGCTTGCCTTCTGCTCGAGCAGCTTCTTGATGCGATCGATCTGATCGATCTTTCCTCCGAAGCGGCGCAGCCGGCTGCCATGAACGAAGGGCATGCGCTGCTCCAGCTTCGAGCGGCCCAACTGCCACCAACCGACAAGCTCACGCAGCCATTCCTGCCGACCACTGGGTTCCAGAGGCTCCGCCATCGGATAGCTGGCAGGTAGTGGCAACGCGTCGATGTCCGTCGCCTGCAGATCGAGATGAACGACCAGAGTATTGCCTTCGGCTTCGGCGCCGCCCACCGCTACGACACGCTCGTACACCTCGTCGATGTCGCTCCCCTGAATCGTCGTCGGGCCGTTCGGCAGGCTCGGAGATGACCAAAGGCGCTTGGTCGTAGCCGGTGCGAGGGCGGTATCCACGCCGCCGCGTTGCAGCGGGATCGGCTCAACCTGGATCGAAGGGGTATAGGGCAGCCCTCCAAACGTCAGCAGACGCACGGCATCGGTCTCGCGGCCGGCTTCGAAGGTGGCACCGGAGACGACCAAGAGGCGCCGGGCAGTGTCACCGCCGTGATCGTAGACATGGTCAAACTGGGCGGCGTGTTCATGCTTGTGGCCGTGAATGACAACGTCGAACTCGCGATCGCGCAGAAATGCCCGCACCTGCTCGAGATTGGAGATGTCGGAAAATGCCTTGATCTCTTCGCGAAGGCTCGGTGAGCGCAGATGATGATGCAGCACGGCGATGCGTAGTTGCCGCCCGTGCTCCGGGCGAGGCGTTCGGTCCACCAACCGCCTCACCTGCTCCAATTGATGTTCCGAAATCCGGGCCATGTCGTATCGGGCGAGGGCGTCGAGCTGCTGTTGTAGCTTGCCCTCCTTGTCTGTGTCGGACCCGGACGCGAGGTGCGGCAACTGCGCCCACACGCTGGCGAGCGGCTCTGGCAGTACCGCAGCCGTGTGGCACCAATTGCTCGAATTGATCGGAAAGATCGCCCAGTCCCTGCCGGCGCCGACAAGCGAGTGCGGCGCCGTGGAGCCAGCGTCATCGACACCATCGAGCCAGGGCACGACACATCCGCGTGCGCGCCACGTGGCGCAGAAGTCCCTGTAACGCTCGGCGGTACCCGGGTCGTAGGCGCGGTCGACATCATGATTGCCGGGTGTTGCCACGATGCGCTCCGCTGTGATGCCGAGCGGTCCGAAGAAGCTGAGCAGTAGGTCGAGCAGGAGCTCGTGGCCGCCCTGTCGGCCGCGGTCCTGCGCGTCCCCCGAAAAGATCACGCCGTCGAGGCTGCGCCCTTCGCGCGTCAAGCGCTCGGCTAACCGCTCGAACACCTGGCGAAGGGCGGCCTCGCGCGTTTGCGGCTGCAGGCCGGCGACGACCGTCTTGCGGTCATCCCGTTCCAACGTCGTCCCGGCATAAGCGATGTGCGCATCGGTGACGTGCAGGAACCTCGCTGAAGCCGAACTCATTTCGTTTCCCCTCGCTCGCCGACCAAAACCGCTAACTCTTCTTCTATACTGTTGGTCTCGGCAGAATTCGCCATGCCATTCACTTGCGTCAATGGCTGAGGTGCGGCAAGATTCTTAGGAGGGGGTTCATCGTATGGCGGTCGACGGTCGCGCGCTTATCAGGAGCCAGGGCTCCCTCTTCGGCGACGGCGACCGACCCATCGGTCTCGACGAATACCAGGCCTTCACCACCCGTACCGATCGCAACGAAAAAGCAGGCGCCGACGGCCTTGGCTTCGTGCTGCTCGGATTGTTCGGGGAAGTTGGAAGTCTGTTGAGCGCGCTCAAAAAGAAGCAGCGCGACAAGGACGCCTTCGCCGCCTATCACGACGAGGTCATCGAAGAGCTGGGCGACGCTCTGTGGTACTTTGCGAACGCCGCACTTCGCGCCGAGTTGCCGCTCAGCCAGATCGCGCGCAGCATCCCCGCCAAGCTCGAAGACTGGGACTACAAGGGCCGCACCGGCGCCTCGACGTTTGAGGATCTTCAGCAGTCAGACGCGCCCTTCGAAGGGGCACTAGCCGGCGAGGAGGTCGAGCATCGTCTGCTTGCCCTCGCCGGAAAGGTTGGAGTGCTCCTGGCCGATTTTAGCGAAGGGCAGATCAAGAAGAACCGCGACCGTCTCTCGGCGGATCTCGTCGAGATTTTCCGCGCACTGCTGATGGCGGCGGATGACGCTCAGGTGAGCCTCGAGCAGGCGGCCCGGAACAATGTCGTCAAGACGCTCGGTCGCTGGCCGGACGAGCGGCAGTGGGGCCTTTTGTTCGACGAAGGGTTTCCGGACTACGAGCAATTGCCGCGCCAGATGCGCGTCGACTTCATCGAGCGGACGGTGAACGGCCGGACCTTCGTCGTTCAGCAGTGGAACGGGGTCAACCTGGGCAGCCCGCTGACCGACAACCGCCACGAACCAGACGACTATCGATACCACGACGTCTTCCACCTCGCCTTCGCCGGGATCCTTGGATGGTCGCCGACGATGCGGGCGCTGCTGCGCCTCAAACGCAAGAGCCGTCCCGAGATCGATGAGAATGAAGACGGCGCGCGCGCCAACATCATCGAAGAAGGCATCTCGACGTGGATCTTCAATCATGGTCTACGCCAGGCCGAGTTTCGGAACGCCACCACTCTCGACTACGGCCTGCTCAAGGCCGTGCATGAGCTGGTTCGCGGCTACGAGGTCGAGAGCCGTCCCCTCTGGCAATGGGAGCGCGCGATCCTTGAAGGATTCCGGGTGTTCCGCGAGCTCAAGAAGCATCGCAACGGTGCGGTCACAATCGACCTCACCAAGCGCACCATAGAGTTTGAAGAGCTGCCATGAGTGACCACCCGCAAAACGCCGAGGAGTTTGTCGAACTCGTCGCCGCCTTGAGGTTCGACGACGCCTTCAACCCGTATTCGGACTTGTGCTCGGACTTTGATCGCCCCGACGCCGCCCGCATTCGGCGCCACAACCTGATCACGGTTCTGGACGCCGCGATCGACCAGGGTGTCAACTCCATCTGGGTAGCCCGCGATCTGGGATATCGCGGCGGCCGGCGCACTGGGCTTGCGCTGACCGATGAAGTACATCTTGGGGCACACGCCGACCTCTTGGGCACCGCCCCGCTAGCGCGGTCAACCAATGGTCCCGTCATGGCCGAGCGCACCGCCACCGTGATCTGGCAGATGCTCATCGCGATCAGACAGCCGGTCTTTCTTTGGAACGTCTTTCCGCTCCATCCGCATACGGCGGGCGATCCCATGTCCAATCGCTGCCATACGCGCGGCGAGCGACTGGCGTGCCGGCACATTATGGTCGGGCTCATCCATCTGCTGTCACCGTCCCGCGTCCTCGCCATCGGCCGGGACGCCCAACTCGCGCTAGATGACCTGGGCGTGACAGCCGAAAAAGTCAGACACCCCAGCTACGGTGGCCAAGCGGAGTTCATCGCCGGCGTCAGCACACATTATGGTCTGGACGCCGAAGACACGCAGAAAATCACCCCGCTCTTCGCCTGATCGCTTGAAGCATCAACCGGGCGGCACAGCCGGCGCCGCCGCCTTCACGCTGCCGCTTTGACGAGGCCGGCCGCGCAGTCATCGACCAGCGCGATCACCTCGGCCTTGCCCCAGCCTTCCGTGTCGAGGCGGGCGGATGTCGAGTTGACGGTCAGCGTGCCGACCTCGAAGCCGCTTTCGCGCGCGATGAAATCAAGCAGGCGTCCGAGGCCGAGCAGATTGCCGAGGGTCTTCTGGACGTAGTAGTGGTTCCGATAGAGGGCGATCATGTGCAACGAGCCATTCCGCTCCGGCTTCAGCTCGATCATGCTGAGGCACTGCCGGTTCAGCGCCTTGCGCATGTCTCTAACCGGATCGGAGATGATGATCTCGTAGCGGTTTTCATAGAAGCGGCCGGTGCGGGCATCTTTGAGCATACGGATGTTCTCCGCCAGCTGGTCGATCCGCCCGCCCTTACGGTCTTCCCAATTGACCATGCGCTCGAAATAGCGACCCCATTCGCCCGGGGTGCACATGCGGCGCTTGTAGACCTCGAGATAGCGCTCGCGCAGCGCATCAACACCATCACCCCGATCCAACGCAGACGGGAAAATGGTATTGACAACCGTAGCCACGGAGTGTGCGCCGTGCGCCCGCAGGAAGCGGTCGACCGTCATGATCACCGCGTCTTCGTCGGGATCTGCGGCAAGCGGCTGCTCGATGTGTAGCATCACACCGCCGAGGGTAAGGTTGGGTTGGGCACCGAGGCGAGCCGCTGCTTCAACCCACGCGCGCACGGGCGTCGATGCCGCCGGCATCGGATTGTAGAACATCGCCATCTCCTTCATTGATGCTGAAGCCACCGAACAGACGGCGGCTCAGATATGGTTGGCGTACCCAGGCATGCCCATCGGCGCCCCAGGCCGGCCCCCACGAATTACGGATCAGAATGAGGTCTTCGCTCCCGAAACGACCGTAGCCGACAGCAACGACAGCGTGCCCGCGTTGGCGGTCGATCGGTTCGCCGTCGTCGGGGAGGATGATTTCGGTTCCCGTCCGCAGCCACGCTGTCGCGGCGGTGAAGGCGCCCGAAACAAAGAGCGCCAGGACGACCGGCCTGCCGCGATCAAGCACTTGCCGAACCTCAGCAAGGTCCGTGCCGCAGCCATCCGATCCGCACCGAAAGAGCACTGACACCCCAGCCGGAGGCTGCCAGGCCGCGCCCGACGGGGGCAGCCCGTTGTACGGCCACATTGGCTCGAGGGGCTGTCCGAGATCCTGCAACACGTTTCGGGTGTCCGGCATCGTGGTGCCTTCGCGCGGTCCGGTGCCGGCGCGCTGTGCGGCATGGTAGAATAGCCACTCGACGCACAACGGATCGAGATCACCGCGCGCCTGCTCATGGACTGCCGAGGCAGCGAATGACAAGCACGTCGGACGGCGACCTTGATCACGGACCGGCCCGAGAACGGACCGCAAATCTTGCAGGATGTCGAGCGTCATGAGGCAGCCAGGAGCTCCTCGCGCTGCGGCTCGAACAGCCCAGCCTCGTCGCTTGTCGCGGTCTTGCAGTAAAGCGTCAGCAGCTGTGGATCGTCTTCAGGCGCCCAAGGTCTGACTTCGCGCAGCGTCAACTGTCCGCCGAGGGGGCGTTTGGCATGAGCCAGCACCCGGCGCACGGTGGGAGCGCCGATCTGGCCTTCTGGGACGGGTTCTCGTCCATCGCGCAGGATCGCAAAGCCAGCGTCGCGAAGTTCGTCGAAGGTCCAGACATAGCCGCTGCCGCTGTCTTCCTTTAGCCGGAGCAGAAAGAGGTCGTCACGGCTGGCTTCGATGACGGCGCCTTCGTCACGCTCCGTCAGATGCCAGACGTCGACGCGTTGGGCGTTCTTCAAGGCATAGTCGCCAAGCAGCTGTCGTTTGAGGTCGCGCGGTTCTGCGCTGCGCAGTTGCTGGCCCAGGCTGCGGCCGACGACGTGCTCGCGTTCCAGGGCGAACACCGTGGCCCGGTAGCTGGTGCCGAAGCGCAGCGACGCCTGGTAGACGGTCTCCGGTTGGGCGAAGTGGTGGGGCTCCCAACCGCGTAGTTCCATCTGCTCCTTGATAAGGTATGGCGGAAGCAGGAAGTAAGACGCGAACGCATCTGCCTCGCGTTCCTCCGGCGGAACGCGGGGGACTCTGGCGCCGTCGCTGGCCCAAGGTGCGCGGCGCAGGATGCCTTCGTCGTCGGCGTGCGGGTCATGACCGAGGACCAGGTGCCCGAGCTCGTGCGCCGCGGTGAAGCGCTGCATGCCAAGCGGCCGTCGAGTGCTGAGGATGATGCCCGCGACGCCTTCTTCGCGGATGAAGGCGCCGAGGAGCGGCTCGAGAGGCTGGAACATCAGCGTCGCACCGGAACGCGCGATGCATCCGAAGACATCCACGCGCTGCGCGCGAGACGCGCCGACATCGAGATGCAGATCGCGCTGCAGACGCTTGGCGCCGCGGATGCCGCGAAGGATGGATTCGCGCTCGCTACGACCGACCATCACCGGCGACTTTCGATCTGGAACGCAGGAACTCAGCAAACCGCTGGAGCTCCTGGCGGTCGTTATCCGACAAGGCGCTCGCTGTGCGCGCGAGGAATGCCACATCGGCGGGGACGGCGGCCTCTGGTTCCTCGCCGGTGAACCAGGTCACTGGACGCTGATAGAGGCGCGCGAGTTTCTTCAGTTCGATGGCGCTGACGCCGCGTCGACCGTTCTCGATCTCCGAGACGGCAGTGCGCGGCAGTTCCATATGTTGTGCAACCTGTTCCTGTTTAAGCCCGACATATTCCCTCGCCTCGCGCAGTTTTGCACCGAGGATCAGGCTCTCATCCTCGGCAACGGCGAAGCCAATCCGTTCAGCGGTCATGGCACTTGCTCTCCTTCCGGCTGCTTTTGCGCTTGCTGCTTGTCCAGCAACTCCACGACCCGCTGGGTGAAGACAGCGACGCAGGTATTCTCGTCATCGAAGCCTCCCGGCGGCATGGCGGCCTCGGGGAGCTTGACGTTGAACTCTTCTTCGATCCTGAGCGCGATCGACACCATGACCAGGGAATCGACCTGCGGCTCCCAGCCCGCTTTCGGGGTGGGTCGATCGGCTTGCGCGCTCCGGATCTCGTCGCGGATAATCGCTTCAATTGTGGCGGTCGAAACAGTCATCGAAGACCTCATGTCTCGAAATCCGACACACATATAGACCATGTCGGAAATTCCGACAAGAGGCAATCGTGGTTGAGTTGCCGGGCTACCCTTGCGCCTATCCGTGCTGGATAGCGTCGAGACATTCGAGATAGGCGGCCGGCAGGCCGTGGTGTCGCGCACCGTCGCGAATGTGCTTCAGATACGCCGCGTTCGGCAGCGGCGGGGTCTCCTGGCCAACGGCGACATAAGTCATCATTTCCGTCGGCACGTTGTCGACCCTGACGACGACTGGAACGCGGTTGTAGCTGTTTAGGGTCGCAGGTCGGTCACCGCGGAAGCCCTCACTCGCGTCCAGGGATGCGAGATCCTTCGGCGTGAGGCGAAAAACTACGCCCCAGGCCTCTCGTCCGGCAACAGGCTTGACCGACGAAACACCGCAATTCCGCTTAGTTGAGCGTCGCGGAAGCACAGAGCGTGGTCGGGCAAGACGCCAATACCGACGAACTCGGCGTCCGGGCAACGCGCCTTTATCTGCTCGGGGTCCATGTTCGACCCGTACGCGAAATACAGCACTTGTTCCCTCCCGCCTGTCGCCGACCACACCCTCCTGCCGAGCCGCTTGAAGTCCGAGACCGACAACGCGCCGCGCTCGTTCCGCGCCTTCGAGCCAGGCTCGATCAGCCGCGCCACGACAGCAGGGAACGGTGCTTCCCAAATCTCCACCGGGTCCAGCGTGGCGTTGTCGAGCAGCACCAGCATGACGACGTCGCAGGGGCCCTCCCGCTTGATAGTCCCTATCCGTTGACTGCTTCGCGCCACGGGATCGTAAGCTCGCCCTTTGATCTGAATGCGCTGCGGTCCGGCGAGCGTATGGCGCAATGCGTCATAGCCAGCCGTCCTCGGAGGGACCAGGTCCAAGCCCAGGAGCTCGGCCGCAACGTATTCCGCCACTTCTCCCGTCACGCCCAGCGGCTTGCCGGAGAGCCGGTAATACTCCGCGGCGAGGGGCTTCACGGCGGCCAGGATTTCCCTGATGCGCGCGGCA
Source organism: Rhizobiaceae bacterium (assembly GCA_050247155.1). Taxonomy (GTDB): domain Bacteria; phylum Pseudomonadota; class Alphaproteobacteria; order Rhizobiales; family Rhizobiaceae; genus Mesorhizobium_G. The sequence continues at coordinate 42,842 of JBFWUS010000018.1, forward strand.
ACGTCGCGCTCCCTGCCTTCTGAGGTTTCGGGCGATACTACATCGCCGCGGGTCGGTGCCGCCGCCAATGCGAGCTCGCTGGCACCGACAGGCAGCCGCGCGAGTACGGCCTCGACCGAGGCAGGGTCAGGCAGTCTCGCAGAAGCTTTCCCGGAAATCTCAGCCATCATGCCAACCTATCATTTCGCCCGCGCCCGGTCCTGGTCAGCGTTGAGGTACGTCTCGAGCGCCTCGATGCTCGCCATGACGTCGGCGAACGCGGGCGGCGTTCCGAAAATCATCGCCGACATGCGCTGATAGTCCGCCGCGAGCTTCGCCCTCATCTCTTCCGTAGGGATCAGCCGATAGCTACCCGGCACGGCGCGGTCGTAACGATGATCGGGCGCGCGAAACATCAGCTCCTTGTGCCGGCGGCACGCTTCGGCAAGATCGCGCAGCGACGCCGTTGCGACGCCGTAGTCGGCATGGGTCCAGATCTGATGGACGTCGTAGTAGTGACGTGAGTACCGATTGAGATCGGGCACCGGCCGCTCGGGATTGGCATCCTGGAGACGCTTCTCCGTCATCTCCGTCATTGCGTGCAGGATCAGCACCTTCTCCCAGAAGGTCCGATCCGGCTTCACCGTCGTGACGTTGCGAACGATGAGGTCCGCCGGGTCCGGCATCTCGGACGCAATGTAGGGCACGATCTCGCGCAGCTCTGTCGGCTCGGGGTCGGGCCGCGCACCGCCTTCGATGCGGACCGCCGCCTCTACATAGCTGCCTGCGGACTCGAAGGCGCTCTTATAGCCGAGCACCAGGATGTCGAGCGCTTCCCTGTTGCGGTAAAGGTCGAAGCCGAACCCAAGCGAAAAATGACCTGGTAGCTCGGTCGCCGCTTCGACGGCCGCGACCTCCTTGGTCAGCAGCTCTCTGAGCGGCCCGGAGATATATTGTCGCGCGGCCTCGTCGACCTTCTCGGCGAGCGCACGCTGCTGCTGATTGACGGAGGGGAGGGCTGCGATGTCGGCTTCCAGCGGAACATGCAGATCCGCCTTGTAGATGCCGATGTCGATGTCCTCAGAGAACCGGCGGACCAATCCGTAGGCCTTACTCAGGCTGGTGCCGCCCTTGAAATACAGGCGGAGCGGATCGTCCTGCCGCCGGTTGAACAGAACGTCGAGTACCCAGCAGACATAGAGGTCCTTCTCGACATTGGCCGCCTGGGTGCCCAAATGGGCGGCTGTCGCCTCGAAGAGCGCGCGGCGGTCGTCGACGCTCGAGCGCAGGATCTCAACGAATGTCTTCTGCATGCTCGTACTTCGCCGCTTCCAACGTTCGCAGGCTTTCGGTTTGATCCCCGGCAATCCGACGCGTGATGGTCTCGACCAGCGGATACATCCAGGCGGGCAGCGCATGAATATTGTCGCGCAGGTCCTGTGCGATCTTGTCCCGATCGGGGTTGCGCGACAGATACCGCACGATCCCGTTGATGGCCGCGTCGAAGCTCGACTTCTCATCCCGGAACCAGGCGAGCGCCTGGACGATGCGCATGGCCGGGCGACCCGCCCAGAACGCCGTCTTGGCGGAGATACGCTTGAAATCGAGTTTGTAGATGACCGGCCTCGTTGCCTTGGCATCGCCGGCGCTCGCCTCGATCTCGATCGTCCGAGGATAGGTGTCGGCATGGATCGTCGAGCGCGCCGGGACGGCAGTCGTCAGGCCGAGGTCGTTCGCGGCGGTCATGCCGTCGACGAGGACGCGCAGCATGTCGCGCCGCGCAATGGCGTCGACGAACGAGGCGCGCGGCGGAAACACCATCTTGCCGGTCAGCTTGCTGACGCTGGGCTTGTCGTAGAGGCCGCGATAGGGCCGGCGGATATTGCCCCGCGAGGTCAGCCGCTGCAGCGCCTTCTCGACGGCATTCGGCGTCCCGATGTCGAGAAAGTCGGCGCGCGACCAGACGCCGGCCGGCGCCGACTCGGCGATCCGGTCGTAAATGCGGTCGAGCGTATCCGACGTGGGGTCTGGCATTGGCGGCCTTTCTGACCGAAGATTATATATAAATATTGGTCAGTAGCAATCCTCGCTGTGATACTGACCAGATTTTGTATTCAAACTTTGGTCACTGGCTCGCAGCGCGACGAGGCGAGTCCGAAGAATGCTACAAATTTCGGACAAGGCCGCACACCCATCAAGCTGGATTGACTCTTTTCGGTTGAGAACAAAAATAGAACATATCGAAAATCGGAGACGAGCGCGACGGGCATGGCCATGTCCTCGAACAGCCACGAGATAGGCCCCCGCTATCCTATCGACGTAAAGAGCGATCGCTGCGACGGCGCCGAACGCGACCATCGCGATAGTTTGAAGTGTCAGACCACTGGCAGAACGATGACCGCCGCGCACCACTCCATAGCCGAGAAACGCTGCGGCGATTCCGAAGAGAACCCAAGTCGCATCGGCACCGATAAACCCCATTTTTGCGGCCGTGATGACGATAACGGAACCGAAGAAAACCAGCCAGGACGATGAAGGTTTCTCAAGGGCAGCGGCGGCCAAGTATGCCAGACCGTCATTGCCATCATGGCGGGACTGCTGCCGATTCTGTGGAGCACCGGTGCCGGCTCTGAAGTCATGCAGCAAATCGCTGTGCCGATGATTGGGGCATGATCTCCTCGACGATCCTGACCCTTGTGGTGATCCCGGCCGTTTATGGCATCGTCAAAGGATGGCGACTGGCGAAAACCGCAATCCAGGAGCAGCCTTATGGTCACAGCGCGGACACCAAGGCTCGCAGCCGAATAGAGGCAGGCCACGCACTCGAGTTCGGGTTACGCTCAGGCAGAACGGTTGACTAAGGGGTCATCTAACGCGCCGATGGAGACTGCCGGCTTCAGAATCGCTCGCATCGAAACAGGCTAGCTAGGCAAAGAGCCGCGACAAAGACCTACCCGAAGTGGACGACGCGCTCACCGCTGCGGCTCGAACAATTCAATAGGATTCCCGGAAGGATCTTCGACCAAAACCTGGCGGCCTCCCATGCCGGCTATGATGTCGCCGCGCAGCGTCGCGCCTGCCGCCTTCATCCTGGCAAATGTCTCGTCCAGGTCATCGACTTGGAGTTGGAAGCGGTTCCATCCCCCGGGAGCCGGCTCCGATCCGTCTGCCATTGCCTGTCCCGCGCCGCCTGCACCAGGGCGGTTCAGCAACAGCCGCAGGTCGCCGAAGGATAGCCGTGCGAAACCCGGCGCGGGATGAATGTCCACCTCAAACCCCAGCAGCCTGGTGTAGAAGTCGATCGCGGCGTCCACATCGTGCACGATGTATCTGACGTTTACCGGCATCGTCGTTCCTTTCTTGCCGTTGAAATCCCGCCGCTCCTAACTAAAGGGCGAAGAATCCGGCGCCGGCCGCGGCGATGACGACCGCCCACGCGGGAATGTTCCAGGCTGCCAACGCGACAAAACACCCGGCTGCAATTGCCATGGCTATCGGCGAGGTCACGCCCTCTGTGAAAACCGGATCGTAGAGCGCGGCCGCGAGGAGCCCGACCACCGCCGCGTTTACGCCGAGCAGCGCGCGCCGCGCCAACAGCATGGTCCGCAACCTGTCCCAGAACGGTAACCCCCCCATGATCAGCAACGCCGACGGTAGGAAGATGGCCAGCAACGCTATGGTCGCTCCCAACAGCCCGTTAGGCGATTCAACGTAGACAGCGCCAAGGTAGGCCGCGAAAGTGAAGAGCGGACCGGGCAGCGCTTGCGCCGCTCCGTACCCGGCGAGGAACGCCTGTCTGTCGACCAGCCCGGTGTCGACCACTTCGGCCTGCAGCAGCGGCAACACCACGTGGCCGCCGCCGAAAACCAGCGAACCCGCCCGATAAAAGCTGTCCACCATTTTGACGGTCGCGTCTCCCGTTGCCGCCGTGACCACCGGCAATAGCAACAACAGCGCGAGAAAGATGGCGAGGAACAATGCGCCCATTCTTCTGCCCACCGGCACCGCCAACACATCGGACTTTCCGTTGTCCGAAAGGCCTGGGCGCAGCCAGGCGAGCCCGATCGCGGCGCCTACCGCGATGACGATGATCTGGCCGATCGCCGTCGGGATGAGCATAGCGAGGATCATGCCGACGACGGCGATCGTGGCACGCTCGCGATCCGGCGCCAGGCTGCGCGCCATGCCGAGGACCGCATGTGCCACGACGGCGACGGCCGCCGCCTTCAGCCCCTGTATCCACCCCGTGCCGCCCTCCGCTCCGAGTGCGGATGCGCCATATGCGAAGCCGACCATCAGGATCGCCGCGGGCAGCGTGAACGCTGCCCATGCAGCCAGCAGCCCGCCATAGCCGGCGCGTTGCAGCCCGATTGCCATGCCGACCTGGCTTGAGGCAGGGCCGGGCAGGAACTGGCAGAGCGCCACAAGGTCGGCGTAGGCCTGATCGCTGATCCACTTTCTGCGGATTACAAATGCCTCGCGGAAGTAGCCAAGATGCGCAACCGGCCCACCGAATGAGGTCAGGCCGAGACCAAGGAAGACCCGGAAAACCTCCGCGACGGTTCCTGCATTCTCTACCGATGACCGCTCCGGCGCCCGCTGGTCCATTCAGAGCTTCACCCCTGTTGGTCTCCGCCGATCTCATCGAGTCTGTGCTTGAGGCTCAGCCGGTCAAGACAGGCGAAGGGAAGGTTTATGAAGATGGACAATCTCCGCTCGAGCTCGCTGACGACGCGCGTGAAAGCCTGTTTGCGTTCCCACTCGGCGCCGGTGGCCAGGATCGGATCAGGGCTGCTCCAATGGGCCGTGACCGGTTGGCCTGGCCATTCGGGCAGCGGCTCGCCGGCTGCCGTGTCGCTCAACGTAAAGACGAAGTCGATGTCGGCAGCCCCGCTCTGCGCGAACTCGCGGTAGTGCCGTGGCGTCATATCAGCCACCCGAAGTTCGTTCGATGCGAGCAGTTCCACAACATGCGGATCGACTGCGGCTGCAGGTTCGACGGCAGCGCTATACGCCGCAAAGCGGCCCTTGCCGATCTTGTTGAGGACCGCTTCCGCCAGAATGCTGCGCGCCGAATTGCGGCGCGACAGGAAAAGCACGTGATAGACTTTGTCGCTCATGCCGTTCTCCCTCGAAAAAGGGACTGAACGGCTAATGATGCTCCATCATCTCGCCGATCAGTTCCCGAACCTTCCCCCGCGCCCGTTCGAGTGCCTCGCGACCGAGCTCTGTCGCCTTGTAGACCCGCCGGATCGAACGGCCCGCGCGCCGTTCCTCGGAAACCAGGTATCCCTTCTTCTCCATCGCACGCAGCATGGGATAGAGGGTCCCGGCACTGAGCCGATAGCCGTGGCGCGCGAGCTCCTCGATCATCCACTGGCCGTAAACTTCGTCCTCGACTGCATGGTGCAGCACGTGAAGCCGAATGAGGCCGCTGAGCAGGTCTTGGTGTTCCATCGCACCCGTCTGTCATTAACCGGCTCACGAAATCGAAAATCGATATCGATCATCGATAATATGTAGCCGCTTTTCTGTCAATTGTGGCTTCGCCTCATAAGCATGCGAGCGATCTTTCTCAAGGAGCGCTCGATGCTGATCAAGCGCACGCGCGGCGCGACCTCCATCCGCATTATGCTGCGCCGCATGGCAACTCTGCGACGTGAACAAGCGAGTTTCGAGCCAAGCTCTCAGGCTCCGGCGTCTTGCCGTAGTGGGTAGCGGCTCGCTTGAAGAAGCTCATGTGCGGCCTCTCTCGGAAAGGCTGCTGGAAGCACGGCCGTGAAGGTCGCCGAATGCGCTCCCCGGCGAAGCTCTCGCTTTTTCTCCCGGCTAACCGGAGAGGTAGGCCCGTCTCAGTATCCTGGTCGAAACTGCGACCGAGGAACTCTCCCCACGAAACAGGACGATCGGGGCGTCGGAGGAGCCACGCACAGGCCGCGCGCAGCGACGCTCAACGCAAGCCAGCCTATGCCACCATTCAGCCAAAGACAGCGGGCGGGACAGGCTCTGGACCCAACGGCCCGTCGCGCGTGATCTAAGCGTTCACACAGCCAGCATTACCGGCGAAGACATAACGGTTTCTGCCGCCGCCCTTCGCGGCGTAGAGCGCGTCGTCAGCTCGGCGTACCAGATCGTCGAGAACACCGCTGTCCTCGGGAGCCACGGCGATTCCGATACTGGTGCCGATCGATACCTGCTGGCCGACGATATCAAACGGCCGGGAAAGCACGCTCACCAAACGCGATGCCAGCACCGCGGCGTCTGACTTGGTCGCGACCCCGGTCTGCACTACTGCAAACTCGTCGCCTCCCAGTCGCGCTACCGTGTCGTGATCGCGGACAGCGACGCGCAGGCGAGCTGCGACCTGGCGGAGCAACTCGTCGCCCGCCTGATGTCCGAGCCTGTCGTTGACCGGCTTGAAATGATCGAGGTCAATGCAATGAAGCGCGGCGCACCCCTCGCGGCGGGCGCGTGCAACAGCCTGCGACAAGCGATCGGCAAAGAGAACGCGGTTCGGCAGGTCCGTCAGTGCATCATGATGCGCCATATGCGCAATCAGTGCCTGATCACGCCGCCGCTCGGTCACGTCCTGGTAGGTCGTGACAAAGCCACCACCCTCGATGGGCACGCCGCGGATTTCCAGAACCCGACGGTTGGGCCGGGTTCGTTCAAAACTATGAGGCAGCCGCTGGTGCACCAGCGACAGCCGCTTGCGGACATGATCCTCGACATCGCCCGGCCCATACTCGCCGCGCTTGGCGTTGAGCCTGAAGATGTCAGCCATACTCGGGTTCTGGCCTTCGAAAAGCGAGTCTGGATACCCCAGCATGGCTTTCTGCTGATCGTTGCAAAGAACCATCCGCAGATCTTCGTCGAACAGCGAGATGCCACCAGGAAAATTGTCGATGACCGCCCGTAACAACCGGACCTGCGCCCGCAAGAGCGCGACTTCATCAGATTGGTTGGCCGCAGCGGAGGATCCAGGTGCAGCCTGGGCAGTCGAAAGGGCAGGCATCGGCAACTCTGGAAGTTATGAGCCGCCAAGCCTAATCCAACACACGTTACGGCATTGCTAAGATTGATTAACCATCGGTCCTAGAAGTGCTTTGTCGCCGAGAAATCGCCCCGATGGAGCGCTACTTCAAAAGGAGCCGATGTCCGATACGGGCAGGACCGGAGGTGAGGGGCAAGAACCGGTGCGCCGAGGTGACGATCATGTCTGACCAGGTGGAAGGCCGACGCACCCGTCGCCAGCGCGTACTCAAGGGCGCCACCATCATCAATGGTATGCGTAACTCGGAGATCAGCTGTACCGTAAGGAACCAGAGCGACTACGGCGCCGAATTGCACGTTGCCGTCGATGCTCACATCCCCAATGAGTTTCTCCTATATGTGCCCGTCGATGGTGTCGCCTATCGCGCCGAGGTGCGCTGGCGGCGCAACCACCGGGTCGGCGTCGTATTCCATGGGGTAGAGCCCAAGCCTCGCCTACACTACGGCTAGCAGGTCGCAACTTCGGAGGATCGATGCCCGCCTCAAGCGCAGCCGCGGTTGCCGATACTCGGAAGCGATGCTCTTGATCGGACGATACTATATGGCAAAGAGGATCACTATCGCACATCGGCGATCGACCATGTTGGTCACGAGTGGGAAGCCAGCCCGTTGCGTCTGGCGTCATCGATCTCCTTTGTGACCGATGCCAGCGTCATAACCCCTTCGCCACGCCGCTTCATTCGGCGGCTGGCCTGCCGGGTTCCGCTTCGCGGTTGTGGCTGGAGTTCTTCGGCCAACGGGAGCGGAACTGGCGGCGTTGTTCGGAGCCCATGACATCGAATATGCCCAGGGCAGCAACTGGCTCTCACGATTGGAGAGCGCGTCAGACGACGCAGTCGAACGACTGCGTGTCCGTGAAGCCCGCTTTGCCATCAACTAGAACTCAACGAGCTCGGAGTTCGAGCTTGTCCGCGCTTGCATGTTGAGAAGCGATGAGATTATGGAAAGTCGTTTTTGGTTCGGTGGGCCATCTCCCGCAGCAAAACGTCTTTCGCTTGGTTGGCTACGTTTAGCCGAATGACCACGCTACGAAGTGTTTCCGTAAACGCAGCAATTGCGAGCCCTACTGCCAAAAACATTTGCCAGCAGAAGCCATGTCGCGGGTGATGATTGTGCGCTGCTTTCAAACTGCAAAAGGGAAAGTCCGCAAACAGCGCTAAGTGCTGTGGCGAGGAGTCATGACCCGCGATCGTAAAGCAGTGCGGCCAATAGAACTACGGGTACAAAAAGCAGGAAAGGAGCTTGTTCCGCAGGCACCGCAAGAGAAAGATTGATTGCTAGTGCCACGCCGACCATCGCCACGGTAGCCAGGTAGCGAAGCCAGACTGGAATATTGCGCGTCGGTATAAGGACGCGGACAAAATTTTCAATCATCACGTCAAACCCGCAGATAGCGGACGTGTTCCTCGCAGCGCGACGTGCTTTCGCTTAGGAAGACCTCGAATATGGCACTTGCAGGGACCCATTCTTTTGTTCGGATGGAACTGTCCGCCGATACGCTCGTTCATGCCAGTTGGTTTGCAGTTTGGGGTATGATTTGAACGGTCGGCGAACAGTTCTTGTCGTGGAGGACGAGGTTCTCGTTCGCATGGCCGTGTCTGACGAGCTTACTGCCGAAGGATATCGCGTTCTAGAAGCGGGAAATGCTGACGAAGCTATCAGAATGCTCGAAACCGAGCCAGACGTTTGGGCTATTTTCACAGACGTTGATATGCCTGGCTCCATGGATGGGCTGAAGTTGGCGTTCGCGGTTCGCGATCGCTGGCCGCCCGTCCATATTTTCGTCACCTCGGGGCATCGCATTGTCGAGGTAGACATGATGCCCGAACGATCGTCCTTTTTCGCAAAGCCTTACGACATAGCCAAACTGATTTCAGCTTTTCGATCGCTTTAACCGGTTCAAAAGGCCCCATTAGGGCCTGCTGAATAGCGGTGCGGCTGCAACTGCTTGATGTTGCCAAATGGCACCAGTTAAATCTGGCATTGCGGCGCTACGGTTAAGGTGATGGAGCCGGACGTTTACAACTCTTCATATCGATGGGTAATTGGCGTGACAAAACGAATTTGGCTGGATGGACGCGTTGAAAAGTTTGGCAGTTTTGATTGTCGTCGGGTCCGTCTCCGCGTCTGCGGCGGCTGCTCAAGAAGGCGTTGACGACTCGCAGATCGACCTTGTCATCGAGCTCGGTTTCGGCGGTAGAGCTCAGCCTTCCTATGAAGGGTCGGACGACTATGAGATCTCGCCGTTTCCGGTTATCGGCTTCGGCTACCTCAATCTTCCTGGCTTGTTCACGATCGGCTCGCTTGAGCCGAGTTCTGGCGGCCTCTCTTTCGGGCCTGCTTTCAACTACATATCTGACCGAGATTTTGACAGAGATGCCGATCTTCAAGGCTTAAACGATGTCGACGCCACGTTCGAGGCAGGATTGCGCGTGGGATATGAATGGAAAAATGCTGAGGTCTGGGGTGAGGCGCGGTACGCGTTCGGGGGCGCCGAGGGTTTGGTGGGCGAACTTGGCGTAAATGCAATCGCAAGGCCAACGAATGCTCTTGAACTCCGCGCCGGTCCGTTCGCATCTTTCGCGTCGGATGGCTATACGGACACCTATTTCGGTGTGACCGATGAAGAATCGGCTGCGACAGGCGGCAGTGTTGGCAGCTTCAATCCAAGTGGCGGGTTCAAGAGTGTCGGTGTCAAGGCGATCGCACGCTACGAGTTCCGGCCGAATTGGTTTTTGAACGCCGATGCATCCTATGCAAAATTAGTCGGCGATGCGGCCGACTCTCCGATCGTAGTCGCGGGCGACGAAGCTCAATTTACGTTCGGGCTGGGAATTTCGCGGAAGTTTTCGCTGGACCTTTTCTAACCAGATTATCATCCTTGAAACTCGGCACCGGCAGGGTCCTGACCACTACGCTACACGGCCTTGCGGATGAGCGTTTGTGTGCGCGCGCGACCGAGCCGTAATATTCGAGGAACAGGCGAGGGCATGAAGTGCTTACCTGCGTGTCTGAGTCTCAAGATAGGGCGCAGCCGAGCATTGTCGCGTTGCTCTCTGCGCGCGAGCGCTCCATCGCCACGATAAGTAGGTTGGCAACGCCCGATCTAAGGCGACATCGCCTGCTCAAACTCGCTTCCACTCGGACTACAAACCTCAAGTACACAATATGGTAGTTGCCCTTGATATTCGCGAACAATACCGTTGATTGCCCGTTTCACACCTTGGTCAGACTGTAGCCGGAGCTTGCAAACTATTCCATCCAGGAGTCCAGTCCAAACCCGACATCTACTCGAGCCGCCACCTATTGATCTTTGGTCGCTTGGTAGGCCCGCATGGCGCGATCCCTCGACTGAAAATGGTCCACGATGCGAGTTGGATAGGTTTTGCCGAGCTCTATGTCAGCATCGGCAAGAACTTGTTCTGGGGCCTCCCACGGACGCTGGAGAAAGTGGTTGGGCAGTTTCGCAAGCTCCGGCACGTAGCGCCGCACGTAGCTCCCTTCAGCGTCGAACTTCTCGCCCTGCAAGACGGGGTTGAAAATCCTGAAATAGGGCGCAGCGTCGGCCCCTGATCCGGCAACCCACTGCCAGCTCGCGGGATTGTTCGCGAGGTCTGCATCGACCAGCGTATCCCAAAACCACTTCTCACCCTCGCGCCAATCGATCAGAAGATCCTTGATCAAGAAGGACGCTGCGATCATGCGAACGCGATTGTGCATCCAGCCAGTCTGCCAAAGCTCGCGCATCCCTGCATCGACAATCGGGTAGCCTGTCTTTCCCTGTCGCCAAGCCTGAAGTTTGGCTGGTGAGCTCAGCCACTTAAATCCCTCGAACTCCGGCCGAAAACTCTTCTCGCTCAATGCCGGATTGTGAAACAGCAGGTGATATGAGAATTCGCGCCACGCCAGTTCCTTGCGGAACGTCTCGGCACCACGACCTTGTCTGCCTCGGACAGCTGCCATGATCTGGAACGGTGTTATCTCGCCATGCGCCAAGTGCGGCGAAAGTGCGGAAGTACCGGCAATACCCGGTCGATCTCGGTTATCAGCGTACCTATCTAGTCCATTTTCGAGGAACTTAGCGAGACGCTCGTGGGCGCCAGTTTCTCCGGGATGCCACCGCTCTGCAAGACCGCCAGACCAGTCCGGTTTTTTTGGAAGCAGCCTAAAGCTTTCCAGTGAATCCGAGTTGAGGTTTTCCCTGAATGCCTGGAGCGATTTCGGCGGATCGATCGGATCGCGGGGTTCTTCGCCTTCGGCCAGTTTTTTGTAGAACGGCGTGTAGACGCGATAGAAATCGCCAGATTGTGTTGCGACCCGCGAAGGATCGTGCAGCAACTGACCGTCGAAATTTTCTGTATCGACGCCTCTCTGGTGCAACCAGGCTCCGAGATCCTTGTCGGCTGCATTTTCCGACGGTGCGTAGCGCCGGTTCCAGAAAACTGCGGCCGCACGTGTCGTCTCAACAAGCTCCGCGACAATCTTTTGCGTTTCGCCTTGTCGCAAAATGAGCGGTGTACCGAGCTTTTCGAACGAGTCCTTGAGCGCTGCGAGGGAATGACGCAGCCACCATCTTTTGGCGGCGCCAATCGGCCGCATTTTTGCTGAGGTTTCGTCCAGCACAAAGAGCGGGATGACGGGATTTGTTGATGCGGCAACTACGAGCGCTTTGTTGTCAGAAATACGCAGATCGTTGCGGAAGAGAACTATAATTGGCGATGAGTCGTTGGGCATATGGCATCCTCGACCATGCAGGGAAGCGTCCAGATCTCGGGAGATCAACCGACCGGCTCAAAATCACAAACGCGCCCGCGATGACATCGCGGGCGCGTCATTTCGTTTCGTTACCCGTCTTACATCGGCGGCATCAATACCTTGTCGATGACGTGAATTACGCCATTATCTGCGGCGACATCCGCCGTCACCACCTTGGCCTCGTTGACCATCGCACCATTGTCGAGGTCGATTGTAACCTCTGGTCCGGCAACCGTCGCGGCCTTCATTCCGTCCTTGAGATCGCCGGCCATGACCTTGCCGGAAACGACATGGTAAGTGAGGATTTTCGTCAGCTTATCCTTGTTCTCGGGCTTCAGGAGATCCTCAACAGTACCGGCCGGCAGTGCGGCGAATGCTTCATCGGTCGGCGCGAACACCGTGAACGGGCCAGCCCCCTTCAGCGTATCGACGAGGCCAGCCGCCTGGACCGCAGCGACCAGAGTCTTGAAGCTGCCGTTTGAAGTTGCGGTGTCGACAATATCGGCCGCGTGTGCCGCGGGCGTTGAAACGGCAAAGGCCAGAGCAGATGCGATCAGGAATTTTCTCATGGGGTGATTCCTCTTTCTTTTTGCACTTTTCGAGTGACTTACGCCTCATGACGGCGTGTCTTTGATACGGGCGCTCTGTTGTGTTGGATCACCGAGAACGTGCGCGTTGCGATCAACGCTGCTTCATGCCTGCAACAGATTGCGACGCGTTATGGGTCATATGCCCTAGCGCTATTTCGTCGCCATATTGAAAAGTTCAGCACCGCTGCAAAGCTGACCCACAAAAGGTAGGGAGCCAGCAGCCAAGCTGCGGTCGGGCTGATTGGAATGAAAGACGCGATGGTGGTAACGATCGAAACCCATAAAATCACAATTTCGGCAAAAGCCAGACCTGGGCGTCTCATCCCGAAAAATATCGGAGTCCATGCCGCGTTCAGAAAAATCTGTAAACCAAAGGAAGCTAGCGCGAGCGGCGCTCCGTTGAAGCCCGCTTTGCGCCAGGCAAGCCAACCGGATACGGCGATCGAGAGATAAAGCAAGGACCATACCGGCGCGAATAGCCAGTCCGGCGGCCGCCAAACGGGCTTGTCGAGACGCCTGTACCATTCCCCGGGCCGAAAAATCACACCTGTCGCTGCCGCGCAAAAAGAGGCTGCGAGGAAACCGACAAGCATTAGTGCTTCAGAAAACAAGGACATTGCATTGCCTGCAGAACGGCGTTGTTGGTTCAAACTGACGATGACCTATGGTCACACGCGCCTTAGGCCGCGTCCCGTTGGAAAATCGCCGCACTTGATGGAATGAAAATTCGACCAGATTCATTGTCCACCGTCCAAGGACGCTTGACCTGGCCGAGCGCTTCTGCTGCGGCAAGGCCAGATTGCAGTCCGTCTTCGTGAAACCCTGCGCCGAAATAGGCGCCGCAAAACCAGGTGTTGTGTTTGCCCTGCAAAGACCAGAGCTCGCGTTGAGCCTCGATGGCACCTGCATCAAATTGCGGGTGCGTGTAAGTCAGTCTTTTCAGCATCAGCTGAGGCGAAATATCGCGGTGAGGGTTCAACGTAACGAAGAACGGCATTTCGCTCTGAATGCCTTGCAGCCGGTTCATCCAGTACGTGACGGAAAGTCGCCTCTGGTGGTTGTCGATCCTGGTCATATAGTTCCAGCTCGACCAGATCCTTCGGCGATAGGGCATCAGAGATGCATCGGCGTGAAGCACCGTTTCATTGGGCGTGTAGGCAAATGCACCGAGCAGCCGTCGCTCCTCGCCGCTGGGATCGGACAACATTTTGAGGGCTTGGTCCGCATGCGTGGCGATGACGACGCGCTCAAACCTGCGAACGCAATCATCAACCCCAATGAGCTCAACACCCGTTGCGGAGCGAATGACGGTCTTGATCGGGTAGTTGCCCATCACGTCCGGTACGGAGGCCAGAAGCCGGCGAACATAAACTTGACTGCCACCGGCAACCGTTCGCCAGATTGGGCGGCGCGTCAGTTTCAACAGACCGTGAGTCTCGCAGAATCGAATAAATGAAGCCGCAGGATAGGCGCCAATGTTGGCCGCCGGCGACGACCATATCGCCGCCGCCATCGGGTAAAGATGATCGTGACGAAACCCATCTCCGTAGCCGGCCGCATCGAGATATTCGTCAAGTGTCATGGCGCCAAGTGCGGCGGCGTTGCGCGGGGCTTTTCGATAAAACCGAACGAGGTCGCGCAGCATAAGCCAAAAACGCGGGCTGATTGCGTTGCGACCCTGCGCAAAAAGCCCGAGAAGCCCTGTGCCTGAATATTCCAGCCGTCCGTCGTCGAGCGAAACAGCAAACGACATGTCCGATCTATTCGTCGGGATTCCGAGATAAGCAAACAGCGCCGTCAGGTTTGGGTATGTTTGTTCGTTAAAAACGATGAAGCCTGTGTCAACGGCGTGCTCGCCGGCCTCGACGGTGTGACTGTGGCCGCCAAAACGACTATCAGCTTCGAATAGCGTTACGTGATGCTTGCTTGCCAACAGCCAGGCAGCCGAAAGGCCTGCGATCCCGCTGCCGATAACCGCTACGCGAAGCTTGCCCTCGCGCGATCCCCGGGTAATTGGCATGCGAGTGTTTGCAACCGCGTCATGTTTCATCAAAAGCATTCCATCCCCGGCAGAAAATTGACAATAGTTACGGCACTGTAGCAGCGTTAGATCACCGGGTGATCCAACCAACGAGGGTGAACGTAGAAGAGGCAAATGGATGCGTCAGGATTACAGATCGATCAACGATGCCAGCGGCGATCCTTCGCTGCAGCGAGACCCATTTTTTTGAAAGACGCAGGGCAACAGCAGGAATCGCCGACGCCTGAACATATGGTTCGGCTGGTCGAGGCCGTGGCCCGTAACCAAGACCGCAGCGCATTCGCGCAGCTCTTTGCTTACTACGCGCCTCGGGTGAAAAGTTATCTGGCGCGGAGCGGGCTCGCATATGAGGTCGCTGAAGAGATAACTCAGGAAGTAATGATAACGCTGTGGCAAAAGGCGTCTTACTTTAATCCCGCGAAAGCGGGCGTATCAACATGGGTTTTCACGATCGCGCGCAACCGAAAGATCGACCGGTTACGCCTTGTGCGGTTTGGGTCGGTCGATGCTGACCCCACGGACGAACCGGACCCTATTCCGACGGGCGAAACAGTGGCCATGATGGCCGAGCGCGAGAATGGTGTTCGTAAAGCACTCGCTTCGTTGTCGAACGAGCAGGCGACAATCGTCAAACTGTCCTTCTTCGCTGAAAAACCGCATGCCGAGATTGCCCGCGAGCTTGGTATTCCGCTCGGAACAGTCAAATCAAGGGTGCGGTTGGCTCTAGGCCGCCTGCGGACCCTTTTGGACGAAAACCTATGACTATCAAACATCATCCGAGCGAAGAAACGCTGCTGCGTTTTGCAACCGGCACGCTCGGCGCAGGGCCGGCTCTCGTTGTTTCGGTGCATCTGGACCGATGCGACCACTGCCGCCAACGCTTGACCTCTCTCGAGGCTGTGGGCGGCGAGATTCTTGAAAAAATGCCGCCTGCGTCACTACCCGCTGATTTTTTTGGCCGCACCCTGGAGCGCATGCACAACAATGAACGCCTGCGTGTGGCTCGGACCCCATCAAGCACGCATCCCGAACTCGGTATCGAGCTGCCGCGGGCTTTGGACGAATGCGAACTCACACCCTGGAAATGGCTGGGGCCTGGTTTCCGTTGGAGTAAGATAAAAATCCCTGGCAGCCCCGACGCGAAGGTCATGCTGCTGAAGGGCAGGGCGGGCCTGCACCTTCCCGTCCACGGGCACACGGGCCTGGAAGTCGTACAAATGTTGTCGGGGTCACTGTCCGACCAGCGCGGAGAGTATTTGCCGGGCGATCTTGATGAAGCAGATGACGAGGTCGTGCACGGTCCCATTGTTGGAACGGATTCTGAGTGCATCTGTCTCGCAGCACTAGAGGGCGACTCGCACCTCCATGGTTTTCTGGGACGGCTACTCCGACCGTTTGTGGGTTTTTGACTATAGCTTTTGTTAGCCGCCCTTCTTATTGGACCGAGCTTACGAAGAGAGATCAGTTGACCAAAACTTCACGACAAACATCTCATTGGGCGACGCAGTTTTGAGATCACGCGCATGACATTTCCCTTTCTGGTCATCGTTATTGCGCTCGGCCTGTCGGCAACAATGGCTGCTGCCGCGCAGATCGCACTCTCCACCGGCAAGAGCGGCTGGATCGACGCTATCTGGTCGCTGTCTGTAGGGGTTGCCGGCGTTTCCGCAGCAATTTTGCCACTGGACTGGCAGCTTGATACAGCAGCGCGCCAATGGTTCGTCGCGGCACTTGTCGGCGCCTGGTCATTGCGGCTCGGCCTTCACATCGTGGCGCGCACAATCGCTGGTGGAGACGATCCTCGCTATGCTGAACTGAAGCGGCAGTGGGGCGAGAGGAAGCGATCCAGGCTTTTCTTGTTTCTCCAGATTCAGGCCGCCTGCGCGCTGGTACTGGCGCTTTGCGTCATGGCAGCAGCACGAAATCCGACGCCCGGTCTTGGGTTGCAAGATTTTTCGGGCGCCGCAATTCTGGGCGTGGCTCTGATCGGAGAAGCCGTTGCTGATCGACAGCTGCGAGCCTTTACACAAAACCCGGCAAACAAGGGCAAGGTGTGCGATGTCGGGCTTTGGGCCTATTCGCGCCATCCAAACTATTTTTTCGAATGGTTGGGATGGTTGTCATACGCCGTGATCGCAATCGATCTGACGGGCGACTATCCCTTTGGATGGCTCGCCTTTGCGGGACCGGCTTTGATGTATTGGCTCCTCGTTCACGCTTCGGGGATCCCGCCTCTCGAAGCGCATATGCTTAAATCGCGGGGAGCGGCATTCCGGAAATATCAGCGGCGTGTCAACGCGTTCTTTCCCGGGCCAAAAAAGGAGCGCGACAATCCCGAAAAAGTGGGGCCTGCTTTTCGTGACGATCCCAATTCTGACTAGCACCGCCGGAAGTGGACCTTTTCTGTATCCCGCTAGCCAGGAGCACTGCCGTGCTGATCTAATCAGGGTCGAGGTGTGGATGGTTCAACTTGCAAGCAGGGAAGGAAAGCGATGTGAGCCACTATCTTCTGCAACCGGTCGCCGCCCTCGATGATTAGAGCCCCACTGAGCAGATTCTGGCAAAACGTAAAGGCCTACGCAACGCACCCCGATCCGATGGTCGCAAGTTGCAATCTGATCGCCCTCGTCGTCGCCTCGAACCAGCCCTTCTACCCACTTTACGTCTATTGGGCTGTCAGCGACGTCATCTGGCCGACGCTGTTTACGTTTTTGTCGACACCGTTTTTCCTTGCCGTTCCATTCGTCGCCAAACGAGCTCCTCTCGCGGGCCGCGCGCTCTTGCCATTGGCAGGCATCGCCAACGCGGTGCTCAGCACAAAGATGTTCGGCCAGCCTTCCGGCGTGCAGATCTTTCTGATCCCTTGCGCGTTAATCGCCGCCACATTTTTTCGTCCTTCTGAACGATGGCTCGGCTTTTCGATTGTCGCGCTGGCGTTGTTTGCATATCTAGCTAATGGTGCCGTTTATGGCTCGGCAGCCCATAGCTACACACAAATCGAGTATGAAGCTTTTGCAAGGCTCAATGCTTTAAGTGCCGGCACATTGACGGTGTTTGTCGGGCTTTTAAATGCCGGGTTGATTGGCGAGAAACGAACGCCTAGTTCGTCGACCCAGCCACCGCGCGCGTGATCAAAAAGCCGATCGTCGCAGAGGATGCGGTTAGAAAAGTTCCCCAGATGAGGTCCGCGATTGTGACAATTACCGGCCAATTGCGAAGGGTAGCCTGATTAGTGAGATCGTAGGTTCCATAGGCAAGCAGCCCCATGAATGCGCCCAGCATCGCCGCGGTGGTCCAGCGTCCCGTTCCCAAGGCCGGGGAAATTGCAAACACGACAATGCCGGCGATGTACAGGAAATAGAAGAGGACGGCCGGCAACAGCCGAAAATTCTCAAGCAGCATGTCGCCCATCAGTGGCCGGTAGAGCTTTTGCGCAGCAATCGTAAGCCATACGATGTCAATGGCCAAAAAGACCAACCCGGTCGCGACATAGGCTGTGGCGTATTGTTTCACAAAGGGTTCCCTTCTGTCAGGCCCATCTGTTACGCGAACACCCGCCGTTCAGATCACACCATTCTTATTCGGAACAAGCAGAAACGCCGGCGGTGATCCAAGCCAGAGGCGCCAACGTAAGAATCCTGTTTTCAAGCGGGGTTCGTGCTCATGATCCGGCCTTTTTTCGTTGCTGTAGTTTTCTCCTTTTTGACCTTTCAAAGCGTGTCTGCGCAAGACCTCAGTCCTGACGGCATCTGGATGCGCGGCGATGGCAACGCTCGTGTCCGCGTCGCGGCCTGCGGCGCAAGTCTTTGTGCAACCAATCTTTGGATCAGGGACACCAGCAAGGGCGAAGAGGTGGGAGACCGCCTGGTCATGTCGCTTGACAGAAAATCGAGCACAAGGCTGACCGGTACGGCATATGATCCAAAACGCGATCGGACCTACACGATAACTCTTGTTGTCGGGCCACGTCGCCTGACAACAAAAGGCTGCATTCTTGGGGGTCTGCTTTGCCGATCGGTAACCTGGGCGTCGGCGGAGTGACCTTCAACCCCGCCAGCACTGAAGCGGATCGTTCGTGGCGCTCGGACAAGCGTGCACAGCCGTTTTTGTAGAGCATGAAATGCGCGTAAAGCCAACGAAACCGTAAGGCGCCTCATACGGCAGCCCTCTACACATGACAAAGCCGACCGCTCGCGCGGTTTCGACCGATCAAGCCAACCTGAGAGGGCAGGAAAGCATAAGACGTCCGACGATCTCGTGCCAACAATAGCGAAAGTGTGACCTGAGCCCCTGATCTCCTCCGGTTTGAGGGAGAGTCCAGGGTTTCGTTCTTGGCCTTATGTGGCCTGTTTTTCCAGTGTGGATGTCAGTGCGAACTCGGCCGGCGGCATATTGCCGACACCTAAGGGCGGCCATGTCATGGCAACGCCATATGTGTCCCAATCATCGACGTATGGGCGAAGTTTAAAAGTCACCACATGAGAGTTGAAACTGAGCGGTCATGATCCGAGTGTTTGGCGAGAAGATTGCCGACAGCTGCGAGCCACAGTCGATCGACCTTGGCCAGCTCGTGTTCATCGAACTCATCGAGGTGGCGCCAGTATCTGCCATCTGGAACGAAGTAGCCTAGATTTTGCTCCATCAAGTCTGCTTTAGCGGCTGCTTCAATATCAACGCCTCTAGCAAATCTCTCTGTCCAATCGAGGACCGTTTGTGGATTTAGGGAACCCAGTTCTCTCTCGGAAAATCGCGGGAAAACTAACCGTGACGACGGCATTTCAGACAGGTTAAGGCATAGGGCTCTCTGTCTCAGAGCATGAACGAACAACCGAGCGGATTTGGCCTCAAGATTTCGAAGCGTTTTGTCATCCCGAAGTGGGTCAGCCGTGCCGTTCCCGTAAAAATGCGTCTGACCGCGTGTCTGATCGTAAGACATATCGCAGCCTAGGAACAACAAAAGGTCTGGCCTAAATTCCGCAAGAACCCAGTAAGCGGTCGTGAACGCCATGGTGGGACCCGCGAATACGAACCCGCCAAATTTGTTTTGCGCGGGCACATAGTCGTCAGGCGTTACGACTCTCTTGCTTTTCGAGTTTAATAGATCTGGCCGCCGTTCGGCCGGAAAGTCGCCGGCGTGGACGAGAACGTCCCAATCTTCACGGACGCGCCAAGCATTATTGATCGTAACGAGCGAATAGAACATTGATTTTGGCAGAGCCCTGCCGCGCAACGCGTCTGGAGCGCTGCCAATTACCAATACAACCTTCAAATTTCGGATTGGATTGTCCATGCTCATGTCCTGCAGCGTGCGGGCCGGCGGTGGCCTGTGCCGGCCCGCACGCGCTCGGCCCCCGTTGGTTGCCTGAAATTCGGGAGCGCCGAGCGGTAATCTGTTTCAAAACAAAGCGGTGTGAGGTTGGTGTTGCCCTTTATTCAGACCGAACTATTACGGGTCCACGCAGAAATTGGATCACACTGTGCGCGGAACATTGAGGCGGCGATCTCTTAAGTCGGCCCAAATCCGGGCCGCGACTAGCGCCTGAAGTGCTGTTGAATTTACATCGGCAAAGTTTTCAATTTTCGCGCGGCTGCCTAGGAGATTTCCAAACCGTTTGTTGCCCACCTTGCGGCTATAAACCAAAAGCCTACAAGGCGATGCCATCGATTGCCCGCACCACATGGCTGAAATGGCACCTGACGATGTGGCCGGCGCAATCCGAGCTTTCCTAAGCCGGCCTCTGCGAGACCTAGGCTCAGGACCCATTAATTCCGATTGAGATGTGATTCACGGTCTCCGAGAAGGAGGCCGTGATGGGTGATTTGTTTCTGCTGAGCGAGCGCCAGATGGCGCGGATATCGCCGTTCTTCCCGCTGTCGCATGGCGTTCCGCGGGTCGATGACCGGCGGGTGGTGAGCGGGATCATCTACGTGATCCGCAACGGGCTGCAGTGGAAGGACGCGCCGGCCGGCTACGGCCCGCACAAGACGCTCTACAATCGCTTCATCCGCTGGAGTCTGATGGGGGTGCAGGCGAGCCGTTTGTGAAGCGTGCGATCAGTGTAATCCGCGTTCAACCGATAAACCGATGGCACGAGACTTCGTTCTGAAAGCGAAGTCAGCTGCAGTGATGATTGCTGCATTGGAGCTTTGCGGCGATCCCCGTCCAAGACATCACTGTCGGCCGATATGCCCGAGCGCAAAATCCCAGTGCGCGACCGTTGGGCCGAGACTGGCGAAGAGGCGAGCAATTTTTCGGCGAGAGCCGACCGGCGTCTAGACAGTGATGACGTCAAGCTCAACTCAGGAGAATTTTGTCGCTAGCTTCAAGCATCGCGTGTCAGAGTTTACCGCCCGGTCGCTTCCAAATCAGACAATTTGAGAACGCTGGCCGCGCGGCGTGCTTCGGTTGCGAGGTGTTCGAAGTGTCGCTTCCGACCCGACGCCTCGCGGAAATACAATCCAAAAACGCGCTTCTCCCGCCAACCCTCGATTTCAAGCAGAACAACATCCTCAGCTTTGCGGAACTCGGCGCGCGCATAAAGCTCGGGAAAAATAGATAAGCCCATACCGATCGACACCATCTGGCGAATAGCGTCAAGACTGGTGCCCTCGTAGTCGTCGACAACCGAGGCCCCCGAAGCCTTCGCGAGATGACGGACGTTTTCCAGAAGTCGATTGCCGCTTCCTAACGCCAACAGTCGTTCTCCTTTGATACCTCTGACAGCCACCGAGCGCTGCTTGGCAAGTCTGTGGTCGGCCGGCACGCCGAGATAGAGCTTTTCCGTCCCTATGCGGATAAAGCTCAAACCCGGCTCGGTGCAGTCTGGACCGAGACCGCAATCGAGCAAACCCTCGCTTACGGCGGTTTCGATAGCAGCAGGACGATCCTCGACGATATGGAACTTGAGGTCGGGAAAATCGCGATGGATGGGTGGCAGGAAAGTCGGCAAAAAATACGGGCCAAAACTCGGCGGCGTGCCAAGCTTAATCAGTCCGCCAAGCGAATTGCTGTCGCTGGCAACCGAGTCAGTTAGATCTTCCATCGCAGCAAGTGTGAGCCTCGCGTGATGCACAAAAGTCTCCCCGACCGGTGTCATAAGAATTTTGTCCGACGTCCGCTCGAAGAGCTGAACCTTCAAGCCCTGTTCTACCAAGCCGACCTGTACGGATAGTGTTGGCTGCGAGACGTGACACCGCTTCGCCGCCTTGCCGAAATGACCGCAATCGGCAACGGCGATCACATATTCGAGCTGGCGGAGCGTTGGACGAAACGGCATACCCGATAGTTATTGCCTAACGCACCGATTGCAACAATCAATTGGAACTATGGCAGGGTCCAACCCACTTCCTGTGGTGTCGAACATCACGGAGGTTGTTGTGAAAGATCAGTTGCTCAAAGCGCTGCGCAATCGCAGGGCAGACGTCCAGACGAAGATTGACGATGAGCAGACGCGGCCAGCTCCTGACACTCTAAAGCTGAGTGTGCTCAAGAAGATCAGGCTCAAATTCCGCGACCAGATCGAGTTCATCGAGCGCATGAACCGGCAGGGCGAACTCGTCGCAGTCCCGGTCGTCCGTCGCCGCTCATTCAGGCCTGTACTTCAGGGGCGGTCCTGAGGGCGTCATGTTTGCGAAAGGCAAAAAACTCTTTGGCGACATAGCGGAGCGCTATCGTCAGCTCAAGCTGCGCCTCGCGGACCGGCTGCTTCGCGGCGATAAGGACTATGCGTCGCTCAGCGCCATTTCGCAGGAGATCGGTCGTATCAGGCAGCGCATCCGCAACGACATCGCGCGCCGCAAGGCCGAACGACGGTCGCGGAAGCAATCTTATGCAGACCGGTCCCGATCGGCTAGCAAAAGGCAACTGACGAATGCGACCTGACTTTAGAAAGCCGGCAAAGCTCGATCGCGTTGTCCGCTATGGTGCGTTCGCGGTCTTCGCCGCATGGTCTCTGATGGCGATCGTCCTTTACGCTGCCGCAGGTTGGCTCGGCGAGTTTACGGCGGGCTTGACCGGCTTGGACGGTTGGCTCGCCTACGCCGGCAAGCTGATTGACAGTGCAGCAGGCTCGATCGTCGCCGTCATCTGGCTGCTTGGCTCGCTGGCGATCCTCGGCCTATCGGCGCTGGCGCGCCGTCTAACCAGCTAAGTCTTTCCAGCGTCGCTCCCTTCAGGGGCGGCGCTTTATCATTTGAACCGCCAGTCCGGTCCCCTCTGGCGAGAGAAGCCGGTTCTCTCGCGATGTCGGACAATACCCGCCATCAACAGCCGGCCGGAGTACGCAAATATGGAATTCGCCTTTCTATTCGTCGATTGGTTGGGCAAGCCGGTCTGGATGTGGTTGTCCTTCATGGGCATAGTCATTGCCCTGCTCGCTTTCGACCTTGGTGTCCTGCATCGTGACAACCACGAGATCGAGGTTAGGGAAAGCTTGCTTCTTTCAGTGATGTATATCGGTCTCGGCCTGGCGTTCGGCGGCTGGGTCTGGTGGCAGCTGGGCTCCGAATCAGGAATGAACTATCTGACCGGCTTCGTGGTCGAGAAGACACTGGCGCTCGACAATGTCTTTGTCATCGCGCTGATCTTCTCCTTCTTTGCCGTCCCGCGCATCTACCAACACCGCGTTCTCTTCTGGGGCATTTTGGGCGTGATCGTGCTCAGGGCCATCATGATCGGCCTCGGCGCCACGCTCGTCTCCGAGTTCTACTGGGTGCTCTATATCTTCGCGGCTTTCCTCATCGTCACCGGCATCAAGATGCTCTGGATCGGCGACAAGGAACCTGAGATTGGCAACAATCCGCTGGTCCGGTTCATGCGTCGTCGCTTCAACGTCACCGACGAGCACCACGGTCAGGACTTTTTCGTCAAGAAGCCGGACACCAGGAGCGGGAAACTAGTCTGGTTCATGACCCCGCTGTTCATGGCTCTCGTCATGGTCGAGATCGCCGACCTGATCTTCGCCGTGGATTCGGTGCCCGCGATCTTCGCGATCACCACTGACCCGTTCATCGTCTACACGTCGAATATCTTCGCCATCCTCGGTCTGCGTGCGCTGTATTTCGCACTGGCCGCGATGATCCACCGCTTCCATTACCTGAAGCCGGCGCTCGCGATCGTGCTCATCTTCATCGGCTCGAAAATCTTCGTCGCCGATCTAATTGGCCTCGAAAAGTTCCCGGCTTCGGTCTCGCTCGGCGTCACCATGGCGATCATTGCAGCGGGCATCGGATACTCGCTCTGGCGAACCCGCAAGCCGGAGGTCACGGCTTGAGCGCAGTTCTGCTTGACGGTGCCTCCAGGCTCAAGTCCCTGAGCCTGGAAGCACAGGCAAAGCTCCGGAGCTCTTTTGAATCGCGACACATCATCGCCGTCGTCACCGCGCTAATTCTGCTCAACGCCTTGATACTTGGTCTCGAAACCTACCCCGCGATCATGGTCGTCGCGGGGTCCTATCTTCGAGCGGATGATGTCATTCTGGCAATCTTCGTGGCTGAACTGGTATTGCGGGCCTATGCCTACGGCCGCCAGTTCCTCCGCGATCCCTGGAGCCTTTTTGATGCGGCCGTCATTTCGGTTGCGTTTATGGCAACCAACGAAGCTTTTGCCGTGCCTCGGGCAGCAAGGGTGCTGCGTGTCTTGCGGCTGATTTCGATACTGCCGCGGCTGCGGGCGGTGATCGAAGGTTTGGTTCGCGCCCTGCCGGGCATCGGTGCGATTGGCGCCATCCTTTCGATCGTCTTTTACGTCTTCGCGGTTATGGCTTCAAAGCTCTTTGGAGAGGCCTATCCGCACTGGTTCGGCAATCTTCATGTCTCGATGTTCAGCTTGTTCCAGATCATGACGCTTGAGGGCTGGGCCGACATCGTGCGCGAAATCAAACAGACGCACGCCTATGCTGCTGTGTTTTTTGTCGCTTACATATTGATTGCGACGTTCACGATCCTGAACCTGTTCATTGCCGTGATTGTTGACGCGATGCAGCGACCGCAACAAGAGGATGAGGTGGTCCAGCCTGTGGCTTTGGAGCGGGTCGAGGAGGAACTGGCTCGTCTGAGACAGGCGGTTGAACGTTTGCACAAGTGATTTTACCTCCTACGCACTGTGCTCAGGTCATTGCAACGACAGCGCGCCGCATTGAAAGGATAGTTGATGGAGGCATTCAGCGGTGGTGCGATTGCAAATCTGCTCGCGCCCGCAATCCTGTTCTTCGCGCTCGGCGCGGCTGCGGGCTGGGCCAAATCGGATCTCTCGATACCGGACCAGGCAGCAAAAGTCCTCTCGCTTTATCTCATGCTGTGCATCGGCTTCAAGGGCGGTGTAGAAGCGCGCGCAAGCGGCTGGTCCGGCGATCTCATCGCTTCAGGTGCGCTTGGGCTGGCCTTCTCTTTTGTCGCGCCTTTTGCGGCGTTCTTCATCCTCAATAGACTTTGCAAACTGGAGAGGGTGACTGCGGCTGCGACCGCCGCACATTATGGCAGCGTGTCGGTTGTGACCTTCGCTGCCGGCAGCGAGTATCTCCGCTCCCTAGGCGTTGAGTTCAGTGGCCATATGGCGGCGGTGCTGGCGCTCATGGAAACGCCAGCAATTCTCTCAGCCTTGCTGATTGCGGGCTCCGGCTCTCGCGAACCTGGCCAGACGTTCAAGCCGGATCTGTGGCGGGAGGTTCTGTTGAATGGAGCTGCCGTCTTGCTCATCGGCAGCTTTGCTATCGGCTTGATCACCGGTGACTCTGGCATGCAGAAGCTGGCAGGGTTTGTCGCAGGTCCAGCCTTTCAGGGCGCTTTGTGCATATTCCTGCTTGATATGGGTCTGGTCGCGGCGCGCCGGCTGCAATCCACCCAAATGCGTATCAGGCTTGTCGCCTTCGCATGCCTTTGGCCGCTTCTGAGCGCAGCGGCAGCCTTGTTCGCGGCTCATGCCGTCGGGCTTTCGCTCGGCGACACGACGATGTTCGCTGTTCTTGCTGCATCGGCTTCATATATCGCGGTTCCGGCAGCAGTCCGAATCGCGCTGCCGAAAGCGGATGCGGGAGTTTACATTCCCATGTCGCTCGCCATGACATTTCCGTTCAACCTGGTGGTCGGCATTCCGCTTTACCATGCCGCTGCCCGGCTCTTGGGAGGATGACAATGAACCTGACGCCACTCAAAAGGCTTGATATTTTTGTCGAGGGGCACGCGTTGGAACCTCTCGAGCGTGTACTGGGCGAGGCAGGCTTCAAGGGCTGGAGCGTGCTTACCGCCGTCGAAGGCGCCGGCGCCCATGGCGCCTGGCATCAGACAGGCGTGGGCGAAGCGGAAGCGCGGCTTGTCATTGCTATCGGCACTGAACCGGCAAGCAGTTCGGTCCTGGCCTGGCTTGCCGACTATTTCAGAAACTATCCAGGTATCGTGAGTGTCACCGATGTAAGCGTTATGCGCGGTGATCGATTCTGACGCAGGGACTGAGCGCGTAACGACGTGTCTGATGCGATCCGGCCACGCATATCGTGACAGGCTGCATCAATTGGAGAAAAAGTTGTGACCGAGTTGGACCTAGCCGAGCGAACAAGCACCGCGCGACACCTGATGCTTCAGGGCGTTGTGCTCCTCATTCTCGCTTTTGTCTGCGGCCTGACGATCGGATTGGCTGCCAATCCACGAACCGTTCTGGCTGCGCATGTCATCGGGATAACGACAGGTTTAACGGCGATTGCTGTCGCCGTTTGCCAGCAACACGCTCATCTTTCGCCGTTTGCGCGACGCGTCATGGTCTGGACGCTCCTGCCATCTCTTTATCTCGGCTTTCTGACAGTGGCTGGCCGGTTTTGTGCCTTTGTCGCGGATGTTTATTGTTACGGCCGCCGGTGACCCTGAAGGCGCTGCTTGGCTGGAGACGGTCGTCGAAATCATCGTCAAGGGGATTTCGCCACTGACCATCCTCCCGTTTATCATCCTGGCGGTCGGGCGGCATCGCGCGGCGGCTGGGTTTGTCGGAACTGCTGATCGGTCTGACACTGGTCGGATTCGGCACTTCGACACCTGAACTGGTGACCAGCATCGATGCAGCGCTGAGGGGCTCGCCCGGAATAGCTCTCGGCAACGTGCTCGGCTCGAACATCGGCAACATCTTTCTGATCCTCGCACTGGTGCTGATCGTTCGACCGATCCAGGTCAACCCGAATGCAGTCCGACGCGATGGCGTTCTTGCGATCCTGGCATCGCTTGCGCTGGCTGCGATCGGTCTAATGTTTGGCGCCGTCGACCGCCTGGTCGGTGGGCTGCTCGTCACTGCACTAGCAATGTATCTGATCTGCGTCTGGCGGACTGAAAGCAGAGGCGGTGCCGCCTCTGCCATGCATCAGCAAGGTGCGCATGCTCATGATCCGGCGCCGGGCAGTTTGGTGGTGTCAGCTCTCTTCGCGCTGGGCGGTTTGGCTTTGCTTGTTTGGGGAGCCGATCTTCTGGTGGTAGGCGCGATCGCCATCGCGCGGGGTTCGGGGATTTCGGAAACGGTCATCGGCCTCACCATCGTCGCCATCGGGACGTCTCTTCCCGAGCTGGTCGCAACCCTCGTGGCGGCGCTGAAAGGGCGCGCCGATGTCGCTTTCGGAAACATCGTCGGCTCGAACCTCTACAACATACTGGGAATCCTCGGCGTGACCGCGCTCGTCCATCCCATAGCCGTACCCGTCGATGTTGGCGTGTTCGACTGGGCTGTTATGGTAGGCAGCGCGATTCTGCTTGCTCTTTTTGCCCTCACCGGGCGTCGGCTGAGCAGGGTCGAAGGTTTGGCGCTGCTCGCGATGTATGGGCTCTATGTCGGAGCACTGTTCGCACGCTGAGATTTCTTTTTGTGCCATCGATCGGCGCCGCCTGAGAACGTCGCAATCAGAGCTCGAACTGCTCAACACCGGCCACGCCATCGACCGGGGTGACCTGCTGTTCGCCGGCAAAACTGCCGCGATAAACCAACTCTTGCCAACGGCTTCCAATTACCACAAAGGGTCTAAGTCTGATCTCGCCGCGAAGGATAAGGAGACCGGACGTGGTCCCGCGAACTGTGAAAAATCCAAACAGATCGAGCCCCGAAACAGCGTCTCATACCTGATCCGCGTGAAGTCCGCATTGAGCGTGCCTCTCTCTCCCGCAGCCGATCATTCGCTTCACGACAACTTTGCATCAATGGTCGACATAGCTAACCGCAACGACAAAATGCGATGCGGGCAATTACCGAGCAACGAGTAGACCTCCGCTCGATCTGGCCCCCGAGCGATAACGCCAATGTTACAACGGGTTTTGTAACACGCCGCTCGCTCGGTCCGTAAAGTCGTGTGTGAAGAACAGCAGGTGCGAGAAGCAATGGACCTTGTGTTTGCCTACCTCGCCGGATTACTCACTATGATCAATCCGTGCATCGTGCCCGTGCTGCCGATTGCCGTGGCTTCGGCCTTCTCGGCGGGCCGCCTGGGTCCTCTGGCGCTGGTCGCAGGCATGGTCGTGACATTTACGGCGTTTGGCTTGGCAACGGCCTCACTCGGACCCGCGCTCGGCATCACCCCCGAAAGGGTGGCCCAATTCAGTGCCTTGGCAATGGTGCTGTTTGGCATGGTTCTGCTTGTCCCGCGGGCGAGCGCCAGCTTCGCGTTCGCAACGGCGGGGATCGCCGATCGCGCCAATGCCGGCATGAACGAAATTCACCAAGGCGGCATGCGCGGTCAGTTTCTTGGCGGCATGCTGCTCGGAGCCGTCTGGTCGCCGTGCATCGGGCCAACGCTCGGTGGCGCCATCGCGCTCGCCTCGCAAGGCGCCGACCTCGCCTGGGCCGGCGCGATAATGCTGGCATTTTCGCTCGGCGTGGCCAGCATATTTCTGGGGCTCGCCTACGCTGCGCGCGAGACGCTGCGCTTGCGGGCTGGCATCCTTCAATCCGCTGCCAAGTGGTCCAAACCGATCATGGGCGTCGTCTTCGTCGCGGTCGGCCTGGCGCTGTTTTTCGGGCTGCATCATTTCGTGGAAGCGGCACTACTCGACGCCATGCCGATCTGGCTTCAAGACCTTTCCGTTTCGCTTTGACAGGAGAACCAATCATGTTCAGACGCAGTTTCATCCTCGGCCTCGCTATCGCCATGCTCGTTCCGGTCGGGATGGCACAAGCCACAGCAAAATTCGTCGAATACAAACCGGGCGTCATCGAGAAAGCGCTGGCATCGGGCAAAACGGTTTTTGTCGACTACTCGGCGGTCTGGTGCATCACCTGCAAGACGCAGAGCCGGGTGATCGCACAGCTTACTCAAGATAATCCGAATTATGCGAAGTCGATGACGTTCGTGCGAGTCGACTGGGACGATTTCGGCGACCAGCCGGTCACGCGTGACCGAAACGTTCCTCGCCGCTCGACTTTGCTGGTTCTGCGCGGCAACAAGGAGCTTGGCAGGCTTGTCGCCGGGACGTCCAAGGCAGAAATCAAGGCGCTGCTCGACAAGGGGCTTTAGGGATGCACGACCGGCACGCCGCCCTACTCGACCGATGCTCTCGATCGGCTTTAACGGAACTGCGTTAGAGTTGTGACGGTTCGTCCTCCTGTCGACACAGGTTCAGGCATCGCTCCTGTCGAGCCTGGCAAGGAAAGTCGCCGCCTGTTTGCGGAGAGCGACTTTGGTCTCCTCGTCCATTCCGTCCCAGCTTCTGTACGGCATGGCGAGCCGCCGATTGCCTCCGAGCTTATTGCGATTGCGCGCCAGGAAATCCCAGTAGAGTGAATTGAACGGACATGCGTCTGGACCGGTGCGTTGCTTCACATCGTACCGGCAGTTCTGGCAATAATCCGACATGCCGTCGATGTAACGTCCGGAAGAGACATAGGGCTTTGACCCGAGGAGCCCTCCGTCAGCAAACTGGCTCATGCCGAGGGTGTTGGGCAGTTCCACCCACTCATAGGCATCTGCGTAGATCTCGAGATACCAGCGATGCACCTCGGCAGGATCTGCACCGATCAGCAAGGCGAAATTCCCGGTCACCATCAAGCGCTGGATGTGGTGGGCGTGAGCGGTCGCAAGCGTCTGGCCGATCGCTTCGGCCAGACAATGCATGTCCGTTTCGCCGGTCCAGTAGAAAGCGGGTAGGGGACGCTTGGCGCCAAAGAAATTGCGTATGGAATAATCGCGGCCTTCCAACCAATAGATACCGCGTACATATTCGCGCCAGCCGATGATCTGGCGGATGTAGCCTTCGACAGAGTTGAGCGGCGCTCGGCCGGACCTGTACTCCGCTTCGGCGCGCCGGCACAAATCGAGCGGGTCGAGCAACCCCGCATTGATGTAAGGCGACAGGATCGAGTGCCAAAGGTAGCGCTCGCCGCTCAGCATCGCATCCTGATAGTTGCCGAATTCGGGCAACGCGTGTTTGAAGAAGTTTGCTGCCTGGCGCTCGGCGTCCTCCGCCGTGACGGCATAGTCGAAATCTTCCACGCTGCCGGGATGATCGGCGAAACGCTCTTTGACCAATGCGATCACCTCGAGTGTGATCGCATCCAGTTCAAAACGCAGGGGCCTCGGCATCGCGAGATCGTGTTGTGCTGGCTTTCGGTTCTCTTTGTCGAAGTTCCACTGCCCGCCTTCGGGCTGGTCGCCGTCCATGAGGAGTCGGGTCTTGCGCCGCATGTCGCGATAGAACCATTCCATGCGAAGTTCTTTCCGGCCCCTCGACCACTCCCTAAAGTCGGAATGGCTGGCGATGAACCTGTCGTCGGCGCGAATGTCGACTGGGATAGCCAATTCCTCCTGCCAGCCGGACAGCATGTCGGCGACGCGCCATTCACCGGCCTCCGTGACAACAATTGTTTCAGGCGTGTGCCGCTCGACTGCGCGCGCAACTTCACCGGAAAAGCTACCTGTGTTGCCGCCGTCATCGAGCCTCACGTAGTCGACGGTCCAGCCATCCCTCCTCAGGCGCTCCGCGTGATGGCGCATGGCCGAGAACAGGAACGCGATCTTTGCCTTGTGATGACGCACATAGGTTGCTTCTTCAGCAACCTCCATCATCAGCACGACCGCGGTCTTGCGGTCGATATCTTGAAGGGAACTGATACCGGGGCTGAGTTGGTCACCCAGAACCGGGATGAGCGGTCCAAGTTTCTTCATGGCACGTCAGCAGCATCGCTCGCGGGCACAGATGTCGTGGCCTTCGCAGATATAGCGTCACAGATCATGGCTGGATCGGGCTGCCATCCCAAGCAAAGATTCCGCCGCTTTGCTGAGGTGTGAGGTTTTCGATGACGTCGAGCAGATTGTCGGCCGCTTGGCGGGGCGACACGAGGTCGGCCGCGTTGCGCTGAAATGGCGCGCTGAGCGGCGTATCGACCGTTCCGGGATGGAGTGCGACGCAAATGGCTTCAGGGCGCGTGCGGGAAAGCTCGATCGCGAGGGTCTTCACCAGCATGTTGAGCGCAGCTTTTGAGGCACGGTAGCCATACCAGCCGCCAAGTCGGTTGTCGCTGATTGAGCCGACCCGAGCAGAGAGGCACGCGAAGACCGCGCGTCGGTCGCGAGGCAACAACGGCAGGAAGTGTTTCGCAATCAGCGCAGGTCCAATCGTATTCACCGCAAAATATTCGGCTAGCGCGGCGCTCGACAGATGACGAAAGGACTTTTCGGGTTGGAGGCCATCGCGATGAAGCAGCCCGGTCGTGACTATCACAAGATCAGGCGCACCGCTTTTGGCGACATGGTTCGCGGCAGCAGCGATGCTGGCTTCGTCGAGGATGTCGATTTCACCCGTCAAGGTGTGATCCGGAATGTCGTCGATCTTCGAGCGTGACAGGGCGTGGATCTGCGCCACGCCACGCTCGGCGACGGCATTTAGTAGAGCGCGTCCGAAACCGCCCGATGCGCCAACAATGACCGCGTTCTCAAACTGGGTTTGCTGCATCTCCCGCACCTTTGCTCAGGTTATGGAGAGACACGCCTTCCACCGCCGCAAACCAGAGCCGATCAACAACTTCAAGCGCCGTGTCGTCAAACCGGTCGAGGTGCAGCCAGTATCTGCCGTCGGTGTTGATTTCCGCCGAGAACTGACCCGGGATTTTCGCCGAGAAGTGACCCGCCTTCCTTTATGGTTTGGGTCTCAGGATTTGGTCAAGGTTGTTGCCTTCTCCTTCTTTGTTGTTTGTGGCTTTGCC